>CAYMAS010000036.1:0-36867 GCA_964388485.1 uncultured Tepidisphaerales bacterium | reverse complement strand
CTGACGCACAACATCGCTCTGTAGCTACGTCACCAGAGGGTCCGGACAGAGCAGGAGAGCGTGCTTTGCGGACGGATAATTCTGACCGTCGGACGCCTGTGCCGTGTCGCGGGACAGGCGAGCGACGTTGTCGGACGAGCGTACTGCGGCGCGATCTGCCGAAGTCGGCGTCCGTTCTATGCCGATGATTGGCGCAACGTACCGCTTTCTAAGCACCTTTGCACCCTCTACAAAGTAGATTCCGCCATGCCGTTCAAGCCTTACTTGCCGCGAAGAGACTTGCAGGCGATCAAATAGATGGGGCAATTCGTCGAAGCGGCCGAAGAGGACTCGCGGCGGCTCGGATTGTCTATCGAGGACGTCGCGGCCGCGGACGAGGCCCGGCAGCGGTTGGCCGTCGTCGTGAGCAAGACCCGTTCGACGCAGGGCACGTCGGTTGATGCCGTGGTGAAGCGGGATGTGCGAAAGGCGGCGGAAGCAATCTTCCGGCCGCTGGCGATGCGGGTGAAGAACGATCCGGATGTCGACCCGGGGATCAAGACCGGCCTCGGACTCCGCGTGCCGCCCGAGGATGGGACGGGGCGCGGCTCACGGGTCGGGCCGCCGACGAGCGTGCCGGCGTTGCTGTGTGCCGAGCCATTGGCGGGCGGGCATCGGCTGCGGTACGTGGACGAGCGAACGCCCGACACGTCGGCCCTGCCGCGGGAGGCAAGCGGGCTGCTGCTCTTCGCCCACTTTGGTGACCGTGGCGACGTGACGCCGACGGACGATCCCGAGCGGGCGTCGCTGTTGCGTGGCTACACGCGGACGCCGTTGCGGACGGAGCTGCCGCTGGACGCGCGGGGGCGTGTGGTGACGTACTTTGGGCGTTGGCAGGGCAAGCACGGGGAACTCGGCCCGTGGAGCCGGCCGCGCTAGGCGTGGGCGGCGTGAGGGTGGCCGGAGGGTTCCGCGAACCTGCAGCGCCCGAGCAACACCGGCGAGGTTCGCGGCGGGTGGGTGGTACGCTGTGACGACGCGTCAGCCCGCGAATCCGCGGGCAGCGTCGGTTCTTTGACAACTGAAGACAGCACGTTCGCCGCCCTTAGCGAGCGGTTCGCGGCGGATTGGCTGTTGGCACCGCGTCACCAACGGCTTACGGTGCCGGCGTCGCCCGCTTCACGCGGGCGTGGATTGAAACGACCTTCTGGTGACGTAAATGTGACGTCGTTGTCGCCCGCTTCACGCGGGCGTGGATTGAAACCCAACCCGCCCCATCGCCGAAAGACGATCGCCGCCGTCGCCCGCTTCACGCGGGCGTGGATTGAAACCGGCGGTTATCCATGTCCGCGACGACTGCGTCGAGGTCGCCCGCTTCACGCGGGCGTGGATTGAAACATGGCACCTACAAGATCATGAACCCGGCGACGCAGGTCGCCCGCTTCACGCGGGCGTGGATTGAAACGACTTCGTACGGGCCATCCCACTGGATTGCTTCGGTCGCCCGCTTCACGCGGGCGTGGATTGAAACCGACACTGATACCAACAGTTGTTGGATTATAGATCGTCGCCCGCTTCACGCGGGCGTGGATTGAAACTAGGTCCCCGGTCTACGTCCCCCGGCGCGTAAGCGTCGCCCGCTTCACGCGGGCGTGGATTGAAACCCGTAGGAAGGTCTACGCTGTGATCGTGTACGCGGTCGCCCGCTTCACGCGGGCGTGGATTGAAACTAGCCCTAGCTCGAGCGGATATCGCGCGAGCTGAAAGTCGCCCGCTTCACGCGGGCGTGGATTGAAACATTGCACCGCCAGCGTCTCGGAGGAAGCCGCCATGTCGCCCGCTTCACGCGGGCGTGGATTGAAACCGCAGTGGCAGATGATCTCAAGGAATGAGCGGAGGTCGCCCGCTTCACGCGGGCGTGGATTGAAACAACGTGACTTCGACCTCGTAGTCGCCGGGCACCTTGTCGCCCGCTTCACGCGGGCGTGGATTGAAACTTTTTGATAATCCTCTCGATCCGCGCCGGTCGAGTCGCCCGCTTCACGCGGGCGTGGATTGAAACGACAGTCGAACCGCCAGCCCGCCTCCACCCGAACGTCGCCCGCTTCACGCGGGCGTGGATTGAAACTTACGAGAGGCGGGTTTACGCGTCCTGCGGCCGTTGTCGCCCGCTTCACGCGGGCGTGGATTGAAACTTCCGCAGTCGTCCTCGACGCCGTTGAGGGCGTTGTCGCCCGCTTCACGCGGGCGTGGATTGAAACCGTCTAGGACAAGCAGCTCGAAGCAATCCCAGCTGTCGCCCGCTTCACGCGGGCGTGAATTGAAACACGACGGTGTCAGCCGAACCTTCGCCAGCTCACCCGTCGCCCGCTTCACGCGGGCGTGGATTGAAACTCCGCCTCAGGCTTGTCTACCTTCTTAGCGGAGGCGTCGCCCGCTTCACGCGGGCGTGGATTGAAACATCCCAATCCTCGTCGTCCTCTACATCTACCTCGTCGCCCGCTTCACGCGGGCGTGGATTGAAACCCGCCAAGCCGGACCCTCTACCGGGACACCGCGTCGTCGCCCGCTTCACGCGGGCGTGGATTGAAACTTTGCTTCGCGTCCTTTCGTTGTGGTTCGTGTTGGTCGCCCGCTTCACGCGGGCGTGGATTGAAACCCATTCGTGCTGGTCTTCGCCGGGGCGGGCGGGCGTCGCCCGCTTCACGCGGGCGTGGATTGAAACACCTTGGCCGTCTTGGGGACCCGGAACGAGACGGCGTCGCCCGCTTCACGCGGGCGTGAATTGAAACCTGCACGGCTCCGCGGCTGGCGTCGCCGAGGGCGTCGTCGCCCGCTTCACGCGGGCGTGGATTGAAACAGCTGCAATGCAGGCAAAGGCGATCGGTGCCAAGGTCGCCCGCTTCACGCGGGCGTGGATTGAAACAGGCACCGTCTGCGTCGGTCGGGTGGTCGTGTCTGGTCGCCCGCTTCACGCGGGCGTGGATTGAAACAACGTGGCGATGCTCATGGCCACCGTTCCCAGGACGTCGCCCGCTTCACGCGGGCGTGGATTGAAACCCCACGGCTGTTGCGCGTTTTGTAGCCGCCGTGTGTCGCCCGCTTCACGCGGGCGTGGATTGAAACTTCGATGGCGGCGTCGAGCGACGGACGGCCAGTGTCGCCCGCTTCACGCGGGCGTGGATCGAAACCCAATGCCCCTGACGAGCCGGCGTTTCCGCGAGCGTCGCCCGCTTCACGCGGGCGTGGATGGAAACAAGGGGCTCGGGTTCGGCGGTGGCGAGTCGCTCGGGTCGCCCGCTTCACGCGGGCGTGGATTGAAACGTCTCTCCGCTCGACATGTCGAAGATTAAGCCTACGTCGCCCGCTTCACGCGGGCGTGGATTGAACTCGTTAAAGAGCTCGAACACCAGATGCATCCGGTGTCGCCCGCTTCACGCGGGCGTGGATTGAAACCTTCAGATCGCCCGGCCGTGCCCGATCCGACCGACGTCGCCCGCTTCATGCGGGCAAGAATTGAAACCGCCACAACCACACTGGACAGAGAATCCAGATGCTGTCGCCCGCTTCACGCGGGCGTGGATTGAAACCTTCGACCCTAAGCGGCCGACTGTACGACCACGGTCGCCCGCGTCAGGCAGGCTTGGGGTGGAGCGACGGGCTTGACGGCGTGGACGTGGTTCGCGAATGCTGACGCGCGATCTCAGTCCGCGGCGGACTCGGTCGAGCGCAGGGATTGAATAGTGGGCTCGCTGAGCATTCCTGTCGGGCTCGACGTTCGGACGGCGATGTCGGTGATGGGGTCGGTGGCGTACTCTGGGACGACGATCGTGCGGCGGGTGCCGGGGTGGAGGGTGGTCGTCCAAGTGCCAGACTCGCGGCGGACCTGGAGGACCCAGCGGCGTGGCGGGACGTCGTCGGGCGTGCGGAGCGTCAGACGCAGGCCGGCGGCGGGTTGGCGAGTGGGAGCGAAGGCGACAGGCTCGAACTTGTTGCCGAGGTCCGTCGTCGGTCGCGTCGTCGGCGGCTGGGCTCGGGTCGGGCCTTCGACCTTCATCGTGAACGTCGGCTTGGCTGGCGGCGTGTCATCGACCCACGGCATCGCGGGCGGCAAGGCGACGTCGTCGTAGAGCCGGTCGCGGATGGATTCGGCGATGCCTTTGACGTTGCGGGTAAGGATCTGGCTCGAGAAGTGGACGTGTCCGGTGCTCGTGCCGGTGAGGGTGCTCATGGCACGGGTGGTCAGGACCTGGCCGACGATTTCATCGACGGGCCAGTCCTGGTACTGGATGCGGCCGGTGTAGAGGCCGGGGGCGAGAGTGCGGCCCTTGTCGTTCTGCTGATGCCACCACGCGAGCAGTTGCGGGAAGCTTTGAGGCGTTTGAGAGATGGGCCAATAGAGCTGCGGCGTCCAGTAGTCGAGCCAACCTTGCTGCAGCCACTTGCGTGCATCGGCGAACAGGCGGTCGTACTGGTCGAAGCCCTGGATGCTCGGCGGGTTACCGGGACGCCAGATGCCGAACGGGCTGATGCCGACCTTGACGTGAGGCTTGAGCTCTTTGGTCTGGTCGTAGATCTCCTTGACAAGATCATCGATGGCAGCGCGGCGGAAGTCGCCGAGGGAGAGGTCGCCGCCTTCTTCGACGGAGGCGTCGTAGGCGTGCGTGGGCCAGTCGACGCCGTCGAGCGGGTAGGGGTAGAAGTAGTCGTCGATGTGGACGCCGTCGATGTCGTATCGGCGGATGAGGTCAGCGAAGACGGCCAGCGTCCGCTCGCGGGCGTCGGCCAGGGCGGGATTCATCCAGAGCTGCCGCTTGGTCTCGTTGCCGTAGTCGACGACGAGTTCGGGATCGGTGTTGGCGATGCTGTCGGGCGAGAGCTCGTAACTGCCGGGGGACGGGTGGACGCGGAACGGATTGAGCCAGACGTGCAGCTCGAGGCCGCGGGCGTGTGCTTCGCGGATCCAGAAGGCGAGCGGGTCGTAGAAGGGTTCGGGGGCTTTGCCCTGCTCGCCGGTGAGGAAGTAGCTCCAGGGTTCGATATCGCTCGGGTACAGCGCGTCGGCAGCGGGACGGACCTGGAAGACGACGGTGTTGAGCTTGAGCTCGGCGGCGAGGTCGAGGATGGCCAGGGCTTGGGCTTGCTGTTGGACCACGGGCAGGTTCGGCTCGCTGGGCCAGTCGATGTTGGCGACGGTGGCGACCCAGACGCCGCGAAGTTCGCGTTCGATGGGCGGCGGCGTGACGGGTTCGTCCGCCTGGGCCGGGAGCGCGATGCACAGGAGCGTGAGCAGACAGAGGCCGAGGCGGGATCGCATTCTTCTAGAATAACCGACCGCCGTTCAGGTTGCTTCAAGTTCCGCGGGTGTCGCCGTAGAGATGGACGTGCAGCCGTTGGCAGAAGCGGTAGCCAGTGGCCTTGCAGGCCTCTGCGAGCCAGCGAGCCCGCTTGTCGAGCGTCTGGACGTCGCGGCCTTCGGGCATAAGTAGCACGTCTGATAAGGCAATGGCGTCGAGCTGGTCGATAACGGCCCGCACTTCGTCGAGGTCTTCCGGCTGGGCGACGACAAACTTGACCTGCACGTCGCCGCCGCGGGAGCGGGTGTGGGCGATGAGCCCGTTCATCGCGTCGAAGTCGAGGCGTTGACGTTCGTGGGCGTCGGCTTGAGGGAGGCCGACGGGCGTGGAGTTGGCGAGCTTGGGCGAGAGGCTGAGCAGGTGGATCGCCAGCGGCTTGAAGATGGTGCCGGCGGTTTCGAGCGTGACGTGCCGGCCGTCGGCGGCGAGGCGATTACAGAGTTCGTCGGCGTCGGGCTGGATCACGGGCTCGCCGCCGGTGAAGACGACGTGCTGACGGTTCAGGCCGGCGACCCAATTAGCGATCTGGTCGACGGACCCTTGGCCGCCTTCGGGATGCCAACTCGCATAGGGCGTGTCACACCAGACGCACCGAAGGTTGCAGCCGCTGGCCCGGATGAACGCCGACGGCACGCCCGTCAGCTTGCCCTCACCTTGAATGCTGTCGAAGCGTTCGCTGATCCGCACGATGGACGGTACGGAAGGACATCCGATCACAAGAGCACAGCCGATACAGTGCAGACGTGCGTCGACGAACCGCGAGCCTTGCAGGCGGATGGGCCCTTGGCCTGTCGGTCGCGTTGCACGCGGGCATCGTCGGCGGAGCGTTCGTTTATCTCGGTCGTGATTCGTCGCAGGCACGACTGGCGGTGTCGCTGACGTCGCAAGTCCAGGAGAAGCAACTCGGCACGCCCGGCAGTGGGACAGCGTTCCTCGAGCAGCTTATGCCGCGGCCGGTGCAGGCAAAGCTCGAAGGCCGGCCGCAGCCGGTGCTCGCCCCCTCTGCGAAGCCGGCCTCACCCGCGCAGCCGAACGTGGCCGAAGCCTTGTCGATGCCCGAGGTGTCGCTGCCGGGCAACACGTCGTTCGAGTCGCTTGCCGGACAACTCGGCACGTTCACCACCGGCGAACCCGAGCCGACGCCAGAGGAGCAGGCACAGGAACAAATCGAAGCGGCCGAGGCGTCGTCGTCGCCCGCCCCGCCGTCGCCGGCGCAGGACGATCGCGCCTCGCCCGCGGTGTCGGATCGGCCGGACCTCGTGGTCGACGTGCGATCAGGCGAGACCCTCAGCGGCGGCGACGTCAACTTCAAGCCCCGGCTGCTGCGGGCGGGCATCGGTGCATACGTCAGCGGCGTGCGCGGACGGACGATGCGCGTCCGCATCGCCATCGATGCCAGCGGAACGCCGATCAGTGCGATCGTCGTGAAGTCGTCGGGAAGCTCGTCGGTCGATCAACTCGTCGAGCGGTCGCTTTTCGAGTGGTGGTTCGATCCGGAGGATCTGGAGCCAGGGGAACTATTCGACTTTGGACTACGGCTGTGAAAGCTAAGAAGAGGCCCACGGACGAAGTCTGTGGGCTTGGAAATGAGAGAAAGCTGTTGATTTTTACGCTTTGCTCAGTTCGCTTTCGCTCTTGAGGGCGCGATCGCCGTCTTCCTGTTCGACCATGTACGCCGGATTGTCGTCGTCGGCGTCACGAGTCACTTCGTTGCCCTTGATGGTTCGCGTCACCTTTTCCTTGAAGGTTTCGGTGACCTTGCCTTCGGCTTCGCCGTTGCCCCAGGACCACTTGACCTTGTCGCCTTTGTTGAACTTGAGTGCCATAGTGCCCAGCACACCGCAACCGGCGCGCCAGAACACGGTTTCAACTCATGCGAAGGCTTCGATCGGCGGGCACGAGCACTGGATGTTGCGGTCGCCGTACACGTTGTCGATCCGACCGATGCTGGGCCAGAACTTGTTGCGACGCGTCGCGGGCGACGGGTAAACGCCCGTCTCCCGGCTGTAGGGCCGCGACCAATCGTCGGCCGTCGCGACACCGGCGGTATGCGGGGCGTGGTGGAGCGGGTTGTCGTCGCGAGGCCAGTCGCCCTTCTCGATCTTGCGAATCTCGTGACGAATGTCGATCATCGCGTCGCAGAATCGGTCCAGCTCCGCCAAATCCTCCGATTCCGTCGGCTCGATCATCAGCGTGCCACTGACCGGCCAAGACATCGTCGGGGCATGGAAGCCGTAGTCGATGAGCCGCTTGGCGACGTCTTCGACCGTCACGCCCGCCGCCTTGTCAAAGGGGCGGCAGTCGACGACGAACTCGTGCGCGACCCTGCCGTTCTCGCCGACGAAGAGCACGTCGTAGTGCCCTTCGAGTCGCTTGGCCATGTAGTTGGCGTTGAGGATCGCCATCTCGCTCGCTCGCCGCAAACCGGCCGGACCCATCATGGCCAGGTACATCCAGCTGATCGGCAGGATCGACGAACTGCCGAACGGTGCCGCGCTCACCGCGTTGCCATCTGCTTGCGTCGGGTCGCCCGGCAGGAACTCGCGAAGGTGTTCGTGGGCACAGATCGGCCCCATGCCCGGCCCGCCTCCGCCGTGGGGAATGCAGAACGTCTTGTGCAGATTGAGGTGGACCACGTCCGCCCCGAAGTCGCCGGGCCGACACAAGCCGACCTGAGCATTCATGTTCGCCCCGTCCATGTAGACCTGCCCGCCGCGATTGTGGACGGCGTCGCAGACGTCGCGGATATGCGTCTCGAAGACGCCGTGCGTGCTCGGGTACGTCACCATCAGCGCCGCGACCTTGCCCTCGTTCGCGTCTGCCTTCTTGACGAGGTCGTCGAGGTCGACGTCGCCGTTGGCCCGCGTCTTGACGACGACGACCTTCATCCCGGCAATCACCGCCGAGGCCGGGTTCGTGCCGTGGGCGCTGTCGGGGATGAGGCAGATGTTGCGACCGTCGTCGCCCCGCGACTGGTGGTAGCGACGGATCGCCAGGAGGCCCGCGTACTCGCCCTGACTGCCGGCGTTGGGCTGCAGGCTGACGGCCGGCAACCCCGTCGCTTCGCCGAGCCACTCGCGCAGGTCGGCGAACATCTCGCTGTAGCCGCGCCACTGATCGGCCGGCGCGTACGGGTGAATGTCCGCAAACTCGGGCCAGGAGATCGGGATCATTTCACTCGTGGCGTTGAGCTTCATCGTGCACGACCCGAGGGCGATCATGCCGTGGACGAGGGAGAGGTCCTTGCCCTGGAGCTGCCAGAGGTAACGCGTCAGATTCAGCTCGCTGTGATGCGTGTTGAAGGTCGGGTGCGTGAGGAACTCGCTCTCGCGTTGCAAGTCGCCCAGCGGCGAACCTTGAAGGTTTTCCTCCGCCAGCTCCGCGACGTTCAGGCGGAACGTGCTGCCACCGGCGAAGCACTCGATGAGCCGGCGGACCTCGTCCACATCGCTTCGCTCGTCGATCGTGATGCCGATGCGCCCCACCCCGCCGTCCTCGAACCTGCGCAGGTTGAAGCCTTCAGCCGACGCGGCATTGAGCACCGCCTCGGGTGGCAAGCCCTGCGGCTCGACGGTGATCGTGTCGAAGTACGGCCCGGACGAGACGTAGTGCCCCAATCGGTTCATGCCGGCGGCAAGGGCGTTCGTCAGCAGCTGGACACGCTGGGCGATCCGCTTGATGCCCTCGGGGCCGTGGTAGACCGCGTACATCGCGCTGATGACGGCCAGCAGGACCTGCGCGGTGCAGATGTTGCTCGTCGCCTTTTCGCGGCGGATGTGTTGCTCGCGCGTCTGGAGCGTCAGGCGATACGCGGTGTCGCCGTGGGCGTCCTTGGAGACGCCGACGAGTCGGCCGGGCATGCGGCGTGCGAACTCCTCGCGGCACGACATGAAGGCCGCGTGCGGCCCGCCAAAGCCCAGCGGCACGCCGAACCGCTGAGCGTTGCCGACCGCGACGTCCGCCCCCCACTCACCGGCCGGCTTCAGCACGGCACCGGCGAGCAGATCCGTCGCCGCAATGACGAGCCCGCCCGCGTCGTGAACCTTCTCCGCGACGCCGCTGTAGTCCCGTATTCGGCCGTCGGTCGCCGGGTATTGCACGAGGACGCCGAAGCAGTCGGACAGGTCCGCCTTGTCGGGGTCATCAATCACGAGGTCGATCCCCATCGACCGGGCGCGGGTCGCGACGACGCCGAGGGTCTGCGGGTGGCAGTCCGGAGCGGCGACGAACGTGTTGGTCTGTTTTCCCTTGAGGCTCTTGGCCATCGCCATCGCCTCGGCTGCCGCGGTGGCTTCGTCCAGCAACGAACTATTCGCCAGCGGCAGGCCCGTCAGGTCGCTCACCATCTGTTGGAAGACCAGCAACGCCTCGAGTCGGCCTTGCGAGATCTCCGCCTGGTAAGGCGTGTAGGCGGTGTACCAACCCGGATTCTCCAGGACGTTCCGCAGGATGACGGGCGGCGTGATGGTGCCGGCGTAGCCCTGGCCGATGAGGCTGCGGCGGACCGTGTTCTTACCTGCGATCTCCTTGAGCCGGGCGATCGCTTCCGACTCGGTCAGACCCGTCATCGGCAGGTCGAGGTCACGGTCGAGGCGGATCGACTCGGGCACCGCTTCACGCATGAGCTCGTCGATCGAGTCGACGCCGAGCAGGTCGAGCATGTGCCGATGCTCAGGCCCGTCGGGCCCGATGTGGCGTCGCGGGAAGGTGTCGCCCGGCTCGAGCAGGGCAACGCTGTCGCGGACGTCGGTTCGTTCAGGCTCGGCGGCGAGAGTCATGCTGCGAGACGTTACGAGCGCCAGGTCGAGATCGTTTCAGAACCGTCTCGTCGACCCGATACAGAACACGCTCGTGATTCGATTCCCCTCCTTGCTCCGGCCCGGAGCGGCGTCGCTTGCGACGCGTTGGGCACCTCGGACAGTTCAAGCTTCTCGCGTCAACTCCAACGACTTCACCAAGTCCCACAAACAAATGTCTCAAGCGACACCGCTCCGGGTGAGAAACACCTGAACTCGCAGAGCTACACGTTTCCGCGGATCAGAGCTCCAACTGCTCCACCCACTCGCGACCCACCGCGTCGCCGCGCCAACCGGTCAGGAGCGGGTGGTCGCTCGTCGATTGGCCCGAGCGGTGGTCGCGTAGGAGCGTCTCGACGTCTCGGCGGTTGCAGACGAGGTTCGGGTCGATCCGCCGGGCGTAAGCGAGGCCTTGCAGGCGGGCCAGGGCACTGTCGGCGGCGAACTTGTCGGCAAGGTCGAGATCGAACGAGGGCGTCCGCGTCGGCTCGTCGGGCGACTCCTTGCCCGCGACTACGGCGGCCATGAGGGCGTCGGCGAACTGCTGGGCGACGGGCTTGGGCATGTGCCGAACCTCGCGAAGCCGGTCGGCGGACTTGGGCGGGTGCTTGCTCATGCCGACGAGCACTTCGTCACGCACCAGCGCCCGCGGCGGCAGATCGCCTTGTTCGGCGGCTTCGTCTCGCCAGACGGCCAACGCCCGCAGGATCGGCTTGGCCCGGTGGTCGAGGCCGCCGTAGCCCTTGACGCGTTCCCATGGGCCGTCCTGCTGATAGGCGGCCTTGGTACACCGGGCGTCGCACTCGTCCTGCACCCACGCCAGCCGCTGCGGATCGTCGGCGAGGCAGTGTCGGATCCAGTCGAGAATCAGCGGCAGGAAACGGACGTCGTCGGCGGCGTAGGAGAGCTGCTTCGAACTCAGCGGCCGCTCGTCCCACTGCGTGAAGGTGTAGCCCTTGCCGAGCTTGAGGCCATGGGAGCTGTCGACCTCGAGCACCTGCGTCGAGACGTACTCGACGAGCTTGCTCAGGCTCGCCGGATACGGCAGCCCGCAGAAGCCGGCGGCGATTTGCGTGTCGATGACGTTCTGCGGCTTGTGGCCGACGAGGCGGGCGACGGGCTCGAGATCCTGCTCGCCGGCATGGACAACTGTCTCCACATCGGGATCGGCGACGAGCTCGAGGAGCGGCATGACGTCGATTTCCAGCGGATCGACCAGCCAGATCGCATCGCGATTGGCGACCTGGAGCAGGCAGAGCTTGGGGTGGTAGCTCGACTCACCGATGAACTCGGTGTCGTACGCGAAGCTCGCCGGCAGGTTATCGGCGGGTCGGCGGAGCGTTTCGACCAGGTTGTCCAGATCGGCTGCGCGGTCGATGAGGGTCGCCTGTGCGGCGGGAACTCGGGCATCGGCCAGCAATTGTTTTCTCACGCCGCGACGCCGTTGGTCTTCGGCGGGGTCGGCTTCGTGCGCCTCGTCGTGTCGGCCTCGGCGGTGTTTGGCCCGTACGGACTTGAGTCGTTGTGCGACGCGTGTCACACCGTCGCCTGCTGTGTCTTGATCCGAGGTGGAAGTTTGCACGTGTCGAGCCGTCCCAGAACCCGCCTCGCCTGCCGCCTCAGCAGGTGCGAAGGAGCGGGTGGGGAACCGTAATCCACAAAAGTGTCAACGGCAAATGCAGGGCGGCAAGCTGCTGTTGAGCAGCTTGCCGCCATCGTAACGGTCCTGACGATTAAGCCTAATGCACCCGCACGGTGAACGGCGTCATGAGAATGACGGGCCGGTCGTGGAGCAGCTCGCTGGTAATGATCAGCCGCTCGATCGACTCGCGGGCACTGGGCGGCAGGACGCGAAGCGCCTCCGCCAGCGGATTGACCATCAGTTCCTGTTTCACCTGACCCAGCGGGAACCCGCCGCCGCCGGCAAAGGGGTTGGGCTGACCGCCGGGCAGCACGACGACGTCGAAGTCCTCGCCGAGCTCCGCCTTCTCCGCGGCACGGGCCAGGGCGTCGTCAAGGCCGCCGAGCTTGTCGACCATGCCGAGCTCCAGACCTTGCGCCGCCAGGAAGATTCGGCCGCGGGCGACTTCGTCGACGTCCGTGATCTTGCCGTTGCGTCCTTCTTCGACGCGTTCGGTGAACTGGTCGTAGGTGCTCTTCATCCAGTTGCGAACGAGCCGGCGCTGCCGCTCATCCCACGGCTGCGTTTGGCTGAACAGGCCGGCATTTCGGCCTTCGGAGAACATGGTCGTGGAGATGCCGACTTTGTCGTAGAGGCCGTCGAGGACGAGCTTGCCGCCGACAACGCCGATCGAGCCGATGATGGCCGACGGGTCGGCGTAGATCTCGTCACCCGCGACCGCCAGGTAGTACCCGCCGCTGGCCGCGATGCCGCCGATGCTCACGATGACCGGCTTCTTCTCGGCAACGCGTTCAATCGCCTGATACATCGCCTCACTCGCCAACGCACTGCCGCCCGGCGAGTCGATGCGAAGCACGATCGCCTCGATCTCGTCGTCCCGCTCCGCCAGCCGCATCGCCCGGCGGATGTACTCCGTGTTGACGCTCGCCCCGCCACCGAGGATCCCACCGCCGCCGCCGCTGGTGCCGTTGACAATCGCACCTTCGGCATACACGAGGGCAACGCTCGGCTTGTCCGCATCGACCTTCTCCGGCTTGAGCAGCTGAAGGATCGCGAACGGATTATCCGGGTCGAACTCCGGCCCTTCCTGCTTGCCGTACGAAGCGTCGATCCGCGGCTTGACCTCGCTGTCGCCCAACTCGGCGGCAATGAGATCACTCAGTGCGTCGGCATCGGCGAGGTGGTCGACGAGCCCAGTCTGCTTCGCCTGATCGGCGGGCGTCATGGCCCGGTTGATGGCGGCTTCGACTTCGCTCTTGGCGAGGCTCCGGCTGCCCGAAATGTCCTTGACGATCTGATCGAACAGACTGCCGACGAGCTTCTCCATCTCCGCCGTCAGCTCCGGCGACGGCTCGGTTCGCGTGTACGGTTCTTCGGCACCCTTGTACTCGCCAACCTGCACGTAGTCGGGCGTGACGCCCAGCTTGTCGAGCGTCCCGCGGTAGAACATCGGCTCGATCGCCACGCCCGGCATGAACAACTCGCCGCCGTCCATCAAAACCACGTCCGTCGCCGCACTGGCCACGAGGAAGCTGACCGTGTCGTACGTATCCGCGTAGACGAACGTCCGCTTGCCGGCCTGGCGGAGTTCGTCGAGCTTGCTGCGAATCTCCTGCGCCTGGGCAAAGTTCATCATGCCGCCGTTGTAAAACGTCAGCAGCACGGCCTCGACGTCCCCGTCTTCGGCGGCTTGATCGAGCTGCTTGAGCACCGTCCGCAGGTCCAAGCCCTGGCTCCCGAAGAAGCTAAAGCCCACCGGCTTCTCCGTCAGCGGCAGGCTCAAATCGATCAGCGGCACCAGCGGCCGGGCCTCTTGGGCCTCCTGGTCCTCCTTCATCTGCCGAATCAGATCCGCCGGCGATACCCGCTCGCCCGACTCCTCGGCGACTTCAGCTTCGTCGGCCTCTTCCGGAGCCTTCTCGGCGTTGCCACGCATCTTCTCCAGGATGCCGCTGAGACGACCGGCGGCACCGTCGTCCTTTTCCTTCTCCTCGCTCGGCTCTTCTGCCTCGCTCGGCTGCGTCGTCGGCCGCGTCGTCGGGCTGTCGGCCAGGAGCGAAGAAGCCGGCATGGTCATCGCCACCGCGGCAACGGCGGCGAGCAGAACCCGGCGGGTGGAACGACACAAGTCTGGGGAAGCAATGGTCATGAGAAGTCTCGTCGGAAGCGACGCTGCGGACAGGATACGGAATGGCCAGGCCAGTGGGTGCAAGCGAATCACACGAAATCGGCTGAAGCCCGCGGCGGCCACAACCGCCCTTGCCGATTGTCCGGCCTACTCGCCAGACGCCGCTAAGTTGCACCGCCGCCTCCGCAAAGTTGCACCGCCGCCTCATTGATCGACAATCACGCCCCACCTTCGCCTCACCCGCGGCTTCGGCCGACTCGTCCATGCGTCCGCTTCTCCTCCTCATCTGCCTGCTGACGCTGGCGGGACGATGTGTCGGACAGACCGAACCCGACGAGGCGGCCGAGCCGGTCCTGCCAGCCATCGCGGCTGCAGACTTCAACCGCCCGACCCTGCCGGTCCACATCGACACGCAACGGGCCCGCGTCAAGACCATCGACGGCGCAAGCGTCTATCTGCTCGATGGCCCGCTGACGATCCAGATCGGCCCGACCACCCTGACCGCCACGCAGGCCGTCCTCTGGTCCCGCGTCCTGCCGGGCGGCGAAGGTCGGCGGCGACTCGACGGCGTTCTCCTGGGCGACGTCGTCTCGACCGGGCCCAACGGCGAACGCCGCGGCTCGTTCCTGCCGTTCAACGCCATCGCCGCCGAGCCGCCGACGCTGCTCGCCGACGAACGCTCGCCCGACTTCGACGAAGCCGAACCCGCCTACATCGAAGCCCGCCAGCGGCTGGCGAATCGACAAGACGCCACGCCCGTCGCCCTCGATCCCGCGACGCAGTCGGACGACCTCGACGAAGCGGAAGCCGACGGCGACTCCGGCCTCCTGCCGCCCCTGCCCCTCGCCGCCCTGCAAGCCGGCTCGCTCGCCACCGTGCCGACTGACGACGGCTCCCTCGCCGCCACCATCACCGGCGGCCTGTTCCTCATCCGGGGCGACGACGACGGCGGCCTCATCGAACTCCGGGCCGACCGCGGCGTCGTCTTCATCGCCGCCGAACGACTCGACGACCTCGCCGCCCTCGCACCCGAGCAACTCGCCCGCAGTGCCACCGGCGTCTACCTCGAAGGCGGCGTGAGCGTTGTCTACACCGAGCCCGACCCACGCGGCGGCATCGCTCGCGAAGACCAGCGACTTCGCGCCGATCGCGCGTTCTACGACCTCTCGACCGACCGGGCCATCCTCACCGACGCCGTCCTCCACGCCACCGCCGGCGGCTTCGACCGACAGCCGCTGACCGTCCGCGCCCGCACCCTGCGACGCCTCGCCGACGGCGACTACGAAGCCCGCGGGGCCGAAGTCAGCACGAGCCGCTTCAAAACGCCGATGCTGTCGCTCAACGCGTCGCGCGTCTTCGTCCGCGACAACGACGACACCCGCGTCATCGACCGAAGCTTCGGTGCCGACAACGTCACCGCCCGTGCCTTCGGCGTGCCGGTCTTCTACTTCCCAGTCATCCGCGCCGGCACCGTCGACTACCAGGTGCCGCTCCGCTCCATCGGCATCGGCAACACGCGCAACAAGGGCCAGTTCCTCCGCACCGAGTGGGGCCTGCTCGAAACGTTCGGCATCGAACCGCGGCCCGGCTTCGACGCGACCTACAGCCTCGACTACTTCACCGAACGCGGCCTGCTCGGCGGCATCGACCTCGGCTACGCCGGCCGTCGCTTCCTCAACGTCGACGACGGCCGCAGCACCGGATTCGCCGGCCGATTGCAACTCGAAGGCATCGACGACTTCGGTATCGACGACCTGCCCGGCCGACGCTTCGACGTCGACCAGGGAGGCCTACGCGGACGCGTCACGTTCGAGCACGAGCAGTTCCTCCTCAACGATGCGGCTTACGGCGGCGATGACTATGCCCTCTTCGCCCGCTTCGGCCTCGTCAGCGACGAGACCTACCTCGAAGAATGGGACCGCCGCCGCTTCAACCTCGGCGAGCCGCAAGACTTCTCGGTCACTGTCGTCAACCGGTCCGGCAACGCCTTAGCCGCGGCCAAGCTGGACGTCGGGCTGCTGTCGTTCCCGACGACGGCCGAACAGTTCCCCGAGCCGGCCGCCGTCAACCGATTGCCCGAGCTGACCGCCGGCTCCTACGGCGACCGACTCGGCTGGGCGACGATCACCAGCGAAGCCAGCCTCGGCCTGTTCAGCTTCGACAACTTCAGCTTCGACCCGCAAGCCGACTTCGGCCTTCGCGAAGGCGACCTGGGCTTCACCGGCATCCCGACCTACGCCTACACCGGCACGAGCGAGCAAGTCATCGGCCGGGCCGACCTTCGTCAAGTCGCCGCCTTGCCGGTGCAAATCGGGGCGTTGCGGATTCGGCCTTACGTCGTCGGCCGCTTCACCGCCTACAGCGAATCGCCCACCGGCGGATCGGAAGCGCGAGCCCTCGGCGGCTTCGGCGTTTATGCCGCCACCACGATCGCTCGCGTCGATGACAGCGTCTTCAGCCGCATCCTCGGCATCGACCGCATCCGGCACCTCGTCGAGCCGCACGTCCACGCCTTCGGCTCGCTTGCCCGCGGACCCGATCCGACGGAGCTGTATCAATTCGATCAACTCGTCGACGGCTACGGCCAGCTCGGCGTGCTGCATACGGGCGTGAGGCAACGGTTCCAGACGTACCGCGGCCCGCCAGGGAACAAGCGATCGGTCGACTGGCTGGAGATCGAGGCGACGGCGACGCTCTTCGATGCGGCGGCGGGTGTGGAGCAACGGGCCGCGCTGAGGTTCGCCGACGCGCCCGACTTCGACGGCCTGGACGGCCCGTTCCGCGGCGTCTTTTTTGAGGGTCGACCCGAGGCGTCGCTGCCGCTGGACGTGGCCGACCTTCGCGGCAGGATGCGACTCAGCAGCGCCACGACGGCCGAGGGTCGTGTCACCTACGGCCTCGACGCCGACGAGATTCTCAGCACCGCCGGCGAGGTCGAGTTCGACCGCGGCGACCGGGTGCAGGTGGGGTTGAACGCGCTTTACCTGCGACCCGCCGACGCCACCATCCTCGGCGGCCGAGCCCGCTACCGCCTGAGCGACAAATACCGCCTCGACGGCGCCAGCCAGGTCGACATCGACGAAGGCCGGCTTCGCAACAGCCAGGTGACGGTGACGCGTTTCTTCAACCGAGCGACGCTTCGGGTCGGCTTCTACCTCGACAACATCGACGACGAGCAAGGCATCCGCTTCCAATTCACGCCCAGCGACACGCCGGTCGTGAGCTTCGACAACGCTTCGTTCCAGACGCGGAACTAGAGTAATATGCGTTATGCTTGCTCGTGGCACGATCTTCAGATCGTGTCTGGCCGGGCATCGCGGAACACACGATCTGAAGATCGTGCCACGAGATCATTGGCAGACGAGCGACGATGCCGCAACCAGATCTCGGTTGTCGTGCACGGACAGATTGCTCCTCCACCCCTCCGTCATTTCGATAGAAGCAAGAGGTGACGGATTGGAGATTCTCACAAGCGGCTCCCGCTCCCTTTTCAGGACGGTCGCACGTCTCGGGACCGTTGCACGGCACCCCCGGAGCGGCGGAGCTTGCTCCGCGGTTGCGACTGCAATGAGTCACGAAACGCGGAGCAAGCTCCGCCGCTCCATGAACTGGGTTCGGTGTCAATGCATCATTGCGGTGCTCCGGGTTTCCCCGTGCAACTTGCAGTAGAACCACGAGCGTCCCGGTGGCACGTGTGTCCTCACGACCCCGGCTGCGTCGCGGGGGGATCGGGGCGGTGGACGGGGACGTTCTCGAAGACGATGGGCTCTCCCCAATACTCAAGAAGGTCCACCGTACTCGCGGCAACATCTGAGCTGGGATGCAAGGTGATGGTGACAGGACCATCCGTGTCAAACGGAGGATTCTCCTCGTATCTTTGCTCGTAATTATAAATTCTGTTGCCCTTGTAGATCTCGATGTGCCAGCCTCTCAATGGTTCTCCGGATGCAGCCGTGATTCTCCCGCCATGCCAGACTGTTTGAGTGGCCGGATCTTCAACAACGACTCTGGCGGCGACTGGTATCGGAAGGTCTTGCAAATCGAATCTTAAGTAGGCAAGGGACCAATCGTCCGTACTCACTTGAACCGAACCCGACCGCACATCGCCGGGCAAGTATTCCCCGGGAAGTCGCACGGCCTCCTTCATCGCAGACGCGTAACTCGGATCCACTATGGCTACAGCCGACAGTTGATCGGCGGGAAGCACCCGGACCGTCTGCTCGACTTCACCGGCGACATTGGCGACGACTTGACCCTCTTCACCATCGAGAACGGATAGATTGAAGGTGGCAGCAAGCGGATAGTCGGCGGGCTTGTTCAACAGCGAAAGAGCGCTTCCTGTTCGAAGCGTCGACGACAACGACCCACCTCCTACGAACTCAGAGGGAGTAGATTGGTCCCAACGCTGGTACTGGTACAGCTCGGTTCCTCCCGAAGACACCTGAATCGGGCCATAGCGGAACCAGAGTCCTTCGCCCGGCTGGCGATCCCACCTTGATGTCGGACCTCGGGGTATGTGGTAACTCATTTTGAACGGCACCCGATCGCCAAGAGTGACGACCGGTCGAAGGCGGAACTCGAGCGTTGCCGACTGCTGGACGAACTGTTGCATCTGCTCTTCGCTCGTGACGCCGTCGGTCCAGCCGGCAAGCACCATGTCGCCGAGGACCGTCTCCCATGCGAGCGATTCATCAGCCTGCCAGTCGAGGATCGGATCGATGAGCCCGCGGAGCGTGTCACGGTCGATTTGGCCGCGAACAAGAGCGTCGTGAAGCTGCTGGGCACCCTGCATCGGGAAGTAGCCCTCGCGATCGAACGCGGCATCGATCAGAACGTCGATGATCGGCGCCGCTGCGTCGGCGTCGGGTGGGACGGCACCGTCAACGGTGGTGGTCAGGCGGCGGACGAGTTCGTCGAGCGAGGCCTCGCGGACCTCGCGGTTGTCGCTCTTGAGCTCACTCGCGAGCCACCAGACGGGTTTGTTCCGCTGCCAGGTATCGGTATCAAGGTTGACGAAGGCCACCGTTCCCAGCCAGGCGAGCGACAGGAACAGCAGCATGCCGGACCATGCCAAGAGGCCCGTCCGACGCACGCGGGAGCCGTGGACGACGGCATTGGCTTGCTTGAGGTCGCGGCCGCATTCGTTGCAGCGGTCGGCGTCGGGATTGCCGCGGAGGTCGAAATGGCACTTGCGGCACCGCGGTTCGCCGCCGACGCGGCGGCCTCGGAACGCGAGGGCGAGCAGGACGAGTGTCGCCGCAGTGGCGAGGGCGGGCCAGAGGAGGGACACGCGGTCATTGTGCCGGCTGCCGACGCGGGTTCAATAGAAACGTATAAATGTTGAATCAACATGACACTGGCGGTGCTTGTAAGGCGATTAACGAAGCGCGGAAACTGGATCTAAACGACCAAAATCTGAACCCCGCCGGACCCGGTGGCGAGCCCACCGGCGCTCCACGTGGAGCGCCTTCCCGCGTCCAACCCCCACAGCCGTGGCCAATCGACGTCGGCGAGGGGTTCTGCGCGCTCCACGCGGAGCGCGGATGCGGCGATGCACTTTTCGCCGCCAGCCCCGGCGGCCGCCAACGCGCAACAAAGGGCCCCGGCACAATGTGCCGGGGCGTTGAGGGGTAGCGTTGACGTGGGTGCTTAGCCGACCTCTTCGAGGACGGCCTTCTGGACGTTGCTCGGGACCGGGGCGTACTTCAGCGGCTCCATCGCACTCTGGGCTCGGCCTTGCGACATCGAGCGGAGTTCGGTCGTGTAGCCGAACATCTCAGCGAGCGGGACTTCGGCCTCGATGATGCGGCTGTTGCCCGACGTGCGTTGGTCGAGGATCATGCCGCGACGCTTGTTGAGGTCGCCGGTGACGTTGCCGAAGAACTCTTCGGGGGTCGTGATCGTGACCTTCATGATCGGCTCGAGCAGGACGAGGCCCGCCTTGTTGGTGGCGTCGCGGAAGGCAAGGCTGCCCGCCTGCTCGTAGGCCGGGGGCTTGGAGTCGACCGCGTGGCTGCTTCCGTCGATGAGCGTGACCTTCACGTTGAGCATCGGGAAGTTCGCCAGGACGCCGGTCTTCATGGCGTCGCGGCAGCCCTTCTCGACGGACGGGATGAACTCACGCGGAATCGAACCACCGACGACCTTGTTCTCGAAGGCCATGCCGTCGACGAACTTGAACTTGGCGGTCGTGTTCGCTTCGACGTACGCGTCGTAGTCCTCCTGGGTGAAGGGCTCGACCGTGATGGTCGCGTCGCCGAACATGCCGCTACCGCCGGTCTGCTTCTTGAACAGGCCTCGGGCTTCTGCGGTGCCGGTGATGGTCTCCTTGTAAGCGACCTTGGGCTTGCCGACGATGACGTCGACCTTCTGCTCACGGGTCAGGCGGTTGCGGATGATCTCGAGGTGGAGCTCACCCATGCCGGCGATGATGGTCTCGCCGGTCTCTTCGTCGTAGTTGGCGAAGAAGGTCGGGTCGACGCGACGCATCTGCACGAGGGCGTCGCCGAGCTTCTGCTTGTCGGCGGCGCTCTTGGGCTCGATCGACATGCTGATGACCGGCTCCGGGAACGTGGGCCGCTCGAGGAGAACGGGGTTGTCGACGTCGGTGATGGTGTCACCGGTCAGAACTTCCTTGAGGCCCACGCAGGCGATGATGTCGCCGGCTTCGCCCTGGTCGAGGGCGATGCGGTCATCGGCCTGCATCTGGAAGATGCGGCTGAGGTTCTCCTTCTTCTCACGGTTGACGTTGAGGATGCGGGTGCCCTTGGCGACCGTGCCGGAGTAGACGCGGACGAACGTCAGCTCGCCGAACTTGTCGGCGACGATCTTGAAGGCCAGACCACAGAACGGCTCGTCAGGGTCACAATGACGCTCGATGACCGTTTCCTGGTCCTTGGCGTCGATGGCCTTGATGGGCGGGAGGTCGAGCGGGCTCGGCAGGTACTCGATGACGCCGTCGATGAGCTTCTGCACGCCGACGTACTTCAGGGCCGAGCCACAGAAAACCGGGTGGAGCTTGAACTCGATGGTGCCCTTGCGAAGGGCCTTCTTGATCTCCTCCATCGAGACCTCTTCGCCTTCGAGGAACTTCTCGGCGATGGTGTCATCGACGTCGGCACAGGCCTCGATGAGCTTCTCACGCCACTCTTCGTAGACGGCCTTGTTCTCTTCGCTGATCGGCTTCTCGACCACGGTTGTGCCCTGGTCTTCGCCCTCGTAGGTGTACTCGACGCCGCGGACGAGGTCGATGGAGCCGCGGAAGTCGTTGCCTTGGCCGATCGGGTACTGCACCGCGACCGCCGGGGCGCCCAGACGCTCTCGGATCGAATTGAAGCTGAAGACGAAGTCGGCACCCATCTTGTCCATCTTGTTGATGAAACAGATGCGCGGCACGCGGTACTTCGTCGCCTGACGCCACACCGTCTCGGACTGCGCCTCGACGCCTTCCTTGCCGTCGAACACCGCGATGGCGCCGTCGAGCACGCGCAGCGACCGCTCGACCTCGGCGGTGAAGTCGACGTGGCCGGGTGTGTCGATGACGTTGATCTGGTGCATCACACCCTTGCGAGTGATGCCCTCCTTGTTGTCCTCCTGCTCGCTGGTCTTGGCGTCGGTGTCGTCGCCGTAGAGCCAGTGGGCGTCGTGCTCGTAGAGCCACGGGGCGCTGATGGCGGCGGAGTAGATGGTGATGCCGCGTTGGCGTTCTTCTTCGTCGAAGTCGGTGACGGTCGTGCCGTCGTGGACCTCGCCCATTTTGTGGACTTGGCCGGTGTAGTAGAGGATTCGCTCGGAACAGGTGGTCTTGCCGGCGTCGATGTGAGCGGCGATGCCGATGTTGCGGAGGACGGTGTTGTCGCGTGGCATGGGAGGAGGGGAGGTTTGTTGGTCAGGGAGTTACACGCGACGCGAGACGTCGACGTGGCGAAGTCGGTAAGGGACGAAAGAAGCCGAAGCCTCGGTTCGTCGGGTCTCACAGGTGGCAAGTCGCAGGGCAACCGGCCGTGTGAACAAGATGTGCAGGGGAACGAACAGCAGCCACGTCAAACACGCCGGCTTGCAACCGGGGGCGTGGCGGGGAATGGACTTAGCAGGTGGCCATCATGGTCCGGCATAGCTCAAGGCGGGTCGTGACTTACGACGCACGCCCCGACCCGACAGGACGGCACAGGCTAGGCGGCTGCACCACCCGGTCAAGGCCGCCCCGGATCCGCCACGTCCTGGCTCAGCTAGCTATGACAACTTGCGTGGCGAACCTTCCGGTCGCACACTGACTAGCAGCCGGTAGATGGTCCGATAAAGAACAGGTCGCGACGGCACGGAAGCCCTCGCCGTTGAACCCTGTGACGACGAACCGAACCCGATGACGCTTCTGCCACGTGCTCTCGTTGCCTCCATCACCGCCGCCGGCTTAGGCCTGCTCGGCTTCGCCGCACCCGCCGCTGCCGATGAGGCGGACGATTTCCGCACCCTCCGCGGCACCGCCGGCTTCTGGCGACTCGCCGAAGACCAAGACGGCGTCTGGTGGTTCCTCTCTCCCGATAACGAGAAGGAATTCCTCAACACCGTCACCACCGTCGTCCCCTACCAGCAAGGCCGACGCACCCTCGGCCCGCACTACATCAGCCGCGACTGGAACGGCCAGGTCACCGGCTCGCTGACCGAAGGCGACACCGTCTCCTGGGCGACCCGGACCCGCCAACGCGTCCTCAACGCCGGGTTCAAGGGCTTCGGTGCCTGGTGCCACCTCGCCTTCCATGACGAGACGATCAACCCCGACACGCCGATCACCCGCGACCTGAATCTCTGGCTCTGGGCGACGAACGGCGGGATGGCCCGGCTGTACGACAAAAGCTTCGCCGACGTCATCGAAGCCGCCGTCCGCGAGCAGGTCGTGCCGCTGCGGGACAGCCGGACGCTCGTCGGCTTCTTCACGGATAACGAGTTGACGTGGACCGACAAGCGGGTCGGTCCGGCTTACTACTTCGACCACCTCGCGATCGACGATCTAAACCGTCAGGCCGTCATCGACACGATTCGCCAGCTCTGGCCAGATCTGGAGAGCTTCAACACCGACTGGCAAACGTCGATCGACAGCTTCGACGAACTCGACGCCTGGACCACCCTGCCGCACCCGCCGGTCGGGTACGGCAAGCTGTCGAGCGCGTTCATCGAGAAGGTCGCCCGCGACTACTTTGAGCTGA
Organism: uncultured Tepidisphaerales bacterium; assembly: GCA_964388485.1. Taxonomy (GTDB): domain Bacteria; phylum Planctomycetota; class Phycisphaerae; order Tepidisphaerales; family Tepidisphaeraceae; genus JBCDKH01. The sequence goes on along the minus strand of CAYMAS010000036.1, from coordinate 13,762 downwards.
CGACGCAGCTCGTCCGCCAGTACGCCCCGAACCATCTTGTGCTCGGCGTCCGGTACAAGGGCTACGGGCCGGCGGAGGTGGTCAGGGCTCAGAAGGGCCTGACGGACGCGGTCAGCATCAACTACTACGTCGGCGACGCCCGGCTCGACCGCGACCTCTTCTTCGGACTCCACAACGAAAGCGGCGGCCAGCCGGTGATGGTTACGGAGTACAGCTTCCACGCCCTCGACGGTCGCAGCGGCAACCGCAACACCTTCGGCTTCGCCGCCCAGGTGCCCGACCAGCAAGCCAGAGCCGACGGCTATCGGCTCATGACCAAGCGGCTCGCCAGCGTGCCCTTCATCGTCGGTGCCGACTGGTTCCAGTGGAACGACGAGCCGCCATCGGGACGCACTCTGGACGGCGAGGACGTGAACTTCGGCATCGTCGACGTAGACGATCGCGAGTACGAAAACCTCGTCCAGGCCATCCGCGAAACGACGCCGCTGCTCAACGACCTGCACGCTGCCAAAGGCCTGACACGCGACACGTTTGCAGACGTCATCGCCAAGACGTGGCGCGAGAGCTTTGTCGATCTCATCCCGAGCGGCTCCATTCCCTACCTCGAAGAGCTGCCCGAAGTCGACGGCAGCCTCCGCGAGTGGACCGAAGCCCACCGCGTCGGCGTTGTGCGTCGTAGCGAAACCGTCGGCAGCGACAGGGCCAACAAGCAGCAGCCGACCGTCTTCGCCGGCTGGCATGAGAACGGCTTGTACGTCGCGGTCGAGGTACCCGACGGTGCCATCCAAGCCGCCCCGCCCAAAGGGCCGTGGTGGACGCAGGACGCGATCGAGCTGTTCGTCAGCACCTCAGCTTCGACCGAGAACCGTCCGAAGCGAGGGTTCACCAACTACGATCACCAATACTTCTTCGTGCCCAACCCCTTCCCGCACGCCGGCGAGAGCGGCACGTGGAGTCGGTGGTCACGTCCCGGCGACGCCCTCGGCGGCGAGCACCAGATTCCGGCGCGTGGCCTCATCGATGCCGCCCGCGTCTTGCCGGGCCGGTATGTGACGGAGGTCTTCATTCCCGCCGAAGAACTACACGGGTTTGCCGGTGGCGAGCATGACGCGATCCGATTCAACGTCAACGTTCGCGACTACCAGACGGCGACGGACTTCTTCTGGTCCGCCCCCAAGTCCGCCGGCTCGCAATACAAACCCGCCACCTGGGGCCGCCTCGACTTGGCCCGTCCGATGCCGGCAGAAACGCAGGTCATCCACACGATCGAGTAGTCGTCACTCCCGGTAGCCCGCCTCTTGGCGATACGCGTCCGCCATGGCCTCGAGGTCACGGCGGATGTCTGCATAAGCAGGATCGTCGGCAAGGTTCCGCGTCTCGAGCGGGTCCGCCTCGTAGTCATAAAGTTCCACGGCTACGACCGGGCCGTCGATCTCGCCGAGTTCCCGGCTGTTCTGCGCTCGCCAACGGACCAGGCGATATCGGTCGGTGCGGTAGGCGTAGCCCATCTTGTCCTCGCCGTCACGACCGCCGCGAGGGAACTGGCTCAGGGCAAAGTCGCTCACCGCATCGGCTTCACCAGTCAGGATCGGCACGAGCGAGTCGCCGTGAAGGGTTCCTTCATGTTCGACGTCTGCAAGCTCGACCAGCGTCGGGAAGACGTCGACCAGCTCGACGGGCGAGGCGTTGACGATGCCGCCTTCGTGTCGCGGGTCGACGATGATGAGCGGCGACCGCGTGGCCTGTTCGTAGTTCGTGTGCTTGCACCACATGCCGTGGTCGCCGAGGTGAAAGCCATGATCGCCCCAGAGGACGATGATGGTGGTCTCTGCCAATCCAGTCTGGTCAAGCGTGTCGAGCAGTTCGCCGACCTGTGCATCGATGAAGCTCGTAGCGGCGTAGTAGCCGTGGATGAGTTCGCGTTGCAGGTCGTCCGGCAGATCCCCTTCGAAGCCGATGCCGCCGACGTCGTAGATGCCGTTGCGAAGCTCCCAGCCCGGCTGCGAAGCGTACTCCGGTGCGCCCTCGGGAGCGTGGCGAGATGTGGCGAGCTCGAATTCATCGCGGTCGTAAAGCTGCCAGTACTTCAAGGGAGCGTTGAACGGCAGGTGCGGCTTCTTGAAGCCGACGGCGAAGAAGAAGGGTTCGTCGGACGCTGCAAACTCCCGCAGCCGAGCCCCTGCCACGTCGGCAACCAGACCATCCTCGTACGCCTCGTCCGGCACGTCGGCGGCATCCGTGACCGGCTGGCCATCTGGGAACGCGAAGCGAAGCTGCTGCTTCCAGCCGTCGGGCCAGTCGGGTGACGTCTTGGCGATCTCCACCTGCCGAATCACGTTCGGCTCACGAAAGCCGAATGTCGACTGCGCTGGCGACTGCACCTGTGCGTAGGGCTCGCTCCACGAGCGCGTGTCGAGCCCGCGGTCGGTGCTTCGCGGATCGAAGACTTTGCCGATGCCGACCGACATGTAGCCGTTGTTCTTGAAGGTTTGCGGCAGCGTGACGACGTCCGGCAGGTGGTCGCGGAACTTCGTCCTGAGGTCCCAGACTTTCGTCGTGTCCGCGTAAAGCCCGGTCAGCATCGACACGCGACTCGGCGCGCAGACTGCCTGCTGGCAGTGAGCATTCGTGAAAATCGTGCCTCGCTCCGCCAGCCGGTCGAGGTTCGGCGTGATGGCCCGCTCGTCGCCAAAGGCAGCGATGGCGGGCTTGAGATCATCGACCGGGATGAACAGAACGTTCATTCGTTCCTGCGCCAATGCACCAGTGCCAAGGGCCGTGGAAGCAAAGGCGGCGGTGAGCAGGCTCCTCATCTCGCAGAGCGTAACGCATCGACTGCGTCACTGCTGCAACCGAACCTCCACCGTCGCCGACTCGTCGCGACGATGGTCGACCTCAACCGTCTCGTCGCCGATCGTGATGCGGTAGCTGCCATGGTGGCCAGTCACTTGCACCGTGCCGTCGCTAGACGTAGTGGCCGTCTCGCTCGTGTGCCAGTCGTTCAGGACGAGCTTTTCCCACATCGCGAGGCCGGCTTTGGGCGTCCAGTCTTCGTGGTAGAGCGGCGCGTTCTTGAGCCAGTGCGGCTTGTCCCAGAAGCCCCACATGATGAACGCGTCGAACTGCTCGTGCGCGTAGGCGATCGTCATGAGATCACGCATGTGATCGGCGTACGCCTCCTCGTCGCTGGTGCGGGCGTCGTATTCCGTAATGGCGAACCGCTTCCCGAAGCCCTCGAAGGCGGCGATGGTCTCCATCATCTGAGCCGGCGGGATGAGACTGCCGAAGTGCGCCTGGAAGCCGATCGCCTCCAGCGGCGCATCGTCGTTCACGAGGAGGTCGATGACGCGGTGGTACTCGATCGCATGGTCGTTACTTTCGAAGGGAGGGCCGTTGAGGATGCCGAAGTCGTTGATGTAGAGCACGGTCTCGGGCACGTACTCGTCCGCCTGCTCGAACCACGTCGTCATCTCGCTCTCGCCCATGAGCCGCATGAAGTCGTTGTTGTTCCACGGCTCGTTCATGACGTCCCACGCGTCGATCAAGCCACGCGTGTCGAGCGTGACGTCGCGAATGAATTCGTTCGTGATCCAACGCAGCCCCTCCACGTCGCCCGCCTCGGCCTCGGCCTGAATTCGATCCAGCGGCACCCGCGTCTTACGCCAGCTCGGCCAGACCAGCACGTGGCCGTGAATGTTCAGGCCCGCGTCATCGAGGTCGCGGATCATCTTCATCGTTTCTTCTCGACGCTGCAGGTCGTACCAGCGGTGAATCTTCAGGCCATTCTCCGTGCTGGCCGTGTTGAAGAGACGCAGCACTTCCTGGCGGTACTTCTCCGCGTCGGCATTGTCCTGCCGCCAGATCTCGGCACTGACGGCGGTGCCCCACTCGAAGGCAGAGCGCGTCATCTCGATCTGTACCTCTTCACCCGCCACCGGCTGGCCGTCGGCGTCGACGACCTTCACCGTGATCGGCCCGGTGCGAAGCTCCGCGATTCGCTCGTGCGCTTCGATCCGCCACGGAGCATCGTCTGCCCGACCCGGATAATCTTGCGTCGTCTTCGGCAACGCGTCCATCGTCACGCCGCTGCCGGCAAACGAGATCAACTCGATGCCCGCCAGCTCGAAGGTCTGCTCCCGTAGGCCCGCAGCGAAGTTCAGTTCTGCTCGGCCATCGCCGTAGGTCCGAAAGACGTCGAAAGGAATATCGTATCGGGTCCACTCGCTGCCGGGCGTGGCCCGGTACATGAAGGACGGGTCGTAAGGCCGACCAGCGTGCTGGTAGTAGACGTCAAACTCCGCAGCGGCGGTCTCATGCTGCGACTCGATCGTGCGGGCCCAGAAACGGAGCATCGCCAAGTCGCCGCCGGACGTCGGTGCGATTTGCCGCGTCTTGACCTCGACATGCCATGGAGCGGGCGTCGGCGACGGGTTGTTGCCGACCACCACCCGCAACGCCTCGTCCGTCGGCCCGTCCTCTAGCTCGACAACTTCGACACTCGCCAGCGACTTGTCCGGGCCGTGGTTGCCCGCGAAGAAGGCGTCTGCTGACGACTCCGGCAAAAGCGACATTCCCCCGGCCGGCACGTCGTCTCCGGCGGGTCGCGGGCGCGGCACTGGCAACGCCACCGCGTCGTCCTGCACCGCGTCGTCCTGCACCTCAGCCGCCGCGACTGTCTGGCCCTCGCCGACGGTCAGGTCGTCGATGGAGATTTGCCGTGACTGCGGGTCGTCGCTGTTCCAGCTGTTGAGCGACACCATGCCGAACGCGTCCTGCCCGGCCTGGGCAAACGGCAGATCCGTGGAGCCGTTGAACGTCTGCTCGACGCCGTCGAAGCTCAGCGTGTAAGTTTCGGCGTCGAAATTGATGACCCCTTCGATGGTGACGAACCGGCCTTGCAGATCGTCGAGATCGATGGCATCGCCGTCGGCATCGAGCATCCGCGTCGTGCCGCCGCCGGCTTGGTTCTCGGTCTGGACGATGCCGTTGTCGAAAATGCCGATGCGGACCGCATTGCCGGTGGCGTTGCCTTCGTCGTCGTGGCCAATCCGGATGAACCAGGCGCCGGCGAAGTCTTTGGAAGTCGGCGGGGCATCACCGCGGAGCTTCAAACTGAACGGCACCTGCCCCTTGGCCTCGACGCCAGCAGGCACGAGGCGAAGGTTGGAGAAGTTGGGTTGATCCGTCGCTGCCGATTGAGCGGCCCCGCCGTCGCCTTCGGGCACCACCGTGAAGAGTTCGCCGCTGCCTTGCCACTTCGGCTGTCCGTCCGGCTGATTGGCAAGCGACCGGCCGACGTTGTAGCCGTTGTCGGGATCGAAGGAAGCCGTTTGAGCCAGCAACGGCGTGGCGGCGGCGAGGGTCGCGGCGAGGAGGAGGCGGTGCATGGTGAAGCCTGATGGGGATCAACTAGAAGACGGCGGCTACGCGTCAGCGCAGACGCCGCCGGAGGAGGTGCTTGGGAGACTCAGCGACGCCGACGCAGACCGACCAGTCCGAGCAAACCCAAAGCCGCGACCGAAGCGGGCTCGGGAATCGGGGTCAGCGTCAACGTCGGTGCAAAAGCGTCGATCAGCGTGCTTTCCGACGACGCGAAGCTGTAAATGTTGCCGTTCACGTTTTCGAAGTGGACGGCGAAGGTGACGATGCCGTTCGTGTCGCTATTCACGAAGTCGAGCAACTCGTCCGTCATGTTCGTCGTGTCGTCGAACGCGGTATACGGGTCGACGCCATCGTTCCGGGTTGGCGTCGCGGACATCAGGAGACCGAGTCGCACCTCGTTCACCAGGGACCGGCCGTCGTTGTCGACAATCACGTTGTCGGCAACGGCAGCGTTCCAGGTCAAGGACGATTCGTCCCAGGCATCGAAGCTCTCATCAGTCACACCCCAGAGCTCGATGTTTCGATCACCGCGACCGTCGAGCTTCAAGATGTCGAGGGTCGCCGAGGTGTAGGGGCCTGTGATGCTCGACAGGTCGAAACTGATAAAGATCGTCTTCGACTTGCCCTCGTCGTTGTCCGTCTGGTTGGCGTTGTCGCTCAGCGTGGTGACGAGCAAGGTCTCGGAGGATCCGAACGACGTGTCGGGATTGGCGAAATCAACGTAGGTGTCTTTGTCCGCCGTGAGGGTCACTGCCATCGCAGAGCCTGTCGCAAGCGCGAGGGCGGGCATGGCAAGCAGGGGGATTCGGGTCAACATGTTTCTCCAGGCAGGTGAATCAAGACTGCTTCGTTCAAACGAAAGCAGTCAAAGCAGACGGAGGCGTTGGTGCCACCGCCTGCTGGTAAAGGGGGAAGACGGATCAGCGACGCCGTCGCATTGCAACGAGGCCAACGAGGCCGAGTGCCGTTGCCGAAGCGGGCTCGGGAATAACCGTGCCGTCGATCTGCAGGTTGTCCAGGCTGTAGCCCAGCGCACCGGCATCATTGGTCCGAAGTTGCAGCGTCACCTGGCCGAAGTCGGCCGGGATGTTCGCGAGTGCAAGATCCGTCCCCTGAGGCACGCCATCGACGATCAGGTCGTACGTCCCGGCATTGATGTCGATGATGCCCTCGACGGGAACGAATCGGCCACCAGTGTCGTCGAGATTCAACGAAGCGCCATTGATGTTCTGCGCGCTGATGTCGGCTGTGCCGTCGTTATACTGGAGCCGGCTGTTGCCGAAGAGTTGGAACCGAACCATCGGGGCACTGTCAGTGCCTCCGATGTTGATCCGATGGTCCAGGCGGAAACCATCGTTTGAGCCAATCGAGTCGAAGCGGAGGTCGAAGCCGAAAGCGTACAGCTTGTCCGCGGTCGTCGTATCCGTGGTGCCGAGGAAGTCGGCATCTGGGACGAATCGATTGTTGGCAAAAGCAGAGTTCTCAACCGACGTGTTGAACTGAGCGGCTCCATTGCCGCCACCAAGGCTGGTGACGGTGTAGAGCGAGCCGTTACCCTTCCAATCAGGGCCGCCGACGCCTGGTTGGTCGACCAGCGAGGTGCCAAGAACGTATCCGTCCGACTCGTCGAAGCTGACAGTCTTGGCAGAGGCAACGCTGGCTATGGCCAGAACACAGACAGATGAAATGAATGGTTGTTTAGTCATTTTCTCCTCCTGGAGATTGCAAAAGGGTGAATGGAAGAAGCTCAGCAATCAACGACGCCGACGCAACAGCAGCGTGCTGGCGATGCCGGCGAGTGCGAGGGACGTCGGCTCGGGAACGACCGAGGCGTACCACGCGTCGAGCATCGCGATGTCGCTCGCGTTGCTGCTGCCGAAGTTGTTCCGCAGGATCGTGAAGTCGGCGAGGTCGACGACGTTGTCGGCGTTGAAGTCGCCGGTGGCGAAGATGACGTTGTCGCTGCCGAAGTTGTTCCGCAGGACGGTGAAGTCCGAGAGATCGACGGTGCCGTCACCGGTGGCATCGCCGGGGAGGCGATCCGCGACGCCGTCGATGCTCAGGTCGTCGATGAGGATCTGGCGGTAGTCGGGCGTGCTGGCGGAGGTGCCCCACTGCAGCGTGACCTGACCGAAGGTGCCGGGCGTGTTGAGGAGCGGGAACGTGCCCTGCACGACGCCGTCGAAGCTGAGTTCGTAGGTGTTGTTGTCGAAGTCGATGCGACCTTCGAGCGGTGCGTTGCGGCCGCCGAGGTCATCGAGGATGAGGTTGTTGCCGTTGACGTTGACGACGTTGGAGAAGCCGTTGCCCGTCACGCCGGTGCCCGGTCCGCTGTAGTACTGAAGTCGGCCGTTGTCGAAGATCTGGAAGTCGACGATGGGCGCACCGTCGGTCCCGCCGATGCGGATGCGGTGGGCGAGGCCGAAGCCGGTGTCGGTCGCAGCCTGGGGCGAGCCCAGAAGGAAGCCGAAGTCGTACGCCTGACCGGCGGTGTCGGTGGTCGCCGTGCCGAGGAAGCTGGCGTCGGGCGTGAAGCGGTTGTTGGCGAACGGCGTCTGCGGCGTTGCGGCCGAGAGCGCGGCTCCGTCACCGCCGCCGAGGCTGGTGATGCTGTAGAGCGCGCCGTTGCCGGCCCAGTCCGAGTTGGCGACGAGGCTCGTGCCGAGGTTGTAGCCGTCGGCCGGGTCAAAGGTGATGGTGTCGGCGATTGCCGGAGATGCGGCGACGGCGAGAGCGAGTGCGGAAAGGGTGCGGGTCATGGTTTCTCCTCCGAGAAAAGGGCACACGGGGTGCGGAATCACAGGGTGTGGAATCACCTGGCAGCGCGATCAGTCGCGTTGCATCAGGTTCCAGTAGAGATTCGGGTAGTGCTCGGTCAGGTAGTCCGGCCGATCGAGGGCGAATTCATCTTGCTCGGGCAGCTCGCCCTCGCGGAACTCGTCGCCTTGGGGGTCGAAGTAGGCCTCGACATGGCCGTCACCGTGCAGAACGTTGGCCTTGGTCCGGCCGCTGTGACGCGTCGTGATGCGGTCGGCGTTGCGGTCGTGGGCCGAGAGGCCGTCGTAAACGAAGGCCATCTTCGTCGGGTTAGGTACGCGGACGATCTTGTGCATCTCGACCACCTGCTGCGTCGCACTGACGGAAGTGGGAACGGCGAACCGCTCATAGCCGAAGGGCCACATGCCGCGGAAGTCGGCGGTCGTACGGCCGTAGCCGCCGTTGATGCCGTACCACAGCGGCACTTGCCGACCCGAGGCCGAGGACCGGAGCCAGTAGCGGTCGCCCAGTCCGCTTTCGTGGCTGTCGGGGAAGGTCGAGACGTCCGAGGTGTCCCACTTCTCGTTGGCTCCCTCGGGGCATCGGTAGGCGCTTTCAATGTCCGACTGCTCGTCAGCCGCGCCGACCGATCCACCCTCGGCGGTGTCGCTGTCGAAGGATCCCGTGTCGAGCAACGTCGCCGCCCAGTGCCGGCCGATGGGGGCGGCCATCGGATCGAATTGCGGCACTTGTTCCTGCTGAACCGCAACGAGGAAGCCGTCGTTGTCGTTGGCGTAGAAGAGAATGCCCACGCCGATCTGGCGGAGGTTGCTCTGGCACTTGACGGCATTGGCCGAGTCGCGGGCGCGGCCGAGCGTCGGCAGCAGGATGCTCACGAGCAACGCGATGATGCCGATGACGACGAGCAGCTCGACGAGCGTGAAGCCGCTACGGCGGCGATGGGGTTGGGAAGCGAAACGGTTCATGGAGTCCTCCAGTGGCTTGCCGATCGAGCGGATCGGCCGGGGTCGCAAATCAGCAGGTCAGTGAATGCCGCCGACAAGGGTCAGGTGGGCTTCGGCGTGGTCGTTGCCGGGGTCGCGGCCGTCGATGGCGAGGTCGAGCATGCTCAGGGCTTTGGCGGCAAAGGAGCCAGGGCCGGGCGTGACGACGAGCAACGGCTTGAACGCCATCGGCGCAGCGGTCGTCGCGTGGTAGGTCGCCACGGCCACATCCTTCGGGATGTCCACGCCGCGAGCGGTCAGTTCCCGCATCGCCCCGATGGCGATGACGTCGTTCATGCAGACAAGCGCGTCGGGCGGATGGGTTTCGTCCATCGCTGCGGCGGCCATGCGGCGGCCGATGGTCAGGCCTCGCTCGGGCAGGCCCTCATTGATGTAGTTGCCGTAGTCCGCCAGAGGCGATGGCTGACCGGCGGGTGCCGGTAGCTCGTCGAGCGTCCGCAAGCGGATCACAAAATCGTCGCCGAGCATCTGGCGGCCCTGCTGCTCGGCGGCCTGGATCGCCCGGCGGTGCTGCGGCAGCGTGTCCATCGGCGTCTCGTTCAAATCAACCGCGAGCAGCCAGTCGATGCAACGCCGGCCTTCGCTGATGAGCCGCTCGACCAACAGACGCCCGTAGACCTCCGTCGGCGTCCGGCAGCACGGCAAGCCGCTGGTGCGGACCTCGTCACCGACGATCACAGTCGGCGTCTCGCTGGCCATGACAGTGCGAAGCGCGTGATCGCTCGGCACCTCGTCGATGTGGCGGAAGCAGCTCTTGAGCAGGATGCCGTCGACGCGTTGCTCGAGCAGCGTCTTGAGGGCCTGATCCTCCAAGTTCGAGTCGAACTCGCTCAGAACGATCTGCAGTTCGCGGCCGCTCTTGGCGACGTGGCGGAAGGCGTGCTGGACGAACTCGTTGTAGGTCAGGACGACATCGGGAATCACCAGGCCGATAACGCGAGTGCCCGTCGAGCGGATGCGTCGAGCGTGGGCGTTGGCGGTGTAACCGACGCGTGCGGCGTGTTCGCGGACGCGTTTGCGGGTGTCGTCGCTGAGCGTGCCGTCGCCCTTGAGAGCGTGGCTGACGGTGCTGACGGCGAGATTCAGGTCGGCGGCGATCTGTTTGAGGCCCGACGTCTGGCCGCGACCCTTGCGGGGGCGGGTCGTTCGGGTTGAAGTTGCAACCGGCAACGCCATGAAACGTTTCTTACCTCAACTTCAGCCGGCTGTCAAGAAGATTCGGCTTGACCAGCCCGCAGGAAGGCGTCACGTCCGGGATCGGCAAGAATGTGCCCGCTTCGCCACGTCTGTCGCGTCGGCGACCTGTCCTGCTTATAAAGCGTGCGAATGCCCAGTCTTCTGTTCGACCGACTCCCTCTTTTCTGGCAGCAGCCTGAGCTGACGCACCTCAACCGCCTTCCCGGCCGAGCCGACCTCGTCCCGCACCCGACCGCCGCCAGTGCCAAGCGACAACGCCGCCACGGCAACGACTGGCTCGTGTCCCTCGACGGCGACTGGAAGTTCAAGCTCTACGACCGTCCCGAAGCCGTTCCAGCCTCCGCAGCGTTGCCTAAGGGCGGCGATGCGACGTGGACGACGATCCCCGTGCCGTCGAACTGGACGCAGCACGGGCACTCCAAGCCGATCTACACGAACGTCCAGATGCCGTTCGACAACGATCCGCCGGTCGTGCCGGAGGAGAACCCGACGGGCGTCTACCGGCGTGAATTCGAGGTGCCGGCGAGCTGGGACGGCCGACGCATCGTCCTGCACGTCGGCGCGGCCGAGAGCGTTCTGTGCGTCTGGATTAACGGCACGTTCGTCGGCATGAGCAAAGACTCGCGACTGCCCAGCGAGTTCGACGTCACCGAGTTCGTCAGCGTCGGCAGCAATCAGATCACGCTGACCTGCATTCAGTGGTCCGACGCGTCGTACATCGAAGACCAGGACCAGTGGTGGCTCGGCGGCGTCTTCCGGGAGGTGCTGCTCTACAGCCAGGCACCAGCGTACGTCGAGGACGTCTTCGCCAAGGCTCGTCTTGAAGACGACCATGTCGCGGGCACGCTCGACGTCGACGTGAAGCTCAACTTCGTCGAGATGCCGGAGTCGGAGTACCACGTCCGCGGCAAGCTGCTCGATGGCCAAGGCAACACTGTCGCGGAACTGGAGGCCGATCAGCCGATCGACGCCGAGTTCGGCCGGCACCGCAATATCGCCAAACTTTCGTGCCGGCTCGAGAAGGTTGATGCCTGGTCCGCCGAGTCGCCGAACTTGTACACGTTGCTCATCAGTCTGCACGACGGCAAGGCGATCGAGCACGTGTCGGTCCGCGTCGGCTTCCGTCGCATCGAGGTCCGCGACCGGCAACTGCTCATCAACGGCCAGCCCGTCATCATGCGCGGCGTCAACAGGCACGAGCACGACGACACGACCGGCAAGGTGCTCTCGACCGAAACGATGATTCGGGACATTGAGCTCATGAAGCAGCACAACTTCAATGCTGTCCGCAACGCCCATTATCCCAACGACCGCCGCTGGTACGACCTGTGCGACGCGTACGGCCTCTACGTCATCGACGAGGCGAACCTCGAGTCGCACGACAACTACCCGACGCTCTGCCGCGACCCGCGGTATCGCTCCGCGTTCGTGGATCGCGTGCAGAACATGGTCGAGCGGACCAAGAACCACGCGAGCGTCATCTTGTGGTCACTCGGCAACGAGAGCGGTTACGGCGAGAACCACGATGCCGCCGCCACCTGGCTGCGGCAGCGTGATCCGACTCGGCCGCTGCACTATGAAGGCGGCATCCGTCGTACGTGGAAGCAGGTAGGCAACGCCGACGAGCCACACGGCCAGCACGTCAGCGACATCTACCCGCCGATGTACATGCACGTCGACAGCTGCATCGCCTGGGCGAAGCGGAACAACGATCCGAGGCCGCTCATCCTGTGCGAATATCAACATGCGATGGGCAACTCCAACGGCAACCTCCAGGACTACTGGGACGCCTTCGAGACCTACGAAGGGCTACAGGGCGGCTTCATCTGGGAGTGGGTCGATCACGGCCTCAAGCAGACGACGAGCGACGGCCTTGCTTACTGGGCCTACGGCGGCGACTTCGGGGAGAAGATCCACGACGCAGAGTTCGTCTGCGACGGTCTGGTCGCACCGGACCGCTCGCTTCACCCGGCGATGAAGGACTGCCTCAAGGTCCAGCAGCCGATCAAGTTCGAGCTCGACGGCAAGACGCTTCGGATCACGAGCAAGCAGTACTTCGTCGACACGAGTTGGCTGGCGTTCCGCTGGCGGCTGGAGATCGACGGCATCGAGCAGAGCGGCGGCGTTGTGAAGGTGCCCGCGATCGAGGCGCTCGGATCGGCGACGGTGAAGCTGCCCTTGCCGAAGCAGACGGACGGCGAGGCGATCGTGACGGTCGAAGCGTTCGCCGCCAGGAAGACGCCGTGGTGCCCGAAGGGGCACACGGTCGCTTGGGAGCAATTCGTCGTCGCCGAGGCGAAGCCGGCAGAGGTCGCGGCATCGGGGGACGTGGAAGTCGTGGAAACGAAGTCGAAGCTCGTGCTCGAAGCCGGCGGCTTGGCGTTGCAGGTCAGCCCGAAGCGCGGCATCGTCACCGGCATCACGCTCGACGATCAGCCGCTGTTGCTCGACGGCCCGACGCTCAACCTTTGGCGTGGACCGACGAGCAATGACGGCGTCAAGGGCAAGCCCGAGCAGTGGCACGCTGACTGGAAGCCGCTGGGCCGGTGGTGCAACGCCAAGCTCGACAAAGCCAGGCTGACGGACATCGAGACGCCCGCCGTCCAACGGCATCGCGACGGCTCGGCCAGCGTTCGGCTGCGGCATCGTTGGACATTCACCGGCCGGGACGACGACGCGGCGATCCTCCACGAGCAACTTCACACGCTGCACGGCGACGGCACGCTGATGCAGCGCCACTCGTTCGACGTCGACCCGCGCCTGCCCGACCTGCCGCGATTGGGCGTGATCTTCACGATGCCGACCGAGTTCGAGCAGCTCAGGTGGTACGGCCGCGGTCCTGGCGAGTCGTATCCGGACCGCAAGACCGGCTCGCCGATCGGGCTCTACCGGTCGACGGTGACGGAGGAGTACGTGCCGTACATCGTGCCGCAGGAGCACGGGCTCAAGACGGACGTGCGGTGGAGCGAGCTTCGCAGCGACGCTGGGCCGTCGCTGCGGTTGGTGCCGTCGTCGCCGATGAGCTTCTCCGCCAGCCACTTCACGCCAGAGGATCTGACGAAGGCGTTCCACACGTTCGACCTGGAGCCGCGACCGGAAGTCACGGTTTGCCTCGACCTCTTCCACCGCGGCCTTGGCACCGCCAGCTGCGGCCCGGACACGCTCGACGCCTACCAATTCAAGCCCGGCCGGCACGTGTTCGAGTTCATAATGCAAGCCGCCCCGTAGGTCGTGCTTCAGCACGACGATAACCGTTCCTCAAGCCGCTCGCACAGGTCCTGCTCGTGTTCCCCCTCCGTCATCCCGAGCGAAGCGAGGGACCTCGTTTGGATCTGCGAGTCAGAGGCGAGGTCCCTCGGCTTGTAACTTGACAGGTGCTCCGATGAGCACGCCTTGTCGGT
>CAYMAS010000035.1:0-37070 GCA_964388485.1 uncultured Tepidisphaerales bacterium | reverse complement strand
CATCGCTCTGTAGCTATGCCGAAGAAGGGTCCGGACAGAGCACTCGCGACCCCTTTTCTGACGCCCCTTTTCTGACGCCCGGCCCAGCGGGTCGGTCTGCGAGAGGCGGTTGCCGTTGGCGTCGTAGGCATAGGCGAACTTGGCCCGGCCCTTCGTTGAGCCGGTGGTGTCGTTCGTCACCTTGGGCCGCCAGACGGCCACCAACCTGCCTGCCGCGTCGTACACCTCGTGCATTACTCTGACAACCCAATCGTCTGAGGCCGAACGATGATGTCAGCAGCGGGCTCCGACAACTTCAGCACTTCAATGCCCCGCGATATCGCCAAGTTGTACAGCACAGAAGCGTCGAGCGAAGCGATAGAGATGATGTTGCCTCGCTGATAGTGATCCGCCATAAACAATCTGGCGTGATCATTGAGAACCTCACGCACAGACCCGCCGTCCTTCTCAACGATTGACCTTAGCCCGTGTAGGAGTAATTCACACTCCGTCGTTCTCGATCGCTTGACGCGGCGGATGCCGGCCGCGCCGGCGTGGGCAAAGCCGTCAGCTGCGGTCGAGGCCAGCGCGTAGTAGAACGGCGTGTTCTCCTCACCACCGCTGAACGGAGGGCCGCCGTCGCTGGGGCGGCGCGGGAGATTTACCCATTCTGAAAACCTCACGAGTAGCGGCGTGTCGTCCAGCAGGAGTGAGGCGAGACATCCGCAGAGGAAGGCGTACCGCCAAGGCATACCTTTAGCCTCCCGCTGCCCTGCCGCCGAATTTTGCCAACTACCGAAGAAGTATTCAGCTACCGCATGCAAAAGATCAACGGCCACCCGAACAGCCGGTCGCTCCCAAGGCAAGCTAGAATGGAGAACCAACAGCTCCATATATATGTCGGTTAATGCATAATGTCGCACCATGCCATGGCAGTCGTCCGCAATATCATCGCGTTGCAGCAACTCTCTTCCTGATTGGATGTTACGTCTTATTTGATCGAGGTCGCTGATGGAAAGCCCATGACCCTTCCAAAGTTCTTCCGTTTTGAAGAATGAAACGTCTCTCATGGCCGAACCTCCCTGAACCAAGAACCGACACCGGGAGACTTCTGAGCTTTAGCAATGACCTCAGGCGAGCGAGTAATATTGAAGCTGACGACTACCGCAAGCATGCTCTTTCTGGTCACAAGCGCTTCACGTAGATCCGGTGTATCACTCTTAGCGCCGTTACTCGCAATTAGGTCATTCAATCTGGATCTGATCCAGCGATCTCGCATTTGCCCCTTTTCGAGTCTGCTACTACCCCCCTTGGCTTCCAGAACGACGAATTGTCCGGATCTGGGATCCTTCATCAATGAATCAATACCGGTTCTGCCAACCGCGAGGTCAGTTGTCGTGAATCCTGCCGCATTTGCTATGAGACCGGTGACCAACTCGCCAAGCCATTGCTGGACAGGATTCGAGATTCCGCCAAGGCGATTTGACATCCTTGCGAGACGGCGGGTTAAAGCCTCTGGAAGATTAACCCGCACCGTGCGGCCATCGGCAAGCGATGCAAAGCTAGGAGCGAGAGCGTCTAGATCAAAGTCTCGGAACAGAGTGGCCGCATCAGCAACAGCTGAGACTGTGTCGTACAGGTTGCTTGCTCCTCGGACAGCACGCGAGAATGCTTGGACGGAACGAGCGACCGTGCTGGCGTTCTTGTAACCGCGATAAGCAGTGAATCCCTGGTGTGCGTAACGCGACGCCATCTGGCTGACGTTAAGGCCCAGACCTGCAATCGAGATCATTCCGGTCGGGTCGTTCTTGTTGATCACGTCCCCGCCCACGAACCCATGCAGGTTGGCGTCCCACAGCTCGCCGGGGCCCGGCAGGTAGCTGTCGGTCTGCGTCCACCGGTGGCCGGTTCGCAGCCGACCCCGGTGGTCGTGGCCGCCGGCTGCCTTGTCGTACCGCTCGCCCTGCGACAGGTGCAGCGACCTCGCCACCGACGCGTCGAGCTGCTGCAGGTCACCCCAGGCGTCGTAGGTGTAGGACTCGGCCGTGCCCGCGCCGATGAGGCCCTCGACGTTGCCGTGGCCGCCGACGAGCACGTGCTCCTTGTTGCCGCCCGTGCTCTGGAACAGCGATCGGTCGGCGAAGACCATCGACACGTCGCTCGCCGTGCCCGGGGCGTCCTCGATCAGCAGCTGGCTGTGGCCCGTCAGGTTCTGGTTGTCAAAGAGCCGTGTCGTCTCGTCGCCGCTGGCCGTGTCGAGCTCGATCGCCCGGCGGCCGGCACTGTTGTACCCGAACGTGGTGTCCCATGTCGAGGGGTTCGTGTCGCCGCTGCGGTCGACGGCGTCCAGGCGGCCCAGCAGGTCGTAGCGGTAGTCGGTCGTGCCGTCGCTCAGCATCCGGCCGGCCTCGTCGTAGGCGTATGGCGTGACGGTGGTGCCGGTCGTCGTGCTGAGGAGCCGGTCGTTGTCGTCGACCGCATAGGTCGTGACCACCCCGACCTTGTCCTGACGCACGCGGTTGCTGGCGAGGTCGTAGCCCCACGTCGTGGTCGTGCCGGCGAGGTTCTCGCTCACGAGGCGGCCGATGGCATCGTACGTCCAACTCGTCTCAACGCCGCTCTCGTCAACGCTACTCCGCTGGCCGTTGCCGAAGTACGTGTAGGTCTGCGACAGGTCCGCCCCGCCGCCGGTGACGTCGAGCGTCTCCAGTCGGCCCGCCTCGTCGAAGGTGCGGAAATAGGTGGTGCCGCCGCCGTGGGTCTCCCTCACCCGCTGGCCGGCAGCGTCGTAGTGGTAGCGGCTGAAGCCCGCGTCCGTCACCGTCTCGGAGAGGCGGCCGAACGCGTCGTAGCGGTAGACGGCGTCGGCCCCCCCACCGGGGGCGTCGAGGTGCCGCAGGCGGCCCTGGGCGTCGTAGGCGTAGGCGATGAGGCCCTCGGGCTGATCGTGCGTCGCGACGTTGCCGGTGACGGCGTCGTGCGTCCACGTCTCCAGGCGCTCCGGGGTGCTCGTGAGGTCGATCGGGCCGCCCCCCACATCCTCGCTCGTCCAGCGGCCCCAGGCCGTTCGGCGCCCCAGGGCGTCGTAGGCGTAGCGGTGGACGAGGTCGGGCGTGTCGGCACCCGGCGTCTTGCCGGCGGCGTAGACCCGCTCATCAACAAGGCGGGTGTTACGCATAGTCTGGTTGAGTCGACCTCGCAGGTCAGTCGTCGCGGTGCCAATGCATCTCCTCGCTGATAGATCCGTCGCGAATGAAGCAGTTAATTGCCTCACGCGCAGTTGCGTCGTCAACAATGATCGCGTCATCTAGCACCACCTCAGAGCCAGTTATCGACATAAATTTATCCACGCCTGACAACGAAGCCTGCTTGGAGAGGTTGAAAGCTTCGTAGGTAGGATCGCTTGATGACACAACAACGAAGTTTTGATTTTTACCGAATCTCGTGAGCTGTATGTCTTTGGATGAGTCCAACTCAAAAGCTGCATAGTCTTCTCCGTCACCGGCAAGAATATCGCCTAGTTCGACAGTCGCGTCGGCAGCACTCATCTTCTTCTCTTTGCCGTTCCTGTAAACAATCATGATCCACCTCGGTAGTATTTAGTTTGCCCACCATGCACCTGCTCCTCTACCCATAGCTGAGCCCCGTCATCAAGCATTCTATTTAGATTTCTTTGACAAGACACGCAAACCTTGTTGTTGATTCTGAGATGCGCCTTCTTGATGCCGTTCTTTCGCATGTACGCTGCCACATGACCCTCTACATGTTGCCTAGTCACGGCATCAAATCCTCTGATCCCGGTCATGTCAGAAGCTGGCCCTCGATTCCCGCTCTTGAAAGGAATCTCTTTCCCATTGACATAGAGAGTCCCGGACGTTTTGTTATCTACCCGCGGAGGTTCCGCATCGTCAAAGAGGTTGCCTTGTGGGCTTGTATTCCCGCCACCAGAAGCCTGCATGAGCGTCGTGGTGTAACCCCAGGCGCCCGACAGTCCTAGCCTCTGTAAGCGGGATATTGACGCTATCTGCTGCACGGCAGACATAGAGAGCGTGGAACCTGATTTTACAAGTTGAGCACCAGGTCCTGCGATTGGCCCAAACGGAAGCGCCAAGAAAGCTGCATCAACGGCAGCCCAACCAAGATACTCAAACCCCTCGGAGTAGTTACCATCGTGAAAGGCAACGGCACTCTTGCCAATGTTCGTTCCGAGAGAGAAGGCTGTGAGCCCGATGCCAACTACAGCAGCAAGTTGGATGTAGCCGAACTGCCCCGTCGGGTCAGTAAGGTTGACCGGGTTGCCCCCCACGAACGCGTGCAGGTTGGCGTCCCACAGCTCGCCCGGGCCCGGCAGGTAGCTGTCGGTCTGCGTCCACAGGTGGCCGGTCCGCAGACGACCCCGGTGGTCGTGGCCGCCGGCCGCCACGTCGTACCGCTCGCCCTGCGACAGGTGCAGCGACCGGGCCACCGACGGGTCCAGCACCTGAAGCTCGCCCCAGGCGTCGTAGGTGTAGTACTCGGCAGCGAGGCCCGCAGAGCCATTGATGCCCGGCGTGCCCAGCAGTCCCCGAACGTTGCCGTGGCCGCCGGTCAGCACGTGGGCGATCTGCGTCTGGCCGACACCGAGCGCCGTCGACCCGTTCGTCTGGCCCAGCAGGCGGTCGGCGAAGACCATCGACACGTCCTTGGACGTGCCCGGGGCGTCCTCGATGAGGAGTTGCGAGTGGCCCGTCAGGTTCACGTTGTCAAAGAGCCGCGACGTTTCGTCGCCGCTGGCGGTGTCGATCTCGATCGCCCGCCTGCCGGCGCTGTTGTACTCGAAGGTGTGGGTCCATGTCGAGGGGTCTTGGTCCCCCGAGTGATCCACGCGGTCGAGGCGGCCCAACAGGTCGTAGCCGTAGCTCGTGCTGCCGTCTGTCAGCATCCGACCGGCCTCGTCGTAGGCGTAGGGCGTGACGGTGGTGCCGGTCGTCGTGCTGACGAGCCGGTCGTTGGCGTCGACGATGTAGGTCGTCCTGACGCCGTCCTTCACCTGTTCAATGCGGTTGCTGGCGAGGTCGTAGCCCCAGGTGCTCGTCGTGCCGCCGAGATTCTCGCTCACGAGGCGGCCGATGGCGTCGTAGGTCCAGTTCGTCGTCCCGTTGCCGGCCGGGCCGCTCTCGGCGACGCTCTTGCGCTGGCCGTTGCCGAAGTAGGTGTACTCTTGGCGGAGGTGGCCCACCGCGTCCTGGACCTCCAGGCGGCCGGCGGCGTCGAAGGTGCGCGTGTACGTCACGCCCCCCGGGTGCGTCTCCCGCACGCGCTGCCCGGCCGCGTCGTAGTCGTAGCGGCTGAAGCCCGCGTCCGTCACCGTCTCGGAGAGGCGGCCGAACGCGTCGTAGCGGTAGACGGCGTCGGCCCCCCCACCGGGGGCGTCGAGGTGCCGCAGGCGGCCCTGGGCGTCGTAGGCGTAGGCGATGAGGCCCTCGGGCTGATCGTGCGTCGCGACGTTGCCGGTGACGGCGTCGTGCGTCCACGTCTCCAGGCGCTCCGGGGTGCTCGTGAGGTCGATCGGGCCGCCCCCCACATCCTCGCTCGTCCAGCGGCCCCAGGCCGTGCGGCGGCCCAGGGCGTCGTAGGCGAAGCGGGTCGCCAGCGAGACGGTGTCGTTCGCGTAGGCGATGGCGTCGGCGTAGACCCGCTCCTCGACCAGCCGGCCCAGCGGAACGGCAGAGGCGCCCCAATCCAGGTCGCCTCCCGCCACGTCGGCGACGAATGACTCGTCGTCGTAGACCATCTCCGTGATGACGCCGTTGAAGTCGACGCTCGTCGCGATGCGGCCGCGGGCGTCGTAGGTCATCGACTCGGTGTAGTCGTCAGTCAGGCTCGCGATGCCGTCACTGCCGACGCCGATCGGCAGCGTGCGGCCGACCGAGCGGCCGCGGTCGTCGACGTGGAACACCGTCACCCGGCCCAACGGGTCGGTCTGCGACACGCGGTTGCCGTTGGCGTCGTAGGCGTAGGCGAACTTGGCGCGGCCCGTTTGGGAGCCGGCGGAGGCATCGGTGACCCTGGGACGCCAGACGGCCACCAACCTGCCTGCCGCGTCGTACACCTCGTGCGTGGCTTGAGGTGCCTCAGCGTCCCGGTCATCATCGGTTGCATCGTCTGGATCTCGCAGGGCGATCTTGATGACGTGCCGTCCACCCGCGGCTTCGCCGCCGTTTGCGAAGAGCGGCTGTAGGTTCAGATCCAGAATCTGCGTCGCAAAGCCCGCAAGGCCTGCCGGGAGATCATCGGGATCGACGGGTTGGCCGTGCTGGCCGTAGACCGTCTCGGTCACGCTGCCATCGGCGTGCAGGATCCGTACCGGGCGGCCCGACACGTCGCTGATCGTCAGCGTCGGGTTGCCGAGCACGTCTTCCTGATACAGAGAACGGGCGAAGTGGCTTTCGTGCTCTTGGGATGGCTCTGTCCGTTCCGTGACAGGCAAAGCGATCGGCATCGGTGCGAGTCGCGATGGCCGTGCGGTGTCGGTGCCGAATAGATCCTGCACCGTCTCGACGTCGAGCATGTAGTGGAGCCCCCGCAGCGGATCGGCTGGAACGAGATGCACGGTTGTACTCTGATAGTTGACGAACGCCCGGACATTGAAGGTGTCGGCGAATGCTGCCTCACCATTGATTGCCGCTACAAGCCCTTCGGCGGCGACTTCCCGCGTTGCAGCGTCTCCTGCTTGATGCCGCTTCGGAACCACGTACGAGATCGTTGCCTGCTTTTGCGGATCGATCGGATCCCAAAGCCGCAGCTTCAGCACGTCGTTCTCCTCAAGCTTTCCTTCCACTCGGACGCGGTTGACGTTCCAGCGATCACGCAGTGTGAAGGTCACATCCGCCCGCAGGTCACCGTCCGGCGATCCCGCGGCCGCTGGTGCGTCACGGAAGTGAGCAACAAGCGACGGTGTCGGGTCCAATTCGAGATCGTGGTAGGCCGGCTCGTCGAACCATCGTGACGGCGCATCGGGCCGGAGCGCCCCCGCGTAGCGAACCGATCCATCGTGCCAGTACACCGTGCCGCGTCGAAGCCCGTCGGCGTTGACTTGTTCGACCGAGCGACCACTGCCGTCGAAGATCGTTCGGGTACTTGAAACTACCGGTCCGAGATCGGGCTCGCCCACCTTGAAGGTGTCGTTCAGCGTCGTATGAGCTGCAACCGGCAGACTGGAGTCAAAGTACTGACGCGTCCCGACGGCTCGGCCAACTGCGTCATACAGCGTTTGCGTCACATTGTAACGACTGGCGTTGTCGGACGAGCTCCATGTGAGTGAAAAGCCGTGTGGGACACCCGCATCATCATCGCGGATCGTGTTCGCGAAGATGAATGCCGTAGCCGATACGAACCTCTCGCTGCGGTACTCGACGCGCCCTGCTGCGTCGTATGCCGTCCGCGTCTCCAACCCGCCAGGCTCGATCGTGGAGACGACGCGGCCCGCAGCATCGAACTTCTGCAGTGTCGGATTGCCGAGCTCGTCTACGCGAGCGGCAACTCGACCCGATGCGTCATGGTATGTCAGTGACAGATTGCCATCGGCATCCTTTGACTGCACCGCACGCCCCAGCAGGTCGAAGTCGGTTTCGGCGCTTCCACTCGAGCTCGTGCTGCCGTCGGCCGAGAGCCACGTTGCCTCGGTGGAGATCGTGTTTCCAAAGGTGTCGTAGTTGTAGCTGGTGCGAACGCCGGCAGCATCTGTAGCGGCCTGAAGCCGACCAGCATTCATGCCACTCGTGTAGTATCTGTTGTCGACAAGAGTTGCAGTCCGCACATCATGACCGGTATCCGGCAGGGTTGTCCAGCTTTCTAGGAGGAGCCCATGTGGAAGATCTTTAAGGTCGACCTGGTCACCGTTTCCATATCTGTATATCCACTTAGAATCGGCGTCTGCGTCATAGCCGTCATCGTCATCGTGCGTGAAGGTATTTCGCGTAACGGATCCGGAGGCGTCGATCGACAAGATAACACGGCCTGCATCGTCAAATTCTCTTCGTGTCACTCCTCCGTACGGATCTGTAACCTCTCTCGGGCCGCCGATCGGGTGGTAGTCTTCGAACTTCGTGGTCAGGAACGTCAAGCCATCCGGTGCAAGCACTCGCTCTTCCGAGGGCTTCCAGAGATCGGGATCGAACCAGGCCGGCCGCTTATCGCTGGTGATCTTGTAGCGCACTTCCCGAACCAACTGCGACGGCGGCTGCGTATATCTCCGGCCAGCACCGTCGGATCCAGCCACGTGAAAGGGCTCGTACTCACGCACCTCCAGCACCTTGTTCCAGCCGACGGTGCCGTCCCCTTCGAGCGGATCCTCCATATCGGCGTCGCCGTACAGCGTGTCGATGACGCGGACAATGTACCCGCTGATCTGCCCTGTCGCTGGATCGCGCTCTGCACGGATTTCCCGAGCAATGCCGCCGCGCGAGTCATGGACGACTTCTGTCAGGCCGCCAGCATCATCCTCTGCTGTGACACGCCCCGTCGCTCCGTTGAACCCGCCATCCTCAATTCTGGTGCCTTCTCCCTCTACAGCTCCATCATCTGACGCATCACGAAGCTGCTCGAGAACCCCCGCCTCGGAGTAGGACGCCTGCAAGACCTCCGCACCCGTCGCTTCATCACGGATCGAAGCCAGCCGACGACCGTCAGAGTAGGTGAATCTTGTGATTGAACCGATGGCATCGGTCACCTCTTGGAGGAGGTCGTCACCTTCGATGTAGCTGTACGAGACGTTTCGGAGCGTCGTGTCTGGCGAAGCTGGGTCGAAGATGCGGGCTGACGAAGCCATGCCAGTCGCAGGATCGCGGATGACCTCGAGTGCGAGCTGCCCTGCTGCAACCCGTTCGTGCTGCAAGTCGTATTCGAGGACGTTGCCGGCCGCGTCACGCCGTTGCAGCACCTTGCCGTCTGACGGTCGAATCTTGAAGCGTGTGCCGTCCTCAAGGATGACGTAGACAAGGTCGCCGAAGACCGGGTGCGCGGGATGATACCCGTCGTCGGTGATAAATTGCCCGTCACTCTTAAACTCCTTCCCGTCCCTTACCAGAAAGAAAGTATTGGGATTACCAATGCTAGTCGACGGTGTATCGTCGCTATCACCACCAGGCTTCAAGTAGGCGGAGTTGTCGGGATCCAGGTGCGTCTGCGGAACCTCCAAGCGGATGCCGCTGCCGTCGACCGCGACAAATTGCGGCCGATAATTAAGATACGGCCCTGGAAGCTGCGGCGTGTAGTCGTGTGGAAACGGCCGAAATGCGAATGGGACGGTGCCACGTCCTGGGACGTCGACGTGCAAAAGATCATGCTCTCGCAGAGAATTGAGCGAGTCAGTGCCCCGATCGCCGGGAGTGCCGGTGTCCGACACATCTGCCTCGGCAAGCTCTAACCGCCAGCCGTACCCGAGGTCGAGGCGCTCGTGAGCTCGAGATGAATCGTAGATTCTTCGAAGCTCCACCGGCGCCTGCCCAGGCACATCCAGCGTGAGATCAACGAACGGCAGCAACAAGTTGCCGCTCTTGAAGTTTGTCTTTATCTGTACGGGTACACGATCCACCGCGATCAAGCCAGTGGAATCCTCGGCCTCCAGGACCAGGTCGTACACTCCATTAGGAATGGTCGTAGGGGCAAGTGTGGCTACTGGAGCACCAGTGCCTGGAAGTAGGCCCTTCCGCCCGCTCGACTGCTTGAGGACGATCGGCTTCGAGGTGCTGTCGACACCTTTTGCTTCAAGCCTGACGCTCCAGGCCAAGTCATCTTCCATGTTCACGTCGCTCACAACCACCTTGATAGGAAGGTCGCTCTGCAACAGCGCGTTTGCTACCGGTGAAGTGACACGGGCAATCGGTGCGGACGCTTCAACTGCGTAGAGCGTGGTCTCTGCCTGTAAATGAACACTAGTTCCTTCAAACGTGCCAGACGCATCGACCTTGATCCCCTGCGGAGACGCCTGCCTTGCCGTATATACCGTCTCGACGCCTGCTGCCGGAGAGAAGTCGTTCGAGCTACCACCGTCTTTTCGACTCCAGCTCACGCTCCAAGAGCCATCGAGCGGCATCGAGCGCCCGAACTGGTCGAACAGCTCCGCACGAAGAGGGACGGGGCGATCCTTCGTGATCGTCTGGTGCGGAGCATCGATGCGGACTTGTGTCGGCCGCGGCTGCAGATCAACGTCGATGAAGAACTCATCGGAAGCCAAACGACCACCATCGGTTGCTATCACCCGGAACCTGTAGGTGCCGGCGTCGAGGATCTGCGTGCCGATCGTCTGTGCCAGTGATGTATCGTTGTATTCCGGTATAACTGGCTGCGGAGCAGATCCCGGTGTGTCAACTACCGCCCATTCGTAAGACAGGTCCGATGGGGGACCATCATCTATGGCAGTGGCGGAGAGGCTGAGGAGCGTTACGCCGTCTCCATCAGCAAGAAACGTCGATACCCCTGTGATGACCGGCTTCGTGTTGGCGTGCTCTGTCACCTGCAAAGTTCTGCGTGCCGTGATGCCGCCATATTGCAGCATGACCACGTATTCGCCGGGCATCGCCGTTCCAGGAGCAAACCGTACGGATCTGCCGTTCGTGGCGACGGCAAGAGATGCCGTTTGCTCCAGGGTCACACCGTCGCCGGCAAGCAGCGTCCATGCGTCTTGGCCAAGATCACTTGGCACGAACGGCCGATCGAACTGGTCGGTGAAGACAGCGCTGAGTTCCACACCGACCCCCTGCGGCAGAGGCGACAAGTTGCCTGGCTCAATGCGGAGGCCGCGCGTCTCGTGTGGCACATCAATAATGGTCGTCGCTAGACCTTCTTGAAGATTGCCCTTGCGAGCGACAACTTCGAAGGTCCAGCGGCCGCCTGCCGTCACGGTTGCTTCGACAGCACCCTCCTCCTTGTCAATGTTACGACTGAAACTCACGCCCGGCGCGTGCAGCGACGGTGATAGTGCCCTCCACTCATATTCGATGTCATCTTCTAGACCATCGACATTGGCCAACGCTTGAAGCTGAACCTTTTCGGCCGACAGAAGCTGACTCGACGCGGTCACACTGACGTAATTCTCCGGTTGCGGCAGAATTCGGAGCAGGAAGCCTTCGCTCGATCGGAGGCCGTCTTCGTCTTCAACCGTCACCGTGAAGTAGCGCGTCCGATCCTGGTCGTCGACAGGCGGCAATTCACCCGGAGGGAACCAGATACGTGGAGCCCAACCCTGGATCAAACCTTCATCATCGATGAAGAGATGGTTCGCCAATGGCGGATCCAGCTGCGATGACGGCGCAATTTCATACGTTAGAGCAGTGCCCTCTGGATCATGCGCAACTACCTGGAGCGTCCACGGATCAAGAGGACGACCTCGGTCGAAGTCCAAGGCATCTCGAGCGTACGTTGTCTGCGTGAGGATCGGCTGAATGACCGGGCGCAGATTGACAAGTCGAGCATCGGCTGTGTTTGAGTACGCCGTCTCGCCGAAGCCTCCCGTAACCTTCACCCGGTACGTGTAACGCCTATTGAACGCAAGACCGAGCGCGTCCGTGAAGGAGGTTTGCCCGGCAGGAACGATAGCAACCGGATCGAAGGTTTGGCCGCTGTCATCTGAGCGTTCGATTACGGTGCCGTCGAGGCTTCCTGTAGCACCAGCACCGGAGCGGTCCCGCCACTCAAGCTGGATGGTGCTGCCTTCACCGCGCGATGCCTTCAGCTCAGTCGGCGCGTCTGGAACGGCGCGATAGATCTCGACCTCAAGAGCGTGATAGCTCGGATCGTGCGGACCGCTCGGCACCGAGTTGTCGAAGTAGTAGTCGTCGTGATATCGTAAAGCGATCTGAACCGGGACGTCGGAGAGGTTCGTGTGGCTGACAACGTAGTCATTCGAGGCAGTCGTGCTCGGGGCTCCCCAATGCGGATATTTCGTCGGCCCGAGCTCAATCGCCTCTCCGGCGGGACGAACGGAGATGCCGTAGTCGATGAGCAATCCTGTCCAGCTGGAGCCATCACGCTGTAGGTGAGGCGTATCAGCCCATACTCCCCACTCGGCATCGGCGTCTGTACGAACTGCCGGGTCGTCCAAGGCGTCGGCTGATCCAAGACGGAACAGACCACGCGATCGCAGGCTGTACGAGATGCCCGGCTCTAGCTCGAGCGTCGAGATCACGTCCGTCCCATCGACGGGAACGGTCAGCGTCTCCTGCAACACGTACCCGACACCATCGGGTGCGGTCATGACGCGGGCGATGTTCGACTCGCTCGTCACATCGTCGGGTACACCATCGCCATCCGTATCGGAGCCGAGGGCGAAGGCAACGATCTGGTACTGGTAGTCGGTGGTAAAGTCGGTCGTCGTGTCTGTCCACGACGTGCTGCCAGCAGGGGCAACGCCAACCTCTTGAAACGTGCTGATGATCGTTCCGTCTGTCCCGTAGCGGACGGTCGATCGAAGAATCCGAAAGCCTTCTTCACCGAGCCCGGCATCGTTCCACTGCAGCCCCACGTCGCCATCTGCCAATGCCGTCGCTTCAAGACCATCAACCCCCAGCGAGATCGGCCGGTACTTTGCAACAAACCACTTGTGCGTTGGAGCCGTTGCTTCAGCGTCTGCAACGCGATGAACACCTCCTACGAGAACAAGTGCCTCGTCATCGAACATCGCGTCGATAACCGACACGCTGTCTCTCAAGGCGTCGGAAGGTATCTCTCCCAAAGCATCATCTTCTGAAGCCACATTGATTGGGAGCTGAAACACTCCATTTTGTTCGAACGCGAGATCAACCGAACCTTTCGACCGACCATCAGGCTGACTCTCCGCGTTCAACTTGAGGAGAAATGCTGAATCGTTAGCAGACTCGTCGTCAATTGGATAATATGGCCCGTCATACATCGACGAGGTATCTAGAGACACTCCAGCTACGAAGATCTGCGATCCGTCATCACTGACTAAAAGCTTCGTTGCGAACTCTGTACGCCCACCAGGTGCATGTCCCACGCTCGCGATTGTCTCACGATTATCAGCTTGAAACATACCGTCCTCGCCGTGGTTAAGCAGTGCGAAAGCATCATAGACTTCGACACCATTGTTACCCCACGTTGCATCAAGGCTTCCATCGGGACGAACGACCATCGTAAACATGTCAGCAAAGTTCTCAACAAAGGGCCCGGACAGTGTGCCCTGAGGAATCCAATGCCTTAGTCGGGTACCGAGGATGAGGACATTTCCATCTGGAAGCAGATGCGTATCGACTACGTCCTCCAAAATCCTTCGATATTCAAGTGTCCAGTCGCTTCCCAACTTCAACGGATCGCCCAAATAGGAGTCGTCAAGATACAAGACTTCTCCCGGAATGCGAACATCTTCTGGAACACTAGAACCAATCGGCATGCCGAACGATTCGTCTAACGTGCCGTCAGGCGCAATCCGATACATGACGACATGCTGCCCATATTCATGGCCATTATGCTCACTTGGTCCATCTCGCTCCGCATGACCGACGCGAGTTACTATCACTCGCAATGAACCATCTGGCATCTGATGAAGACCTGCTACCCGGCCTTGATCATAAGGCGGATCTATCGGGTACGACCAGTTCTCCCAGGGCGCCCTATTTATGACTGCGTCGGCGGGGAGATGGATGGTTGTTTGACCGGTTCGAGTAGAACCTGTACCGTGCGACGTGATCTCGCCAAAACCGTAATCCGGCGTGCCATCTGGGTTGATCTTGTACACCGTAATGATCTGACCAGCTTTTGCTTGTCCGTGAGCAGAACCAGAAGTTGCCCCGCTCATCGACGCGACATAGATGCTCCCGTCGGGCGAGACTTGTACAACGTCGATCACTCGACCAGGCGACATGTGAGACTGAGCAAAATCGGTCGCAGCTTCCGCTGTTCGTGAATTACCATCTGGCTTGTCGAACCAGAACTCTGCAGGATCAGGCGAGGTGTCCCGATACAGCATCCCGCGACCAGAATAGTAGTAGTTCGGAGCAATAGCAGGAGCGTTATCGCCTGGCGTGGATTGAAACCCGACGGGCTCCTCGACCGATCCGTCGCCGCCAATCCACGTGAGCAGCACGTCGTCGTAGAAGTTCCTATTATGATCGTAAGATCCATCTGAAGCATCCGCCCTGCTTGTGCGTAATGATGATGAACCGATGATCGTCTGCCCGCCGGGCGAGGCTGCAATCTGGACAGGAGAAAAGTGTCCGAACGACGCCTCAGTACCAATTGTGTTATGGCTGGGGCTGTTGTCCACATAGTTACCCTGAGGAGACGAGAGGACAACTTCGGTATCAGACGTAGAAAGATCTTGCAAGTCCGTCGTCACTCTGTGAAGGTTGACCCGATGCGTGGCAACCGTTCCGACCGTAGTTGCGTCCCACCGGTCTAGTTGCTGAGTACCTGTACCGACCACAATCCCGAACGTGCCATCGGCGAGCTTCACAATGCCCTGCGCCTCGGTCATATCGTCGTTGTCTAACCCGTAGATCCGGTGCTCAAAGCCGCGAGTCACATCTTCCGCAATGACCTGAATCGTGCGATCGATACTCGCGACGCCGCCGTCCTCGTCCCGTGCCTCTAGAACTACCCGCAGGTAGCCGGGAACGACGTCGTCAGGCACAACAACAGCGAGCTGAGACTTGTCGAGCTGCTGAGCGTCTGCTTCGAGCAGAACATCGTCCTGGTAGAGCGACCATGCATACGAGATCGAATCCGCTGACACATCCCGAGCAACTCCGCTTCCGATAATGTATCGATTTTGCTCGACTGAATCGGTCAGAGACGCGACAAGTCCGTATGGTGGCGTGTTCAGAACCGTCACCTCGCGCTCGGCAAGTGGACGCAGCGGCAGGAACGGTCCAACGTCCTCCAGAAGCTCAACCAGCACGAGATCATCGTCGATCGCGTTGAAGTTCACAGTCCGGCCAGCACCGGTTCGCTCGTGGACGGAGCCTGTGAACCGCCAGACGAGAGCATCGTCTGCGATTTCATCGAACTCATCTCCCGCTTCGAACCTCGTTGTGGTCCCCTCGAACATCGAGGCGGGGCCGATGATCTGGGGGTTTGGAGCTGCTACGGGTGGTGTGACCCATAGCAAGTGCGTGGCAGAAGGCGACTTCAGGAAGCCGTCATCTGGAGACGGACCAGCCTCGACGGGCTCGGCATGGACTTCGATGCGCAATGGCCCATCGGTGGCGCGGGCGAAGGTATGGCGGGCTAATGCTTCGCTTCCATCGACGGCTGTACCCGACCCGTCACCCCAATCGATCATCCAGCGGCCGGGAGTTTCGCCCGAAGTCAGACTTAGGTGGAGAACGAACTCGTCACCTACCCGTACCTCGCTCGGTCCGCTGATGATGACGTCGCCGAGGTCCGGTGCGAATGTGGCATATTCAGCGAATGCAACGACATCGCCCGCCGGCCCGCTCGAGCGAAAAGCCTCGACAAGAACGACAGGCGGCTCGTCACTCGAGCTGAATACATATTCTGTAGCATTCGGCCCGGTTGTATCTAGAAGCAGTGGCGAACCATCAAACGCCGTGCGAGCAGCATCATAGATCCGAAATCCGTTCTGAGCAATGCTTCCTGGCGTCCACTTGACTCGCCATTCCTCTGGTGCGAGCTGTTCCAATACAACGCTTTGCGCCGCCGCCAACTGCGTCGCCGTGACGGCGGCCGGTGAGGCGGCGGCCATCGTGCCATCGCTGAGCCTGTCGTGGATGACGTACTCGTACCGAGTGCCCTCGGCTGCAGTGTCATCAGTCCACGTGATGAATCCATCCTCAAGCGGGAACCCACCTGGTTGATTCGCGTCTGCATAGAGCAGCTCCGCAAGCTCGATGAACGATGCTCCAAAAACTGCCTCTCTCCTAGAGATACGAAAGCTTTCGTGAAGCGGAATATTTGTGCCTGGTTGCTTTGCAGGGTTATATGTTAACGTGATACTCGTTCGCGTCTGCAGACCGGCTTCTAGCGAATTTGCTTCTCTGGGTAAGGCAGGAAGGGTTCTACCAAATGCCCCTCGATTAATCCCAAAGTCTTGCAAGTTAATGCGGCCGTCTCCGCTGAGATCGCCGTCAAAGAACGTTGCGTTCTGCATCCCGTAGTTACCGCGCATGATTCCAAAATCTGCAAGATTCACTATGCGGTCTCTGTTAATGTCTCCGTTGAGAAAGAAGAACTCGCCATGATCTGGAGCCTGCAGATCCTGATCGTTGCCGCGAAAGGTTTCTTCTAAATGATCTCCAGTAGTACCGTGAATTCCCCACGGCAGCACGGTCACCTCGTAATTTCCATCCGGCAGGTACCGACCGGAGTTTAAAAGCGTGTTGTCACTCTGCTCGCTGATATGTATCCGTAGCTGATTCAGTGCGGGGTCATACTCTGCCGCTAAACCGCCGGCAGGCTCAAAAAATCCATCAGCAAGCCGATCCGCTTGCCAGCCTCGTGAAAGGTTCTCGACCATGAAGTCAGAGTCATCCAGGCTCGCTTCGACATTCTGATCAAACGTGACGCTGAACGTGTGGACATTCTGCGAGAGGTCGAGACCGGCGTCCGTCACCTGTACAGCAAGAAGACGACGTTCCTCCAGCTTCTCGACCGACGCGTGAACGCTGCGAGGCTGGGCCTTGGACGACGGAGTCGTGGCTATCTGCATGTCAGCTTCTGTTGCGAGTAGCACCCGCTCTACCACCCGCGTGGAACCCCCACGCACCGTCTGAGCATGGTGCTGACGCTGGTGTAGCAGCAGCAGCTTGTGAATGCAAGCGGATCGGGTTGAAGATCGAGCGCGACCTTAGATGCCTTCTCGGCAGCCCTCGGGAATGCGGGAGTTCCTTCTGTTTCTCTTCGTGCTCTACGTTTAGAGATACAGGGCAAGATGCGCGGAAACACGGCACTAGATGCCAACTGGTGGTCGGACAAAGTGAGAGAGTTGTGAACACCAGTAGCATAATTAACCGCTCTCCCAATCGGTCACACGGGACGCCACTCCATGGTGAGTCCTGACAAGGAAATTGAGATCGAAGGGCGGCGGCCCGGTGTGTCTTCGCGCAACCGTAACATTACCTCGGATGGTGCCTCTGCACGAAGCTTAGCAGGCTATCAAAGTCGCCGAAGTTACTGGGCGCTTGCGAGCGGAGCACCCGGTTCTTCTTCGCAGAAGCTGAATCCAACGACGTGCAGATGACAGATGAGGAGCGGCTAGAACTTCTGCCCCGGCTCGGCAGCACCGGGGCCTTCTCTTCGTCGCAACGGCTTCGACCGATTGGGTTTGTAGGGCGGTTTTGGCTGGACCTTCGGGCGGAACTCGTCAATGTTCTGCCAGACGTGCACCAACGCCAGCTGCAGGTCCTCGCCCACCTGGCGATCCACGGTGCGGAGCACCAGCGATTCCTGGGTCGGGCCCCACGCCAGCAGGTCACGGGCGAACGCCAGCTGCTCCTTCATCCGACCCCACGGTGTGATAAGGCCCATTCCTCTCTGCCGCTCAGCCTTAGACCGGAACAACTGGAGCTCGGCCGTGTCCTTTTCCAAACGGAATCCGTGCTCGGGCCATGACAAGCGACGCGTGCTCCCGCCCGCCCGGACACGCAACGTGTCGTCGCCCTGCCCGTCCCGCAGTTCGAAGCGGATCGCGAATGGTGCCGCGAACAGTGACGATGACCAGAACATGCCCGGCACGATCCGGTTGAGGAAGAGCATCAGGAGCGGCAGGCCGGCGAAGTACATGACGATCGCGAACCCGAGCGCCCATCTGCGGAACATCTCTTCGTTGCCGGGCATCAAGGCGACGTTCGGCCACGCCTCTACGCCGCGGGCGAACACCCACGCTGGACCGTTGGCGGCGTGGCCGAGCACCTCACGGGTTTGGGAGACCCACTCGTGCTCCCAGATCTTTGTCACCGGCGAAGCCGGATTCGGCGGAGCGGCTTCCGGCGACAGCAGGCGATTGCATCCGACGACGGCGGTCGAGGCGCAGTAGGCGAGCCAGAGGAGCGTGATCCACCCGGCGATCCGCTTGTACCGCCGGTAGCGGACGAACGTCTGGATCCGCCCGGAAACGACCACGTCGACGCCGCCCCGCGCCGGGCGGGTCGTCAGCCGGAACCGTCCGTTGCCGATCTTGCGGCTCATCGCCGCCTCCAAAAGCCGCCGCGGCGATCGTCGGTGCTTTGGTCGTTCTCCGCCCCGCTGCTGCTTTTGATCGCCCGCAAGTTGTCGAAGTCGGGGCAGCGGTCGTAGTTGATCCGCTTCATCAGGATCGGGTCGCGCCCTGCCAGGATCACGAGCTGCCGCTGGTGCGGGCCGTCGCGGTCGAGCACGCGGGCGGCCTCTTCGACCGGCAGCAACGCGTGCGCGTGCTGGGCGAAGCTCTGGCCGGCCCCGCCGCTGTCAAGTGCGTTGCGGCTCGTCGGACTCTGGCTGGCCCGCGTCACCTCGACCTGGCCGCACCGCTCGCTGACCCAGCGGAGCGTCTCCAGGTCGTTGTTGGCGAAGAACTGCAGCACACCGGCGTTGCCGAGGAACGTCTCCCAGCGGTCCTTGTAGAGCGCCTTGAGCTGCGTCAGGTCCTGCAGCACGACCCACAGTTTCACACCGAGCCCCGCGATCTGCCCGGCGGCCGCCTCCAACTCCTTCATGTGCTTCAGGACCGCGAACTCGTCCAGGATCAGCAGCACCGGGTGCCGCGGCACCGTCGGGTCGGCCTCCATCGCGGTCAGCGTCATGTTCACGAACAGACGCAGCCACCGGCGGCACGTGCTCATCCGCATCGCCGGCAGCGTCAGGTAGATCGTTGCCGGCGTGCCCTTGAGCCTCAGCAGGTCCAGTCTGGGCGTCGTCGAGTCGAGCACGCCGGCCATCGGCTCGTACTGGAGGAACTGGAGGTGCCGCCGGCAGCTCGACAGCACACTGGCCCGCTCCTTGTCCTGCATCTCGTAGAAGCCGATGGCGGCCTCGGCGGCCGCAATGCCGCCTTCTCCCGGCACGCTCAGCATCTGGTCGTAGAGCACGACGTAGGAGACCGGCGTCGCGTCGCCGTCGCCCTCCCCGTTCTCCTGCTCCGGGGCGGCATCGGCCGTGGCCATCGCCGTCGCCACGGCCTTGCGAACGGAGCGCAGCGTCCGGAGGTCGTCGAAGTCGGGGTGGAACGCCACCGTCAGGAGCACACCCTCGAGGAACTGGCGGGCCGACTCGTTCCAGTGCGGGTCGCGTTCTCCCTCGGTCTCCACGAGCGCGTCGGCGATCAGGCCGGCGTCGGCGACGATGTTGTTGCTGGCCCGCAACGCGTCGAGCGGGTTCCACGAAGCCGTCTGCTCGGCCCCCGTCACGCCGAACGGGTCGAGGATGTGGGTCGCCTGCTCGTACTTGCTACGCCGGATGGCGGCGGTGTCGCGGGCCAGATCTCCTTTGGGGTCGACCACAATTACCGGCCCCGGGTACGTGGCCAGGTTCGCCAGCAAGGCGGCGCGGCTTTTGCCGCCGCGACTGCCGGCGACGGTGATGACGTGGCGGTCGTCGGCGTAGCCGAGCTTTCGCCCGTTGTCGCAGTAGTGCAAGACCCGACCCCACGCATCCTGCTCTTCCGTCACGGTCGCGTCGTCGGGTACGCCCAGGAAGATCATGCCGCGGGGCCGGTCCTCGGGCTTGAGCGGGAAGTTTAGCGTCGTGTCGTCCCGCACCTGCGCAGGCGTGGGAAAGAACGAGGATGCCCCGCCGCGGCACTGGCCGTTGCCGTCGCGGGTCAGGCCGGGGGTCGCGTACGTGGGGTCGGGCCGGTACCGGTCGCTCACGGGCGGGAGATTATCGATCGCTGTGGCGGTGCCAAAAGGCGCAATTCGTCGGACCTAGATCAGTCATCCCGGCCCGGCCCGTCGTGGCCGCGGGCCGCCTCGCGGAACTGCTGCGCCGCCTTGATGGCCGCCGGGGCGATCCGGCGTGATTCCCGGGCCGGCGGAGCCTGTTCCGCAGCGGCATCCCGGTTTGGCTGGCGGGTGGCGCGGTCGATCATCTGGTTTATGGAGGCGTTGCGGGCGTCCTGCCGCTGCGCCCGTTCGTGGCGGAACTGCGTGACAACGAGGGCCCGCGCCTGGCGGTGGGCGTCCTTCTCCGGAACGTGCGTCCGGGCCCACCGCGGCTTGAGCACCAGCCACTGCTTGGAACCGGCAATCTCGTGCGTCCGCGCTGCCAGCTCCGGCCCGTATCGCCGTCGCTGCTCCTGCGAGAGCTGCTGCAGTCCGGCGTCGTGCCGCGCCGCTTCCTGACGGATCGCCTGCTGCGCGTCCGGCGGCAGCGTGGCGATCCGTGCCTGGCGCCGCTGCTCTTCGGCCCGGGCCGCCTTGGTCGTGCGGGCGCGTCCTTGAGCGTTGAAACGGTCCCGGACGAGGTTTTGCGGGTCGGTATCGGCCATAGCAGATGCCTTGCCCGCCGAGAACAACTGGACGCGCCGGGCGAAATGATGGCATGCTAAGGCGTTTCGACCACAACTGGAGGAGGATTTTCAATGACGAACGACGACGCGCCGCCCGAACCGTATCACCGTCGCTACCGCGATCCGGACGGCGACTACTGCATGAACGAGCGACACGTCCTGTTCGGCGGGGCCGACGAGCGGCTTGCGCGTCTGGAGGACCGCGGTCGGGCCTTCATGGAGCAGCAGTTTCAGGAGAACTTTGACCCGTGGGACATCTGCGAGGTCGGACGCAAGATTGCCTACCACATGACGATGGAGGCGTGCGAGCTGGCCTGCAACAGAAGAGGCTGGGCCGCTTCGGTCGAGACGCTGCAGAAGGGATCCGACTTCGCCGGCCAGACTGCCGCCTTCTTCGAGCAGGCCCACCGGACGCTCCAGGCGCTGGCGGACGATGCCGCAGCGGAACGCGACGGCCACCAGGCCAACCCGGCGGGCTACTTTCGCGCCGAGGATCTGACCGAACGCAGCCACTGACTTCGCACCGACTGCCGCCCTACCGCTCCCGATCGATTCCGTGATTGAACTCGCCCCGCGCCCGTTGCCGAGCCTTGGCGTCGCCGAGCGACGCCATCAGACGCCGCTCGCCGGCGAGGTAGGACCGTTCGTCTTCGGCCCGCTTCTGCGCCGCCTTGCCCGATTGCGAGGGCTGCGTGCCGTACGGGTAAACGGGGAACTCCGGCAGCGTTGCATCCGGATGCCGGCGTGTTGCTCGATCTCGACCGTGGTCACGGAGGGTCGCGATGCGATGCGCCAACGCCACGGCGCGTGCGTGCGGTCGTCGGACCGGCGGCGTGACAGGCATGATTCGCATCGTATCGCACATCCCGCCTCAATGCCCGGGGGTTGGGGGTCACCAGACGTTCGGGGTCGGGTCTGCTACATGATTGAGTGGACGGGCCACGGGCAGATCCGGAAACAACCGAGCCCAGCGAATGGCGTGTCCATCGGCACGTACTGAAACGCTTTGTTCGCTGCTGCTTTCATCTGCTGACCCCCGCTCTGAGTCCAGGTTTACCCCGCCCTGCTCTCTTCGCCAAGCCGTCGCGGGCGGTATGGCTGTCCCACCTGTGGATAAGTTCTGCGCGATCCCATTAGGAGAGAAAGGTTAAAAGAAGGAAAGGATAGGATGGCGGAAGCGTCAAATAGGCGTTATGCAACAATGACTTACAGATTCGTCCTGTCCCGTCTACCTACCACCTGCGGCCTAGCTGTCCTCTCTGCCTACCACCTTGAGAGGCCAGTTGTCCCCTCCGCCTACCACATCTGTCCTCTCCGCCTACCACTTTGAGGAGCCAGTTGTCCCCTCCGCCTACTACCTGGCAGTGCTCGTTGTCCCCTCTGCCTATCACCCTGCGGAGGCGTTGTCCGCTCTGCCTACTACTTTCTGTCCTCTCTACCTACCACTTTGAGCCGCCAGTTGTCCTCTGTGCCTACTACCTAAGACGGGACCTGTCCGCTCTACCTACCACCCGGTAGGCGGCGTGCCGGCGGTCTGTGTCCCTCGGCGAGCGCCGTGCGACTGTCCCGCTGCCGGGCGTTGGCGGCCTTGACCTCGCGGATGAGGTCGGGGCCGGCCATGAGCGTGTACTTCACGTCCTCTAGCTTGTTCCGAGGGCCGCGGGTCTCCTTCTTCTTCCAGCCGATCAGGATGTTTTCGGCCTGAAGTGCGTCCAAGGCCGCCTCCAGGGCGTCGATGTTCTTGGTGACGCGGTTGAGCTCCAGAAGGCCGCTGTCCCGTTTGAGCGTCGAGAAGTTGACCTCGTAGTTGGCGTCGTACCCGGCGTTCGTGTAGATGTGCGACAGCCGCTTGTGCAGCCACCGTGCCAGCTGCGAGGGCAGGCCCATGAGCGTGCCGTAGTTGAACTGCCGGTAGGTGACGTCGTTGAGGCTCTTGCTGATGAGCGCCGGCAGCCGGGCGGCCCAGAGGGCGTCGGTACCGTTGAGGTAGTCCTTGCGGGTGACCTTCGTCAGGTCCGACAGGATCGGGCTGGTGTAGAACGCCTCCTTCTCGCCCTCGACATAGAGCCGCAGCGTTGTGTTGGCCAGGATCTCGATCGACCGCTTGATCTCGTCGACGCTGCGGGCCTTGCCGCGGGCTTCCAGCTCGCGGCGAATCATCTGGAGGCTGAACCGCACCCAGCTCTCGCCGTTGCGGGGGTCGTGCAGGCCGTACAGCTGGTCGGCGAAAACCTTGCGGATCACCTCCTCGACCAGCTCTTCGTCGATCGACGGGTAGTAGTCCTTGAACCCCCCTTCTCCCTTGATCGAGGCCGGCTGCAGCTCGATGCGGCAGAGCTTGTCGCGGTGCTTGAAGACATACTCGTGGACCGCCAGGCGGCCCTTTTCATCCCGCAGCGCCGCTTGCCGTCGGGCCGAGACGGCGTACTTCGGGATCGCATCCCACAGCTCGATCGTGTTCGACAGGTCGCTCGGGTCGCCGAGAAAGTCGCTGAACAGCTCGAACTGCCGGCTTTTCAACGGCGTCTTGGGCGGCTTGCGTTTGGGTGTGATGTCGTTCAAGGCTGCACCTGTTCGATCCTGCACCGTTGCACTTGTGCACACGTTCGATGGTGCACGTGTGGTCGTGTTCCCCGCCGCCATGCTACTTCCCCGCGTCCGGCTTCTGGGCGATCGTCGGCATCCGCCGGCTCTGGAACAGGAGGTCGATCGACTCGGCCAGCAGCTGCTGGAGCGTGCTGTCCTCGTCGACCGTGATCTGTTTCAGCTGGCGGACCACGGCCGGATCGAAGTAGCCGCCGACGTGGCGGCTGCCTTGCCGGCTGCTCGGCTTCTTCGCCGGCGGCTGGGCGGGCCCGACCGCCGTAGCGGCCGGTGTGGGATCGGCCGGGGCCGGTGGTTTGGCGGTCTTCATCGCCGCCGCGAACTTGTTGCTCATCGCAGGTCTCCTTCCGTGGGTTGATGGGCGAGGCGTGGGAGTAAGATCATGCCGCCGCTCCCTGCAATCGTGCAGGCGTGCGCTCGTTCGACTGTGCAGAGGATTGATCCTGCAATTGTGCACACACGAACGCGTGCAACTGTGCCACTTCGCTGGCGGCCTTGCCTTCGGGTTCGGCCTCCTGGGCGGTGTGCCCGGTGACGAGCGAGCGGGCGAAGGCGACGCGGTTGGTCAGACGCACCGGGCAGACGGTTGCGCCCATGCCGCGGATCGCATCCTCGGCTTCGGCCGCCTCGTTGCCTTGCGGGGCCACACCGTTCATCACGACGACGACGGGCGTGCCCGTGGTGCCGACGAGCGACAGCGTGTTGGCGACGGCTTCGATGTCGAGGATGGCGGGGCGGCAGGGCACGACGACGAGGTCCGCCCGCCGGGCCGCCTCCAGGGCGGCGCTGTCGGAGTGCGGGGCGGTGTCGATCACGAGCACGTCGCCGCCGAGTTCTTCGACCCGCCGGATCTCATTCTCGAGTCGCGAGGCGTGTGCTGACAGCACGACCGGCAGATCGGCCTCGCGGCGGTCGCTCCACTTAGCGGCCGAGGCCTGGGGGTCGAGGTCGATCAGGGCGGTATCGAGGCCGCTTAGCGTGTACGCGGCGGTGAGGTGCAGTGCCAGCGTGGTCTTGCCGGCACCGCCTTTTTGGCTGATGAACGCGATGGTCTGCATGGGGGGCTCCTTCCGGTGCAGGATTGAACGTGTGCGAGTGTGCACACCCGAACACCTTACATCATGCAGGTGTGCATTGTCACTATCGGACTTGCGCCGCGTCCGGCCGCAGCCGAACATGAAGCAGCGGCGGGGTGGGGCACGAGGTAGAGCACCGTCAGAACCCCTGCGGAGCACAGTCGACGAAGAAGCGGATGCGGTGCGGGCCGTCCTCGGCACCGTTCGCGGTGAAGCCGTAGTCGCCGCGGTTGATGATGCCTGCTGCTTGGGCCCATACCTCGTGGAGCCGGCGATAGCTGCTCGTCTCGATCACCATCTGCAGGGCCGTCGTCTCGGTAGGGCGGCATAGGCCGGCGAACGGGCCGAAGGGCGGGAACGTGACGGTCTCGACGCGGGCGTCCGTCACGCCGCCCCACGTCCGCACGAGCCGGGACAGCTTCTCTAGCTCGAATTCGCTCCGCTCGAAGGGCTGGCGTCGCTCGCGGCTCATCCGAACAGGTCCAACTGCGGACCCGTGGTTCTAAGTGCCGGCGGCAGGGCGGCAGTGGACTCGGCGTCCTCGGTCGGTAGAGCAGGCTGCACCTCCTCGGCCGGCACGCCCTCGACGTGCGCCCGGAAGGCTTCCGCGGCCGCGGCACCGAACGTGTCGGCGTACGAGGCGAGCAAGCCGTCGTATCGCTGGCGGCACAGCTCGGCCCGGTGGGCCACGTCCTGGCGGTTTTTGTGCCGGGCCTTCTCGGTCTGCGGCCGCTTGCCCGTGTCCGGGTAGACGTCGCGGCGGGCGGCATCGAGCAGGGTCCGCTCGCGGTCGAGGACCGCCCGGCAGTCGGCCGCGTGCCCGCGGGTGAGGGCGGCCAGGTTGGTCCCGCTCGCGTCCTCGGGAACCAGGTTCCCGGCATCGACCGCCGCCGGCAGCGGGGCGGGGAACGTGTCGACGAAGTCCCACCGGGCGGCCTCGCTCGCGAGAATGCCGTTCCCGGCTTCCACAGCGCCGTCAGACGCATCCTGCGACGGTTCGGCGGCCTTGGGTGCCTCCTGGGGGCGTCTCGCCGCTCCGCGGCCCCTCTGTGGCCGCCAGCGGGGCACCGGCAGCGGTAGGGCAGGGCGGTTCGGCTTTATCCGGCACCGGGTCCTGGGCTTCCTCGCTCGCCGCCTCGTCCCACCGCACGCCGAGAATGTGGTCGGCTGCTCGCTGGGCCTGGCTGGCCGCCTGCACGACCAGCTTCTTGTCGCCCCGCAGCTTCTTCCGCCAGCCGTCGATGTAGCTGGCGGAGCTGACGATCGTCTGCTGACCGATCCCGGCGGCTGCCGCTAAAAACGCAGCTCCGCACTCGGCGACAAGCTCCTCCTTCGAGTAGTCGGGCGACCCAAACGGCGGCGGATCGTCCGTCAGGCCGCGATCGCAGCGGTCTCTGTGACCGGTCGAGTGGACCAGCTCGTGGTAGGCGGTGGCGTAGTAGTCCTCGCGGCTCTCGAACCGCTCGGGCACCGGCAGTCGCACGCGGTCCAGCTTGCGGTTGTAGCTGGCTTGTGTGCCGTGGTGCTCGATCGTCGGCGGGTCCGGGTACTCGCGGATAATCCGCTCGGCCTCCTCGAGGCGGACGAACGCCGGCACGTCTGCCAGCCCGACCAAGGCCGGCACGTCCAGCCCGTCGCACTGGGCGGCCGCGTTGAACACGGCGTACTGCCGCAGAACAAACTTCTCCTTGAGGTCGTCGCTCGACAGCTCGCCCGGCCGCTTGTTCGGGTCGAGGCGGGGGTCTTTCGGCTGGAGCTTCTTCCAGAAGATGACCCGCGTCGCCTTCTCGCCTTTCTTGACCTGGCCGCCGCGTTCGGCCGCCTGCTTGAAGGTGATCCAGTAGGGGCTCTCGTAGCCCTTCACCATCGCCGTAATCGCCAAGAGAAACACGTTCACGCCCCGGTAGGGCACCATGCGGGCGAGGTTCTTGGGCACCTCGCCGCCGGCCCCGCGGATCGGGTTGTGCCACGGCACGGTGCCGGCGTCCAGCAGCTCCAAGATGCGATCAGTCACCTCCTGATAGACGTCGATCGGCGACCGCCTGACGGTCTTCTTCGCCGTCCGCTTGTTGTCGTTCGCTGCTGTGCTCTCTGTCGCGGCCTTCCGCCGCGTCGCCTGCTTCGCCATCTGCCCCCGCGTCCTCCTCAATCGTGGTGTTGAGGCCCGATCTGTGCCACGTCCGGCGGCGTTCTGTCAAGCGGTTATGGCAAGGTCCGCGTCAGCGACACGTCCCGTAGGCGTTGCGGCTGAAGTGGCAGTACTCGGTGGCGGGGCCGTGCTCGATCACCTGCCGGTTGATCTCGATGCCGCTCGGCAGGAAGCACCGGGCGTTGATCCGGCCGCGGCTGCGGTCGATCGCGACGCACGCGATGACTTGCCCGTCGGCGATCAGCTGCAGCAGTTCATGACCCTCGGGGCCGCCGACTTGGTTCCACTCCGGGCCGTCCACGCCCCACAGGCGGATGTCCGGGCCGCTGCCGGCGATGCGCAAGCTGTCGGCGTCGATCACCTTCGTGACGAAGCCGACGAACCGCTGCGGCTCGGCCGCGGCGGTGTTCGTGACGTGGCTGACGAGGATCGCCAGCGTGAAGAGGGCGGCTAGTCGCCTCATCGCTCCCCCTGGTTTGGATGGGTCCGCTCTGGTCGATAGCGCAATTCTCACCGACCTGCAACGAAAAGAACGCGGCACGCCGCAAGGGCGGACCGCGTTCTCGGGTGGGGAAGGCGAAGCGTACTGCACAGCGTCCGAACGGCCAAGCTTTCCTCGTCCATGCGTCGGCAGCTGCTTTGAGTTTTGGCGGCCGGCCTCGCCTCGGAGGTGGTCCACGGCGAGAAGGCTTTAACGCGGTCCTGCTCAACTCACCGCTCCCAACTACCCAATGTATCGTCGTTTATGTCGGGCAGTCGATCTACAAGCCAACGGGCTTTCGAGCAAGCGACTTTGGGGGTGGCACTCGTGGCTCTGGACCGGTCTTGCAGTTGCGGCAGTAGTAGTGGTGACCGGAGCAGTTGACGTGGACGAGGAGGCCTTCGACCTCAAAGCACCGGGAGCAATAGGGACCCTCTCGCCCGTTATTCTCGCTAGGAATCCAGCAGACGCCGTCTTTGAAGACGGCAACACCTTTGAGTCGATCTCGCTCACGAAGTGCTGAGAGCTCCGCCTTCAAATCATGGACTTGTTGCCGCAGTTCGATGTTCTCACCGGATAAATTGGCCGCGAGCGACTGGAGTTCGAGAGCCGCTTCGTACAGATCGGGTCGATCAGATACCTTCGCCTGCCGGCAGAGTTCTCGGGCCAGATCGTTGAAGCTCTTCATGGGCTGGCGGTTTCGCGGGCAATTTCGCGAGCCCGAAGGTCGTCTGGAAGATCGGCGGCAGCAAGGACCATTCGGCCGAGCCAGGTGATCTCGTTGCTGCCCGCCTTCATCATACCGGTCTTCTCATCGAACTCTGGTAGCTCTCCACGACGCGGCGATTGGAAGCGAGGACGAATCAGGCCGAGACGGACCAGCTGATGGCGGTATGAATCGTGCACTTTTTCCCGATCAACCACCTCGGGACCGCTCCCGAGCGTCGCCGGTGGAACGGTGAGAACATCCTGATGGCGATCGAAGAATTCGTGGGCTTCAGGTCCATGTCCGAGGCCGTACCACTGCAAGAGCAGAAGTTCTGTGTCGTTGAGTTCCGCCAGGAGGTCGAGCAAGTGCTTCTCTCGCTGCAGATCGACGTCGGCCGAATTGAGGCTGTTGGCCACGAGTGCCGCGATCCGCTCTCGGCGTTCTTCTGACGGTGCTCGTGAGGCATGTACGACTGCCGCCTCGACCAGATCAAGGTCTCTGCGCACCCGCTGCTCCCGAATCTCGTCCTCCAGTCTCGCAGTCTTTCGATCCACCCGTCGAAGGAAGTCGACGACGCGGTCGATCCGCTGCTGTGGAATAACCGCACCGACAATCTCTCCCACGACTGAGCCCGCCCACGGCACCAATCCTGCCGCAGATTTGCCCACGGCAACCAATCTGTCTGTCACGTTCGGATCGAGCGTCACGACGAGACTGTAGCTTCAAGCTCAGGTGTTAAATGGTGCAGCTGTCGATCAACATGCCTCTGCTCAACACAGAATGATCGACAAGATGTTGGACGCCCTGGGCAACCGCAGCGGCATCGTCGGCGCCTGTTCGCCAAACGGCCGTTTGATCGACAAGGCTGTTGTGGCCACAACGCCACCACCGAATGAAGAAGATGCTTGCCGGCCGATCCTTGGTTGTGGTAGACTGGTCAAGTCAACCGGTCCAATGAAAGGTGGCCAGCCGTGGAAGTAGAAGAACCCATCATGCAGGCGCACCAGGTAAAGACGCACTTCGCCGACGTGCTCGATCGCGTGGAGCATCGCGGCGAGACGATCACCGTCACCCGACGTGGCAAGCCGATCGCCGAGATCGGTCCGCCGCCGGTGGCCGACGTCGAGAACGGTGGTGACCCGTTCGTGCAACACTTGCTCGCCATGCCGAAGGGCGAGGGCTTCGAGCCCATGCCCCGCAGCGATGATTCGTTCGAGCCGGCCGAGTTGTGACCCATCTCATCGACACCAACGTCGTGTCCGAGCAGGGCAGGCCCGCACCTGAAGCTCGCGTCATCGCCTACCTCGAGTCTCTGCCGCCGGGGGCGGCCTACATCAGTGCCGTGACCGTCGGCGAGCTACACGGCGGGATCGTGGCGATGGACGAGGGTCGACGTAAACGAGAACTCGCCACCTGGTTCGCCGCGTTCGAGACGAGCATGGCTCGGCGGGTGATCCCGGTCGATGCGGCCGTCGCCAAGGCGTGGGCGGAGCTGAGCCTGGATCGGAAGGCGATCGGCCGCGAGATCAAGACGGCCGACGGCCTCATCGCCGCTACCGCGAGGGTCCACAACCTCACGATCGTCACCCGGAACACGAAGGACTTCGACGAGGT
Organism: uncultured Tepidisphaerales bacterium; assembly: GCA_964388485.1. GTDB lineage: Bacteria > Planctomycetota > Phycisphaerae > Tepidisphaerales > Tepidisphaeraceae > JBCDKH01. The sequence goes on along the minus strand of CAYMAS010000035.1, from coordinate 8,021 downwards.
CGGTGTAGGGGTCGTCAACCCGTGGGAAGAACCACGAGCGCAGGGAGCTTGAGTGTGACGGACGAGCAGCACAACGTCGAAGGCGAAGCCTGGCAGGAGATTCCGTTCTCGAGTCGGATGGCCGGGTTCCGCGGGGCGGAGCAGGTGTTGCGAGACAGCGGCGGCAAGGGCGATCGACTGCTGGCGTGCTGGAATCACAGCGAATTCAGCGGGTGGGCCATCTACAAGCTGAGGAGCGACGGCAAGACCGGCTCCAAGACGTGGAAGTACGTCAACACCATCGGCGACGCCAACGAGCCCGCCGCCGCGATCATCGGCTGATTGCATCAACGAGAACCCGGTTCTCTCTGCATGTCAGACAACTGCGTGCCAGGCGAGGAGCCGAGTCCAAGCCCGTAGATGCGACGCTTGCTTAACATAACTCATTTTATCGGGCTAGAATCCTGTGCGGGTATCGTTAGGGGTGGTGCCCGTTACGCGAGCCGCTTTGTTCCCTTGATCAGCATTCGCTTTGTTGGCGTGATATCTAGCTTGCTGCAGGCTCGCTGACGGTTACGTTCGCTCACGGTGAACAGATAGAGGTGATGGCGGACAAGCAGGCGCAGGACGGTCTGATTGAACATGTTGCCATTGTGCTCTTCATGCAGCTCAACCGCATCATCGACGGGAAAGGAGCCGGGACGCTCCAATTTAAGAGCTAAGCCAAACAGATCGTTGATCGCGACCTTCTCATCGCCCACAATCCGCTTGAGTGTCGGGGCGAGAATTTCAGCCGCAGAGGAGGACGCTAGGTGTTTGGCAACAACGAACACGAGGAACTGCGTCAGCGAAAGCATACGCTCATCGACTTTAAGACCCACCTCGTTCTCGCTGAGTTCGGGGTGTTCATCGCGAAGAATGCGGCTCCAATCTTCCCGCAACGCGTCAAGGTTGTCTTCGTCCAATGTGCTGAAGACGAACCCAATGATTCTCCTTGAAAGCAGGAAAGATGCCCGAAGCAGCATCTGCTTTTGCTCGCCATGACGTGCGCCTGCGTTGTTGCGGACAGTTTGCCCGATGATCTGCACCGTCTTAAATGCTGCCTGAAGCTCGAGCAGGTCACGTGTAACCTCGTCGACCTCTTCGGGATCAACGGGTTCGGAAAGTTCACGGCCGCTCGCCTCCTCAGGGTCGCGGCGATGCTCTCTATCCTGCCTTTCGAGTTCTGTGCGACGGTTAGCGTCAGGCTTCCCATCTGGAAGCTCGACAGCTGAGCGGAGGTCAAGCTTGTTGAAGTGCCGTACCTCTTCCTTGGATAAGGTCGCGGCCATGCGATCCTTCAGGAGGTCGTCGGCAGCCTCGGCCATCGCACGCCCGACGAGCGGGTTCTTCGACATGTGGGCCAAGAACAGAACGATATCGGATGTCTCCCGGTGGTGCAGACGGCGACACAAGCGTGGAACGAGTTCCTGCGCCCAGTCCTCGTGAAGATGATCCAGATATAATTTACGCTTGCTCTCAATACTGGAAGATCAAACTTACGCACATCCTTGGGCGCTTCGCTCACTCGCCGGTCCACCCCGTACGGGACGTCCATGACGAAGTTTCCGGCATGGGCTGCATTCAGATAGCTGGCTTCGCGAACGACCGATTTGTCCGCGTTGCGCAGCGGGTCGAGGGGGTGCTTCGTTGTATGGAGGGCCGCATTGACTTTAGGGATAAGAACGACGAGGTGCGCATTGAGCTAGACGGTGAACAGGATCACGATGCCTCTGACCATCATTTCACCCTGGTTCGCAAGATGGGTAAAGGAGTTACCAACGTCTCGCCCTTCAAGGATAGCCGACGCAGGAAACCTTTAGCCAGACCAACCCTCACATGTAGGATCTGCGAAAGGTCAAGCGATATGGATGAAAAACTTAAGTCTAAACTATATCACCTGCGGGTGGAGATTCAAACGGCCGAAGACCAGATCAAGGCCATTGAGGAAGAGTACGGCGGCACGGTCAAGATAGCCGTGAAGCAAACGGAGCCATTCCGCCGGAGGCGGAACCAGCTGCTTATCGACTTGGAACAGTTTCTTACCGACAATGCCGGTGAAATCGATGCCGAGGTGGTCGCGGTCATCGGTCGCGCACTTGGCAAGGCTCAAGGTGGAACGCCACACGACGCGGTCGCCGATTTGCAGGAGTTGGTCGAGCGCAAGGGGTGGGGCGATCAACTGGTCGGAAGAATCGACGACGCCGCCCGCATTGGAGCAAACATTGCGAAGATTCTGCTTGTTGCCGTGGCCGCTGCTGCCTGAGGCTGCTCGCGGTAATGCACGTCCATGCAGGCGAGGCTACAGGATAATCCGCTCGACCTCGTCCAGTGTCGTCTCCTGCTGCCGGCGGTCGTAGAGCTTCGTCGTCTCCGGCTTGGCGTGTCCCGCCATGTGTTGGGCGTGCTCCAGCTGGCCGCCGTTCTTCAGGTAGACCGTGATCCCCGTCGCCCGGAACGTGTGGCAGTTGAACCGGTCGCCGATCCCTGCTCTTCGGCAACGCCGCTTGACCATCTGCAGGGCATCGCTGCGACTCATCCTCGAGTCGGTGTAGCCGTCGCGGGTCCGGGCGATCGTGCGGAACAGCGGACCCTCCTTCGGGTGCCCCAGCCGCTCCAGGTAGGCATCAACTGCCTCGACGGCCGAGTGGTGCAAGGGCATCTCGTGCTGCTGGCCGCCCTTCTCGCGGTACATCACCTTCAAATGCCGGCCGACCTGGTAGACGTCGCCCGCGTTGAGGTTCATCACAGCCGAGACGCGGGCGAAGGTGAAGATCATCATGGCGATGATCGCCTTGTCCCGCACGCCTGCAGCCGTGTCGGTGTCGATCGACTCCAACAGCCTCTTCGCGTCGGCCGCCTCCATCACCGGCGTCTTGCCGGTCCTGACGACGTGCTTGGGGCCGCGGACCGCGTCGGCCGGGTTGCCCCGCAGCACCTGGCGTCGGGTGAGGTAGTCGCCCAGCATCCGCAACGCGGCAAGGTGCTGTTTCACGCTCGCGGGGGCCAGGTGGTCGCCCAGCTCCTCGACGTAGGCAGAGACGTGTACGGTGCGCACCTCGGGCAGCGTCACGCCACCGGCGTCGCACCAGGCGAGGAACCCCGCCGCGGCCCGGCCGTAAGCGGCCCGGGTGTTCTTGTTCCTGATCTCGGCGGTGAAGAAGTCGACGAAGGCCTCGGCTGCCTCCTCGCCCATGTCGGCGATCGCCGGCGGCACCGTCAACCCTGTCCCTCGGACCGTGAGCAGTTGGCCGCTCACGGGTTCACCACCACGACGTTGCTGATCTCGAAGCGGTCGCGGTGTTCGCCGGGGGCAACCTCCTCGGTCGGCCACCGCTCGATCGTCAACGTGCCGAGCTGGCCGCTTCGCTTCATGGTGGTGATGTAATCGCGGGCCGCGGCCACCGTGTCGAAGTCGCCGCACAGCTCCAACGTCACCCGTGACGGGAACTCGCGGTCGGCGATGACGCGCAGCGTGGAAACCTGGTTCTCCAACTCGCGACTGATGAAGTGTGCGGCTTCGCTAGGCGTCATGCTGCCCCTTTGCCCTTGGAGCCTTGCGGCATCAGCACCGGCACGTCGGCCAGCTTGTCGATCCCCGCGTCCTGCGTGGCCACGCCCTGCCGGTCGACCTCGGCCTGGGCCACGAGCAGACAGTCGACGAACTTCTGCCGCTTGGTAGCCACCAGTTCCAAGGTTCGCAACAGCACCTGTCGATCGTCCACCACGAGCGACGGCTGGCGGACGAACGCCGTCAGCACCTCGGCCGCCTCAGCCCGTTCCATCTCGTAGTAGCTGGTCAGGACGTAGAAACTCTCGGCGACCACCGTCGCAATCAGGCGCAGCTTGATGCCGTCGCGGGCCGCATCGTCGAACAGCTGCCCCGCTTCCCTCGCCTTCTTCGGCGGGTCGCCGACGATGACGCGGACGATCAGGTTCGTGTCGATGAGGTAGGTGCCGGCTCGATAGCGTTCCATGGCCGCTGGGACACCGTCCGTCGGATCAGCTGGCACCGGGCGTCCGATCGGTTATGGCGTCACGTGCCCAGGCTTCTTCGCCAGCCTCTTGCTCGGCCTTGAAGCTGGCTGTCCCCTTCCGCTTGGCGTACTGGCTGCCGATGCCGAGGAGCGAACTGACGCCCGGCTCGACGCGGACGGTGAACTCGCCTTCCCCGCACACCTTGTAAGTCAGCCGGTCGCCGGCTTTCAAGCCGATGCGGTCGCGGACCTCGGCAGGAATGGTCGTCTGACCTTTCCGCGTCACAGTCGAGTAGGCTTGGGTGAGGGTATCGTCCAACATGCCTTAGCTTACCATAGATTCTCATAAGGCAGCAAGCGTTTCCTTGCAATGGGGTCGCTGCGGATGCCACTCATAAACGCCGTTATGTCGGGCAATCCGTTTCTTGAGCACGACTAGCTGAATGTTGCGGCCAAGGCGGTCGGGCTGATGAAATCTCAGCCGATGGCGTAGGTGCCGGGCGAATCCGCTCCATCCGCACTGTCGCCGGCGGGGCAAACGGCGTATCTCAGGACGATGACCACAACCATCTTCATTCTTGACATCAATGTGGGCCTTGCCGGGGCCGGCACCTTCACGTTCATCCTGTGCTTCTCGCCGTATGTCATCGACCGACTGCAACGCCTGTTGCGGAAGGAACCCGCCCCGGATGGGACGTGCTCCGCTCCTCATGCTCGCTCTGCAGATAGAACGCCCAGCACCCTTCGTCAAAAGCGGTCCAGATCCTGATCTCAAGTTGCGAATGTGCCTGCCCCCGTTTTCGGGGGTGACATCTGCATTGATCTGCCGATGATGCCGAGTAAGCGGCCTTCGGGGGCACCGCTTGCCCCCGGATCGAGGGGCTGATACGCTTCGATCCCCCACCCCCCGGCCGGGATGACGCCTTGTGTGTCGTCCCGGTCTTTTCTTCTTCGGCACTCTTCCTGTAGCTTGACGGTCATGGCTTGCCAGACGAAGAACCAGTGCTCGTACGACGACAATTCGAAGGTCCGCTTAGTCGAGGTCGTCCGAAGCGATGGGCCGCGGCAGTGTGCGGCGAACGAGCGATTGTTGGTTACGCTCGACTACCAGAGTCCCGGCGTCTGGTTCGCCGACTTCGGCAATGGCCAGACGGTGACGGTCGAGACGCAAGGGCAACCGGGCACAGATGGTAATTGGGAGGTGCTCAAGGTCGGCTTCGATGAGTCGGAGTCCGGCGGTTGCTCCGATGCTCCCGTGAAGAGAGAGGGCGGCGTGAAGAAGAACGACTGCGATGGCTCCAAGCTGGAGACGCTCGCAACCTACGGCGATGGCTCGACCGTCTACACGCTTTCGCAGATCGACGTGTACCTGAACGGCACGTGCTGATAACTGCGGTGCCGCGGGCTTTGCTCACCGCTCAAGCGGTCGATCTCGCTCAAGAGCGAGTGTCGGCCCCAGGTCGTGGAAGATGACCCCGCTCCATCTGCCGTCCATGCTGCGCACCTTCAGAATGTCGTGGTGCTTGGCATTGAAGACGATTTCCTCGTCGAAGTACTTCACCGTGTGCCCGAAGCGGAGTTTGGTGCGGCCGTCAGGCTCGAGCAAGTAGCTTCTACCCGCGATTAGCTGATCGATCGCCACCCACTGATCGGGCGGCAAGGTCGTCTCGGTGGCCGGTGCAAAGTGTGGGGCTTGGGCTACGGCCGGATCTGCGTTGGCGGCCTCGACATGTCCGAAGCCGCCGAGAAGTATCAAACCGAGCACCAATGCCGCGGCCGCGGCTCCCCCGATCGCCGCAGAGCGCGGTCGGGTCAACGTCTCGCTAGCGAACTGCCGAAGCCGGCCGACCTGCAGCTCGTTCGCCACCAGCGTGCCGACGTGCAGGACGGGCACCTCCCGCTCGACAGCAGCGGCCGCTCCATGGGACGCTGCCTCTGAGGCCGCCACGCCCTCCGCCGGCGTCTTCACATATAGCGCCAGCAGCTCGCCCCGGCTCTGCACGTCGAACTTCACGTACAGCTTCTTGACGTAGTCGTGCACCGTGTGCGGCGACAGCCCCAGATGCCGGGCGACCTGCTTCTCGCCGTCGCCGTGCAGCAGGCGGGCGAGGACCTGCTTCTCCCGGTCGGTCAGCGTGGCGACAACATCTCGCGGCTCCATGCGCACCTTCGTATCAGATTCCCGTGGTTCCGGCAACGTTCCGCCGTCAGCCGGACGGGAACTTGATCTTGAGCATCGTTCGCCGGAACTCCGTCTCGTGCAGGCCGTCCGGCCGGACCAGGCCCTTCCGCAGGCCCGACACGCCACCGTCGGCACGGGCGACGTTGCACCGCTCGCCGTAGCGGAACCGCGCCGGCATCCAGCCGCCGACGAATGTCACGGACGTCAGCGGCCGCTCGAAGTCGCGGTCGCTGGCATCACCCCCACCCCCGGAACCGGCGGGCACGCGGATCGAGGCGTCGGCCGCCAGCAGCGGGTTGCTGGCGACGGGATCGGCTTCATTGCGGTTGCGGTAGCGGGCGTTCCGTGTGTCCCGGCCGGTGTACAGCCCGTAGGCGAGACCATCGTCCACACCGGAGAAGCCCGCCGTCTCCGGCACGCGTCCCGCCGCGGCCCCCGGTTCCGGGGCGTACGCGGCACTCGTCCAAAACAGCGCGTTGTCCGGGTAGAGCCGCGTCAGCTTCGCCGGCCGCTTCTCCGCCTCGCCGTGGTTCGTGTTCCGCAGCTCGAAGAGGAACGGGGCCGGCATCGCGATCGGGTTCGCGGCGTACGCGGGCGTGCTGCTCGACGGCCGGCCGGGTGCCTGGAAGAGCGGGTGAAAGGCTGCCGTCTCTTCGCCTTGCCACTGCACCAGGAAGTCGGCCCACGTCGTGCTCTGCCCGGGGGCGAACTGCAGCAAGTCGTCCGTCATCTGCCCGTTGGAATCGACGGCGAGAAGGCCATAGGGCAGCGAGCTGTCGTTCTCCGCGGCGTAGCCGGCAGCCGATGTGTAGATCTGCCGCAGGTTCGACGCGTCGGCCACGCCGCGGGCCGAAACGAACGCCCGCGACATCGTCGGCAGGAGCAGCCCGATCAGCAACGCGATGATGCCGATGACGACGAGCAACTCCACGAGCGTGAAGCCGGCCGATCGTGTTGAGGAATTCAGCCGGTCCACCGCGATCACCCTAGCGGCCGTCGGCGGAGCAACAGCCCGCCGACAGCCCACGCAATCGCGGCAATCGACGGCTCGGGGAGCTCACCGAACACGACGTCGCCGCCGGTGGCGGTTCCTTCATACCGGCCGAAGTCGATGAACGTCACGCCCGCCTGGACGAAGACGTACTGGCGGTCCGCCTCGAGCGTGAGCTGCAACGTCGTCGGGTCGAACGTCCCGCCACCGACGCCGCCGTACGCCATCAGCCCTACCTCCGGCGTCAGCGGATTGAACACGTCGGCGTAGATAAGGGCCGCCCCGTCCCACGCGTCGCCCGTCGTTGGAAACACCGTCTCGGTGATGAACGTCACCTCGTCTGCCGTCCGCGTGAAGAACGGCTGGGCGTCGTACCCGACGTCCCAATTGCTCGGCCCCAGATCGAAGCCGTCAACGGCCGGCCGGTCGAACGTCGGGCCGAAGAAGTCGACCTCGCCAAAGAACGGCGCCACGCCCGCCGCGGCCGAGGCGGCAGGAAGAACGACGAGCGACAAAAGAACGCGACGAATCAGTAGCACGACAGCAGCGGCAGGAACGACAGACGATGCCCGGGCGTCCACAGCCCAGCTTCTCTCCCGCCGCCCCGGCACGAGTGCCGGGGTCACTGTACCTCATCGCGGTTCCTTGCGTCGAGCGAGCGGACGAACGCCGCGGAGTCGCCGTCGGTCTCGAAGATGGACAGCGGCGCCACGGCCCGGTTCAGGCAGTGATGGACGAGGCCGCCGGCAGCGTCACGCGGAATGCCGGGCATGAGGCACCGTAGGCGTGCCATCAAAAGCTCGCGACCTGCTCTGTCCGGACCCCGCTGATGTTCGGCGCGTGGACGGGTAGC
>CAYMAS010000034.1:0-37567 GCA_964388485.1 uncultured Tepidisphaerales bacterium | reverse complement strand
CGCGCTCGCGCGGGAGCGGCCGGCACAGATCCGGTCGGTCGCCGACCTCGCCGCCAAGGCCGGCTACGGGCCCGACCACCTCGCCGAGCTGTTCCGCCGCCACCTGGACACGACGCCAGCCCGCTTCCTGATCGCGGCGCGGATCGCCCGGGCCAAGCACCTGCTGCGGCACGGCACGCTGCCGGTCGCCGACGTCGCCCGCGTCGCCGGCTACAGCCGCGCGAGCTACTTCGCCCGCCAGTTCCGACGCGAGGTCGGCCTCACCCCCGGGGCGTACCGCGACGCGGGCTGACCGCCGACCCCTCGCCGACCCTTAGAGCCGTGCGTGTTTGCCTCTAGCGCGGGTGGGCGGGCGGCGTTAGCTTCTCCGCCATGGCCGAGCGGTACCCATTGCGGATGAGGCGGCGGATCGTCGAGTTGTACGAGCGTGGCGAGTCCACGCTCGCCATCGCCGACATGCTCGGGTTCTCGGTGGCCGGCGTGCGACGCGTGCGGCAGCACCACCGCGAACGCGGCGACGTGTTGCCCCGTCAGGCCGGCGGACGTCCCGGCTGCTCGGGGGCCGACGCCGCGGTGCTGGCCGAGTTGACGGCAGGCAAAGGGGTCGCGGCAGGCAAAGGGGTCGCAAGCCTTTGATGAAGCTCATTGGTCGCCTGCCTCTGCTCCGACAGCAAGTAGCCCCTGATCGCCTGCGTTAGGTCGGCGTCATCAGAAAGACGTAGGCGACGAGACCGACGAGCATCGCCGCCAGCGTCGTGGGCAGGATCGTCCGGCGGAGCACGCTGTTGTAGTCGTCGATCCCCGCCACGGCGGCGGCGGCGATGACGTTGAAGAGGCAGACGGCGTTGCCGATCGAGGCGCCCGCGAGCTGCACGCCAAGGATCGTCGGCACATCCAAGTCGAGCGCGATTGCGGCGTCCTGTTGGACCGGGCCGAAGATCACGTTGCTGACCGTGGTGCTGCCGGTCATGAAGGCGCCGACGACGCCGAGCAGCGGGGAGAGGGCCGGGTAGAGCGGGCCCGTCGCGGCGAAGACGGTGGCGATGCGGCTGACCATCGTCGTGCCGTCGTCGCCGCCGGCGAGCATGAGTTGGGTGATGGCGAGCGACGGCAGCAGGATCAGGCCGACCGCCAGCGACTTGCCCAAGACCGGCCTCGCGTCGAACCGCCAGCGACGCGATTGCCGCAACGCGACCGCCGCGGCGGCGAGGAACGGCACGAACGGCGTCCGCAATGGCCGAAGCACCGCCTCAACGTCCGTCCCGAAGACGCCCCGCCCCGCCAACGGCAAGGTGATGAACTCGGCCAACGGCGGCACGACCTTCGGCAAGAGCAACAACGCCACCAACACGCCGTACGGCAGCCACGGCCAAAGCGAGATCCGGCGGTTTTCGAAGACGAAGACGAACCCGTAAGCCGCCAACACGCCCGCCGCGGCGATGCCGGTCAGCTCGCGAAGGAACGGCGCGAGGAGCGCGTAGCTGAGCATCATGACGGCCAGCATCGCCCACGCTTGCCTCGGGACGGCCGCGTCGGTCTCGCGTCGCACCTGTCTCGAGACGAGGGCCATCACGCCGACGGATGCCATCGCCACGCCCCAGCCGGCGACGAGGTAGATGCGTCCGACCGCGTCGTCGGCGAGGCCGAGCGGCTGTTGCAGCCCGACCAGCACCGGCGTGCCGATGGCGCCGGATACGGCGAACAGGCCGTTGAACAAGAGGACCGTCGCCACCGACAGGGCCGGCGAGAATCCCATGCCGATCAGGATGAGCGGCACGACGACGCCCGGCGTGCCGAAGCCGGCGACGCTCTCGAAGAAGGCCGTCAGGAACAACGACAGGAAGAAGAACCGCACCTGCCGATCCGGATGGACGCGGTCGAGCGACGTCTTGAGCTCGTCGAACTGGCCGGTTTGCTGCATGATCGTGTAGAGCAGGATCGCGCCGATGACGATGAGCAGGATGGTGACGGTGCCGAAGCCGGCGACCACGAGTCGCGCCGCAAAGACGCCCCCGTCGCCGCCGTCGAGGAAGAAGAGGCCCGCCGTCGCCGCCGCCGCGATGAAGACCGCTTGGCGGACGCCCCACGTCAGGCTCAGCACGAGCAGCAACGCAATCGGCAAGAAGGCGAGCAGCGTGAGCATCGATCAGCTCGGCAAGGCTTCTTCGCGAGCGAAAGGCTCACGAATACGGGACACGTCGTCCCAAGCTGTATGCGTCGTTTTACCGAGTCGTCTGAGTTTGCGTTCAATGAGTATCGAAAGCCGCTCTGAACAGGTGCTCCAAACGACTTCCAGCCGCGGCTCGTGGAGCCGCGGCTGGAAGAGTGAATTCAAAGTGGTCCGAACCAAGCGGCTGCCAGACCGGCAGCGCCTTGAACGTTCAGGGCTATCGCGTGAACTACCGCCGACGCATCAGCACGCCCACCAGACCGAGCAAGCCGGCAGTCGCGACGCCGGGCTCTGGGATGGCGGTGACGATCGCGTTCGACAAGGCAGCCCGACCGGCGTCGGTCAGGTCCGTCTGGAAGTCGGCAGCCGAGCCGTAGCCGTCGAGCGTGAAGAGCGAGCGGAACCCGCTGGCGGTCGGGCCGGTGGCGTAGTATTTCTCACCTGCGTCGAACGTGACGTTCCCAAGGTAATCGCCCCCATCGAGCGTGCCGTTGTTGTTGTTGTCGACGTAGGTCAACAGGTCACCATTGCCCGGGTTCGTCGTGTCGAGGAACTGCAGGTCTTCGACGACGCCGTAGTAGCTCAGCAGGCTGTCATCGGCAGCATCGCGGAGTATGGGGCTGTTCTGCATCGGCGTCGAACCCGTGGCAAACCAGTTCAAACGAAAATCCCGCAAGGCGATCGGGCTGTTGACGAGCACCGGCGTCGAGAGCGTCCCGTTGAAAACGTTCCTCGCGTCGTCGTCGAAGTTGGCGCTGTTGCTGTTACGACTGATGATGACGAGATCAGCGGCTTCAAGTTCGGCTTCGCGGGTCATGTTGATGCCGTCGCCGTAGTCGCTGTCGGAGACGACGTTGACCATGGTGCCGGGACCGAGGGTGTCGACGATCAGCTCAGAATAGCTGCCCATGCCGGTTTCGGCCGAGGCGTTATTCGAGAGCAGGTAAACGATGGGAGCCGCATGGGCGGCGGCCGGCGTCAGAAGAGCGGCAGCGACAAAAGCAGGTGATAATCTCATAATTCCTCCAGGATCTGTTGTGAGGGAGCCCCCTTTGGGCTCATTTGATCCTCGCCACATTCTGGAGGCAAAAGCAGGTTCTGGCTATGCCAAAACAGATACAACCTGTATCATTTTGCGGCGTATCCCGTTCAATCTCGGCCAATCAAGCTGTCTCGTTCAAATTCCTTAGTCTCTGACGATTCGTTGATGAAACCGCTGACGATTCTCGTGCTGATCGACGCCTCGACCGGAGAGGGTCGCAAGGCGCTGGCATCGGTTGTGGAAGCGGTCGTGCAACGGCAAGGCTGGCGACTTGGCCTGCCGCCGGGGCCTGCCGGGCTGGACCTGCTGGACGGTCGAAGCCTCGCCTGCCTTCTCAATCAGGCCGACGCTGCCATCACACGCGTCTTCAACAGCCGGCTGCAGCAGGAGCTTGTGGCGTTGCAAAAGCCGATGGTCTCTCTGGTCCGCCGCCACGCCGTTGATTGGGACGTGCCCACGATCACCACTTTAGGTCCTGCAGCCATGAGTCTGGCGGTCGATCATCTTGCTGATCGGCTCTTCAATCATCTCGGTTACGTCGGATTCGAACAACTCGGTTGGCACCAGGATCGCTGCGAAGCCGCAGGCAGGGCTGCGCAGCGACGTGGCTGCACGTTCTCCGCCTATCTCGTCAACCGCCGCACCCGCTACAGCCTCGATACGATCTTCTCTTCCAAGTCGCTCCGAGCTTGGATCCTCGACCAGCCCAAACCGCTCGGGCTCGTTCTGCCCGATGATCGCATCGCCGTTCAGCTTTTGGAGCTGTGCGACGACCTAGGACTCGACGTACCACGCGATGTCGGACTCGTCGGAAGCGGCGACGACATTGCCATCTGCGACACCGCTCGCGTGCCGCTGTCTTCGGTCGATACGGGGATGAGCGGTGTCGGCCCGGTGGCCTGCACGCTACTTGAGGGCCTTCTACAAGGCACGGTTCCGGAACGGCACCTTTATCACGAACCGGTCCGGGTGCGTCTTCGACGTTCGTCCGATGTTGTGGCCACATCGGACATGGTGGTTGCTCGTGCTCTGGAGCTGATCCGACAACGCGCGACGAGCGGGCTCACGGCTGAGCAGCTCGCTGCCGCTGTACCGTTGAGCCGCAGCGGGTTCGAGCGGCGATTCAAAGCGGCTGTCGGCAAGTCGCCGATGCAGGAGATTCTGCGAGCGCGTGTGACTGGCGCGGCCCAGCTGCTGCAGGCGTCGGAGACGACGCTCGACGATGTGGTCGCCCGCAGCGGCTTCACATCACGTCAGCGATTCTACGCAGCCTTTAAGGCGTTTACCGGCATGACGCCCGCTCAATACAGGAACTGCCGCGAAACCGATCAGCTGCCTGTCACCTGATGCATTGCACCTCGACCGGCATCTGCCGGCGTCACACGGTCGGGGGCGACGAGCGTGAAGCAGAATGATTTACCGAGTCATTACCCGATCAACACCTGCTTTGCGTTGAAGCGTGCAGAGACTCGTCGCAGCCGTACCGCGTTCCTACTACAGAGAGACACCACGTGAACATTCTCCAAGCATCTACCGTTCTGCTGCTCGCTTCCTCCGCGGGCGCGGTGGCAGCACCGATCAACGATTTCAACCTCATCGCCCTCGGTGACGTGACCGGCACGAGCGAGGTCGAGGGCCGGGCATTCGTCGGCGGCGACGTCAGCGGCAACGTCAAGAACTTCGCGACGATGGCGCCGGGTCTGCTCGGCCCCGTCGGCACAAGCGGCCTCGTCGCGTCTGACGGCCTCGTCGTCGGAAGCCAATTGCTCGGCGGCGTCAACGTCAACAACGGCGGCAACGTCCGCGTCGCCGGGGCAGACTCCGGCTCCATCGTCAACGCCAACGGCGGCGGCAGCGTGACCTTCAACGACGCCGGCGTCGCAACGATCACGAACGACGTCCTTGCCAACGTCGCCGCGGCCGGTGCCTACTTCGACAGCTTCACTGCCGACTCGATCATCGACAGCAGCGACTTCAACAACCTTGTCTTTAACAGCACGCCCGGTGCCGATGGCATCGCCGTCTTCGACATGCCCGCCAGCTTCCTCACCAGTCGCAACGGCGGCTTCGATCTGCAGGGGGACCTGTCGGCCGACCTGTTCCTCATTCGCGTCAGCGGCTCCAACCTCACCGCCAGCAACGCCCTCAACCCGCTCAACAACGAGTTCGGCCAGGATGCGTTTCAGGAACGTGTTGTCTTCTACTTCCCTGACGCAACGTTCCTCCACCTCAATGCCCTCGGCGGCTCCGTCTTCGCCCCCGACGCCGACCTGACGAACACGTCGATTCTCGAAGGCACCGTCGTCGCCAATAACGTCATACTCAACGGTGAAATCCACCTGCCGACGACAACCGTCGTGGTCCCGGAGCCGACATCAACTGCTGCCCTTGCCACCGGCGGCCTGCTCGCCCTGCGTCGTTCACGTGCTCGGCGTTGACGCAACTCCAATGCCGTCCGGTCGAGAAGACCATGCACAGAGAAGTCGTCGCGAGCCGTTGTGCTTATGTCGCCGGACGCAGCCGCACCGCATCCGGAGCGACCGGCTCCAGGGCCTCGCGGCCGTCTTCGACGATGCGGTAGGCGGCGGGGACGAGGAAGAGCGTGATGAAGCTGGCGAACAGGACGCCGAAGCCGAGGCTGACGGCGGTCGGGATCAGGAACCTGGCCTGCAGGCTCGTCTCGACGATCATTGGGGCGAGCGCCAGGAACGTCGTCAGCGTCGTCAGGACGATCGGCCGAAACCGCGCCAGGCCGCCGGCGATGAGGGCGGCGTTGACGGTGTCGCCCTCCTCGAGCCGGCGGCGGTTCACGCGGTCGATCAGGATGAGCGCGTCGTTGATGACGACGCCCGACAACGCCACGACGCCGAAGACGCTCATGAACGTCAGGTCCAGGTTCGGCAGCCCCGGGATCAGCCCGACGATCACGTGGCCCCAGACGGCGCCGATCACGCCCAACGGCACGGCCAGCAGCACGATCAGCGGCTGGACGAAGCTGCGGAACTGGGCGGCGAGCAACGCGTAGATCACGAAGATCGCGATGAGCACGTTCTGCCCGAGCGACGCGAGGCTCCGGCCCTGCTCTTCGTTCTGGCCTTCGAGGCTGAAGGAGAGGCCGGGGTGGCTCTTGGTCAGTTCCGGCAGGAACCCGCCGACGAGCATGCCGTTGATGGCGCGGGCGTTGGTCACGTCCGGATCAACGTCGGCGGTGACGGTGATGACGCGTTGGCGGTTGGCGCGGGTGATCGACGACAGGCCGCTGCCGAGCTCGTAGTCGGCGACCTGCGAGAGCGGGGCCAAGTTGCCCCCACCACCGCCCCCACCACCGCTCCGCAGGAACAGGTCGGCCGCGTCGTCAATGGAATCCTGGTCTTCCTCGGGCAAGCGGACGTAGACGCGGACCTCGTCCCGGCCGCGTTGGACGCGTTCGGCCTCGACGCCGAAGAAGGCCGCCCGGGCCTGATTCGCCACCGTCTGACGATCGAACCCGAGCGACCGGCCCAGCGGCGTGACGTTCGTGATCTCCAGCTCCGGCTTGCCCTCGACGAGCGAGTCGGCGATCTCGCTGACGCCCTCGTACTTCCGCAGTTGGGCTTTAAGTTCCTTGGACGCACGTTCGAGCTGGTCGAGGTCGTCGCTGGCGAGGCGGACGCTGATCGGGTCGCCGGCACTGAAGAGGGAGGCGTCGAAGGTCAGCGTGCGGGCACCGGGAATCTCGCCGACGCGTTCCTGCAGACGGTCGGCAAGCTCCGGGCCGCTGATGGACCGCTTGGAGCCGTCTTCGAGTTCGAGCAGAACTTCGGCGTATCTGGGGTTCTGCGGCACCGGTCCGCCGCCGGCACGGGTCTCCTGGCTCAGGTACGGCCGACCGCCGATGGCGACCTGCGTGTGGACGATGGGCCCCCCACCACTTCCCCCACCGCTTCCGTTCAGTTCCTCGTTCAGCGCCCGCGAGGCCTCGGCGATCCGCTCGGCGTAACGCCGCGTCGTCTCGACCGGCGTGCCCGGCGGCATCTCGATCGACGCGACCAGCCGGTTGCTGTTGACGTCCGGGAAGAAGGACCACTCGATCAGCCCCGCCCGCACGTAGGCAAACGTCGCGACGAGCAGGCCCAGCCCGATCGCGGCCGTGACGTACCGCCACCGCACCGCCGTCTCGAGTGTCTTGCGGTACGGCCCGTCGGCGACCTTCTGCAAAACACCGCCGACGTTGTCGCGGACCTTGCCGAACCCGCGGGCGACCTTGTTCTTCTCGCCGTCCTCGTCCTTGCCGTGGGCGAGGTGGCCGGGCAGGATGAACAAGGCCTCGAACAGGCTGATGCCCAGGACGATGATGACGACGATCGGCAGCGAGTAGAGCACCTTGCCGATGTCGCCCTGGACGAACATCAGCGGCGCGAACGCCAGCATCGTGCTCACCACCGTGATCGTCACCGGCACCGCCACCTCGCGGACGCCGCGGATGGCTGCGACGTTCCACGGTTCGCCGAGTTCATCGTGGCGTCTGTAGATGTTCTCGCCCACCACGATCGCGTCGTCGACGACGATGCCGAGCACCAGGATGAAGCCGTAGAGCGAGATCTGGTGGACCGCGACGTTGAAGACCGGCAGGAACAGAAAGGCCCCGGCGAAGCTCATGAACATGCCCGCCGCCACCCACAAGGCGAGTCGCAATCGCAGGAACAGGCCCAGGACGATCAGGAGCAACACGCCGCCGAGGATCGCGTTCTCGATCAGCAGCCGGATCCGGCTCTGCAGCGGTTGGCTCCGGTCGTTGTAGACCGCCGACTTGACGCCGGCGGGCAGGTCGACCTGCGTGATATACGCGTCGACGGTCGAGCGGACCTTGAGCGCCTCCTCCCGGCCGATGCGGTAGACGTTGAGCAGCACCGCCGGCTGGCCGTCGAACGTGACGCTGAAGTCCGTGTCGCGGAAGCCGTCGACCACGCTCGCCACGTCCCGCACCCGAAGCTCCGCCCCGTCGTCGGCCGTGATGATCGGCAGGTCAAGGAAGTCGTCGCCCGTGTACGCCTGGCCGACCGTCCGCACGAGCACGTCGTCGCCGCTCGTCTCGAGCTGACCGGCCGGAAGGTCGAGGCTCGCGCGGTCGATCGCCCGCGCCACATCGGCAAAGCCCAGGCCGTATCGACGTAACGCGTCGCGGTCGACCTCGATGCTCACCTCGTAAGGCGGCACGCCGGTGATGCTCACCTCGCTGACCGTCGCCGTCCGGCTCAGGCCGTCCTTGACGTCCTTGGCGATCTCGTAGAGCGTGTCTCTCGCGACGTCGCCGTAGAGCGCGACGCTCAAGACCAGCCGACGGTCCGGCGGCTCGCTGACGATCGGCTCCTCCGCACGCTGCGGGAAGTTGTCGATCCGGTCGATCGCCGCCTTGATGTCGTCGTACGCCCCTGTGTTGTTCACGTACGGCTCGATCTCGATCGTCGCGAACCCGGCCCCTCGGCGGCGGTCGTGTTGACCTCGCGGATGCCTTCGATCCCGTCGACCGCATCCTCGATCCGCGTCAGGATGCCGCTCTCGACCTCCGTCGGATTCGCACCCGGGTACGGCACCTCGATGCTGACGATGTCCGGGTTGATCTCCGGAAAGACCGCCAGCTTCACCCGCGTGATGCTCAGCAATCCGGCGACGATGAGGAAGCCGAAGATCAGGTTCGTCAGCACGCGTCGATCGACGAACCACGCGAGCAGGCCGCGTTGCTCGTCGTCGCGGAGCTTGTGGGCTTGTTCACTCATCAAGCGCCTCCTCCGCACGCTCGAGCACCTGTTGCGCGTCCTCCGACGTAGGGTGGGCTTCAGCCCACCGTCCGGTCTCTGCGTCCTCGCTTGCGTCGGCGGATGGACTGTCGGATGGTGGGCTAAAGCCCACCCTACGGGATTCCTTCAACTCCCGGACTTCTCGCTGAAGTTCGAGCACCGCCTGGAGCAAGGCGTCGTCGCGTCGTGAATCTTGCGGTTGCGACTCGCGCTCGTCTCGCGTCGCCACCTGCGGGCCGTCGAGGGTGCCGGTGACGTTGATGGCCAGGCCTTCCGTCGCCGCTTCGATGTCGGTGACGACGACCCGGTCGCCGTCGGCCAATCCTCTGACGTAGACAACACCGCCCGCACGACGGACCAGCTCGACCTCACGGAACGCCAGCTTCCCGTCGGCGTCGACCCAGACCCGGAAGCCGCTTCGGCCGCCGCCGTCGGTCGGGCCGCGTTCGATCGGACGCAACGCCCGCGCCGGCAACGGGTACACCTCGTCGACCGTCTCGCCGTCGATCGTCACCTCCACGTTCGTCAGCCGCGTCCGCGGGTCGACCTCCCCCTCGACCCGCACCACACGTCCCGCCCACGTCCTGCCCTCGGATCGCAACGTCGCCGACGCACCGCCTTGCACAACCGGAAAGTCGTCGTCGGCCGAGCCGATGTCCCGCGCTTCGGGCTGCGGCACGTTCAGCAACGCAATCTCCGCCGGCTCCAAGGGCACGCTCGCCTCCAACGCGTCCACCCGGTACAGCACCGCCACCGGATTCGGCTGACGCGACGACACGTACCGCCCCACCGCCACGTCCTCGCTGGCCACGCGATACCGATCGTCCGCGTCGCCGGGCAGTCGCAGGGTCGACCGCTCCAGCTCCGTTTGGGCCGAATCGACCGCCGCCCGGGCCGCCTCGATCTGCGCGTCCGCCTCGGCCAGTCGGCTTTGCACGTCGTCGCGACTCGCCAACGCCGACGCCAGCCGTGCCCGCGCCTCGCGCAACTGCGGCAGCCGGGCCACCAGCTCCGGCACGGGCTCGCCGGGGAAGGTCTGCTCGTAGTTCTCGATCGCCACCGCCGACCGGGCCTCGGCCGTCTCGACCGCCTGCCGCGCCGACGCCACTTCCGCCTCGGCCGACTCCCGCGTCGACTCGACCGTCCGCCGATTTGCCCGCGCCGCCGACAGGTCGGCCTGGGCCCGTTGCAGTTGCTGCTCGAAGTCGGTCGCGTCGATCCGCACGACGGTCGACCCGCCCCGCAGGACGCCGCCCGGCACGAGGTCGGGGTGGACCTGCACGATCCGCCCGTCGACCTGCGGCGTGATCTCGAGTCGGCTGCGCGCCCGGATCGGGCCGAAGCCGCGGATGGTCGTCGGCACGGTCGCCCGCTCGGCCACGACGACCTCGACCGCCGGGCTGCGGCTGGCGTCGTCGATCATCGCCGGCGCGGTCTTCTGCCGCATGAGGAACATCGCCAGCAAGACGAAGAGCCCCAAGACGCCCAGGCCGATCAGGGCCTGCAGGCCCCGCTTGATCCACGGATGCTCCCCGCCATCGGGTCCGTCGTCGTCGTGATCGCGGTCATTGCGGCGATCGGGAGCGTCATGCACCGCCTGAGCCGTCCCGGCCTGGGCGACGTCCTCGTCGTAGACCGCCACCGCCCGCGGATCATCGCCCGACGCGGACAGCGTCTCGCGCGGCGTGTCGGCGGCGGCTGGCTCGGGATGGTCGTCGTGCGGGTTCACGGGAAGGGGCTACATCAGGTGGAAGACAAATCGGCTGTCAACGGGGTCAGGAGTCGCCCAAGAACACGCCCGGTGGTCGTCATCGGCTTCAAGGGCGACTCCTGACCCCTTCCGCCGCTGCACAGCTGGCACGGCCATCACTGCAGTCGGCAAGGCTTTGACTGCAGTCGAAGGGCCTTTCACTGCAGTTGAAGGACCTTTCACTGCAGTCGAAGGACCTTTCGCTGCAGTCGAAGGACCTTTCGCTGCAGTTGAAGGACCTTTCACTGCAGTCGAAGCGGCCTTCACTGCAGTCAAAGGACCTTTCACTGCAGTCGAAGCGGCCTTCACTGCAGTCAAAGGACCTTTCACTGCAGTCGAAGGCCCATTGACTGCAGTTGAAGCACCTCTCACGCCAGTTGAAGCACCTCTCACGCCAGTCGAAGCACCTCTCACGCCAGTCGAAGCGGCTTTCGCTGCGGTCCCGTAGGGTGGGCCCTGGCCCACCGTCGAAGCTGCTGCGAGGCGACCTTGTAGGGTGGGCTTCAGCCCACCATCTGGACGCGGCGCTCCCGTTCGCGGATGGTGGGCTGAAGCCCACCCTACGAGGTTTTCCCCGTTCTCCGGCTCGTCGCGGGCGGCGTTCTCCTCGCTCGGCACCGGCGGCGATTCGGGTAGGTTGGGGGTGGGGGGCAGCTCCCAGTCGCCGCCGAGGGCGAGGTGAAGGTTCACGCGGGCCACCCAGACGTCCCGGCGGGCCAGCTGCAGCCGCTCCTCGGCGGCCCGGCGTTGACGCGCGGCGTCGAGCACCCTCAGCAACCCCCCACTGTCGCCGATGCCCGCCTGATAATCTCGAAGCGCCAGCCGCTCGGCCCGGGCGACGCGCTCGCGAAACGCCGCCGCCTGCGTGGCCCGTCGTTGCCTGCCCTAGAGGTCGAGGTCCCACCGGGCGGCGAGGCGGGCGTCGTCGATCTCGGAGTCGATCGTGTTCGTGCCGATCGGGATGTCGAGGAACCGCTGCGACCGGCTGGGCGTGAACTGCAGCGACAGTTCCGGCAGCAGTTCCCCGCCGGCCGCGTCGAGCAAGGCGTCGGCTTCGTCCACCCGCGCCACGGCCGCCTTGAGGTCGTAGTTGCCGGCGATGACCTCCGTCACGAGCACCTCCGTCGGCTCGTCCGCGAAACTGCGCCACCACCCCGCGGCGTCGTAGACGTCGCCTGAGGTGGCGGATTGCAGATAGACGGCATCCGCATCCACCGGCGTCCGCGGTCGAGCCGGATCGGGCCCGACAGCGCAGCCGACGAGGGCGAGCGTCAAGACCAGGACGACCCACCTCACGCCGCCCCGCCTCCGGCTCGGCCGTGTGCTGCTCGATGCTGACGGACGCCCTTCACGGCCGGACGACTATGCACATACCGGGTCAATTGACGTTGTCACGAACTTTGAAGCGTCAGCGTCAACGAGCGGCTTCAGGAGCTTGATTCAAACAGCGGGCCCGTGTGATGTAGATAGCGTCCTGCTCGCGATTGCATTGGACATCGGCAGCCGCGGAGGCAGTCCCGTCGTCCGTTTGCCTTCGTATTCACCTGGTAGGCGAAGCGCATTCACGGTAGATGGATTCAGCGAATCGACGCTGCCGGATCGCCGATGCCGGAAAATTATGGTTACAATTGAACACGATGCAGCGCGTCGTCCCATCCGGCATTACGAGCGTTCGCCATCCCAAGGTGATGCAATGGTCAGGTCGGCGGGTCTGCACGTCGTCCCCGAAGTGCCGAAAGCGGTATTTAACGGAATTGATGATCTGGTGACATCGTCGCAGACGAAGGCGGGTTGATCAATCGTTGAAGGGTCCCTGTTGAACGCTAGATACTCTAAAAGATGAGTGTCGGCTTGGTCCCCACGATCCTCTCGCAGTCTACCCGCATCACCCTGCGCTGACTCGTGCTGATGAGCATCGCCAAGGAGGTCGCGCAGATCGTGCGGTCTGATCCGTTGCGCTGTCGACGCTTCACGAAACGAAAACCCGATTCGGTTCCAATCGACTTGACACCCCCCCCTCGGCGTCTGGCAGGGTGGTGCGCGTCGGCCGAAGCGGCCGGATTGACATCACACGCATCAACCTTCTGGAGAGACCCTTGCATAACAAGCCCCTGCACCTTGCCGCCGCTGTCGGCGCGCTATCGTTCGCCCTCGTCGCCTCCGCGTCGGCGGCCGTGACGGACGTCGCCATCGTCACGAACGATCCGTCCGGTGCCGACCTCAACGGCGGCGGCGAGATCGCGCCCGAGACTCAGATCACTGCCATCAACCTGCCGACCGCGAGTGGCGGGCTGTTCGCCGCCGACCTCGACGTCACGACCGAACTCGGCGGCGTCGAAGTCCTGCCCGATGGGACCGTCTACTACATCACCGAGGATGACGACCTCGACATCTTCGTCGTCCAGCCCGGCGTCGACACGAAGCTCGTCATCCCCGGCCTCGACAGCCTGGCCGACGCCTTCACCGGCGCGACCGGCTTCACGGCTGTGGCCCGCGCGGGCGACGTGCTTTACGTCTCGAACTTCACCAGCTTCGGCGCGGCCAGCTCGGCCGACATGATCGACCCGAACGATTCGAGCACGTTTGCGGACGGCGACATCATCGGCATCGACCTCGCCGCCGCCGCGGCGGGCATGCCGTACATCGACCTCGTCCTCGACGAGAGCGTCTTCGGCACGAGCCTCGACATCGACGCCTTCGACATCGCCGAGGACGGCACGTTCCTCCTCTCCTTCGACAGCACCGAGACGACGCTCGGCCTGACCGGCATCTCCGGCGAGGCGATCGTCCAGGCGACGCCCGTCTTCGATGCGGCCGGCAACGTGACGGACCTGATCGACGCCTCGGTCCTCGTCGACTTCGACGACATCGCCAGCGGCCTCAACAGCGACGTGCAGGGCATCGCCGATCTCGCGGCCATTCCCGAGCCGACGTCGCTAAGCCTCCTGGCAGTCGCGGGCCTGTCGCTCGTCCGTCGCCGTCGCGCCTGAATCGGGAAGGAACTTACCACTATGAAACGTCTTTCCTTCCTCATCGCGGCCTCGGTCGCGACGCCGGCGTTGGCCCAGTCGCCGCAGGTCATCTTCTCGTCGCTGCCGAACGACCCCACGTCGCTCGTGCCCGGCGGTGGTGGGCTGCGGTTCAATGGGTTCAACAACAGCGAGACCAGCCCGAGCAGCGGGATCTTCGCCGTCAACGCCGACACCTTCGACGGCCGGGTGCTCGTGGTCGGCGGGGCCGGCTTCTCGACGCCGACCCTCGTCGCTCAGGAGAACGTCACCGACGGCCTCGGCGAGCCGGGCGAGGTCGTCGGCTTCATCGACAACGTCTTCGGCCTCAACGACTCAGGCGTCGTCGCCTACTCCTCCAACACCCGCGACGGCGGCTTCGACGACGAGACGATCTTCACGGTCGATGCCTTCACCGGCACCACCAGCGTCGCCGCCCGCGAGGGACAGATCGTGCCCGGCTTCACCGATGCCGAGTACGGCTCGGAGATGCTCCGGCCGGGCATCCTCAACGACGGCACCGTCTACTTTGAGGCCGACCAGGTCAGCGACGTGCCGTTCTCCCAGAACGGGTTCATCATCCTCGGCGACCAGATCATCGCCCAGAGTGCGGTCACCACCCCGCCCGGCCAGGCCGGCAGCGAGCCGTTCGACAACTTCGGCACGCAGTTCCAGCCGTTGGAGTTCACCAGTGACGGGCAGCACTCGCTGTTCATCGCCGAGCTCGACACCGGCGGCCTCGGCAGCGAGGTGCTCGTTATTGACGGAACGGTCGTTATCGAAGAAGACGTCACGATCGCAAAGGGATTGACGTCAACCGTGGACTCGATCATCCGGGCGGAACTCGGCGATGCAGGCGACTGGATCGCGACCGTCGCCAACAACGACGGCAGCGACGCCGTCCTGCTCAACGGCGACACCGTCGCCGCCAACGGCACGCCGGTGCCCGGCGGCATCGCCGGTGAGGTCTTCACCGACAGCCGATTCAGCATCACCTTCAACCAGGTCAGCGCCAACGCCGACGGGGCCTATGTCTTCAGCGGCAACAGCAACATCGTCAGCGAGGTACGCGACAGCTCGCTGATCCTCGGCACGCCCGACGGTGAGCAGATCATGCTCGCCCGCGAGGGCGACGCGGTCGACCTCGACGGCAACGGCCTGCTCGACGATGGCGTCTTCCTCGGTGCCTTCAGCCCCTACGGCTCGCTGACCGACGACACCTACTACTTCGTCGCCGGTCTCTATGACCAGCAGGGCAACGACCTTGGCGAGACGTTCTATGCCATCGCCATCCCCGAGCCGACGACGACGGCGGTGTTGTTCGCGGCCGGCGGCCTCGTGCTGCGACGTTGCCGACGCAGTTGAAGGCGTGAAGTCATCTCAGTTCTAGAAGCCGGTCTGCACGCGCAGGCCGGCTTCTTGTAGGTGTGGCCTCAGCGCTTGAGGGAACATCAGTAGCTCGCGTTCCCCGGCACGCGCGGGAACGGGATGACGTCACGCACGTTTTCCATGCCGGTGGCGTACATGATGGTGCGTTCGAAGCCCAGGCCGAAGCCGGCGTGGGGGACGGTGCCGTAGCGGCGGAGGTCGCGGTACCACTCGTAGCTTTCACGCTCGATGCCGATCTCGGTCATCCGGGCGTCGAGGACGTCGAGGCGTTCCTCACGCTGGCTACCGCCGATGATCTCGCCGATGCCGGGGGCCAGCACGTCCATGGCGGCGACGGTCTTGCCGTCGTCGTTCATCCGCATGTAGAAGGCCTTGATGTCCTTCGGATAATCCGTCACGACCACCGGGCGCTTGCAGTGTTGTTCGGTCAGGTAGCGCTCGTGCTCGGTCTGCAGATCGACGCCCCACTCGACGGGGAACTCGAACTTCTTGTTGCTGTTCTTCAGGACATCGATGGCGTCGGTGTACTTCATCCGCTCGAAGCTGCTTTCGACGAATGACTCCAATCGCGTCACCGCTTCCTTGTCGATGCGGTCGGCGAAGAACTGCATGTCGTCGCCGCGTTCGTTCAGAAGCGTTTTGAAGATCGCCTTGAGGAACTTCTCGGCGAGGTCCGCGTCGTCGTTCAGGTCCGCGAACGCCAGCTCCGGCTCGATCATCCAGAATTCGGCGAGGTGGCGCGGCGTGTTGCTGTTCTCGGCACGGAACGTGGGGCCGAAGGTGTAGACCTTCGAGAGCGCCAGGCAGTAGGCCTCGACGTTGAGTTGGCCGCTGACGGTCAGGTGGGCGGGTTTGCCGAAGAAGTCCTGCTTGAAGTCCACCGCCCCGCCTTCGTCCTTCGGCAGGTTGTTCGCGTCGAGCGTGCTGACGCGGAACATCTGCCCGGCCCCTTCGGCGTCGCTCGTCGTGATGATCGGCGTGTGGACCCAGTAGTAACCTTCTTCATCAAAGAAGCGATGAACAGCCTGCGACAACGTGTGCCGAACGCGGGCGACGGCACCGATGGTGTTGGTCCGTGGGCGAAGGTGGGCGACGTCGCGGAGATACTCGAGCGTGTGCCGTTTGGCGGAGACGGGATAGGTGTCGGGATCGTCGACGCCCCCGACGAGTTCGACGTTCTCGGCCTGCACCTCGTACGACTGCCCCTTGCCCTGCGATTCGACGAGGGTTCCGACGACCTTGATCGCGCAGCCGGCCGTCAGATGCTGGACGATGTCGGCGTAGTTGTCGAGGTCGTTCTTGGCGACGATCTGGATCGGCGAGAAGCAGGAGCCGTCGTGGAGGTTGATGAACGACAGGCCGGCTTTGGAGTCGCGGCGCGTACGGACCCAGCCCTGGAGCGTGATTGTTTTGCCGACGTGGTCGCCGCCGGCGAGGGCTTGCTTGATCGAGAGGAGCGTCATGCCCTGAAGATACGGGGTTTCACGGCTTGACCTCCCACACAGTGCCGCCGAGGGCTTGATCGGCGTACGGGTTGCCGCTGGTGAGGTAGACGGTGCCGTCGTCGGTGACGAGGAGGTTTTCGCTCTTGAGCGACGGGTTGCCGGTGAGGGCGGCGAGGTCGAGCCAGGCATTGGAGCCGTCGCGGAAGTCGCGGGTTAGGCCGGGTGCGAACCGGTAGACGCGGGCGGGTTGTGCGGAGAGGACGTAGACGTCGCCGTTGGGTCCGATGGCGAGATCGGTGAGGTTGGCACTGCGGCCGGTGGTGCGGTCGAACGGCTGGAATTGGGCGAGCCACTCGACCGCGTCTGTTTGCAGCGAGATGCCGTCGTCGCGACTGATGGGCACGCGGATGACCTGGCCGGTCGTGCGGAAGCCGACGTAGAGCCAGTCGCCGTCGACGGCCAAAGCACTGTGCCCCAAGACCTCAAGGCGTTCGCCATTGTGCGTCGTCACCTCGTCAGTCAGGATGACGCGTGGCTCCGTATTGTCATCATGGAGGTTGTAAAGGACGAGCCGGTCGTTGTCCTTGGCTGCGACGACAAGGAGGCCGTCGCCGATGATCGCGAGGTTGTCCGGGCCTTTAACCCACCCGCCGCGTCGGCCGGGATAGTGGTCGCCGTCGTCGGGTTCATGCCGATCGACTTCGCTCCAGGTACGTGTGTCGACATCGAATCGGAGCACGACGTCGCTGTAGTTCTTGCGGAAGTAGCCCCCTTCGGCCGCGTCGGGATCACTGGCGGGTAAGTCGATGCCGCTGAAGCCGCAGATGTAGAAGCTGCGGGTCATCTCGTCCCACCGCAGCACGCAATAGGGCCGGTCCGTTTGCGTGTCATGGGTCGCTCGTGGCAGTGAGCGGTCGAGCAGACGGAACGGCGGCGACGTCGGCTGGGCGAAGACGCGGGTCTCGCCGGTCGTCGGATCGACTTCCCAGATCGTTCCCGCCTGATCGTCGAGCTTCGGGTCTGCCCCGCCGTCGCCACGGGATCGGCCACGCGACAGGACGTAGAGCGATTCGAACCCGTCGCCCTCAGGATCCGCCAACGCCAGTCCCCTCGGGAACGGCACGTCCCGAGTCAGCACCTTGACTCGATTCGGCACCTCGCTCTCCGCTACGTCGCCTTCCGCTGCACGAGATGCCGCAGACGACAGAAGTAGCAGAGCCACCAGCAAAATCGACCCTTTGCACCGCAAATCGCCTGCGTTAGGTTCGGTCCACCATGAAGCACGTAAAGAACATTTTGGTCGCCGCATCATTGATGGGTATCGTCGGTTTGGGCTTGGCCGGTTGCGCATCGGACTCCGAGCTAGCATCGTCAGACGTCGATGTAGTTGCAGTGGCGACGGTCGAAGAGGCCACGAACGCGGTTCGACAGGCTTTGGCGGACCAGAACGTCACGCTCGACGACCAGTTGAACGAGACCATCGGCAACATCGGTCTGGGGGCGGGCGTCTCGCTCATCAGCGGTGACTCGGCGAACGGCTCCGACGTCAGCGTCAGCATCAGCCGGGGCGGCGAGCTAGGCAAGCAGGCGAACATCTCGATCATCACCGACAGTCCTGCCGACCCCCAGCTCGAAGCCGACATCGTGGAATCCATCAAGGAAAAGGTCGCGACAGTCGATCCGGCCGGGTGATCCCCAGAGGCCTCGCTCGGTTGCGGGCCTATGAGTCGGCATGCGGATTCTTTACCTCGATCTCGACGCCCTGACGCCGTCGCACCTCGGTTGCTATGGCTACTGCCGCGACACGTCGCCGAACATCGATAGGGTTGCGGCAGAGGGTGCGAGGTTCACCAATGTCTATGCGGCTGATGCACCGTGTTTGCCGAGTCGCACCGGCTTGTACACAGGTCGATTCGGCATCCAAACGGGCGTCGTCGGGCACGGCGGCCGAGCGGCGCAGATGCGGGTCGAGCCGGAGGGCGTTCGTGGCTTCCGCGACCTCATCGGCACCGACGGTCTTGCCGCCAAACTGCGGGCGGCCGGCTTCAAGACGTCGATGATCTCGCCGTTCGGTGAGCGACACTCCGCCCACTGGTTCTACGCCGGCTTCAACGAAGTTCACAACACCGGCAAAGGTGGCATGGAAGATGTCCAGGACGTCGAGCCGGTCGTCGATCGATGGCTTGACACCAACGCCGCGAGCGACAACTGGTTTCTGCACGTCAACTTCTGGGACATCCACACGCCTTACCGCGTGCCGATGGACTACGGCGAGCCCTTCGCTGACCAGCCGATCCCGGAATGGTACACGGACGACCTCATCGAGCAGCACACCCGCCGCGGCGGCCCACACTCGGCGACCGACCTCGGCATGTACGGCGACTCCGATCCTTCGAAGCACCCACGCGTGCCGAAACGGATCACCGACCGCCAGTCCCTTATCAAGTGGCTCGACGGCTACGACACCGCCATCCGCTACGTCGATGACAGCCTCGGCAGACTCTTCGACAAGCTCAAGGCGATGGGTGTCTTCGACGACACCGCGATCATCATCAGTGCCGACCACGGTGAGAACCACGGAGAACTCGGCATCTATGGCGAGCACGGGACCGCGGATCACGGCACGTGCAACATTCCGATGATCATCAAGTGGCCCGACGTCGCCAAGCCGGGACACGTCTGCGACGGCCTGCACTATCAGCTCGACCTAGCCCCGACGCTCATGGACCTCGTGGACGGCAACAAGTCCGACGTTTGGGACGGCGCCAGCTACGTCGACGCGATCAAGGGCGGCACGAGCGGACATGACGAGCTGGTCATCAGCCAGTGTGCTCACGTCTGCCAACGCTCCGTCCGGTGGAACGACGGCGACCGCAAGTGGCTCTACATGCGGACGTATCACGATGGTTTCCACCCGTTCGGGCCGGAGATGCTTTTCGATCTGGCGACTGATCCGCATGAGCAGAACGATCTGGCCGCGAGCGAGTCGGCGGCGTGTGGCGAAGGGGCCCGACGGTTGTCGCTGTGGCACCAGAAGCAGATGCGTCGCGTGGCGGAGCGATATCCGCACGATCCGGTCGATCCGATGCAACTCGTTCTCGCTGACGGCGGTCCGTTCCACGCCCAGCATGCCGGCGAAGGCGGGCAACCGACGCACATCGGCGGCTTGACCGTCTACCTCGATCGGCTCCGATCCACCGGTCGCGGCGATTATGCTGACGAGTTGGAACGTCGATACCTGGCTGCCACCTAGGGCCAGTTCGAGCTGGTCCTACCTCAGACTCGCGGCGAGCTTCTCCATCCGGTCCCGGGCCGTCAGGTCGAAGTGCAGCGGCGTGACGACGACCTGGTTCTGTCGCAGCTCGTCGACGTCCGTGCCTGCCATCGACCCGTCGAGGCTGAAGACGCCGTCGTTCCAGTAGTAAACCTGGCCGCGCGGGCTTTGCCGCTTCTCGAACGAGTCGTGGATCGGCTTGACGCATTGCGGCACGACCCTCACACCAGTCGGCTCCTCGTCGCCCACCAGGGCCGGCACGTTGATATTGACCACTTCGCCCGCCGCGATGGCGTTAGCATTCCAGAGCTGGCGGATGACGGTCATGAGGTGCCGGGCGGCGTTGTCGTAATCGTCCGCTACGTTGCGTTGCAAGAGTTTCGACACCGCAAAGGCCGGCTTGCCCAGGAATGCACCTTCCACCGCCGCCGCGACCGTCCCGCTGTAGAAGACGTTGATGCCTGCGTTGGCCCCCATGTTGATGCCGCTGACGACGAGGTCGACGTCCGGGCAGATCTCCGTCAACGCCAGCTTCACGCAATCCGCCGGCCGACCTTCCACCGCCACGCCCTGCAAGCCGCCCGTCGTCTCGACCTCGCCCACCAGCAACGGCTCTCGCAGCGTCACGCCGTGACCCGTCGCGCTCTGGTGCGTCTCGGGAGCGACGACCGTCACTTTGGCCCACTGTGTCAGCGCCTTCCACATCGCGTAGATGCCTTCGGCCCGGATGCCGTCGTCGTTGGTCAGCAGGACGTGCGGGGTCTTCGTTGTCGGGTCGTCACTCACGCCGCACCGTAGCCGGCTTGGCCTCGCCTACAGTGGCGGCCCTCATGGCGGAAGAGACCCTGAAGCTCCGCGGTGCCTTTACCGCCCTTGTGACGCCCTTCGATGTTGAAAATCGGCTCGATGAAGCCCGACTTCACGAGCAGATCGACTACCAGATCGATCAGGGCATCAACGGCCTCGTTCCCGTCGGCACGACCGGCGAGTCGCCGACGCTCTCGTTTGACGAGCACAAACGCGTCATCGAGCTGGCGGTCGAGATCGTCAAGGGCCGCGTGCCCGTCATCGCCGGGGCCGGGGCCAACAATACCGCCGAGGCCGCCGAGCTGCACGCGTTCGCCAAGAGCGTCGGCGTCGATGCGGTGCTGAGCGTCAACCCGTACTACAACAAGCCGACGCAGGAAGGCCTTTACCGGCACTTCATGTCACTGTGCGATCAGGTCGACGTGCCGATCGTTTTGTACAATATTCCCGGAAGAACCGGCATCACGATGTCGCCGACGACGGTCGCCCGGCTCAAGAAAAACGGCAACATCGCCGCCATGAAAGAGGCGACGGGCGATGTGACGATGGTCACGAAGTACTTCGACGCCTGCGACGAAGCCGGGGCCGGCGACCTCGTCGTCCTCAGCGGCGACGACCCGCTGACGGTGCCGATGATGGCCGTCGGTGCGGTCGGCGTCATCAGCGTGACGAGCAACCTCATTCCGGCTGAAGTCAGCGAAATGTGTCGACTTCTCCTGGAAGATGGGGATTTTGCGACAGCCCACACGATCCACCGCAAGCTCTGCCGCCTCCAGGGGCCGCTGTTCGACGAGGGCAATCCGGTCGGCATCAAGGCGGCGTTGCAGCAACTCGGCCGGGATTCCGGTGTCGTTCGGTTGCCGCTGGTGCAGCTTTCGGAGGTTGTCAGCCAACGTCTTAACCTCGTCCTGGGGCGGGAAGGGCTTGTATGACCCGGCTGTGCGTACCGATCTACGTCCGCTCGCCCGAGCAGGCCACGCGGGATGCGTTGGTCGCCGTCGAACACGGCGCCGAGATCGTCGAGCTACGCCTCGACGCCCTGCCTGACGAGGCGTTGGAATCAGACACTTCTCCAGAGTTCGAGCAGATTCTGAACCTCCTCAAGCGACTCCGCGAGACGAACATCCGCGTCATCCTCACCCTCCGGCCTCGCAAGGAGGGCGGCAAGAGCGACCTGGATGACGGTGCGCGGTTCGACCGTCTGGCCCAGCTGGCGGTGCGGGAAGGTACGTGGGTCGATCTCGAGTGGCGGCCGATGAGTCGCGCCGGTGGCTGGCCGTTGGCCTTCCTGGACTTAGCCGCCGGCGGCGAGGTGCGGACGATCACCTCCGCCCACGACTTCGAGACCCGGCCTGACGACCTGTTGAACGTCTTCGCCGAGATGAGCCAGTCTCGAGCCGACGTCGCCAAGCTCGCTTGGCGGGCTCGCAGCGTCCGAGACAACATCGAGGCCTTCGAACTGCTGCGTGAAGCGGCCAAGCCGAGCATCGCGATCTGCATGGGCGAAGCGGGTCTGCCGAGTCGGGTCTTGGCCCGTAAGTTCAATGCCTACTTGACCTTCGCCAGCCTCGGCGAAGGCAACAGCACCGCCGACGGGCAAGTGCCGATCGACGACCTCAAGAACGTCTACCGCTGGGACGCGATCAAGCGGAGCACGCAGGTCTTCGGCGTGGTTGGCCACCCGGTCAGTCACAGCAAGAGCCCGCACGTCCACAATGCCAATTTCAGCGCCATCGGCTACGACGGCGTCTACGTGCCGCTGCTCGTCAGCCCGAGCTACGAAGCGTTCAAAGCGTTCATGGAGACGTGGTTACGCTTCGAGCCGCTCGACATGCGAGGCTTGAGCGTCACATTGCCGCACAAGGAGCACGCGTTACGCTACGGTCGCGAGGTCGATGCCGAGATCGACCCGCTCGTCGAGCAGATCGGAGCGGCCAACACCGTGACGATCCAGTACGAGGACGGTGAACCGAAGCTGCGACTTTCGAATACCGATGCCGAGGCGATGACCACGACCGTCAGCGAGGCGTTGCAGCAGAACGACTTGAGCGGCCTGAGCATCGGCATCCTAGGCGCCGGCGGCACGGGTCGCACCGCGACGGCCGCCTTCAAGCACCTCGGTTGCAGCGTTACCCTCTACAACCGTACCGTCGCCAAGGCCCAGGATCTGGGACGCGAATTCGACGCCAACGCCGCTCCCCTCAGTGACTTAGGCAAGACGCCTCACGACGTCCTCCTCAACGCCACCAGCGTCGGCATGACGCCCGACGTCGAGACCAGCCCGCTCGTCGATCCGGCTAAAGCGTTCAACAGCACGAGGTTGGCGTTCGATACCATCTATACGCCCGCTTCTACGAAGTTTCTCCAGCAAGCCGACGCCGCAGGCATCGCGACCGTCAACGGCCAGCAGATGTTCCTGCACCAAGCCGGTGCTCAGGCGCGACTCTGGACCAGTCAGGAGCCGAATCTCGAGGCGATGCAGGCGGCATTCGATCAGGCCGGCTAAGGCCGATTGGAGCGTCTCTGGAAGTCAAATTGACCCTCTGCTCGCGACGCCTACCATGCCGGCCCGCTTCAGCGGACACCCCGCCCCAGCGGAAGCCCCGCCCCGCTGCGACTTTGACCCGACCTGATGAAGAGCTACCTGGCCAAGACTGGTGAATTGACCCCCGAGTGGCACGTCGTCGACGCCTCCGACCAGGTGCTCGGCCGCATGGCCGCCAAGCTTGCTCAGGTGCTTCAAGGTAAGCACAAGCCGACCTATACGCCCCACGTCGACACCGGCGACTTTGTCGTCGTGCTCAATGCCGACAAGGTCAAGGTCACCGGGAGCAAGGCGCAAGTCCGTGAGTATCAAACATATAGCGGCTACCCAAGTGGCCAGCACGTCTACTCGTACAAGACGATGAACGAGCATCACCCCGAGAAGGTGATCGAGCTCGCCGTCCGCCGAATGCTGCCCAAGAGCAAGCTCGGCCGGCAGATGCTCTCGAAGCTCAAGGTGTACCGCGGCGACAGCCACGATCACCAGGCTCAGCAGCCCAAGCCGCTGAGCCTCTAGATTCCTTAAGTTCCCCCGCCGCCAGCACCTCCGCTACTTCCCGACCTTATGAGCGACCCGACCGAGCAAGAGCAGCCGACGGCTGTTGATGATCAAGGCACCGACGGCTCCGAGGAGCTGGTGATGGAGACCGACGTCTCCGTCGCCGCCGACACGCCTGATCCAGAGGACTTCGGCGACGTGACGATTGGTGGCGGAGGTGCTTCGCTGCCAACGGGTTACGTCTGGGGCACCGGGCGCCGCAAGAGCTCGATCGCTCGCGTCCGGATCGCTTCGGGCACCGGACAGGTCAGCGTCAAGCGCAGCGGCAACCAGCCGCGGGAGCTCAACGACTTCTTCCAGAACGAACGTGACCGCAAGGCCATCTTCGGCCCGCTCGAGGTTACCCAATACGGCGGCAAAGTCGACGTTCACGTCAACACCTCCGGCGGCGGCTCAACTGGGCAGGCAGGCGCGATCGTCATGGGCCTGGCTCGAGCGCTCATCAAGTACGACCCGGCGAGCGAGGCTTCGCT
Organism: uncultured Tepidisphaerales bacterium; assembly: GCA_964388485.1. Lineage (GTDB taxonomy): Bacteria > Planctomycetota > Phycisphaerae > Tepidisphaerales > Tepidisphaeraceae > JBCDKH01. The sequence continues at coordinate 13,329 of CAYMAS010000034.1, read as the reverse complement.
CCGTGAGAACGGTTTCATGACCCGCGACAGCCGCATGAAGGAACGCAAGAAGTACGGCCAGCGTGGTGCGCGTCGCCGCTTCCAGTTTAGCAAGCGATAGACCGGCAACCACTTACGGAACTCGAGCGGCCCGCGACGTCTGTCGCGGGCCGCTTCTGTAGGAGGGTGCCGACGAAGGCAATAAAATAGGCCCTGACGAGACGAACTCGTTCAGGGCCTATTCGGAGGAGGAACACTGATCACGGGAGCAGTCGTCGTGCCACTGGCGCTCTCAGAAGAAGAAAGACTCTTATCTGGTCTGCAAGTGCTTCAGAGGCAATAGGTTGTGAATGAGGACGCCTGCACCTACAGCTCCGTTTCTGCGCATGTCGTTCGTTTCGCGTGATTCTTCTATGAGCATCCGGTGTCGCCGTGCTGCTTGACTAGGCACTGGAGGACGGAGAGGAAACCCGTGTAACCTGCTGTGCATCCGCGGCGTACCTGTAAGGTCGAGACCGCTCCTGCCATGTATTGGAAGCTTCTGCCGCTGCTCCTGATCGCGATGATCCATGGCGGCTGTACGTCGCCACCCCTCAGATCGGTCGAGCTTCAGACGATTGATGGTCAACCACTTACAATCGATGAGCGAACCTTCATCGCCGGGAACGAAACCCGCGGCATCGTTGTCGTGGCTCCACCAGGCGTTACTCGAATCGAAGTTAAACATGGAGAGGCAAACGACTTGCGCCTCGTCCGGGCATTCGATTTGGCGGCATCTCCGGTGTCGCAGGAGCAGCCGCAGCGGGTTCGAAATCAGGGGCCGAGCGACAGCAGCACGCCGATGTCGGCCCTCCTACCGATCGAGGTGAGGAGCCAGGCGGTCGAACTCGTTGGCAATCAACAGCCTCGGCGGATCTGGCTCGACCTTCATTTGCCCGCCGGTCGCGAAGCCGGGGCAATCACGGTGGAGATCGAGCTTCGTCGAGGTCGCCAAGTCGTTCAGCGACAGCAGCTTATATACCAGTCAGCGGGCTTCGACCTGGAGCCGAGGCTCGCCGTGGCCGCGGAAGTCCGGTGGCGGGATCTCGTCAGCACCTGGCCCGACGCGTTTGCCGGGATAGAGCCCTCCGACCTCAGCCGCGACGACCCAGCCCGGCGGCAAACTGTGGCGGTGCTGGACGAGCTGTGGCGGACTGCAGCGATGATGGGGCTCGAGGTTCGCCTGCCGGACCTTCAGCCGCATTTCCCGGTCGTTGACTGGGCCGACGCGACGATCCAGTGGGACGACTACCAATCGATCGTAACCCCTTTGCTGGCAACGTATCAGCCGAAGCTCTTTCCCGTGCCCATGCCGGCGGATCTGTGGCAGCGGGCTCCCAGCCGCCGCGTCTGGATGCTCGGCCTCGTGCACAAGTGGTTTAGCGACAACGGGTTCCTTCAGGCCACGCGCCTTCGCGTCCCCCCGACGCAACCGACCATGGCCCAGCGACGGGCGGACCGGGTGGCCGAGGCGGGATTCCGGACGCTCCTGCCAGTCGCGGCAGACGAACTCCGTCGCCGACCCACCGCCGCCCTGACGCTCGCACCCGACCTCCTCGTCGCCAGCCGTCGCCCGCCGCGGGACGAGGCGACGTGGATGCGAGTTAACGCCGATGCCGCCGGGAGAGGTGCGGAAGCGTTCACAAACGGTTCGTCGGCGATCATTGCGAATGACGTGTTCGTGCAATCGGCGTCGCCGTTCTGGTACGCCGGGGATCGTTTTCAGACGGATTCGTTCGTCGTGCCTGGCGAGGCGTTGCTGCGGTGGCGGCAGGCGCGATTCGACCACGCGTACCTCGTCGCCGCGGCCGAGGCGGCGGGTTTGGACGTCGCCCTTCGCCTCGCCGATCGCGTCGCCCGGCCGACGGTCGTGCCGCTCGCGGTCCGCGATCATCCGGACAACGACCTGCTTGCCGGCGGTGGAGATCGCGAGGCGATGCGTCGGCTCGCGGTTGAGGTCGTGCGGACGGGCGAGCCGCCGGTGGTCGACCTACCGCCGCCGCATCCGCGGCCGATCGCGAGTCGGTTTCTGTGGCAGCTGGACGAGTCGGATCGGCTGACGCTGCGGGTCGAAGCCGTCGCCCGCGAGCCGGACGAGCCGCAGCCGGAAGGTTGGTCGGCAGAGCTTCGGGAGCTGCCGCCGCGGTGGTCCGCCGGTCTCAAATCAACGCCGGTCAGTGCCCCGCCGCCGGGCGTCCTGTTCCGGGCCGTCGCGACGGCCGAGGTGCAGGTGGATCATCTTGCGGTGACCGACGGGCGGATGGCGTACGAGCTTCGCGACCTTCATGGCGGTGGCCTTTTCGAGACGCAACTCCAGGCCCCCGCTGCCAAGCTGGTGCCGCTGCGGGAGGAGCCGACGACGGACGGCCGGCTCGGCGACTGGTCGATGGAGGCCAGTCTCCACGCCGGCCCGCTCGTCGACCTGCTGAGTCGTCCCGCCGCCATAGCCGGCCTGCTCGCGACAAGCGGCGAGCCGTTGGACCTGCTCGCGGGCGTGACGGATCGGCACCTGCACCTGGCCTTCCGTACGCCGTTGACGGCTGAGCCGAATCGATCGTCCGCCGTGCGACGCGTCGCCGGCCGCGTCTGGGGCGAGGACGTCGTGACGTTCACCCTCCGCCCCGCCGCCAGCCGATTCGGCGACGCCTCGCTGGGCCCGGCCGTCCATGTCCTCATCAAGCCCAACGGCGTGAGCCTCATCAACCGATTCGTCAACGGGCGGTGGACGACGACCTATGTCCCGCACACGTACGCCGCCACCGTCGAGGACGACGTCTGGCGTGGCGAGGTGTCGATCCCGTGGCCATCGCTGCAGCCGCCCGACGCCTACACCCGCGGCCCGTTGGTCGACCTGGAACTCCGCCCGCGTCTGCTGCTCTTCAACGCCGCCCGCCACGAAGCCGTGACCGGCCGCACCGCCACCTGGGCCGGGCCTGCTCACTCGGAGCGGGATCTGGACCGGCTTGGAGCCCTCGTCGTTCCGCCGGCAGAACAATGACCCGCTCAAGCAACTTGCGTGATCAGGAAGAAGTAGAGCATGAAGCGTCACGCTTGCCTGTTGTCTACCTGCCTGTTGAGTGATCGTCCGCCCTCTTGAGTTGCCGCGGAGCTTGGTCCGCGTGAGCGTCTGCAGCATGGCACGACGCGCGGAGCAAGCTCCGCGGCTACCCCCGAAGGGCGAACCGGGAGCAGGCGGCCGAAGTGCCTGTTGCTCAGAAGCACGTTGCTCAGATTGCGCCCGCTCTCTCATCGCGAGCGGAGCGAGAGTTTTCGCCTGGATTGGCATTTCGCAACCGAGTTCCCTGGCTTTGCTCGGTTGATGGATTTGGAAGCGAACGATGGCAGGCGGATCCTCCTGCACTACCCGGGCCCGCTGTGCCAGTAGGCGATGATCGTGCTGCCGAAGGCGACGATGAGGACGAGGCCGATGAGGCTCAGGATGGTGCCGCTGGTGGCGAGTTCTCGGACGGTGATCTGATCGGTGCTGAAGGCGATGGCGTTAGGGGGCGTGCTGACGGGCAGGCTCATGGCGATCGAGGCGACGAGCGCGAGGCTGACGGCGAGGACGACGACCTGGCTCTCGCCTTCGGCACCGGCCAACGCCGTCATGATCGTCACGCCGACGGGCACGACGATGTTGGCGGTCGCAGTGTTGCTCATGAAGTTCGACAGGAGCAGCGTCGCCCCGGCCAGCAGGGCGACGACCAGGAACGCGTTCGTCAGCCCGCTTCCGGTAACGGCGTCGGCGAGGGTGGAGTCGAGCCCGACGACCCGCATGCCCAGGCCCAACGCCAGGCCGCCGGCGATGAGGATGAGCACGTTCCACTCGAGCTGGTTGAGGTCCTTGGGCCCGATGATGCCGGTCATGGTGAAGAGAACCGCCGGCAGGAGGGCCACGATGTACGACGGGTAGCCATGGAGCGGTTGGCTGAGCCAGAGGACGATGGTCAGGACGAAGACAGCGAAGGTGACCTTGCCCCTGCCGGTGAGGGGTTTTCGTTCGGGTCGCAGATCGAGGTCTCGTCCGCGGGGGCCATAGAGGATGAGGAGGAGGATCCACGACGCCAGCAGCAGGCCGATGGCGAGCGGGACGGCGATGAGCATCCACTCGCCGAAGCCGACGTTGATGTCGCGTTGCCTTAGAGCGCTGAGGGCGATGGCGTTGGGCGGGGTGCCGATGGGCGTGCCCATGCCGCCGATGTTGGCGGCGAAGGCGACGCCGAGGATCATGCCGCGTTTGAACGGTTCGTCGGCGGCGATGCGGGCGGTCATGGCGGCGACGAGTGTGATCATCATCGCGCTGGCGGCGGTGTTGCTCATCCACATGGAGAAGAAGGCGGTCGCGACCATAATCGCCGCGAGCGTCGCCTTGGGCCGGCCGCCGAACGGACCGACGATGACCGCGGCCATCGACTTGTCGACGCCCTCCTTCACCAACGCCGCCGCCAGGACGAACCCGCCGAAGAACAGGACGAGAATCGGGCTGCCCAAAACGCCCAGAATCAGCCGCAAATCGGGCTGGTTCTCGACGACGCTCGTCCCGAAGCCCAGCCCGGGCCAACCGGCCGGATTCGCCAGAAAGACCACCATCGCCAGGATGACGACGATGCTCGTTGCAAAGAGCGGCACCGCCTGCGTCAGCCAGAGCAACGCGGCCATGACGAAGATGCCGATCATGTACGATTGCTCCCGGGGCAGGTCCGTCAGCAGCAGCAACAGCTTGCCCGTCAACGCCGCGGCCAGCAGGCAATAGACCGCCGGCAACGCTTCACGCAGCAACTCGCCGGCGCCGGCCGCTCCTGTCGTCGCTGTCGGCGTCGGCTCGTACGGGAGCGGCGGGTCCTGGTCATGACCTGATGCAACGACGTCGGCTTCGGCGGGGCGCAGCGTGTCGGGCTTCATGGCGAGCAACTTCTAGGCGGCGCAGCGTCAGGAGGTGGTGCCGTCTCCTTTAGCCGGCAACGGTGTGCCAGTAAGCGATGATCGTGCTGCCGAAGGCGACGATGAGGACGAGGCCGATGAGGCTCAGGATGGTGCCGCTGGTGGCGAGTTCCTTGAGGCTGATCTGGTCGGTGCTGAAGGCGATGGCGTTGGGGGGCGTGCTGACGGGCAGGCTCATGGCGATGCTGGCGATGAGCGCGAGGCTGACCGCGAGCACGACGACCTGGTTCTCGGCACCTTCGCTGGTCATCGCGACCATGATCGTCACGCCGACCGGCACGATCAGGTTCGCGGCGGCGGTGTGGCTCATGAAGTTGGCCAGCAGGAGGGTGAAGGCGGTCAGGCCTGCGATGATGAGGAACTTGCTGGTGATGCCCACGCCGGTGACGGCGTCGGCGAGGACGATGTTGAGGCCCACGACCTTCATGCCGTAGCCGATCGCCAAACCGCCGGCGATGAGGATGAGGATGTTCCATTCGAGGGCGTTGACGTCGTCGCGGCCGATGATGCCGGTGGCGGTGAAGACGATCGCCGGCAGGAGCGCCACGACGTAGCTCGGCACGCCGTGCCAGGTGCCGGTGAGCCAGAGGCCGACGGTGATGGCGAAGACGACGATGGTAAACCAGCCTTTGCCGGTGATCGGCACGGACTCGGGGCGGAGGTTGAGGTCGGGGTCGCGTGGCTTGTAGAGCAGGATCATCATCAGCCACGCCAGGACCAGCAGGCCGCACGCCAGCGGGACGGCGATGAGCATCCATTCGCCGAAGCCGACGTTGATGCCGCGCTGGCCCAGGGCTTCGAGTGCGACGGCATTGGGCGGTGTGCCGATGGGCGTTCCCATGCCGCCGATGTTGGCCGCGAAGGCGACGCCCAGGACGAGGGCCCGGCGAAACGGTTCGTCGGGAGCGACCTTCGTCATCATCGCCGCCGCCAGCGTGATCATCATCGCCGTGGCGGCGGTGTTGCTCATCCACATGGAGAAGAAGGCCGTCGCGACCATGACGGCGGCCAAGGTCGCTTTCGGCTTGCCCCCGAAAGGCCGGACGATGACCGCCGCCATGGATTTGTCGACGCCCTGTTTGACGAGGGCTTCGGCCAGGATGAACCCGCCGAAGAACAGGATGATGATCGGACTCGCCGCAATCGCCAGCACGTCGCGATAGCCCGGCTGCCCCGCTGCGTCTCCGCCGGCGAATCCGAAGCCCGACCAGCCGCCGGGATTGGCCAGGAAGATGACCATGAGCCCGATGATGACGAGGCTGGTCGCAAACAGCGGCACCGCCTGGCTGAGCCAGAGGAAGGCGGCGAGCAGGAAGATGCCGCTCATGTAGACCTGCTCGCGTGGCAGGTCGGTGAAGGCGAACAGCAACGCCGACGCCGCGATGGCCGCGAGCAGGCAGATGATGCCGGGTCGGGCATGTCGCACCGCCCCGCCGGGCGAGGTTTCACTGGCCGACCGAGGTTCGCTCGGCGGCATGACCGGCGGCGGTTCGGGGACCGGTTGGATGGCATGGGGGTCGTGTTGATTCATGGCTTCACCGGCGTCACCGCCGCAACGGCCTGGCCGTCGTTCACCTCCTCGGTTTCAAGAGCCCGCCGCCTCCACCGGGTGCCTCCACACCGGCGACCGCTCTGCAAATGATATCGGCTTGTCGCATTACCGATGGTTGCCGCGGCGGGGTGTCGCAGGTGGCTGGGACGACCTGCTTCGACCTGAGAGCTTGCCGCCGATGGTCTCAGTCCGCCTCCTGCTCGTCCCGACGCTGCTGATCGCGCCGCTCCTGGCCGTTCCGATCGGCTGCAGCTACGCGAGCTAGAGCGTGTTCAGGTCAGTTGTCGCTTCATCCAAACCAAGGCGGCACGGGTCGCGTCTGCGAGACCTGTGTCTGCGAAGGCCACCGACACGTGTCCGCAGATGCCCGACACGGTTTGCCCGCATCAGAATGCGGCTCAAACCGTGCCACTAGACTTGGTAGTGCAAAAGTCTCAACCAGCCTGACGGCGGAGGAGAAAGGCAATCGATCCTGCCACCAGCAGACCGATAGACGGCTCGGGCGCCGTCACAGTGTCGCCGATGAAAAAGTTGCCGCCAGACGCCGACTCTACGTGAGCGGCGAAGCTGAAAGTGCTGTCACTCACGACGTAGGCGACATCCAAGGCCGGCGCATCACCAGGCCACGCTGCGGCGAAGGTCATCGTGCCATTGAGACCGCTCGACCAGAACAAGAAGTCATCGGGATCGGGATCGAAACGATTAACCCGATCCGCGTAACCGATCGTGCCGTCCGACGGAAGCGGGCTCTGCGAGATGTCAAAGCCGTCGAATCCAGCATACTCAGCGACTTGCGCAGTCACCAAGGTGCCAACTAAGCCGTTCAGCGAGAGAAAGTGGCTGTCAAAGTTGCCCGACGTCGGAGTGCCGTTGTTTGCGAACGCGGGCCCGGGAGTCGTCACCGTGTAACGGCCTTGGCCCGTTGGATCAGTCCACTGCTGGTGAATGTCGCCATAGATCCCTGCGGAGCCTTCGCTGTAGCTCGGCAGTGCGTTCATGTTGATCGCGGAGATGTCGGTGCCGTTGGGGTCGAGGCGAAGAATGAACGCTCGATAGCCGTCAAGCTGCCGTGTTCCGTCTGTCGGGACGCCAACATCAATCGCCTCGAAGGTCGGAGTTGCCGACGCCGAGCAAGCCGCGAGGACAATCCCGAACGCGAGTAATGAGGGTCGCATCGGTTCCCAACTTACTACATGTAAGGACGTGTCTAGACCATCTTTCCCGTCGCTCTACATCCGACTAATCAACAGTTCCCGCTGGAAGACCATCTCCTTCGGCAAGTCGCCGGCGAGCTTCAGGAGTAGTTCCTCCTGACCGAGGATCTCGTGCTTGAACGCCTCGACGTCGACACGCTCCAGCGCCTTGAAGCGGTTGACATTCACCTCCAGATCCGCCAAGTCGATGTCCTCGACCCGCGGCATCCAACCCAGTGGTGACTCGTAGGCCCCGGCGCGGCCGTGGCAGCGGTCGATGATCCACTTGAGCACTCGCATGTTCTCGCCGAACCCGGGCCACATGAAACGGCCATCTTCGTCCCGGCGGAACCAGTTGACCGCAAAGATTCGCGGGCAGTCGGTCATCTTCTTGCGCATGCGGAACCAGTGGACGAGGTAGTCACGCATGTTGTAACCCACGAACGGCAGCATCGCCATCGGGTCGCGGCGGACGACGCCCTGCTTGTTCTCGGCGGCGGCGGTGCCTTCGGAGCCGAGGGTCGCACCCGTGTAGACGCCGTGCACCCAGTTGAAGGCCTGGTAGACGAGCGGAATCGTATTGCTGCGTCGGCCGCCGAACATGATCGCGCTGATCTCCACCCCGTGCGGATCGTCAGCGGCGGGATCGAGCACCGGGTTGTTCTGCATCGGCACGGTGAACCGCGAGTTCGGGTGCGCTGCCGTGCCTTCGCTGGACGGCGTCCACCGGTTGCCACGCCAGTCCATACATTCCTTGGGCGGCTCGGGGGTCTTGCCTTCCCACCAGACGTCGCCGTCGGGCAGGAGCGCAACGTTCGTGAAGATCGTGTCCTTTTTCACCATCGCGGCGGCGTTAGGGTTCGACTTCTCGTTCGTCCCCGGCACGACGCCGAAGTAGCCGGCTTCCGGATTGATCGCCCGCAGCCTGCCGCTCTTTTCGTCGACCCACATCCACGCGATGTCGTCGCCGACGGTCGTGACCTTCCAGCCGTCGTCGAGGTACTTCTTGGGCGGGACGAGCATGGCGAAGTTCGTCTTGCCGCACGAGCTGGGGAAGGCCGCGGTGATGTAGGTCTTTTCGCGTCCTCCTTGTCCGTCAGGGCCTTCGGCACCGAGGATGAGCATGTGCTCGGCCATCCACCCCTGTCGCTTGCCGAGGAAGCTGGCGATGCGGAGGGCCATGCACTTTTTGCCGAGCAGCGCGTTGCCGCCGTAGCCGCTGCCGTAGGACCAGATGGTGTTGTCGTACGGGAAGTGGCAGATGTACCGATCCGCCGGGTCGAGGGTGCCGACGGAGTGGACGCACTTGGTGAAGTCGCGTGAGCCGCCCAGCTCCTGCCAGGCGACGTTGCCCATGCGGGTCATGAGCTTCATGTTGGCCGCGACGTAGACGCTGTCGGTCAGCTGCACGCCGACCTTTGCCAACGGGCTGCCGATCGGGCCCATGACGAACGGCACGACGTAGCACGTCCGGCCCTTCATGCACCCGGCAAACTTGGGCCGGAGCATTTCATACGCGTCCTGGTCACGCATCCAGTTGTTCGTCGGCCCGGCCGAGTCTTCGTCGGGCGTGCAGATAAAGGTGCTCTTTTCGGTGCGGGCGACGTCCGACGGATCGCTGCGGTGCAGGTAGCAGCCGGGGAGCTTTTCCTGGTCGAGCTCGATGAAGATGCCCTCATGGATGCCGCGGGCGAAGAACTGTTGTTGCTGTTCGTCGCTGCCGTCGCACCAGACGACCTCGTCGGGCTGGACGTGGTCGATGACCTTGTCGGCCCAAACGCGAACGTACTTGTTGTCACACGGCCCGTGGTCGGTCACGGCGGGCTTGGCTGCGTCGGAATCGTTGTTCATGGGCGGGTCGTCAAGCGTACCCCATTGGACGCGCAGCGTGATGTCGGACGTTCAGGATCGTTTTCGAGATTCTTACCAAGGGAGCGGCGTCGCTTGCGACGCATTTCAAACCAACAACGCGTCGCAAGCGACGCCGCTCCTCAGGGAAGATGGTCGAGAACGCGATCGACCCCGAGTCGTCCGTCGAAATGCTTTTCCGCGAGACGTCGGGCCGCGTCGCCGAAGTGTTGCGGATCGGATGCGACTTGTCGAAGCATCGCCGTCGCTTCGTCGGAACTCTTGAACCGCAGCAGGCCATCCATCGGCCCGCGGTCGCCGCTCCATTCGACGACGCATGGCCGCCCCGCCGCCAGGTAGCAGGCGGTGCGATCGCTGATCCAGCCGGTGTTGAGGCGGCGGTAGCTCGGCTTGCAGCAGGAGAACTCGCCGCGGCTTTGCGTGATGAAGTCGCGGTAGCCGGACAGCGTCTTGCCGACGTCGTGCGACTCGCGGACGCGCCAGCCGAGCGCTTCGAGCCGCTGCTGCTCCTGCGGATCGTCGTTGAGGTTGGCCGCCAGCGTCATCGACTCGCCGGTGGTCTTCGGCAGATTGAGGTACGGCTCGAACGCGGTGCGCTTGTCGTTCATGTAGGCCGAGCCGTCGGCGTCGACCATCCAGACGTCCATGTACCAGTGCGTCACGGTCGACCACGAACCGGCAGGCACCGGCGACTGCGGCCAATGATCGAGCGCCACCGCGGGCAACAGCGGGTGCCACGTTGTACCGGTGCGGACGAGGTCGCTGTCGAAGATGCCGTTGCCGACGGTGAAATAAGCGTCATGGGCGGCGAGCTTCATCTGCCCGTGGCGGATGGCGTACTGGACCATGCCGGGGTCCGTGTCGAGCAACGCTGAGTGGCGGAACTGCTTGGGAAAGTCGTTTGGCAAATTGTACCGCAGGTTGAACAAGACGTCGCCGCCGAGACCGGTCATCGGCCGATCACGGAGGCGGTCGTGCGGCTTGCCCTCGTGGTCGACGATGAGGATCGACTCGCCCAATCCGAACGGTTGCAGGTGGACCGCGAGCTTGTCGAACTGCTCTTGGAGCTTCGAGACGTCGTCGTCCGCCTGCACCATGTCCAGCCACGTCACGTCATAACCGCGGGCCTGCCAGGACAAGGCCCAGTTGAGGTAGACCCAGACGTGCCCGGCTTGGGGGTACTTGATCGTGTTGGAGGTGGCGACGGTGACGCTGGGCACGCGGCGACCATAACGAGACCAGCCGCGGACCGGAGTCCGCGGCTGGAGGTTCATCGAGGCGTCTGAGCGATTCAGGCGCGCCGGCGGCGAAGCAGGCCGAGGCCGACGACGCTCAGGAGCCCGGCGGTGGCCGGCTCGGGAACGATGACGGTGTACGTGCCCAGGAAGGTCTGAGGCAAATCGGTAGCGCTATCTGCGGGGAAGAAAATGTCGCCGCTCAGGTTGGCGCCGAGGAAGTCGGCGTAGTCGAGAGCGTCGACGGTGAAGGTACCCGAGCCGGAGAACGCGACTTCGCCCGTCGTGAACGTGGCCGGACTCGACGCCGAGAACGCCCAGATGTTCAGGCCGGGATCCATGTTTACCGTGCTCGAAGCACGAAAGATGCCAGGCGAGCCGTCCGAGGGTACCGATGCGGCCGTCAGGTCGCCGGTACCGCTGCTGATGGTGAAGCCTTGGCCGATGAAGCTGTTGAAGAAATCAGCGAGGTAAACGCCTTCAAACACCGAGCCCGACGCATCGCCGGCGGACAGGCCGTCGGTCGCGGTGATCGTGATGGTGTCCGGCACCGAGACGTCGACTTCAAGAAGAACGTCAGCCGCGGCGGACGAGATGATGGATGCGACTGCCGTCAAGGCAGCGCCTGCGAAAAGCTTGGATGTCATATCTCTCCAGTGATGAAAACAGGTCCGGCTGGTGAGGCCGACGAACGCGGGTCGCGCAGAAGATACCAAAGCGTTCCGCTTGTGCAAGCGTACTTGCAGGTTTCTGACGCAGCGGCTGCCAATCCGTCTCGAACCCGCCACGCATCAAAGCTAAGGTGTGTCATGGCCCTCTACCACGACGCGACCCACAACCCCCTAGGCAGCCGCAAAACCCTCCAAACCGCGTCGGGCGACGTGACCTACTTCGACCTCGCCGCCACCGGGGCCGACGTGGCGAAGCTGCCCTTCTCCATGAAGGTCCTGCTCGAAGCGGCGCTCCGCAACATGGACAACTTCGAGGTCAGCGAAGAGAACGTCGCCACGCTCGCCCGGTGGCAACCGGGCGACGCCGCCAAGGAGGTGCCGTTCAAGCCGGCGCGCGTCATTCTTCAGGACTTCACCGGCGTGCCGTGTGTGGTCGACCTCGCCGCGATGCGATCGGCGATGAGCCGGGCCGGGGGCGACCCGCAAAAGATCAATCCGCTCGTGCCGGTCGACCTCGTCATCGACCACAGCGTGCAGGTCGACGAGTTCGCCAACCCGTTGGCGCTTTTAAGAAATGTCGAGAAGGAGTTCGACCGCAACATGGAGCGGTACGAGTTCCTCAAGTGGGGTCAAAAGGCGTTTCGCAACTTCGGCGTCGTGCCTCGTCCACCAGGTCAACCTCGAGTACCTCGCGGGCGTCGTGTTGAGCAACGAGGGCGTCGTGATGCCCGACTCGCTCGTCGGCACGGACAGTCACACGACGATGATCAACGGCCTGGGCGTCCTGGGTTGGGGTGTCGGCGGCATCGAGGCCGAGGCGGCGATGCTCGGGCAGCCGTGTTACCTGCTCACGCCCGAGGTCGTCGGTATGAAGCTGACCGGCGAGCTGCCCGAAGGCGCGACCGCGACGGACCTCGTGCTCCGCGTCGTCGAGATCCTCCGCAAGCACGGCGTGGTCGGAAAGTTCGTCGAGTTCTTCGGCACCGGCATGAAGAGCATGACCGTCGCCGACCGGGCGACCATCGCAAACATGGCCCCCGAGTACGGGGCGACGATGGGCTTCTTCCCGGTCGATGAGAAGACGCTCGAATACCTGCGGCTGACGGGTCGCGAGGAGTCGCAGATCGACCTCGTCGAGCGTTACACCAAGGCCAACGGCCTCTGGTGCGAGGCGGACAGCGAGCCGTCGTTCACGGAGGTGCTGGAGCTCGACCTCGGCACGATTACGCCGAGCATCGCCGGCCCGCGTCGGCCGCAGGATCGCATTGAGATCAAGCAGAGCCGCAGCAGCTTCCGCAGCGTTCTCATGGACGATTTCGGCCAGAACCTCGACGGCATGGTGCCGCGGCTGGACCGGTGGGCGAGCGACGGGCCGATCCACGAAGGCGAAGGTTCCGAAGGCAATGCCGACGCGGAGTCGGCGGAGCTGGTCGCTTCGACCAGCGGTGGCGAGCCGGCGGGTGGACGCGGGCCGCTGGGTGAGACGCCGAATCGGGTCGGTCAAGTGGTCGAAGCCGTTGCCGAGAAGGTCGCCGAAGTCGCCGGCGGCGTGAAGATGGCCCTGCAGGGCAAGTCGCACAGCAAGCTCCAGCATGGCGACGTCGTGATCGCGGCGATCACGTCGTGCACGAACACGAGCAACCCGAGCGTCATGGTCGCCGCCGGCCTCGTCGCCAAGAAGGCGAACGAGCGAGGCCTGAAGGTGCCGCACTACGTCAAGACGAGCCTCGCCCCCGGCAGCCGGGTCGTGACCGACTACCTCGACAAGTCGAACCTGTCGGCAGAGCTCGACGGTCTGGGCTTCCACACCGTCGGCTACGGCTGCACCACCTGCATCGGCAACTCCGGCC
>CAYMAS010000033.1:0-41722 GCA_964388485.1 uncultured Tepidisphaerales bacterium | reverse complement strand
CGGGCGACATGCCCGAGTCACAGATGCTAGCCGACCATGCGCAGCTGTAGTACTAAGCCGCGGGATTGAAATCCCGCGGCTCGGGTTCTGAACGAGGCTGCTGCTTCTACGACAGGCCCAGACGCTGAAGTTGCTCCGGAGGGGCGTCGTATTGGAGCATCAGGTCGCGCATCAGGCCCGCAAGGTGCTGTGTCACCGCCTCGTCGTCGACGGGTTGCGATTGCGACGGGTCGTTAGCGAGATCGAAGAGGAGGCTCCCTTGGAACTGGGACGGCGTCGATCCGTGCGGGTAAACGAGCGGGCGGACGCCTTGGGAGTCGGCCAGTGGCGCGTCGGCTTGTCTCGAATCGATCAGCCGCTCGAGCGGGGTCGGGCTCCGCATGTTGCTGAACACGTTCGTGTAGCAGAGTGAAGCCGTCTCGGCATCGCCGCCGCGGTAGTAGGCGTGGGTGTCGGTCACGACGTTCACGTGAGCGTTGAAGTAGCCAAACACGGCTGCTTCGCGAGTCTCGGCATCGTCGGTCAGGTCGAGGCCGACGACCGTGTCGGGCCGATCCAGGCCGAAGTAGCCGTACAACGTCGCCGGCAAGTCGATGGCCGGCTGGACCAGCTTGCCCGTCCGCGTCCCACCGCGATCCAAATGCCGCGGGTCGTGGACGAAGAGCGGCGTGTGGCTGATTTCCTCGTAGAGCGGCATCGCGTTTTTCATCATCTGCCCGTGCTCCCCCAGCAGGATGCCGTGGTCGGTGCAGACGACGAGCATCGTGTCGTCCCACAGGTTGTCCTTGTCGAACGCGTCCAGCACCCGGCCGAGGCTCGCGTCGCACTTGGCCAGCAAAGCCGCGTACTGCCGCCTCGCCTGCTCGACGAGCTCCCGCTTCGGAGCGTCGCCGTATTCAGGCCAGTCGTAGAGGATCGTGTCGTCAGGATCCGGGAAAAGCGCCTTCCACTGCGGATCGACCGTGAACGGCTCGTGCGGGTCGAAGCACTCGATCTGCAGAATCCAGTTGTCGGCGTCGCGGTTGACCTCAAGGAACTTCAGGCCATCGGCGAAGGTTTTGGTCTGATAATGATCCTCGTCGCGAGCAAAGTGAGGCCGGTTTTTCCAATCGGACATCCGGCCCTTGCCGTTGCAATTCGGCGGGACGGCGGCGTCTTCGACCTGGCCCGTGCACGGGTCGCCCTCCTGGCCGCGGAAGAACTGCCACGAGTCGTACCGGGCGTGGTAGTTGGCTCCGCCTTCTTCGAAGTAGTGGTAGTGATCGGTCGAGAGGTGGCTGTAGGTGCCTCGGACGTCGCGAAGCTCGTCGAAGACGCTCTTGTCCCACGGCTCGAGCGGGCCCCAATTGCGATGTAGAAAGCCGGGCCGGCCAGTGTGCAGATCGCGTCGTGCGGGCATGCAGGGCATGGAGCAGACGTAGCTGCGGTCGTAGGTGCGGGCGCGACGGGCCAGGCGGGCGAAGTTGGGCGTGCGGGTCCAGGTCGCTCCGAAGGGCCAGAGGAAGTGCCGATTGAGCGAGTCGAACATGACGACGACGACGCGTTGGCGGTCCGGGCTGGACATGGATTCAACTTAGCGGACGTGCCGCCTTAGCGGACGTGCCACGGTGTTGAAAAAGTAGCGTCGTCGGCAGGCTCGGGTGATGGACGGGCGTCGGGACGGACGATGCTGGAGACAGGAGCGGCCCGTGACTGCTCCGACCGACCCTGCGCCGGCCAAGTTGGTGTCGGTGCCCTTTGCGTGCGGACGTGGCGTCCGTACGATGCCGCCCCACCGCCATGCCTCTTTCCGATCTCCGCCTCGCCACCGCCGCCGCCTCCACGCTCCTGCTTTGCGGGTCGGCCTCGGCTCAGTTGACCGTCGACGATCTCGAAGCTTTCGAGATCGAGCAGCCGACTGACCTTCAGGCACCCTACCTCCAGGCGTCTTACCTTCAGGCGATCAGCGATGCCGAACCCGGCGAGAGTCGCATCGGCACCCGGGCCAATGACCCGCGGGTGCCCAACTGGTACGCGCGAGGCGGTCTCCTGCTGATGTTCCCGCAGGACCAGACCTTCAACGACATCGCCTTCTTCGATGAGCCGAGCGGTTCCCAGGCAGGCGGAACCAACGCCGTCGGCATCGATCAAGATCTGACCCTCGGCTGGGGTGGTGGCCTCTACGCGGCGCTCGGTTACGGGTTCCGTCCCAACGGCCGGTTCAACCCGCGCATTGAAGCCGAGTACATGCTGCTCCTGGCCGACTTCCGCGACGCCAACGACGACGGCATCACTTGGAACAGCATCGGCGTCAACGGCCTGGTCGACATGCGGGTCCAGGAGAACATCAAGCTCTACGCCGGTCTCGGCGGCGGTATCACGTACGTCAGCTTCGCCAACCCGCCCGCCCAAGACACGAACACGCCGCTGATTCGCGTCGGCTCCGATGACGACGTCGCGCTGTACGTCCAGGCCCTAGGCGGTGCCTTGTTCCGCTTCAGCGATGACATCGACATCGATCTGGGCCTCCGCTACACGCTCGCCGAAGCCGACGCCTTCGATGGTGATGTCGACTTTAACAACGTGGTCTTCCACGTCGGTTTGCTGCTGCACCTGGAGTAACCGGTTGATGGAGTAACCGGTTGATGGAGTAACCGGTTGATGGAGTTGTGGGTTGATCGAACGACGTAGTCTGGCCTGATGTCGAGCGTCTACGAGGAGGCCAACACGCTGCGGCTGACGCCGCGGGCGCGGGTGGCGATGGGGCATCTGCGGGAGCAGTCGAGTCGTTCGAGCGGCCCGGGCGGGCAATCCGTCAACAAGCTGGAGACGGCCGTGGAGCTGTGGGTGCCAGTCGAGCAGATCGAGGGTCTCGACGACGGAGCCAAAGCCCGGCTTCGCAATTTGGCCGGTTCGAAGCTGACGAAGGAAGACGAAATTCACCTTCGAACTGAAACCGCCCGCAGCCAGCGTGACAACCGTCAGATCAACCGCGAGAAGCTCGCCGAGCTGGTGGCCCGGGCGTTGCACCGGCCGAAGGTCCGCCGCAAGACCAAGCCGAGTCGACGGGCGGTGCAGCGTCGCATCGACGCCAAGAAGCAGCGTGGCCAGACGAAGGCGCGTCGGCGGGACGATCGGGTCGCGTGACGATCGGGTCGCATAGCGTTCAGGACGATGGGCTGGCGTGACCGCGATTATGCACGTGACGATCGGCCGGGCTTCGGGACGAACCCGTTCCTGTGGCTGCTGAGCGGTCGGGTGCGGTTGTTCGAGGTGCTTGGGGTGACGGTGTCGGCGCATGCGTCACTGATCGTGCTCGTCGTGCTGCTGATGCTGTTCGGTGGCGGCTGGATTCCGTCGCCGATGGACCGCCTGCTGTTCGTGGTGACGCTGGTGGGCATCATTCTGCTGCACGAGTTCGGCCACATTTTCGCGGCCCGTTGGACGGGTGGCGAAGGGCGCGACATTGAGCTGACGCCGCTCGGCGGGCTGGCGATGGCCCAGCCGGGCCGCGGGTGGTATCCGCACACGATCATGATCGTCGGCGGGCCGGCGGTGAACGTGCTGATCTGCCTCGTAGCGGGCGGGTTGCTTTGGTTTCTGAGCGGCTACGAGTATTGGCCGCTGGGGCCGTTTTCGTTCGGCAGAGGGTTCAGCGGCCTGCCGAGCGAGACGGCGCAGATCGTCTTCTACGTCTACGCGGTCAGCTACTTCCTGCTGTTGTTCAACCTGCTGCCGGTCTATCCGCTCGACGGCGGGCAGCTGTTGCAGGGGCTCTTGTGGTGGAAGCTCGGCTGGTACAAGGCGACGATGGTTGCGACGGGTATCGGGCTCGTCGGTTCGATCCTGCTGGGCCTCTATGCGATTGCCAGCGGAGCGATCATTCTGCTGTTCATCGGCATCTCGTGCGGCATGACGTGCTGGCAGATCCGCACGCACCTCAAGCAGTTCAGCCCGTACGACTTCGGCTCCGAAGACGAGCCCGACTACAGCCGCAGCCTGCGGGACGACCCCACTGACGAGCCGAAGGTCGGCCTGATGGAGCGAGTTCGGCAAAAGCGTGCCAACGCCCGCGAAGAGGCCGCCGCCCAGGCGGCCCAGGCGTTGGAGCGGGACGTCGACCGGATCCTCGCCAAGATCAGCCAAGGCGGCATGGCGTCGTTGACGAAGCGGGAGAAAGCGACGCTGGAGCGGGCGCGGTCGGCGAATTCATAAACCGACCTCCTCCGCATTCGGGACTTGACGCACATCCCCGGTTCTGTATTGTAGAACCGGTGTGGCTATAACGGCAGGTCGACTGCGGCAGTTCGCACAGCAGTTTCCGGATGCAGCCGCGTGGCTCGATGCGTTTCGATACCGCGTCAATCGAGCGACCTGGCGGAACATCTCGGAGCTACGGGCCGACTACCCGTCTGCCGATCCCGTACGTCTCGGGGACGGCAAAACGGTGTATGTTTTCAACGTCTGCGGCAACAAGTACCGGCTCGTCGTTGCCGTACATTTCAACATACCCAGGGTTGTCATTCTTCGAATGATGACGCACGCCGAGTACTCCAAGGAACGATGGAAGGACGAACTGCGATGACTGCAACCGCGACGAGACCGAAAAACGCAGGAAGCCCTCGCGGCGGTCGAGGCACGCATGCAAGCTACCTGCGGCTCGCCGAGCGGTGGCCTCCGCACCCGATTGTCGATGAACGTGAGTACCACCGCGCTGCCGTGGCCGTCGACGATCTGGCGACGCGGTCGCCGTCATCGCTCGATGTGGGCGAGCGGCATTACTTCGAAGCCGTTGCTGCCTTCATCGCGGCCTACGACCGTGAGCATTTCGATAAGCCTGTCGCCACCCTTGCCGAACGGATCGAGCACCTGCTCGAAGCCGAGGGCCTGACAAAGGCTCAACTCGCCGCCCTGCTCGGCAAGAGTAAGTCGCTCGTCAGCGACGTCCTGGCAGGCCGACGACATGGCTTTACCCGCGAACAAATCGCCACCCTCGCCCGGCACTTTCGTCTCGATCACGGCTACTTCTTCTGACGCTTCTTTAGAGCGGTCGAACCACCCGCTCGGGTCACGCCTTACCCTGCTGCCGTGAGCGACCTCGTCTACCAGCAATGCATCGACCCCGCCTGCGGTGAGACGTACGACGTCGGCGAAGTCCTGACCGGCTGCCGAACATGCGGGTCGCTGCTCGATGCGAAGTACGACTGGGACAAGCTGCCGATCCCGACGCGGCTCAAGAACTTCGACGTCCGCCGGCTCTCGTTCGACAAGCTCGACGTCTCGGGCGTCTGGCGGTTTCGCGAGTTGATTCCCTTTTATCGGAACGAAAGCGACATCGTCACCGTCGGCGAAGGTCGCACCACGCTGCAGACAAACGACAGCGTCGCCTGCGACCTGGGCCTGCCGCACGGGACGTTGCAGCTGCAGTACGAAGGCTTCAACCCGTCGGGCAGCTTCAAGGACAACGGCATGACCGCCGCCTTCACGCATGCCAAACGCGTCGGGGCCAAGACGGTCGCGTGCGCATCCACCGGCAATACGTCGGCCGCCTTAGCGCTCTACGCCGCCGCCAGCGGCATGCGGGCCGTCGTCTTCGTCGGCAGCGGCAAGATCGCCTTCGGCAAGCTCAGCCAGGCACTCGACTACGGAGCCCTCACGCTCCAGGTCGACGGCGACTTCGACGACTGCCTCAAACGCGTCCGCGAGACCGCCGAGCAGCCGGAAATGGGCGTCTATCTCATGAACAGTTTGAATCCCTTCAGGCTCGAGGGGCAAAAGGCAATTATGTATCGCATCCTGGAGGCCCGCGGGTGGCGGGTGCCGGACTGGATCGTCGTCCCCGGCGGCAACCTCGGCAACTCGTCAGCCTTCGGCAAAGCCTTCGCGGAACTTAAGGAACTTGGCCTCATCGACCGCGTGCCCCGGCTTGCCGTCATCAACGCCCACGGGGCCAACACGCTCTGGCAGCTCTACGAACAGCAAAACCTTCGCTGGAACGGCGGCGCGTTCGACCAGAACGTCCCGGCCGAGCTTTACAAGGGTTTCGATGCGATCAACCACAAGGCGAGCACCGTCGCCAGCGCGATCGAGATCGGCCGACCCGTGAACCTGCCCAAGGCCCTGCGTGCCCTCGACGTCATGGACGGCGTGGTGCGGGAAGTCGACGACGAGCAAATCCTCGACGGCCGGGCGACGGTGGCCCGGTTCGGCTTCGGCTGCGAACCGGCCAGCGGTGCCACGGTCGCCGGCGTCCGGCAGCTGCTCGATGAAGGCGTCATCACCCCTGGGGAGGAGATCGTCTGCATCCTCACCGGCCACGAACTCAAGGACCCGAACCGCACCGTCGACTATCACATCGGCGAAGAAGGTGGCCGCTGGTCCAATCGACCGACGAAGGTCGCGAACGATCTGGATGCGATTCGAGAAGCAATCCGCTCGGGAAGCTGACCGCGCTGCGGTGTCGCATCGAGGCCCTGCATGACGAGGCGGGCTTCTGATTCGTCTCCGAATCAAGTCGCGCGTGTCGCAGGCCGATGTCCAGGACATGCCAGGGGGAACCAGGCAACTTCGCGAACTTCTCGTTCACCTTCGACACCCGCCGCTGTCGGTCCGGCTGGGTGTTGTCGTGGCGATCAGCATTGCCTTCGCCTTTCTTGCTGGTCCAATCGTCAAGCTCAGCCCGAACGCGTCGTGGTTCTTGCGACAGATGGCCGTGCCGTTGGCGATGCTCGGGCTCGTTCTGCTCGTTGCGTTGCGTCATGAAACCAAGTGGCGGCGAACCGTGGGGCAACTCGCCGATGTGCTCCTGCACGTCCGCGACGGCCAGGCCAGTCGCAGCGAGATGGCCCGCGTCATGGCGGGTTTGGCCGATAAAGGCGAGCTCGCTCGGATGGCGGACGAGGTCGAGCGCATCGTCAACGACGCTCGCGAAGCCCACCGCCTGCGTCATGAAGCCGAAGTCGACGCTGAACGACGTGTCAACGAGACCGCCGACGCCCTGGGCCGACAGATTGGAGCGCTCAAGAGCAAGGCCGATCGAGACGGTCTCACCGGGCTCGGCAATCGCTCCGCGCTCGACGAGGCGCTACCCAAATTCGTCACCACCGCCCGCCGCACCGCCGCGAATCTTTCGGCCGTCATGATCGACGTGGACCGGTTCAAGCAACTCAACGACACGCTCGGCCACGCCGAGGGCGATCGGGTGCTCCGCGACTACGCCAAACTCATCCGCTCCGCCGTCCGCGAAAAGGACGGGGCCTACCGGTACGGCGGCGACGAGTTCGTGCTTCTCCTCGCTGACATCGACCACCACCAGGCTCGCCAGATGGCCGATCGTTTGGCGAAACTGGCCGATGGACTCGGTGCCTCGCTGCCCGGCCTCGCGACGCCGCCCGGCTTAAGCTGTGGCGTCGCGAGCCTTTCGCAACTCTCGCCCGCCTCGAGCGGAAACGATCTGCTCAAGGCCGCCGATCGCGACGCTTATCGAATCAAACGCGAACGCAAAGCCTGCCGATTGGCCGCATGAGGTGAACCTCGGTCGAGGCGACGAGTCTGAAGTAGGATGGTCGTGCGTCGTCGCTCCGTCTTCCTGTTACTTCTGGCGCCGCTCGTCGGCTGCGCGACAGAGTCGCACACGGATCGCACGGAAGAGCTCGTTCGCCTGTTCGAGACAGGCCGCTACGAAGCGGCCGTCGAGGTCGCGGCGGAACTGGCGGAGGAATCCGACAACCACAGGAACCTGAGCCGCCGACGTGTGCCACGCGACGGACTGATCATCCGACTTGAACAAGGCGCTGCCCTGCGTGCCGCCGGCGACTTGAGGGCCAGCGACGCTGTCTTCCAGCGGGCCGACGAGATCCTCGAGATCGTCGCCACCACGCCGCTCGTGAAGCTCGACGAGGAGACGGCTTCGCTCTGGACCAACCCGACCGCTCTTGCCTACCGCGGCACGGCGACCGACGCCGTCATGATCGCGGTGCTCCAGGCGATGAACCATCTCGAACTCGGTGACGTCGAGCTGGCCCGCGTTTACCTGCGGCGGGCGGACGAGCGCGTGGATGAAGCCGCCGAGCGGTATGAGCGGGAAATCAGGGAAGATCAACGTGAAGCGCAACGGGCGATTGAGGCGCGCGGCGGCGAGTTGAACGCGTCGACCATCGCCCGCCTTCGCCGCGAAGCCGGGGCCGAGCCCGACGATGCCGCCACTCGTTACGGCGACTTCGGCAACCCGCTGGCCAACTACCTCGATGCCGCCGTGTTTCTCGCCGGTCGGCCGTCACGCGGTGATCTGGAGCGGGCGCGGCTGTCGGCCGAGCGTGCCGTCGAACTCGAACCTCGCAACGACTCGGCTCGTCGACTGCTCGACATTGCCGAGCGATCCGTCACTGTCGGCGAAGTCGCGGGCGGGCCGTATGTGCATGTGATTTACGGCGCGGGAATGGCGCCGACGCTGCGGGAGTCTCGCGTGGAGCTGCCGTTCGTTCTCCTCGGCGGCGGGTTGGACCGTCTGGGCGTGCCGACGATTGCTTTGCCGTTTCTCGTTTACGGACCCTCGACCGGGCCGGTGATGGTCGCCTTGCAAGGCGAGCGACTGCCGGCTCAAGAGATTGTTGCCGTTGACGGTCTAGTGCGAGCGGAATTTGATGCCGGCTACAGCCGCCGCGTCGCTCGGGCCGTGGCTGGCATGACGGTCAAGACGCTCGCCGCCGCCGCGATCAACACGGCAGTCGACCACTCGGTCCGCCGGGAGGATGAGTCGATCCAGGCGCTGGCGTTCATCCTGAGCCGCGTGGTGACGAGCGTCGCTCAAACCGTCAGCACCGCCGCAGACCTGCGGACGTGGCGGCTCTTGCCCGAGCGGTTCGACGTCCTGGTGTTCGACCGGCCCGACAACGGCACGTTCACGCTCGATGTGGCGGGCCGATCATTTGAAGTCTTCGTGGAACCCGACGGCACGTCGTTCGTCTTTGTCCGGTTGCCCTCGTCGATCGGCGATCCGGTCGTTCGGGTCGCGCACGTGCCCGATGACCCCCGTAGAATCGCCTCGCCATGAACCGCCTTCACCACCTGCCCCTGCTTGCAACCACGGCCCTTGCCACCGCGGTTCTCGTCGGCTGTGCCGGTCGTCAAGGGACGAACACGGTGACGCTCGGTCCCGATGATGAAGGGACGGAGGCGGTGAGCATCAACGTCACGGACAGCCAACTCGCCAAGACGGTTCGCGTCGTCGACATCAACGCCTTCGAAGGCGTCGGCAGCACGTTGGTGTTCCAAGCGCAGCTGGAGAATCGGTCGCGTCGGCCGCAGGCGGTGGCGTACCAATGGGTTTGGTCCGAAGGCGGCTACGAATTGCCGGAGGGGGCCGAGGGGGCCCGCGTGTACAACCTCGAGCCGGGCGAGATTCGCACTGTCGAAGGCACCGCCCCGAACCCGCGGGTCGACCGCGCCACCTTGAAGCTCAACCGCCCCAACTAAAGCTCTACCGCCAAAACGAAGTCATCATGAACCCCAAGACGCTCACGCTTTTGTTCGTTCCCGCTGCGATGATCGTGGCCGGTTGTGCCGGCGAAGGGGCTCGTCAGATCGACTCCGGCGGGCGCGAGGTCATCACGTCCGTCAATGACGTCGACATTCAGAACTACAACCAGGCGGCGACGCAGCTGGTCGACTCCATGCTCCGCAGCGGCGTGTTGACGCAGCTGAGCGACGGGCAGCCGGGCCCGCTCATCATCGAACTCGACCGCGTTAGCAACGACACGACGGAGCGGATCGACGTCGACCTCGTCACCGATACGGTCCGCGTCGAGACGCTCAAGAGCGGCCAAGCGACGTTCTTCACGCCCGACGCCCCACTCGCCGCCGCAGATCGCCTTGCCGGCACCGAGCTGGACCAGGACGTTCCGACGGCCGACTACACGCTCAGTGGCCGGATCACGAACGTCGCCAACAGCGCCGGCCGAACCCGGCAGCAGACATTCGTCTTCACCCTCACCCTCAGCGACCGCAACGGCATCACCCGGTGGGCCGACCAAGTCTTCATCACCAAGCAGGGATCCCGCAACAGC
This sequence comes from uncultured Tepidisphaerales bacterium, assembly GCA_964388485.1. Classification (GTDB taxonomy): domain Bacteria; phylum Planctomycetota; class Phycisphaerae; order Tepidisphaerales; family Tepidisphaeraceae; genus JBCDKH01. The sequence goes on along the minus strand of CAYMAS010000033.1, from coordinate 31,679 downwards.
GTCGGCCTGAGCTGAACCTGGTGGAACTTAGGATGAACCTGGTCCAACCTACTCGTCGTCTTCCTCGCGGAGCCTGACGTTCTCGTACAGGTCGCTCCTCGCAATCTCGATGCCGGCGGAACGGATCTTCACGACGCCATCCAAGCCGAGGCTCGGCAGGAACGACCAACTGCCGTCGTCCTGCCGCAGGTAGCCTTGAACATCAGCGAGATCCTGCTCGATCAGGAAGATCTCCGTAATCGACGGGCTTTGGCGGTAGTACTGGAATTTTCGACCGCGGTCGTAGTCACGAGTCGAATCGCTAAGCACTTCGAAGACCGCGGTCGGGTTGACGAGCGTCAGCCGTTTCTGCTCGTCATTGCGGAACTCCGGCTCGCCGCAGACGAGAGTGGCATCCGGATAGACGAAGCGGTCAACCGTTAATTGCACCCCCAAGTCGCTGTTGTAAGGCCGACAACCACCGCCACGAAGCTTGTTGTGGAGGCTGGCGTACAGGTTGCCACTGACCTGCGAATGCTGCTCCGTCGCTCCGCTCGTTGCAAGCACTTCGCCGAAGTGGAACTCACGTTTCTCGTCGCTCGGCTTGGCCTCGAAGGCGAGGTACTCGGCGACGGTCATCCTTCTCGGCTTCGTTTGCATGACCTCAGCCATGGGTGCCAACCATAACACGCCGTGCCTGCTCAAGCCGCCTACTTCCCGCCGGACAGCGCGATCCGACGCATCACGCGGTCCCGGGCCGTCCTGCTCTACGGGGCGGCGGCGTTGGCGTTGCAGGTCTCCGATGAACGCGTCGCCCGCGGCGTGGCGGAGCACAGCGACTTCACTGCCGACCCGCTCGCCCGGCTGCACCGCACGCTCGAAGCCAGCTATGCCAGCGTCTTCGCCCCGCCGCGTGATGCAAATCAAGCGGTCAAGCGGGTTAACCACCTGCACAAGAACGTCCGCGGCGACGGCTACAGCGCCTTCGACCCGGACCTGCTCCTATGGGTCATGAGCACCCTCGTCATGTGCGGCATCGAAGCCGTCGAGCGATTCGTCCGCCCGATCAGCGACGACGACAAGAGCCGCTACTACCTCGAGACCCGCGACAGTACCACCCGCTTCGGCCTGCGTCGCGACTACGGCCCCCAGACGTGGAACGACTTTGAGCAGTATTGGCAAGAGCGACTCGACGACCCGGCGATCGGCAGGAGCGACATCAGCCGACGCGTCACACGTCAGATCACGACGCCGACGCGGCCCTGGTGGTTGAGACCCGCAGGTGTGCCGGCAAGGCTTTGGCTTGCAGAGACGATTCCATTGCAAGTCGGCGACCGGCTCGGCCTGCCTCGATCCCCAGCCAGTCGCCTCGCTGGTGCCTTCGGGGTCGCGGCATGTCGCGTTTTCTTCAAGACGGCTCCCGAATCTCTCACGTTGACGCGAGCCGCAAGGGATGCCGAGCAACGTGAGCGACGGTCAACCGGTCATGCCGCTTGCGGATAGCTGCGGCTGTCGATAGGTTTGTCCTCGCGGCGGGACGCCGCTGGCGTTCCTGGGGGACGCACCACTTCGACGCCCACGGACGGGCCTTCGGCATCGCGATCGGACGATCGCGTCCTGCTTCCGCTTGCCCGTTCCGACCCATGCTCCGCAAGCTCACCCTCTTCTGCACGCTGCCGCTGCTCGGCTGCTCGTCGACGGATTACTCGCCGTTCCCACTAGAACCCGCAAGTGCCGACAACGTGCGGCTCATCAGTCGAGACACCGGCGACGATGTGCCGCTGGACCGTCTCGAATCCGAAGCCGCCGTTGAGCCAGTCTTTCTGAGCGTCAGCGACACGACCGGCCAGATGGTCGACTTCTTCGGCCGTGACGTCCACCTCGACCGCGGCAGTCTCGTTCTGCTCGGCACCGGCACCGACGCCCTTTACGCCGCCGTCGTCCGAGGCAGCGCTGGCGTCACGCAGGGTGGCCGACGCGTTCAGGCCGGTCCCGGCGAACTCATCCTCTGGCGTGCGGATCGCAGCGGTCCGCAGCGTCGCGTCTTCGACATGAAGCGGTTCCGCGACTCGCTCGACGCAACGGTCGTCGATTCACTTGACGGCTTCCGCGGAAGTGCCGACTCGACCGCCGACGCACAAAGCCGGCGCCTGCGGTGGGGCCTGCTTCGACCGACTCCGTTCAACGCGTTGTCGCCAACTGACCGGGACACGACCCTCCGCCGCCAGCGTTACCTCAACCGGCCGACGGTGGTTCGACTGCGTTTCGAGTCATCGGATCCGGCCACGCTCTCGCAGAACACGGCCCGCGTCTTCGCCGAAGGTCTCGCTGAAGGCGACGCCGACGTGGTGGCCGATTTGCTCGATCCGGTGTTTCTCGACCTCGACCGTGACCAGGACGAGCGTGCCGACGGGCCGGACACGTCGGAGGACGAGACGGTACGAGCTCTTGTTGCCCGAACGCTTGCAGGCGATGGCCGCGACGATCTGCAGGTCGAGACGATGCGTCCGGGTCGATCAGCCAATACGTACTTCTTCCAGAGCACGCGGCCCGACATCGAGGGATACCTCTTGACGCTCCGGCCGGGCGACGGGCTCTTCTTTGTCGCCGGTTTCACGCCCGCCGAAGCCGGCGAGTAATCTCCCGAACTTCCGCAGCTCAACCCTTCACGACCTCACCATGCGGCAGCTCCTACTACTGCTCCCGTCGCTCCTCCTGCCGGCAACGGCGCTCGCCCAACCGGCGACGCAAGAAGCCTCGCCGACGACCTTGCCCGCGAGTCGACCCTCGCAGGAGATCGGCGACGTCTACACGATCTACGTCCAGGACCAACTCGCCGCCGGAGCGGGTCAACGTCGCTTCTGGTCGAGCGCGTCGGTGCCGATGACGGTCAGCCTTCGGCCGGCGACGAGCGAACTGGTCGAGTACACGATCCGCCCTGGGTTGGCGAACCTGGTCTTCGACGACCTCGGTGCCCTCAGTGCCGACTTCGGCGGCGAGATCGAGATTCGGCTGCTGCGAAATCCCGAGGCCGAGACACTGGAGCCGACCGTCGGCAGCTCGCCTCTGACGAACGCGATGAGCCGCGTCGTCGCCGCCGTTCGCGAAGCCGAGCAACGGCCGCTGCGCCAGGCGGGTCGGGAATTGCTCGATGGTGACGGGTATCGCTTTGCCGTTGATTTGCCACTGGACGACCTCTTCGCCAACGACATCGGAGCCGAGGTGCCCGAGGCTCGGGCTCGCGTCCGCGTCAAGCGGATCGGTACGACGTTGGGTCGGCTTTGGTTGATGGAGTTCAAGGTTGCCCCCATCACCTTCGCCACCGACCGCGGCGACACCGTGATGATGCGGCACGAGGGCTTTGCCCTCTTGAGCGAGGACCAGAACACGCTTGTGGCCGGCGGCACGCAGTATCGCGGACAGGTCGCCGAAGCCGACACCGGTGCCCTTGTACCTTACGAGGGCCGTCGGCTCTATGGCCTTGCACCCGATCCCGAGCAGCCGACGGCCGTTTTCGACGCGACAGGACTGGCCGACGTCCGAACGCTCATCAACAGCTTCGGCGACCCGGCCGACCTTGCCGCCGCGGCTGAAGGTGATCTCACCGACGATGTCGAGCGACTCGCGGTCGTCCCGACAGAAGGCGAAGCGATCGAGCAGATTCGTCAAGCCACGGTTCCGCGTTGGCTCGGCGTCGTGCGGGACGTGGCGGTCGGGCTCGACGTGCTGGGTGCCACAGCTGCCGAGGCTCAGGCCAACCCGCTGCCGATGATGGCGTTGGCGTCGATTCCGACCACCATTGATCCGCTGATGGCTTTCGGCACCGACGCATTCGACACGATCAAGAACGACGACGAGACGCGACTGGACTGGAGTGGCGGCCTGTCAGCCTTGACCGGCAACGCGGTGTTGGCCTTCGACGCAAACGGCAACGAGTTGGCGTCGGCGGTCGAGGTGCTGGGTGCGGCGACGGATCCGCAGTTGGCCGGCCCCGCGTTGGCGGCCGCGACGGCGATTGACTTTGAGGACGCGACCTTTGCTTCGTTCGCCGCCGCGGCCAGTCGACGTGGCGGCTTCACCGAAGCCGACCTTCGACCCGAACGGGCTCGTCCTGAACCGGCCGTCTTCCGCCGCACGTGGATCGGCACGTCGCTCGACACGCTCGGCGTTGCCTTGCTCCAGCCCGGCGGCCTGTCGAGTCTGGATCCCGAAGCTGCCGAAGCTCTCAGCAGCGGCGTCGAGTCGTTCAACACCCAGCAGACGACCTTGTCGGCCACTGATCCGGGAGCGGGCCTGTCGACGGCCTACAACAGCCGCCAGAGTCTGGCCGTCACCAACGCCGTCACACGCGACCCGACCTTCACCGCCGCCAGTTCCCGACTCGTCACCACCAATGGCACGCTCTTCACCGGAGGAGGCGGCGTTACCGGTGTTGCCGGCACCGGCCTCGTCGGCGGCACCAGCACCGGCAACTTCACCAACGTCGTCACCGAGCTCCCCTTCGAGTTCAGCATCTTCGACGGACAAGTGACCGACGGCGACATCGTCGACCTCTTCGTCGTCGACCGCCGCGGCAACATCGTCATCAGCGAGCAAGACGTGCTCCTGCCAAACCGGTCTGAGGCTTTGACCTTCGCCCCGGTCATCGAGCCAGGTCGAATCGAGATTCAGCTCGTTGCTCAGAACCTCGGCGATTCCGGCGGAAATACCGGCACGATCCTCGTCAACTCGCCCATCATCGCCGGGAGCCAGGAGCAGAACTTCGTCCTCGGCGTCGGCGAAGCGGGCGTCCTGGTCGTGGAGGCCGAAGCCCGATGATCAACGACCGCCGCAACCTCATGAACCCCATGAACCGCTCGCTCCTCGCTGCTCTCGTCGTCAGCTTCGCCGCCTCTGCCGCTTCGGCACAGCTGCAGGGACCGTCGCCGACCGTTACGCCTGATGCCAGCCGCATCATCGTCTCGCAAACCGAGTTCGACCGCGACCGACCTCCAATCACGCCGCCGACCGCAGATGACTTTCTTACCGGCGAGGGCGACTTGATCCTGCTCGACGAGGCTGAACTCTTCTTCGCCCGCACCGAGACGACGCTGACGCTCACCGGCAACGCCGAGCTCGCCGACGGCGGACAGGAAGACGCGTTCCTGCTCCAGGATTTTTCCGGCGGCATCCGGACGGTGCTCGATGATCGGTGGGCCGTCTATGCCGAGACCGGCTTCAACGCGCGGCTTTACCTCGACAACAACGATCTTGATGCGACGGTCGCTTTTCTTCGCTTCGGCGGATCGTCACGTTTCGGCGAAAGCCAGCGGCTCATCGCCGGCGGCGACGTCTCGTTCGACCTGATCCGCAGCGACTTCTTCGACGAAGCTATCAACGACCAGATCACCTTCGACGCCTACGCCGCCTATCCGATCGGCTACCGCGGCAACCGCCTGACGATCACACCCCGCGCCACGATCATCGGCGTCGTCGGTGACGTAAGCGACTTCAACAAGGTCGAACTCGTCGGAGGCGTCGACGGGGCGTACGGCGTCACGGGCGAAGAGGCACCCGAAGCCCTTCGTGACAAGCTGCTCTTCCTCGCCACCGCTTCGGTCGGCGGGCGCTACTACCCCGACTTCTTCGAAGAATTCACCGGGTCGACGCGCTCTGACCTGTTCGTCCGCGTCACGGCAGGTGCGCGGTACTTCTTCAACGACGACGTCGCCGCCAAAGTCGACGGGAGCGTTCTGATTCAGCAGAGCAGCATCGGCTTGCTCGATTATGCCGAAGCATCACTCGGCGGCGGCATCTGGCTCGAGTACCACTTTTGATCCGGCGTCATCTCTGATCCGGCGTCGCCTCTGAGTCAGCGGCTTGCCACCTGCTATGCTGCCGCCCCATGCGACACGTCATCAGCGCGCTCGTCACCAATGAACCTGGCGTGCTGGCGAATGTCGCCGGCATGTTCGCGGCCCGCGGGTTCAACATCGACTCCCTCGTCGTCGGCCGCACCGAGGACGACGAACTCTCCCGCATGACCGTCATCGTCGACGGCGACATGAACGTCATTCGCCAGGTCCAGCAGCAGTTGGCCAAGCTCGTGCCCGTCGCCCGAGTCCGCGACTTGACGGCATCGGCTTACGTCGAGCGCGATTTGGCCCTCGTCAAAATCGATGCCCCGGCGGAGAAGCGGCACGAGTTGACCGAGCTGGTCAACATGTTCCGCGGCAACATCGTGGACGTCGGCCCGGAGAGCATGACCGTCGAAATCAGCGGGCGTGAGGAAAAGGTCGAAGCCTTTGTCGATCTCGTCCAGCCTTACGGCGTGCAGGAGCTGGCGCGGACCGGGGTCATCGCCATCGCCCGCGGAGCACAAAGCGAGCGGCTGCGGAAGCGTTTCGCCCGCGCCGAGCCGGCCGAGTCTGCCAAACGTCCTCGCAGCCTCACCGGCGCCAGCGGCGAAGCCCTGCCGCCGAGCTGAGCCTGAGGTCCGCGAGCCAGTTGCATCGCACGTCTGCGAGCCGCGGACCCACGGTCCGCCGGTCTGACGAGACAGTTTGCTGCAACACCAGACGCCTTCCTTCAACCGCTTGCCGCTTCTCATGCTCACCGTCAGAAGGCGTAGCCGCTCCCTGACGAGGCGAATCGTCAGACCTGCGGTCCGTGGGTCCGCGGCTCAGGGAACACGATGCGTCGCTTCCATCGCCTCAACGACAATCGACAGGCGTGGCTGTTCCTCCTGCCGTTCCTAACGGTGTTCGCGCTCGCGTCGCTGTGGCCGGTGGTGCGGACCGCGTGGCTCAGCCTCGACGGCACCGAGCCGTTGCGGAACTACCGCCTCGTAATCTTCGACCCGCTGGCGTGGTTGGCGTTCATCAACACGTTCGGCTTTGCGATCGTCTTCACGCTGCTGCAGACGACGCTGGCCGTCGCGACGGCGGTGCTGGCGGCGAGTGTGCCGCGGTGGCTGGGGCGGATGTTGGCGACGACGTTGTTCTTCGCCCACGTGCTTGGGGCGACTTTTGCAGGCCTGCTGTTCGGCGGGCTGCTCGGGTCGCGACGGACGGGGCTCAACGCCCTGCTCGACGAGCCGATCAACTGGCTGACAACGCCGAACCTGGCGATGCCCGTGCTGATCCTCGTCGCCGTCTATGTCGGCGTCGGGTTCGGGACGCTTTGGATCCTTGCAGCATTGCGTCGAGTCGATGCGAGCGTTGCCGAAGCCGCGACAATCGACGGGGCCGGCGCCTGGCGACGGTTTCGCCACGCCATCTTGCCACAGATTCGGCCGACGGTGTCGATGCTCCTCGTCGGCGGCTTGTTCTGGGGCTTAGGCGTCTTCGAGTTGCCGTACGTGCTCTTCGGCGGACCCGGCCCGGGCTATCGGGTGCTGACGGTGTCGATGCTCGTCTTCGCCAGCGCGTTCGAACGCGGCGATTCCGGCTACGCGGCTGCCGTCGCCGTGCTCTTCACGGGTACGACGATCGGCGTCACGCTGGCCGCGGCGTACTTGCTCCGAGTCGGGCGTGAGGAGGTAACGCTTTGATCCGCGTGGTTCTCGCCCTCGTCGTCATGGGTGCGGCGGCACTTCCGATCCTCTGGACGCTCCTGACCGCTCTTCGTTTTGAAGACGGACTGACGCTCGATGCCTTCTTCGAGGTGCTCCAGACGACGCCGCTGGCTCGATGGCTGATCAACGCGATTCTCATCAGTGGCGTCGGCACGATCTCAGCCGTGCTTGCCTGTTCGACTGCGGCCTATGCACTTCGCTTCCACGCATTCCGCGGCCGCGGCGTGATCGTCGCGGTGCTGGCGTTGACGGCCCTGCTTCCGGCACCGGCGGCGATCATCGGGCTCTTCGAGTTGACCATTCGGCTCGGCGGGATCAACAGCGTCCTTGCCGCCGCCCTTCCGTCGGCCGCGAGCGTGTTCGGCGTCTTCGTCTACGCCGCGGCGATGCGATCGGTGCCCCTCGATCGACTCGAGGCCGCCCGACTCGACGGTGCGAGCGAGGCGACGGTCTGGTGGCGGATCGTCATGCCGAGCGTCCGGCCGGCGACGAGCGTCTTCGTCTTGCTGCACTTCCTCGGGCTGTGGAACGCGCTGCTCTGGCCGTCGGCGATCTTAATCAGCGACTCTAAGCAACCCGTCGCCGTCGGCCTGGCGGAGGCGGCCAAGTCGGTCGCGTGGGAGGCCGACGCGTCGCTGCCTCTGGCGGCAATGTTGATCGCGCTGCTCCCTGTCGCCTGTCTCTTCCTGCTGACCGTTCGTGACCTGCTGCGCGAGCAGTGAAAGTTACGCCGACAGCTTCGCGACTCGCCGCTTGCCGAACAAGGTCATGCCGGCGGTGCGGGTGACGTCGACATCGACCAGCTGCCCTTCAAGCGACGCCTCGCCGTCGAACACGACGATCTGGTCGCCGCGCGTCCGGCCGACGAGCTGCACGGCGCCCGCGGGCCGTCGGGCGAAGCCGCTGCCGAGGGCGACGTTCGCCGCCGCCGGATAGGCCTTCGTCGCATGCTTGCTCGGGCCCTCGACCATCAGCTCGACGGTGTGGCCGACGAGCTCGTCGTTGACGCGTTTCGACACCTCGTTCTGCACGGCGATCAGCTCGTTGCAGCGTCGCTTCTTGTCGGCCTCACTCACGTCGTCCTCGAACCGCTTGATCGCCACCGTTCCGGGACGGGGCGAGTACTTGAAGACAAAGCTGTTCTTGAAGCCGCACCGCTCGATGACGCCCTTGGTCTTCTGAAACTCGGCTTCGGTCTCGGTCGGGAAGCCGACGATGAAGTCGCTGGCGAGGCTCACGTCGGGCATCTTCGCTCTGGCCCGGCCGATGAAGTCTTCGTACTGGCCGATGGTGTAGCCGCGGTTCATCACCTTCAGCACGCGGTCATCACCGTGCTGGGCGGGCACGTGGAGGTATCGGCAGATGCGCTCGCAGTCGCGCATCGCGTCGAGGGCTTCGTCCGTGAAGTCGCGCGGGTAGCTCGTGACGAATCGCAGCCGCTTAACGGCCGGCGCGGCCTCGTGGATCTGGTAGAGCAGGTCCGCGAACGTCGTCACGTGACCGTCGCCGTGCTCGAAGTGGTAGTGGTTGATCGTCTGGCCGAGCAGCGTGACTTCGACCGCCCCGCCGTCGGCGAGACGCTGCACTTCCGCGACGATGTTGCTCGGCGGGCGGTGCACTTCCGGCCCTCGCGTGTACGGGACGACGCAGTAGGTGCAGAACTTGTTGCAGCCGCGGGTGATGCGGACGTACGCCTGCCGCCCGACGGCCGCCGGGCTGGTCGCACGGGAGAGGTCGAGCAGCTCTATGTTGTCCTCCGCCGCGTCGCGGGTTGAGGTGCGGCGTGCGTTGCTGCCCATCAGCGCCGACCGCTGGGCGACGTTGTTGCCTTTGACGAGTGCCGGCAGCTTGTCGAGCTCGCCGGGGCCGCAGAGCAGGTCGACGTGGGGGAACTTCTTGAAGATGTCGTTGCCGTCGCGTTCGGCCATGCAGCCGATGACGCCGATAACCAAGTCCGGCCGATCCTCCTTGGCACGCTTGAGTTCGCCGAGTCGGCTCCAGACTTTCTGCTCCGCGTGCTCGCGGACGCTGCAGGTGTTGAAGATCACGACGTCCGCCTCGTCCCGATCCGCCGTCGCTTCATAGCCGTCGCGGCCAAGCTGTCCCGCGACGAGCTCGCTGTCGAGCACGTTCATTTGGCAGCCGAAGGTTTCGAGATAGAGCTTGCGGGGCATGGCGCGGTATCACGATAGACTTCCTTCGCGTGAAGCTGCCGAACGGGGACAGGGCGATCGTGACGACGGACAAGATCGTCCATTACTGCCTCAACAAACAGCACCCTCAGGGAGGGGATAAGGCGGTGACGTTTGACATCGTACTGGGGCTGAACATGACGAACTGGACGTTGCTCAGAGACCTGCTCCTGCACATGGCGGCGACAGCCCCTGCCGTGCTGCGTCGGGTCAACCGCCACGGCGAGCACTACACAATCGACTTCGAGTTCACAGGCCGCAATGGCAGGACGGCACCGATTCGAAGCAACTGGATCATCGAAGGCGAAGCGCTACCGCGGCTCACGTCTGCCTACATCCGGCGAGCTTAAGAGCGCACTAGCCGCGTTTCCGTGTATGATGTCGCCATGGAGAAACATCCGATCGAGCTGTACGAGTACGCACGGGTGCTCGTCGATGAGCCGGATCACGGCCTCCGCCGAGGGGACATCGTGATCGTGTGCGAGATGCTCGATCACCCAGAGAATCCTGGAGCGTGCATCGAGTTGCTAGATGAAACGGGATACCCGCACGACGTCACCTCCACTTCGCTCACCAAGCTCGAGCACGTCAGCCATGAGGAGGGCGAGGCCGCCTTCAAGCCGCGGGATACAGTCGCCGCATGAGCAGCGACGATGTTGAAGCCAGCGCCGGCGGTGCCGCACCACAGGTCGAGCACGACACGACCAGCGATCACGTCGTCGAGGATGCCGTCGAGCCCGAGGAGACGGCCGAGGACGAACTCGACCTGACCAAGAGCGTCGACGCCTTCGAGCGGGCCCAGAAGGTCATGCCCGGCGGCGTCAGCTCGCCCGTCCGCGCCTTCGGCGCCGTCGGCGGGTCGCCCGTCTTCATCCGCTGCGGCAACGGGTGCCGTGTCGATGATCTCGACGACAACACGTACATCGACTATGTCGGCTCCTACGGCCCGCTCATCGCCGGACACGCCAACGACCGCATCCTCGCCAGCGTGAGCAAGGTCGCCGGCCGCGGCACGACGTTCGGCTGCCCGACGACGGCCGAGATCGATCTTGCCGAGACCATCGTCAACTCCCTGCCGTCGGTCGACATGGTCCGCTTCGTCAACAGCGGCACCGAGGCGGCGATGAGTGCCATCCGTCTCGCCCGTGCCGCGACGGGTCGCGACAAGATCATCAAGTGCGTCGGCTGCTACCACGGCCACGTCGACGCCCTGCTCGTCGAGGCCGGCAGCGGTGCGATGCAGCACGGCACGCCCTCGTCGCCGGGCGTGACGGCTTCGCTGGTGAGCAACACGCTGCTGGTCGACTTCAACGACATCGACGGCGCCCGTCGCGTCTTCGAGGAGAATCCCGACAGCGTCGCCTGCTTTGCGGTCGAGCCGATCGCCGGCAACATGGGCCTGGTCAAGCCGGCCGAAGGCTATCTCGAAGCGCTCCGCGGCCTGTGCACCGAGTTCGGGGCGATGCTCTTGTTCGACGAGGTGATGACCGGGTTTCGCGTCGCCTGGGGCGGGGCTCAGAACCTGTACAACGTCCGGCCCGACCTGACGTGTCTGGGCAAGGTCATCGGCGGCGGCATGCCGGCGGCGGCGTACGGCGGGCCACGGCACATCATGGAGCAGGTCAGCCCGACCGGCCCCGTCTATCAGGCCGGCACACTCAGCGGCAACCCATTGGCTATGGCCGCCGGGTCGACCACGCTCGACATCCTCCGCGGCGACGACGAGACCGACCCGTACGACCAACTCGAACGGGCCGGCGCTCGCCTGCAGCGCGGCCTCGAATCCGCGGCAAGCGAGCACGGTGTGCCGCTGACCATCAACCGCGTCGGCAGCATGGTCGGCGTCTACCTGACGAATGAGCCCGACACGCCTGTCAGTAACTTCGCCGCCGTGACACAGACCGACGCCCGCCGCTTCTCGATCTTCTTCCACGCCCTGCTCGCCCAAGGGGTCATGATCGCGCCGAGCCGGTTCGAATCGTGGTTCATCGGCCTGGCCCACGACGACGAAGCCATCGACCAAACGATCGAAGCCGCCGGCCGAGCCTTCGCCGCGGTGGCTGACGCGAGTTGAGGCTGCCAGTTGGTCGCAGGTTCCTGCTGCAGATTTTCTCGGCCCGTCGCTTTGACCTTCCGTCGCGGCCATGCGATGCTCTTATCGGACCCTGATCGGTCCCGCCGGCGGAGCCGGTGAATCCATCCGACTCCCCCGTCACCCACGCACATGGAGGTGCCCGTGTCCACGCCACAAATTGCAACGTCCGAGCTCGCCGTCGACCGCCAGGTCCGCTTGTTCCGTCCTGCCGTCCACCAGATCGCTCTTCGTCTCGCCGCCGCGGCGTTTGCGACCGGCGTCCTCGTCCACGCGACCCCGGTGCTTGCCCAGAGCACGCCCGCCACAGACACCGCCGGCAGCGGCTACCTCGCAGCCCGACAGTTCGCCGGCATCGCGGGGCAGGACAACGTCCTCGTCCGCGCCGGACCCGGCGTCGGTGAGTTTGCGGTGGCCTCGCTTCGCAGCGGTGCGGAGGTGACAGTCGTCGCGCGGCAGGGTAGCTTTCTCCGCATTCTGCCGCCGCCCGGCACGTTCTGCCTCGTGCCCAAGAGCCGCGTCAACGTACGCGGCGATGCCAACGAAGGCCCCCGTATCGGCCGAGCCAGCGAGAACCTCAACGTCCGCGTCGGCAGCCTGCTCGGCGACGACGTCGGCCGCACCACCGCCCGCATGCAAACCAACGACGTCGTCCGCGTCACCGGCGAGCAGGGGCACTACTACCGGATCGATCCGCCCAAGAGCGTCTTCTTCTACGTGCCCGTCAGCGAGATGCGCAAAGGCCGCGAGTTGATCGTCACCGAGACCGGTGCCGGCTGGAGCGTCGCCGAAGTGCCGGCGATTGTCGAACAAGCTGCCGAAGCCGTCGCGGCTCCCGAGCCACTCGTCATCGAAACGCCCGAGCCGATCGAAGCTGTCGACGAGCCGGCCGAGGTCACGCCTGAGGCGAGTGATGCGATTGATGCGATTGATGAGAAGCTGCCGACGGAGATCGAGCTTCCAGAGGTGTCGGAGCTTTCCGATGAGAAGCCGGCGATTCTCGAACGGTTCGAGTCGATCGACGCGCTTTACCAGGAACAGGCGGAACTGCCGCTGAGCGAGCAGCCGCTGGAGCAATTGCAAGCTGACTACACCCTGCTGCTCGAAGACGCCCGGGCCGCCGAGATTGGCATGGGCAAGGAACTGGCCCCGATCATCGAGGCCCGCATCAAGACGATCCAGATCCGTCGCGACGCACTCGCTGATCTCGAAGCCATTCGTGAGCTTCGCGAGGGCGTCGAAGAACGTCGCCTCGCGCTCGAGGCCGAGCGGGAAGAACTCGTCGAACGCGTCGAACTCGGCAAGATCGAGCTGTACGAAGCCGTTGGCGAGTTGCAGCCCAGCAGTCTCCAAGTCAGCGACGGCACGCTGTTCCGTCTGGTCGACCCGGAGACGAAGCGGACGCTGATCTACCTCCGCGCCCGCGGCGAGCTCACGCCGAAGCTGGCCGGTCGGCTGCAGCGGTTCATCGGTGTTCGCGGCGCAGTGGCGAAGGACACGCTGCTCAAGCTCAAGTACATCGACGTCAAGCACATGGACCTCGTCAAGCCGTCAGATGTTTTCGGCCCTGTCGCCGCCAAGCTCGTGCCGCCGAGCATGGTGCGGGTGCAGGATGAAGAGGTCGCGACGATCAGCGAGTGATTAAACCGGCAGCGAGTGATCGACACGGTGCATTTTCTCCCCTCCGACGCGGCCGCGGGTTCATCCCTGCGGCCGCGTAGGTGTTGCGTCTGATAAAGCTGCAGGGCTGACAGTCGAGGCACCGTCTATTCGATATTGACGAGTGAGGCCTTCCCATGAATGTCAGCACTGCCGTCAACGTCGCCAACAGCGGGCTCGCAGCGAGCGCGGCGTCGACGCAGGTCAGCCGCCGACAGCAGTCGCAGCGTGTCGCTGAACGGGAGTCGTCGGAACCCGTCTCCGGTGCCGCCGAAGCCGAGGCCGCGCCGGATGCACCGTTGGATGAGAGTGACGCCAGCGAGGCACTCGACAAAGACCTGCCGCGTCGTGATCCAGGCGAACCTGACGCACGTCAGCATTTCGACGTGCTCGCTTGAGCTGCTGAACGTCCGCTTGACCCGTCTGGATACGGTGCAACTCTGTTCCGCCCCGCGCATCGGGGTCAGCAACGATTGCTGCTGCCAGGCGAAGCACTTTGAAGAAGCTCCTGCTCATCCTCGTCCCGGCCCTGCTCGTCGTTGTCGTTGTCGCGGGCTTTGTGATGGGGAGCGGCGAGGAGGATGCGGTTCGGGTTCAAACCGCCACCGCCGACTGGGGCGAATTGTCCGTCACCGTCACCGCCCCGGGCAGCATTCGGGCGGACAAGCGAGTCAGCATCAGCGCCCGCACCAGTGCCCGCGTCGTCGCCCTGCCGTTCGAGGAGGGAGACGTGGTCGAACAGAATGCGGTGCTGGTGCAACTCGATGACATCGACGCCCAGGCGCAGGTGCGCTCCGCCCAGGCGCAGGTGCGACAAGCCGAGGCCGGACTCGCCGTTGCGAAGGCTCGACTCGAAGCCGCCCGGGCACAGAGTCGGGTCAACGAGGCGTCGCTGAACGAAGCGGTGCTGGAACTCGAACGTCAGCAATCGCTGCTTGAAACGAGCGACACCAGCCGCAGACTCGTCGAAGCCGCCGCCGCGGGCGTCGAGCGGCTTCGGGCACAGGTCGAGGTCGATCGGCTGCAACTCAGGGCCGACGAGAAGAATCTCCAAGCCCTCGAAGCCGGCGTCGAAGCGGCACGGGCGGGCACCGAGCGAGCGCAGCAGACGCTCGAAGACACCGTCATTCGCAGCCCGATCGCCGGCACCGTCACGAAGCTCAATGCCGAAGTCGGCGAAGTCGTCGTCGTCGGCACCATGAACAACGCGGGCACCGTCATCATGGAGGTGGCCGACCTGTCGACGATGATCTGCGTCGCCGAAGTGGACGAAGCAAGCATCACCAGCGTCAATGTCGGCCAGCCGGCCACTGTGCGTTCGTCCGCCTACGACGATCTGGCCATTCCCGGCACCGTCCGAAGCGTAGCGCTCGCCAAGTCGGCGACGGTGCTCAGTGACGAGACCAACTACTACGAAGTTGAAATTTCCCTTGATCTCGATGATGTCGGCGACGGCTTCCGCCGGCTCAGTGGCTTGACGAGCGACGTCGAGATCGTGGTCGAACAGCTCGACAGGGTGCTCGTCGTGCCGAGCCAAGCGGTCGTGGGTCGAAGGGTCGACAGCCTGTCCGACGAGGCACGCGAGAGCGACGCGCTCGACGACTCGCTGGCCTTTGCCCCGGTGGTCTATCGCATTCGAGACGGCCTGTCGATCGCGGTGCCGGTGCAGGTGGGCGAGAGCGACTTGCTCCACACGGTCGTCGAAGCCGGACTGGCCGAAGGTGACGATGTGGTGGTCGGCCCGTTCAACACGCTCGACGATCTGCGCGCCGGCGTGCCGTTGCGGGTGGAGGACGAGTGAGCGAATCTCCGGTGCCTGACGCTCTCATCCAGATTCGCGACGTGACCAAGCGGTACGACGTCGGCGGGGAGGTGGTCCGTGCCTTGGATGGTGTCGACCTGGATGTCTCACGCGGCGAGTACGTGGCCATCATGGGTGCCAGCGGCAGCGGCAAGTCGACGCTCATGAACCTGCTCGGCTGCCTCGATCGCCCCACGAGCGGCACCTACTCGCTCGCCGGCAAACGCGTCGATGCCATGCCCGCCGCCGAGCTGGCGGGCATCCGCAACCGGGAGATCGGCTTCGTCTTCCAAAGCTTCGAACTCCTACCGCGACAGTCGGCTACGCGGAACGTCGAGCTGCCCCTGCTCTACAGCGACGACGGCTACCGCGACCGCAACCGTCGGGCCGAGGAGGCTTTGCGGACGGTTGGCCTCGGCGACCGGATGAGCCATCGGCCAAGCCAGCTCTCCGGCGGCCAAAGGCAACGCGTGGCGATCGCGCGTGCGCTGGTCAACAAGCCGTCAATCCTGCTCGCCGACGAGCCGACTGGAGCGCTCGACTCCAAAACGACCGACGACATTCTCAAGCTCTTCGCCGACTTACACGACGACGGCCAGACCATCGTCGTCGTCACGCACGAGAAAGACGTCGCCGAGCGGGCGTGGCGCGTCATCCGCATGAGCGACGGCAAGATCATCGGCGACGAAGCGACCGGCCAGAGCCATGGCAGCAAAGGGAGGGCTGCCTGATGCGGTCGCTGCTCCGGTACGTTGTGGTCATCTTCGTCAGCATTCGGCTGGCGCTATCGCAGATCTGGGCGAACAAGGTGCGGGCGTCGCTGACGACGCTCGGCATCGTCATCGGCGTCGCGAGCGTCACGCTCGTCATCGCCAGCGTCGTCGGCCTCGAGCAGGCGGTTCTCAGCGAGGTCGGCAAGTTCGGGGCGAACAACCTCTTCATCCTGCCTGACCGCCCCGACGATGGGCCGGAGTCGGAGCTGCCCTTTCGGCTGTTCAACCTCAAGCCCGAAGAATTCGACGGCCTGGCCGAAGCCGCACCGAGTCTGGCCGGTTTCACGCGTGTCAATAACCGCCGCATGTCCATTCGGCACGGTGACGAGGAGCAGACGAAGCAGATCACCGGTATCGACGCCGCTTGGCACAACGTTGAAAGCCGCGAGGTCATCCTCGGCCGCGAGTTCACCTTGCTCGACCGCGAACGGGCCGCGGCGGTTGCGTTGATCGACGAGGAGACGCGCGACGAGCTCAAGCTGCCGACCGACCCGACGGGCAAGGACGTGCTTATCGGCAACCGTCGATTCCGCGTGATCGGCGTCGTGGAAGAAGACCGCCGCCCCAGCTTCGGCGGCGGCCCGCCTGAGACGCAGGTCTACGTGCCGTTCGACACGCTCGAACGGATGGACCCGAACCCGTGGGCGTTCGTCTACGTCTCCGCTCAGGCCGTCGATGCTCAAAGCGTCGAGAAGGCGGCGGGCGAGATCACGTTCTACCTCCGCAACCGTCGCGGCATCGGGCCCGGCGAGGTCGACACGTTTCGCGTCGAACGCGTCGAGGCGGCGATCGCGCAGATCAAGAACATCAGCCGCGTCATCACCTTCGCCGCGGGCGGCGTGGTCGGCATTTCGCTCGTCGTCGGCGGGATCGGGATCATGAACATCATGCTCGTCAGCGTCAGCGAACGCACCCGCGAGATCGGCTTGCGCAAGGCAGTCGGTGCCAGGCCGGGCGTGATCCTCGTGCAGTTCCTCGTCGAGGCGGTTGTGCTTTGCCTCGTCGGTGGACTCATCGGATTTCTCATCGGGCAGACGGGCGTGGTGCTGGTCCGGAATCTTCCTGACTCGCCACTGGCCGAGGCCGCCATTCCGCCGTGGGCGGTGGCGCTCGCGTTCGGCTTCTCGGCCTTGGTCGGCCTGACCTTCGGCATGTTCCCGGCCATCAAGGCGAGCCGGCTCGATCCCATTGTCGCCCTTCGTCACGAATGAAACGCCTCCTGCCGATCCTCCTCGTCTGTGCCGGCTGCGCGACCGACGTCTCGAGCTATCTCGGCCGCGGCGAGTCGCTTCGTGAGGTCGAGCCGCTGGACCTGTCCCGCAGCGTCACGACGCGGCCGACGACGATACCCGTGGCTCGTCAAGATCGCTCGCCGTTCCCGCTGCGTCTCGCTCAGGCACGGCAGGCGGCACTGGCGAACAACCTGGACGTCGCCGTCGCACGCCTAGGCCCGCGGATCGCACGAGCCGACCTCGATGCCGAACAGGCCGTCTTCGAGGCGACCTTCAACGTCGACGCTAGCTATTCGAACCTCGACTCGCCGACGGTCTTCCAGACGATCGACGGCGACATTCCCGGCGAAGGCAACGCGGTCGTCCGCATCGTCGGCGGCCAGGCGGAGAGCGTCAACGTTAACCCGTCGCTCTCGCAGCCCCTCCGCACGGGCGGCGTCGTGCGTGTCGGCGCGCCAGTCAGCCGACTCGAGACCGATCAAGGTCGCGTGCTCAATCCGCAGTGGGAGCAAGACGTGCGGCTCTCTCTCAACCAGCCGTTGCTCCGCGGCTTCGGCAGCGACGAGACGGAGCTGGGCATCCGTGTCGCCGCCACCCGACTCGGCCAGGCACGGGCGCGGCTCAAGCTGCAGATCGTCGCGACCCTCGCGGCGACGGATCGAGCCTACTGGCGACTCTGGCTCGCTCGGCAGGCGGTCGACATTCGACGCGAACAACTGCGGCTGGCGGTCGAGCAATTCGAGCGAGCGCAGCGACTCCAGCAGGCCGGCACCACGGGAGAGCTCGAAGTCGTGCGGGCCGAAAGTGCTGTGGCGGACGCTCGTGACCTGCTCGTGACGGCGGAGGCGGACGCTGATCGGGCGCAGCGGCAACTGCGGGTGCTGTTCGGCGTGGAGGTGCCCGGCTCGCCGTTGATGGTCGGTAACAGCCGGGAGATCGAGCCGACGACCGTCGTCCTGCCCTTGCCTTACGAGCTCAACGCGAAGCGACTCGCCGCCGAGGCGCTGGGCCGTCGAGCGGAACTAATCGAGGCCCGGCTGACGGTGATCGCGGAACAGGCTCGGCTCGTCGCCAACGCTCGTCAAGCGTTCCTGCCGCAGCTCGACCTGACCTACGAGTACAGCATCAACGGCCTTGGCGGCAGCTACAGCGACGCGGCGGACGTGCTGGGCGACGGCAACTTCCAGGATCACACGTTCGGCCTCCGTTTCGAGCAGCCGCTGGGTAATCGGCGGCGGCGGGCCGTGATGCGGGCGTCGCTGCTGCAGCGGGCGCAGGCGTTGCTCGACGGTCGGCGGCGGGCTCAGACGGTGCGGCGTGAGGTGTATGACGCAGTTGATGCCATTGATGCGGGTTACGAGCAGATCGTCGCCGCCGAACGTCGCGTTGCGGTCGCGATCCGATTGCTTGCCGCGGAAGAGCGACGCGTCGCGACGGGTGGTTCGTCGTCGGCCGAACTGCTCGAAGCTCAACGCGGCCTCTCTGCGGCCCGGCTCTCTCTCGCCAACGCCAAAGCCAACTACGAGATCGCTCGCGTCAACCTTGCCGCGGCGACGGGCACCCTTCTCGGCAAGGCGGGCGTCGTCATCGACTAGCGGTTGTCGTCATCCAATAGCGGTGGTAGACGGTTACCAGTTCTCCCTGATAGCGGTGACGGTTGTGCGGGACGATCTGGCGCGTATCCTGTCGGCGATGGTCGTGGACACCGCGTTGCTCGATGTGCCGCAACTGCCAGAGGTTGCCACCGGCGTGCCGACGTTGGAGGATCTGGAACGCCTGCAAGCGACCGACTTCTACGACGAACTCAAGGCCTACAGCGACGACTTCCTCCGCGACCACGCCCGCGTCCTCCGCGGCTACGGCAGGCACTGGGGCGATGATCCGATGCGGCTCTGGTCCAGGCGGTGGGAATACCCGTTCGTCGCCCGCGGCATTCTCGCTCACGCGGACCGAACCGCCCGGGACGATCTGCACTGCTGCGACGTCGGCAGCGGCGTGACATTCCTGCCCTACCTGCTCGCCGAGCGTCTGCCCAATGCTCGCTTCGACTGCTGCGACACCAACGCCAGCTACGGCCGAATCTTCGACGGCATCAACCAGCGGGTCGAGCACGATCGCGTCCGCTTCAGCAAGGCCGGTGCTCAGGACCTGCCTTACGACAACGCGAGTCTCGACGTGCTGGCGTGCGTGAGCGTGCTGGAGCACACGTCGCGGTACGAGACGATCATCCGCGAAATGACCCGCGTCCTGCGGCCGGACGGGCGGCTGTTGCTGACCTTCGACCTCTCGCTCGACGACAAGTTCGAGCTGTCACCCCAGTCTGCCAAGGTCGTGTGCGAGACGCTCGAAGACGGGTTCGTCTGCGACGCGGGTGAACTGCTAAGCGACATCAATCGCGTATTGCAGAATCGTAGCGGCTACCTGACGACCGACATCGTCCGCGAGCGGGAGCCCGAGCACCTGCCGTGGAAGTACCCGCGGCTCCAGGCTGTCTACGACTTCGCTCGCGGCTACGGCATCACGGGCGGGTTCCGGTCTGTCGCCGTCGTCTGCCTCGACCTGGCCAAGCGGTGACGATCATCGTCCCGGTGCTGGCGGGTATGGGCAACGCTTTGATGGCCCAGCCGATGGTCCGGCAACTGGCGTTGCTCGGCGAGGTGCGAGTAATGGCGCGAAATCGGTCCATTGCTGCCGTCCTCGAGCCGCTGGCGGAGGTGACGACGGTCGAAGTCTTCGGCAATGAGCCGCGGCAATTCGGAAGGCTCTTGCGGAGGCTGCGGCAGCTGCGGGCGGACGTGCTGGTCGTGCCGTACCCGAGCAACCGGTGGCAGTACTCGCTGCTGGCGCGGGCTAGTGGCGCGAGGCGGATCGTCATGCACGACTACCCGGTCGGCCGGTGGGCGGCGTTGCACGATCTTGTGCCGAATCGTGTGCCGACGGAGGACGGTCGGCACGACGTGTTGTCGAACCTGGACCTCCTCGCGCTGCTCGGCCTATCGGCGGACGAGACGATGGCGCCGTTCTTTCCCGTCTCCGCAGACGACGTGGCGAAGGCGAGGCAACGGCTGGGCGTCGATCGGCCCTGTGCCATCCACGCCGGCAGCGGGCGGACGATGTTCGCGATGAGCAAACGCTGGCCGCCTGAGAAGTTCGGGCAGCTCGTTCCGCGGCTACGGGAGCTTGGGCTGACGCCGGTCGTGCTCGAAGGGCCGGAGGACGAAGGAGTCGGCGACCTGCTGCGTCAGTCGACGGACGCTCCCATCTTGCCGTTGCATGGTGAGCTTCAGGAGGCGGCGGCGGTGCTGGCGGCGTGCGATCTCTACGTCGGCAGCGACAGCGGCCTGGCCCACCTCGCCGCCGCCGTCGGAACGCCGCCGGTCACACTCTTCGCACCCGCGGTGCCGGATCGGGTCTCACCGTGGGGCTACCGGCACCTCGTCGTCCAGACTCCGGCCACGTGTGCGCCGTGCATGAAGTACCCCCGGCACGCGACGACGCCGGCCGTGCGGTGTCGCGTGCCGTACTGCATTGATCAGATCACGGTTGAAGCCGTGATGAGAAAAGTTCGACATGTTTAATCGTCAAACACCGACGCCAATGCCGCCGACTCGGGCAGGTCCATGGCTTCGGGCGAGGCGTAGAACCGGCACCGGGCGAGGTAAAGCAGTTCCTCGTGAATAAGCCGATGCCGGCTGATCATGTCCGCCAGCAACGCCATCGCACCCAACAGGCAGCCGATGAGCGTCAGCACCAGCCCGATCGTCACGCCGCTGGCGAACGGCACGACCGAGCCCGTCGCGATCAACCAGACCGACAGGAACCCGAGCACGATCAATCCCGGCACCAGCACCGCTGCCGACATCACGCCGAAGAACTTCAATGGCCGACCGTCGCGTACCGCTCGCAGCATGATGTGCAAGAGGTGGCTGGCGAAGTAGACGACGTTGCTCGCCACGCGGCTCGTGCCAAACTCGCGTTCGCCGAGTACCTTGAACGGCATCTCCTTGATCCGCAAGCCGCGATTGACGAGGTAGACGATGCACTCTTCGGTGTACGTCCACCGGCCGAACTGCAACAGCCGGTAGGCCGCTTCGCGGTTGTAGGCCCGGAAGCCGCAGGAGACGTCGGTAAAGCTCGTGCCGCAGATGAAGTTGGCGAGCTTCGTGACGAGCCAGTTGCCCGCCCGCTTGATCACCGGCATCCGCCCGACCGGCCCACCGGCGGCGAAGCGGGTGCAGTGGACGAAATCGCACTCGCCCTTGAGCAACGGCTCGACAATCGCCGGGACGTCCTTCGAGTCGAACTGGCCGTCGCCATCAAGGTTGACAATGAGATCGGCCCCGCCGCGAATGGCCCGCTCCATCCCGAGCCGCCAGACAGGCCCGAGCCCCGGTCGCCCGATCATCGTGACGACTTGAGCCCCGGCCTCCGTTGCCAGCTTCGCCGTGTCGTCGGTGGAGGCGTCATCGACGACAATGACCTCGACTTGATCCACGCCCGGAATCTGCCGAGGGATCTCGCCGACGACCTTTGCAATGGTGCAGGCCTCGTTCTGGGCAGGGATGGTCACGACGAGCTTCACGATGGGCGGCAGCTTAGCGGGCTCACCGAGCAGATGCAGCGTCCTAGCACGAGCCGCTGAGGTCTGATCCTATTGCGACAAAGAATCATCCCCGCATCAAGTGAGGTGGACGACGGGCACGACACTGCATAGCAGACGCGCAGCGTTATGAGTCTTTGACTAAGACTTATGCAAGCTGCTGCTAAGCAAATTCGGCGACGGCTTTCACCCGCACAAGAAAGTTGCCCCGGCAATTGCCCCTGGAGACGCGCCAGCGGCTGAATCCCGCCTATCTCGGCCCAAACGCAGATTTTATTCCGCCCGATCGCGTCGCGGCACCGACTTCGCCAAGGGGATCCTCGGCCGCTGTGGTGGCGGCTGACAGGCGACTCGCGTTGAGTCGCTTGTGCGAATGGAGCGCGGTTGGTTCCCACGGGCAGTCACTCCCGGCCGGCGGTCGGTCGGGAGTGACCTCGCCCGGGGGATCTTTTTTGCGCTGACCGAAGCTCCTCACGCCGCCAGCGGCTGCGTGCTCAGGTACAGGCCCAGCATGCCGCGGTCGACAGGCGTCATATCCGCAAATCGGCCGCCGAGGTCGAACGTGCCGTCGCCACGATCCACCCGACGGGCGACATCAAATCTGCCCCGCCACTCGCACGTCGGCTCCGGCGTCGCGCCGGCGAGACGGATGAACGGCTGAATCCCCGCATGGGCTGGCAGCGTCAGGCAGACGTGAACCGAGTCGCCCGGCCGCACGTTCGGGTCGTCCGTCCGCATCAGCAACCCGCCACTGGAAAGGTCGACGATTTCACCGTGGATGTCGGATTCTTCCCGGACGGACGACGGATCGTTGACCGCCGGCTGGTGACGACGGTGCCGACGCCGATCAGCGTCGCGGGTGGTCGGGCGGGTGCGGGCGGTGCTGGACTTGTCGCTGGACTTGCCGGCCGAGAGGGCGTCGTTCGTCTGGCTCATGAGGTAAGGTTCGAGTGGCGTGTGAGGAGCGTCGTGGCGGTCGACGCTTGGCTATGACGTGCATCGGACGGTGGCGGGCGGGACCTGAGCCGGCGCGTCGGAAGGTCCGACAACTCGCGATGGCGTGCGCCGGGCGTTGACAGACGCGTCTGTACGATTAGCATCGGCAGACGCACGCCGCAGCCAACGGCGGCAGGACGCCGTGTCGGCGCCTGTCGGACGTGCCAGCGGGTCTCATGACCCGTCCCGCCTTGAGGCCCCTGGATTCGGACCGGCTCCCGACTCTGCCTTTGCCTCACCCCGAAGCTCGACGCCCTGTCGAGCTTCTGCCAACTGCCCCAGACCCCTGAGCTTCGGCTCATCAGGAGGCCCCGACCGTGAGCGTGCTGACCAAGGTTTTCGTCGTTTTGCTCGTGATTCTCTCGCTGCTGCTCTCCGCAGCGGCCGTCACGTTCCTCAACACTGTCCCGACGCTCGAAGACGATCTGGCGAGTGCGCAGGAGAGCCTCCGCATCGCCGAATCGACCGCCTCTGCCGCGAACACGCAGGCAGAGTTTGCCCGCGGCACCGCCAATGCTCGCGTCGCTCAGGCCGAAACACGTCTGACGGCCCTGCAGGATCGCATCGACTCGCTCCGCCAGGAGCTGCAGACGGCCCGTGCCGAAGCCGCCGACGTCAAGGGACAGCTCGCCCTCGAGCAGGCCACCGTCGCCAGCACCGCCGAAGCCCTCACTTTCACGACCCGCAACGTCGAGGCCCTGCAAGACCGCGTCGCCCAGCTTCGTGAAGAGAACACCGCCGCCGTCCGTCGCTTCGGCGACACGCAGGCCGCGCTTGCTCAGGCTGAGAACGAGCTCCGCTTCGCCCGCCAGTCGCTGCAGAACGAGCAGACGAAGAATCTCGAGCTTAATCAGCAGCTGTCGCAGGCTGCGACCGTGCTCGAAAATGCGGGCATCAATCTGGCCGAAGCCGGTGGGCGCGGTGGAGCTCCGGTCAACGGCGTGATCGTCAACCGCCGAGCCCTCGCCAGCGGCCCGGTCGCCACCATCAGCGTCGGCCGACAGGACGATGTCCGTGAAGGTCAAGAGTTCGCCGTCTACGACAAGGACAACGGCGACTTCCTGGGTGTGCTGCGGGTCACCACGGTCGACGACCAGGAAGCTCTCGGCAGCCTCCGTGGCCCGGGAATTAACCGTATCCAGCCGGACGATCTCGTCCGCCCGGACACGCTCAACTGACCTTGATCGACTCGCCCCTCATTCCCGAAAGGTCCCGACCATGAGCCGCCTCCGCTCCGAGCCGATCCGCGTCAAGCCGACCAACAACGTTTACACCGCCCTCCTCGGCGCCGCCTGCCTCGCCGCCCTGATGGCTCTTGCCTTCGGCTACGTTCGCTGGCAGGAGATCGTCGGCAGCGACGGCCCGAAGCTCTTCTTCGGATTCTTCTAGATGAAGCGTCGAACATGAACCGGAGCCCACGAGCTGACGCTCGTGGGCTTCTTCGTTGGATCCTCCTACGCTCGCCTCATGCTGCTCGACCGGCTTTGGCGACGCACGCCGCCGGTCGTCTTTCACGATCTCGATGCCGTCGGTCCAACGCAGGACGGATCGCCCGACAATGCCTCGGGCCGGCTAAGCCTCATCGAACCCTCGCCGCGGGAAGCTGCAGCGTTCGTGCGGGCTTACCAGCATCCCAGTTGCCAACAAGATCCCGACACACAGGTCGAGCCGCGTCGGCTGCTGGCGTCGCTGGGGCGCCATCCGCGTGGTCGGGAAACGGGCGAACGTCGAAGCGGCTGCTTGCTCTTTCACCGATTTTGGCTCCACCTCGAAGCTCCTGAGCATCGCGACTACGCCGGCTGGATCACGCTCCGTGTCCCCACGCCCGACCGCCGAGGCGACCTGCTGCTTCGCTACATCGGGCACGTCGGCTATGTCGTCCTGCCCCCGGCGCGAGGCCGCCATCTCGCGGCACGGGCGACGCGACTGCTGCTGCCGCTCGCCAAAATGTACGGCGTCGAGACGTTGTCGATCACGTGCAACCCGAACAATCTCGCGAGCCGCCGCACCATCGAAGCCGCCGGCGGATCTCTGGTGGAAACGGTCGATCTGCCGCGGGACCACCCGCTCTACCTCGCCGGCGAGCGACGCAAGTGCCGCTACGACGTGCCGGTGCCGTAGGCTTCGGCGTGCCGTTTGACTCCATCGAGACGTGCCTGGACGCGCTGCGTGACGGGCAGATGATCATCCTCGTCGACGACGAGGACCGCGAGAACGAAGGCGACATCATCGCCGCCGGGGAGTTCGTCACGCCGTCGATGATCAACTTCATGTTGACCGAAGGTCGCGGCATGCTCTTCGTCGCGCTCGACGGTGAGACGGCGGACCGGCTCAAACTCGTCCCGCAGGCCAGCGTCAACACCGCCCAACGCGGCACCGCCTACACCGTCAGCGTCGATGCGTCGTCCGAATTCGGCATCACCACCGGCGTCTCGGCGACGGAGCGAGCCACCACGATCCGCCGCCTCGCTGATCCACGCGGGCATGCCGATGACTTCGACCGGCCCGGCCATGTTCACCCGCTTCGCGCCCGCGACGGCGGCACCCTCGTTCGCGCCGGACACACCGAGGGCATGACCGACTTGTGTCGACTCGCAGGCTTGCGGCCGGTCGGCGTCGGCATCGAGGTGATGCGGGCCGACGGCGAGATGGCTCGACGCCCGGATCTCGAAGCCTTCGCCACGAAGCACGACCTCCGGATGTGCACGGTGGCGGACCTGATTCGGTATCGCACGGAACGCGAGACGCTCATTAACCGCGTCGAGACGGTTCGCCTGCCGACGCGTTGGGGCGCTTTCACGCTCCACGCTTATGATTCAGCGGTCGACCAGACGCCGCACCTGGCCCTCGTGCGAGGCGACGACATCGGCCGACGAAAGCCGGACGGTTCCGCCATCTCCACAGAGAAGCCGACCCTGGTCCGCGTCCACAGCGAATGCCTCACCGGCGACGTCTTCGGCAGCGGCAGATGCGACTGCGGCGACCAGCTCGACCAGGCGATGCAACGGATCGACCACGAAGGTCGCGGCGTCCTGCTTTATCTTCGGCAAGAGGGTCGCGGCATTGGCCTGACGAACAAGCTCCACGCATACCGCCTGCAGGACGAGGGCCTCGATACCGTCGAAGCCAACCTGAAGCTCGGCCTGCCAGCTGACCGTCGCGAGTATGGCATCGGAGTTCAGATCCTCAAAGACCTCGGATTGAAGAAGCTTCGGGTTCTTACAAACAACCCGAAGAAGATTTACGGAATCGAAGGGCATGGCTTGAAAGTAGTGGAACAGCTTCCCGTCCACGTGACGCCGACGCGGGACAATGCCGCTTACCTGGCGACAAAGCGTGAGAAGATGGGCCACTCGCTCTGAGGAATGAGTACGTTAGTTTGAACAGTTTACTGTGCCGCGTCTCGTCGTTCTCATTCCGCTCATCGCGTGGCTGACGGCACCGGTTGGCGACGCGGGTTCCTGGACCGACGCCGCCTTGCTATGGCTCGGCTGTCTCGCGTTCGCGGCTTTGGCGTGGGCGGCAGGGATGGTGCAAGGCAGACGCTTCGGCAGCGGGCTGATGCCGCCAGCGTGGGTGCGGTGGGCCGTCCGCGTCGCGGTGCCAGGGCTCTTCGGTTGGTTCCTGCTCGGCACCCATACGCTGTCGTGGCCGGCGGTGGTGCAGGAGCAGACGGGCGACGCGCACGGCACCCTTGGCCTGCTCCTCGGGGCACTGCCAGCCTACCTCGCCTGGTCGCTCGTCGTCGCCGCACAATGGCCGGTCGTTCGTCGACTGCAATGGCGTCCGGTGCAGACAGGCTTTGCCCGCTGGTGGATCGGCGAACTCCGGCCCACGCTGCTGGTCACGCTCGCGCCGCTGCTGGTCTTCTGGGTCATTCGCGACCTCGTCAAGCTCGGCCTGGACTGGTCCGACCTGCCGATCACGGGTGACGCTGCGGCGTTGCTTCTAACCGCGGTGGCGTTGCTGGCGTCGCTGACACTCGGCCCGCCGGTCATTCGCCGCGTCCTGCCGACCCGGCCGATTCCTGACGACGATGGTCCCGGCGGACGGCTTCACGACCTCGTCCGCCGCGGGCATTTGCGACGCTCCACCGGCCTGCTCCACGCGTGGCAAACGGGCAACAGCATCATCAACGCACTCGCCGTCGGCATCGTGCCAAGGCTTCGATATATTTTGCTCAGCGACCTGCTCCTTCGGTCGCTCCCAGTGTGGCAGGTCGAAGCCGTTCTTGCTCATGAGATCGGTCATATGCGTCACAGGCACGTTCTCTGGTTCATTACCTTTTTCGCCTCGGCTTCCTTATTCACCATAGGACCAGTCGACCTGGTCTACAGAACGGTCCTTCCAGAGACCTCGTTCCTCGATCTGCCGATCTCTGTTCTAGTCCTACTGACTATTCTGTTCGGCTTTATCCTCCTCAGCCGACTCTTCGAACGACAGGCCGATGTCTTTGCCGCTACCCTGATCGGCGACGCAACCCACGTCACCGGTACCGGGGCCTGGGCCTTCGGCGAGGCGTTGCGGAACGCGGTCGGCATCACGCGAGAAGCACCGACACCGCCCTTGACGCTGAAAGTGCGGACGCGTGACACGCTGCGACGACCCGGTGATTGGCTGCACGGGTCCCCGCAGTCACGGTGCCAGTACCTCGAAGCCATTGCCGATCGTCCCGAAGCGTGGGCGAGCTTTCAGCGACGCGTCTGCGTCATCAAGACGACCATCGTGCTAGTCGGTGCCCTGAGCTTGCTCGTCCTCGTCATCTGACGCCTCAAGCTCCGCCGCCTTCGCCCGCCAAATCGCGGCGGCGTGGGATTCGCCCGAACCCTCGAGAAGGTCGGCCAACAAGTTGGCAGTTTCCGGCAGCGGCTGCAGGTCCCACGAGCGACGCAGGACGGTCTGAGCTTCGGTTAACTCACCAGCCTTGTTCAAGGCGTCGCCGAGGTTGTAAAGAAAGTGCGGCAGCGACGTCGCAAATTTCCCCGCCTCCGCCATGGCGACGGCTTCGCGGAGTGACGCAGTTGCCTCGTCGACGTATCCCGCCTGCAGCTGGATGTAGCCGAGGTCATCCAGCGCTGTCGCCAGATTTGCACGGGATTCTCCAGATTTGCGGAGCCGTTCGACGAGTTGCTTCGCCTCCGGCAACGCTTCCTCGTGCCGGCCGAGGTTCGCAAGCGTCGCGGCGTGATTGCCGCGGACGGTGAGCGTGAACGGATGGTCTTCCCCAATTCGCTCGATGAGCAGCCGTTTGGCTTCGGCGAGCGACGCTTCAGCCTGTTCGGTCTCCCCCAGGCTCAAGAGGATCGTTGCCTGCGTGTTGATCGCCAGCGGCAAGCCGACGCCGCCATCGTCCTGATCCCGCTGCGTCGCCACATTGTCCATCGCCACGTCGGCCGCTTCTCGGAGCGACGCTCGATCGCCGCGGCTTGTCAGAACCGTCGCCAGCAACGACCGCGTGTGTCGCACCAGCGGGTGATCGACGCCGCCTTCGCCTAATCCCTGGGCAGCGAAAAGAATGTCTCGCGCTTCAGACTCTGCTTCATCGAGTCGCCCCGCGCGGCTGTAGGCGGCGGCGAGGTTGAAGCGACTGATGAGCGTTTCCGGATGATTGTCGCCGCCCACCTCCCGACGCCAAGCGACTGCGGGCTCGAGTTGTTCGATCGCCTCGTCCAAGCGGCCGGCGCTGAGCAGGCTCGACGCCCCGCTAGTTTGCAGCGAGACCACAGTCGCCTCGGTCATCCCGCCGAACGGTGCAGGCCGGTCGGCGTCCTGAGTCGCCAGCATCGCCTGTGCGTGTTCGATGGCCTCGGCATATGCGGCGGCGGAGACGTCGTAGTTTCCATCGCCATCGGCCAGAGCGGCACGCGTCGCAGCAGCGAGAAATTGCAGCCGCTCGGGCGAGGCTTCGGGCCCCAGATCAGGATCCGCCTCGACCGGAAGGTCATCGACTTTCACCGTTTCATAGACCGCCCGCGCCTCATCCATTCGGTTCTGCAACGCCAGCGTGTGCGCGTGCTCCAACGCCACCGCAGCCGCCGATGCGAAACCGTCGCCGGCTTCCGCATGCTCTCGGGCCAGCTCGAATTGACGACTGGCTTCCTCCAATTGCCCCAAGCCCGCCAGCAAACGCGCCAGCGACATCCTCAGATCCCGCGCGACCGCTTCGTCAGAAGCGGCGTAAGCGAGCACGTCTTCTTCGGCCAAACGCAACGCCTCGATGACCGAGACCTCCGCGTTGCCGGTCATTCGCGGCGTCGAGAGAATCGCGTTGAGAAAGTTGCGTGATGCCGCAGACCGGAAAGCGTCGCGCTCGGCACGCCGCAACGCTGCGGCGGCTTCGGCTTCGGCGGCAACGGCGATGTCGCGAGCGGCGACGGCGTCCTGGCGAGCCTGCGACTCACGAACGAAGCCGATCGTCGACACCACCGTGCCTGTTACCATCGTCGCCGCGAGGAGCACCGCGGCAACGACAGCGAGGCGATTGCGACGAGTGAACTTGCGGACACGGTATCTCAGCGTCGGCGGCTTGGCCTCGATCGGCGTGTCGTTCAGCAGCCGCCGAAGGTCTGCCGCCAAGGCTTCGGCCGACGGGTAGCGACGATCCCGGTCCGCCTCCAGCGCCCGCGTCAGCAGCACGTTCACGTCGCCGCCCGTCGTGTCGCCGGGCACCGTGCCGATCGACCGAGGCGTGACGTCTGGCTCGCTCAACTGGCGCAACGCCTCGGGCATCGGCACACCCTGCACACGCACCGGCTGACGCCCGACGAGCAACTCGTGAAGCAAAACGCCCAACGCGTAGACGTCGCTCCGCACGTCCACGTCCGCCTCGCCCTTTGCCTGCTCCGGAGCCATGTAGCCGAGCGTGCCAAGGAGCATCGACGCCGTCGTCCGCATCGTAACGGCTGTCGTGGCGTCGCCTTCCCCGTCGAGCACCCGCGCGATGCCGAAGTCGAGCACCTTGGGCCGGCCGTCGCGGTCGACGAGAACGTTGTCCGGCTTGAGATCGCGGTGGATGACGCCCTTCTGATGCGCGGAATGAACCGCGTCGGCGACTTCGGCGATGAGGCGAAGCTTCGAGCCGAACTGGGTGTCGTGGCTCGTCACGTAGTCGGTGATGGGTTGGCCATCGACGTACTCCATGACGATGTACGAAAGGTCCGTCTCCCGCTCGGTGCCGGCTTCGAGGATGCGGGCGATGGCCGGATGATCGAGCCGTCCCAACGCTCGGACTTCTTTGGCGAACCGACTCGGAGCGTCGTAACCGGCAGCGCGGCGACGAAGCACCTTGACCGCCACCGACCGCTCGACGCCGTGCTGCCGTGCTTCGTAGACCGCGCTCATGCCGCCTTCGCCGATGAGGCGGACGAGGTGGTACTTGCCGTCGGCGATCGTGCGACCGGCGATCTGTGTCGGATCCGGTCCGCCGATGCCGACGAACCGATCGGCCGCCGGGTGCAGAAGCGCTTCCTTGTCTTCATCGAGTTCCGCCAACGCTTTGGCTTCGGCGAGCAGCTCGGCATCGTCACCCAATTGCGTGACGAGGAAGCCGACGCGTTGGGCCAATGGCAGCTCCAGAGCGTCGGCGACGGCATCGCGCAGTCGCTCCCAGCGGTCGGCGGCAAGAGGGCTGTCGCTCGCTACCGTTCCCATTCGAAGCTCCATGCGTGAAGTCGCCCCACGCGGGGCCGTTGATGGCTCGCCTACGCCTTCGACGATTGCGGATCGGCGGCATCGAGTCGCTTGCTCAGCCAAGCCCGCGCAAAGGCCCAATCTCGTTTCACCGTTCGCGGTGAACTGCCGACGGCGGCGGCGGTCTCTTCGACGCTGAGGCCGGCAAAGTAGCGGAGCATGACGACCTCGCTCATCCGCTCGTCCTGCTGCTTGAGCTCGCCCAACGCGGTGTCAAGTTCGAGCATCGCCTCGGCCTCTGAGTCGTCAACCAGCTCCACACTGCGCCCGCCGGGACCGTCGGCAGCGGCGAGATCCAGCCGCTTACGGCCGCCGCCCCGCTTGTGCGTGCTGTAGCGTCTGGCACGTTCAATGAGAATCCGCCGCATCGCTTCGGCCGCGGCACCGAAGAAGTGGCGTGGGCTTTCCCACTCGACGCCGGGGTCCTTCATGAGCCGCAGATAAGCCTCGTGGACGAGGGCGGTGGTCTGGAGCGTCAGGTCATTTCGCTCGTTGGCCATCTGCTGGCCGGCGAGGTTGCGCAGCTGGCCATAGACCGCGTCGAAGAGGCGTGGCGTGGATCCGTTGAACTTTTCTGCCGGATTCTCGTCCGGCTCTGGCCCCTGCACGACGCCATTGTCGCACATGAAGGCGGGCCGGCCAAGTGGAGGCGCACGTGCAAGTGCCTCGTCAGGCGGGTCTGGAGGTTCCGGTAACGCTGGCGGGCGGTCTTTCTAGGGGGAAGTCGCCTGTCCAGTCGCTACCGGGATCGCCGTGTCCGCGTTGACGCACTGCCCTTTTTGCTTCGTCTCCCAAGGAGAAACTGCCATGAATCTTCCGTCGCTGAACACCTCTCGCCGCCTCGCCGCCGCGATCGCCCCGCTCTTCCTCGCCGCCGGTGCAAGCGGCCAAGTCACCTGGGTCGGCCCGGCCACCGGCGACTGGTCCGACGATGCCAACTGGGACAGCGGCACCTTCCCCAACAGCACGACCGTCGACGTCGACATCAACGGCCTCGTCGAAGTCACCGTCGAGCCCGGCGTCACGCGTGACGTCCGCAGCCTGTCGATCAGCCCAAGTTCACAGCTCTTTATCAGCGACAACACCTTCTTCGACATCAACGGCGGCGGCC
>CAYMAS010000032.1:35035-41840 GCA_964388485.1 uncultured Tepidisphaerales bacterium | reverse complement strand
CGTTGTCGACGCCGGTGTTGCTGGCGGCGTCGATCTCGATGACGTCGACGTCGTCGCCGCGGAAGATCGCGTCGGCTGTCTCGGTCGTCGGATCCGGCTCGGCGGTCGCTTGGTCGCTGGTCGGATCGTTGAGGGCGAGGGCCAGAATGCGGGCCATGGACGTCTTGCCGACGCCGCGGGTGCCGCAGAAGAGGTAGGCGTGGTGGACGCGTCCGGTGCCGATCGCCCGCTTGAGCGTCTCGGCAACGTGCTTTTGGCCGACGACCTCATCGAACGTGCGGGAGCGGTACTTGCGGGCCAGGACGCGATACGGCTCGTGGCTGGCTGGGTCTGCATCGGCCATTCGTGGGGCGAGTGTAGAGGCAGCAAACGTGCAGCGGCGACGAAAGGAACAGCCCCGCATCATCGATGCGGGGCCAGGAGCTAGCGAGGTGTCGTCGGACTATTGACGGCGACGCAGAAGGCCTAGGGCACCGACCGCAAGAAGGCCTGCGGTGGCGGGTTCCGGGATCACGACCGGGGCAATGTACTGGTTGCCCTCGCCGAGGAAGGTCAAGCCGCCTGTTGTCGGATCGACGCTGTAGGCGCCCTGGCCGTCCGGGCCGCCGCCGGTGTAGATGTAGTTGCCGTTGAGCAGTTCGTAAACGCCGCGTTGGCCGAAGTCGTCCGCGTAAGTCGCGACGAAGTCGCCATCGTTTTCGAACTCGTAGACCGCGGCGGGCGTGCTGAAACCGGCAACGAGGATGTTGCTGTCGCTGAGTTTGCCGCTGACCTGCTGCGGGAAGTCGGGGCCGTTGTCTGCATCGGTCGTCCCGACGCTGACAAGCCGGCCGACATAAGTGCCGTCAAAATTGAAGACGTCGACGCCTTCGGTGTTGAACGGGTTGCTGCTTGGGCCACCGTCAATATCGGTGACGAGCAGGCGGTCGTCAACGACGGCGACGTCGAACGGCGAGAAATCCGGCGGGCCGAATCCGAAGCTGCCGGTGATGGTGCGGCTGGTCGGGTCGATGGTGACGATGGTGTCGTCCGGAGCACCATTGTTGCCGCCGCCGTTGGCGATGTAGACGGTGTTGTTGCTTGCCTCGTAAGCGAGGCCGCGGACGTTGTCGAGGCCCGTATCGATCTTGTCGACGTAGTTGCCGCCGAGGTCAAAGATGAAGATCGCGTCACGGATCTGGTCCGAGACGAAGATCTCGTCGCCGACCTGAATGGCTTCCTTCGGCGTGCCGAAGTCGTAAGTGGCGGCGTCGTTGGCGTCGACGATGAAGTTGGCGTCGATCAGCGAGCCGTCGACACTGCTGTACAGGCCGATGGTGTCGTTTGAAGAATTGGGGATGAGCAGATCGGCGTGAGCCTGTCCGGCGATAGCGGCCGCAGTTGCAACGGCGATGAGGGTATTCTTGTGCATGATTTCTTCGTGAAGCGACGAGCGTAGAGGTCTGCCGCTGCGGGGCAATTGGATTCTCGGTCGTCAACAAAAGCTGCGACTTCGGCTTGGCAATTTGGGCAACCTGTTCCGATAACGCCTGCACGGCCGACCACGCCTGGGCATGAGGTCGCAGATCAGCTTTCGTCGAGCCGATTCAACAGGTCGTTGACCGCGGCTTCCAGCTGCTCGTCCTTCCCGGCAGCTTCGGCTTCGGGCGTTTGGGGCACCAGCAGATCGGGCACGGCTCCGTTGTTCTCCATGTCCGAACCGTCCGGCAGGTACCAGCCGCGAAACGGCAGCCGCACGCGGGTGCCGTCGACGAGGCTGAAGCTGCCGGTCGAGATCACGCCGCCGGCGGTCTCTTGACCGACGAGTGTGCCACGATCAAGATTCTTGAACGCATGGCTGATGATCTCGGCGTTGCTGAATGACTTCTCGTTGGCCAGCAGGTTGATCGGCAGGTCGTATCGCTGGATGAACAGGCGATCCTGCGGATAACCGCCCTTGTTCATCCCAACGCGATCCGCCTCGACGCTTTCCCGCATGCCCCGAGGGATCGTGTACGCGTGGCGCGGGTACATGATCGACGCGAGCAACCTGTCGGTCGTCCAGCCGCCACCGTTGTTGCGGACGTCGATCACGAGCCCGTCCTTGCCGGCCGCCGCGGCGTAGAGGTCGCGCTCGAAGACGTCGAGGCTCGACTGGTTCATCCCGCGGACGTGAATGTAACCGAGTCGGCCGTCCGACAGCTCCTCGACCTTCGCCGCGTTATCGAGCCGCCAGGCGTCGTAGGTCAGGCTCGCCAATCGGCCGTAGCTGACGGGCGTCAGCAGCAGATCGATCAAGCCGCCGTCTCGTTGAACGGTCACCACCGTTTCGCGGCCGACACGATCCACCAGCTGCTGCGGCAGCGGTGTTTCGAGGTCTACGGGATTGAATTCGATGGCTGTGATGGTGTCGCCGACCTCCAGCTTGAAGTCGCCGATACCTGCCGGACCCGTTGCGAGCACGTCCGTCACCTCAAAGCCGTCGTCGGCGACCTTCGTCCGTATGCCGAGCTGCCCGAAGCTGCGGGCGGTCGTGTTTCGCTCGAAGGGTGCGGTGACGCCCAGGTGCGAAGCGTTGAGCTCGCCGAGCAGCTTGTTGCCGACGAACTCGAACTCGTCGCCGGTCCTCGTGAGCCGGGCCAGTTGTGCGTACCGATCCGTCAACGCGGGCCAATCGAGGCCCTTCATTGTCGGGTGGTAGAAGAGCATGCCGAGCGTGCTGGCGAGCTCGCGAAACTTTTGTTCCTGCTCGTCCGCCACGTCAACCGCGAGCCGATCACGGATCGGCCAGGTGTCGCGAGAATTACCGCCCTGGCTGATGGTGCCGGGCCGGCCGCCGTCGAGGAGGGCGAGCCGGTCTCCGTCGGCCGACCAGTTGCCGAAGCCGGCAAAGGAGCCGATGTCGTCGGAGCCGCCATCCCAAGGCTGACGCATCATTCGGCCGTTGCTGATGTAAAAGATCGCTGTCGCATCGGGCACCATCGTGACCGAGAACTCGTTGCCCGACTCGCGGGTCAGACGGCGAAGTCGCAAATAAGCCGTTTCCAGTGGCAGATCGTCGAATGGAGCGACTTCATCCGACGGCAGACTCGCCACCAGATCGCCAGCAATGTTCTCGCCGAGCTTGGCAAAAGCCTGTCCGAGCTTAGAGAAGTCTAGCTTGCCAGCCGGCCGCGTCGCGGGCTGTGTCGTCGGCTGCTCCGACCCCGGATCATTGACGAGCGGCGACACCGTGCCGCGACGCTCGGCAAAGGCCGGCACTTCCGGGATCGGATGACCGAGGATCGACTCTGCGTAGTAAGCCTGTAGCTCCGCCGGTGCGAGGGCTTCAAGCTCTTCATCGAGATAAACCTGCCAAACGTCGAACTCTTCGTCGATCCGCTCGCTGCTGAACGTCAACACGCGGCCGTCGGCGGAAAGGCTGAAGCTGTAGTCGTTGTCAGGGTGTCGCGTGAGGTTGACCTGCTTGGTACCGTCGACCCGCATCGCCCAGATGTCGCTGTTGAAGTCGGCATCTTCCGTCCGCACCACGAGCCACTGCCCGTCCGGCGCCCACGCGTACTCCATGTCC
Organism: uncultured Tepidisphaerales bacterium; assembly: GCA_964388485.1. Taxonomy (GTDB): domain Bacteria; phylum Planctomycetota; class Phycisphaerae; order Tepidisphaerales; family Tepidisphaeraceae; genus JBCDKH01. The sequence goes on along the minus strand of CAYMAS010000032.1, from coordinate 38,290 downwards.
GAATCCCAGCCGTCGTACACGAGCGTCTCGTTGCCGCTGCGGAGATTGAGGACGACGAGGTCGCCCAGACCCTTGTGCAGGGCAAGGCGTCGGCCGTCGAGCGACGGCACCGGATCTCGGTAGGAGACGTCGCCTTCAGTTACGGCTTCGACATGAAACGCCAGCGATGTCGGCCACTTCTCCGGATCGGGAGCGGGACGTTCGGCCAGTGCAGGACGTGTCGTGGCGGCCTTCGTCTCGAGGATATCAGCCCGTGAGCGGCGGACGGTCGCGGCCATCACATGAGTCATGCCGTCGAGCGTCCGGGTGAAGTAGAGCGTGCCGCCGTCCGGGCTCCATGCGACGTCGCTGTGTCGCCCCGGAAGCTCACTGACGCGTCGAGCGACGGCGTTCTCATCGGTGCCACGGACGTAGATCTGGCCGTACGAGACGCTGGCGATCGTCTTGGCGTCAGGCGAAAGGGCGACGTCACTGGCTTCTCCCGAGACGTTGACCAGCTTGTCCATCGGCACGTCCTGCGACGCGTTGATTTGAACCGGCACGGCTTCGCCGTCGCCGTCGAGGTCGAGCGTGTAGAGCTTGTCCCACTTTGCGAAGACGACGCGGCGGCCGTCAGGCGTGACGTCAAACTCCTCAACGTCGGCGTCGCTGAAGCTGGTCAAGGCTTCGATCTGCCCGGTGCTGGCGTTTCCGACGAAGAGGTTGACGGTCTTGTTGTCACGGTCGCTCGTGAAGAGGAAGAGGTTGTCTGGCAGCCACATCGGCCGGGCGTCGTTGCCGCGACGCTCGGTGAGCTGCTTGAACGGCTCATCGGCGCTCGGGTCGTAGAGCCAGATGTCCCGCGTGTCGGGCCCGCGGCTGTGGCGACGCGTCAGCCGCTCGTTGCCACGGACGAACAGGATGCGGTCGCCGCCGATCTCCTTGGCCGGCGATCGGCCGAATGCATCGTGAACCCGCTCCGGCACACCCGATTCGGCACCGACCACGTAGGGCCGCGGGTTGCGGTAGACGTCTGGCTCGAGGTAGCCGGTGAAGTAGAGGTTGCCGTCGTCGCCGAAATCATGCATGAGCGACGCCCGATCCAGAAGCAGCCGCTCTTGAACGTCCGTCCCACTCGGGCTCATCGTGAAGAGGCCCGAGACGCCTGCGCGATTGCTGGTGAAGGCGATCGTCTCGCCGTCGTGGCTGAACCGTGGCAGGCGGTCGTCGGCTGGATGGCTCGTCAGCCTCCTTGCCGCACCGCCGTCGGCCGGTACGGTCCAGAGGTCACCCGCCCAGGCGAAGACGATGGTCTCCCCGTCCGGACTGATCGTCGGATGCCGTGGTAGCGGCACCTTTGCCTCGGCATAAATCGCAGCGGGCGAGACCCCGAGGAGCAACAGCGTTACGACGAGCCAACGAATCTGCATCGCCGGCAGCTTAAGACCGGCAATGTAGAGCAGGTGCGGCTACCGGCTGTTTGTGGCAGTATTGGTCGCGTGCCAGCCCCGTATGGAGCTGCCTCAAGTCGGTTCTTTGGGAGCAAGAAGCGTCAAGGCGAAGACGACGCCGAAGCCGACGACGAAGGCAATGAGGCCGAGGGTGTAGTCGCGGGTAGCCGACTCGATGGTGAAAGGCCAGATGGCCAGGACGCTGCCCCAGAGGATGCCGAGCAGGCCGCCGCCCATGGTGCGGCTGTGATGAGCCAGCGCCCACTTGAGGACGTTGGACAGCAGCACGAGCGACACGACCGCAGCGAGGCCGACGGGGACGAGGATCGACAAAGCTGTCCTGATGCCGCTCATGTCGCCATCGAGGCCGGCGGTCTTGAGCAGGCTGATGGCGCCTGTGACGTGTTCGTAGCGGCCCAGGACGAGGAGCATGTGAGCTCCGCTGATGCCGGGCAGGACCATGGCACTCATAGCCAACGTGCCGCCCGCGGCATCGCGGACATAGTCCGGCGTGGGCTGGAAGTTGCCCGACTCGCGGATCTCGCGGGCTTGTTCCTTGGCAGCGGGATCTTCGGTCACGGCCAGGGCGGCCATTGCGGCGAAGCCGGCGAGAAAGGCGACGACGACGCCTGGCTTGATGGGACGGGCAAGCGGGTCGGCCATCTTCCAGAGCAGGCCGGTGCCGGCGAGGGTCATGCCGATGAAGAGGCTGTACATGGTCGCCTCGTAAGTCGTGACGAGGTGGTTCATCACCGATGCAAGGCCGACGATGGAGACGCCGGCACAGGCGACGAGAACGGCAAGGAAGACGAGGCGTGCCTTCGTGAGCTTACCGCGACTGACGCCCGCCGCCGCATCGACGAAGCGGTCGTAGACGCCCATGACGAGGACCATCGTGCCGCCGCTGACACCCGGTACAAGGTTGGCCAGACCCATCAAGCCACCGGCGACGCCGGTGCGGACAACCGGCGGCATCGTGTCGGGTGCGGGATCCGGAACATCGGGGATGGCGTCGAAGGGTTCCGTCGGCGCTTCGGTCATATGGAAGGGTATCGGCATCCGTAGTCTCTGCCATGCGGGTCACGAAGCACGGCGTCTGGGAGATCGTCATCGGCACCGTCGTGTTGGCGGCGGTCTTCGGCTTGTTCTGGTGGCTCGGCCTCTGGTGGTTGGGGCTGTTGCTGACGCTGCCGGTGCTGGTATGGCTGGTAGCGTTCTTCCGGGATCCGGAGAGGCCGCTACCCGTGATGGAGGCGGGAACGACGAACTACGTCTCGCCGGCGGACGGGAAGGTGAGCGACGTGAGCGAGCTCGATCCTGATCCGGTGACGGGCGAGCCGGCGGTGCGGGTTGGCATCTTCCTGAGCGTCTTCAACGTTCACGTCAACCGATCGCCGTGCGACGGGACGGTGAGCGACGTGACGTACAAGAAGGGCAAATTCATCAACGCGATGGACCACCGCCACGCCAGCGAGCACAACGAGAGCAACACGATCGTGCTCCACGACGCGGAGGATCGACCGGTGGCAGTGGTGAAGCAGATCGTCGGGCTCATCGCGAGGCGGATTGTCAGCACGAAGCGAATCGGGGATCGTGTCGAGCGCGGCGAGCGAATCGGCATGATCAAGTTCGGCAGCCGAACCGAACTGACAATCCCGAAGCGGCTTAACCCGGAGATTGTGGTCGAGCCTGGACAGAAGGTTCGCGGCGGGGCGGACGTGATCGCGGTCGTGAAGGACGTCGAGGTCTAGTAGGTGGTCCGAACGTTTCTCCGATTATCTTCGGAGCGGCGTCGCTTGCGACGCATTCGAAGCGCCAGAAGACG
>CAYMAS010000032.1:29694-35025 GCA_964388485.1 uncultured Tepidisphaerales bacterium | reverse complement strand
ACGTCCGATCCCGAACGCGTCGCAAGCGACGCCGCTCCTTGAAAGATGTAGTCTAAGACGCACTCAGTGCCGTTGATGAACCACCTCCGCGATCCAGACTCGACGCGTCGCGACAGGATTCGCGAGTTTCGTAAGCGCCGCATCCGCCGCGGCGGCAGGCGTGCTTACGTCAGAAGCGTGCAATTTCTGCCGTCGATGGCAACACTCGGCAACGCCCTCTGCGGGTTTGCAGCGATCTACGTCGTGACGCTCGGCGAGATCCAGAGCGACCCGATCGCCCAGGTGCTGTTCGACAACCGTTTCATCATCGCCTGTTACCTCATCGGCTTGTCGATGGTCTTCGACGCGCTCGATGGCCAATTAGCACGATTCGCCCGTCATACGACCGACTTTGGCGGGCAGCTCGATTCATTGGCTGACGCGATCAGCTTCGGAGCAGCGCCGGCGGTGATCGCGTTGCAGACGTTTAAGTTCGATGGTGTCGAGGTGCCGCTGGTCGTGAGTCGGCTTATCTGGGCGGTCGGCGGGTTGTACGTCGCGTGCACGTTGATTCGGCTGGCAAGGTTCAACGTCAGCAACGAGCATGGTGAAGAGAATCACCAAAGCTTCTTCGGCCTGCCGAGTCCGGGGGCAGCGGGCGTCGTGTTGGGGCTGGTGTTGATGCAGCAGGATCTTCTCATTGAGGCGAATAATCCGGCGGCGTGGTTGCCGGCGAGCGTGCTGACGTGGCTGGGTATCGCGGCAACCGTTCTTATTCCGCCGGTGGTGGCGGCGAGTGCGCTGTTGATGGTGTCGAACGTCCGGTATCCGCACTTCATGAATCGCGTGGGTCGCGGCAACAAGGGCATTAGTCGGTTGGTCATTGCGATTGCGATTGTGTTGGCTTTGGTGGTGGCGCACCGGTACACGCTGGGGCTGGTCGGGATCGTCTTTCTGCTGACGGGGCCGGTGTCGCATCTGCGGGCAAAACGCTCGCGCATGAAAACCTGAACCCGACGAATGCAGATCCGTGGGCTCGGGGATGGGCGTCGCTCCTACAACCTGACATGCCCGACGTCGTCACCCGCTTTGCCCCGAGCCCGACCGGCTACCTGCACGTCGGCGGCGCTCGCACCGCACTCTTCTGCTACCTGCTGGCCCGCCACCATGGAGGCAAGTACCTCCTGCGGATCGAAGACACGGATCAGGCTCGTTCAACGGAGGCGGCGGTGGAGGGCGTGCTGGAAGACCTCGCGTGGCTGGGCCTCGACCATGACAACGCGGACGATCTAATGTTCCAATCGAAGCGGACCGGCATCTACAACGAGCTGTTCGATGACTTGATCGCCCGCGACCTGGCGTACGAGGCGTGGGAGTCGAAGGAGGAGCTCGACAATCAACGCAAGCAAGCTCAGGCGGCCAAGCGGCCGTTCATGTACCGCCGGCCGAGCTACAGCGACGAGCAGATTCGCCAGTTCAAGGACGAAGGCCGCAAGCCCGTCTTGCGGTTCAAGATGGATTCGACGCGAGACTACTTCTTCGACGATGAAGTGCTCGGGCCCACGCAAGGTTTGCCCGGCAACCAGGCGCAGGATTTCGTCATTCGCAAGGCAGACGGCATGCCGATCTATCACTTTGCCGTCGTCGTCGACGATCACGCAATGGGCATCACGCACGTCTTGCGAGGCCAGGAGCACTTGCTTAACACGTGCCAGCACATCGCTCTCATGGACGCCCTCGGCTACAACCGCCCGATCTTCGCCCACTTGCCGGTCATCCTCAAGACCGACGGCTCCAAGATGGGCAAGCGTGACCGCGACAAGCAGATCAAGGAGGCCGCCCGGCTCTTCGCAGCTGCTGAGCTTGCGGAGAAGAGCGGGCTCGATCACGCGTTGATCGAGCAGTGGATGAATAACAAGCAGGCCCAGCTCGATCCGTCGGACCACGTCAAGCTGCTGAGCCATGTGAACCTGCGGGAAAGTGACCTGCCGCAAATCAGTGTCGACGACTTTCGTCGGCTTGGCTATCTGCCCGAGACCCTCGTCAATTTCATGGCTCTCCTTGGCTGGAGCCCAGGCGATGACCGCGAGCACCTGTCGCGCGACGAGCTTATCGACCTCTTCACTCTCGACCGCGTCGGTAAGGCCAACGCCAAGTTCGACTACAAGAAGCTCACCAACTTCAACACAGTGGCCGTCGGGAACGCCTCGCCCGAACGCCTCCTGAGGGGTATGCGGGATTATCTGAGCCAGAACCCTGACTCGCCGCTGAAGGACGCCACTGATGAGGATCTGACGAAGCTGCTAGCGATGTGTGACGGCTTCCACGTCTTTGCAGAGGTGGACGAAAAGACGCGGCTTTTCTTCGAGACGCCGACGACTTACGACGAGAAGGCAGTCGCCAAGCACCTCAAGAAGGGCCAACCGACGGGCCTGGAGCACCTGCAGGCGTTGCGTGACGTATTGGCGGAGCACGACGATTGGACTGCCGGGGCGTTGGAGGATCGGATCAAGGCGCTGTGCGATGAACGCGGTGCCGGCCTCGGCAAGATCGCCCAACCCGCCCGTGTCGCGGTCGCTGGGGGGCCAGTGAGTCCGCCCATCTTCGATACATTGGCATTCCTTGGAAAAAGCGAGACTTTGTCACGATTTGACGCGCTGCTCTCGGTGGATCTTTGACTCTGTCGAACCCACTCGTCTGGTAGCCGCGGAGCCTCCGTAGCCTTCATCCTGTGGCCCTCCACCACGTCTCCAAGACCCTTGATCGAGCGGTTCGCCAAGCAGAGTGGCCGCGGCAGTGGCGAGCCCGGCGACGCGTCTGGCGGACCATGAGCCAGCTCGCCATGACCGGCATGCACTCGGGGCCTATCCACCGGTCGTGGCTCGATGTGCGACGCGTGCCGATGACCTTCGAGCAGCCGCCGCCGAGCTGGATTGACCGGCGGATTGCGCAGATAAGTGACCTGCACGTCTCGCCGTTTGTCTGGCAAGGCTTCATGCGGGAACAGCTCCGCCACGTCGCCGACCTCAAGCCCGACCTCCTCGTCGTCACCGGAGATCTTATCACCGGCGGGCACCGCTACGCAAGCATGGCCGCCAAGCTGCTGGGCGAGATCGACCCGCCTCCGCTGGGAACGCTCGCGATCCTCGGCAACCACGACTACGGCCTTCGCGGTAAGCGAAACCCAATCGAAGGCGAGCGCATCGCCCGCCGAATTGAAGCCGAGCTTCGCCTCGTTGACGTTCGCCTGCTCCGCAACGAAAGCGTGGTCATCGATGGTCTCAGTTTCGTCGGCCTCGACGATCTCTACACCTGCCGACTTGATCCCGTCGCCGCCTTCGATGGCGTGACCGGCCCAACCGTCTGCCTCAACCACGATCCGCGGAACGCCAGCTCGCTGCTGGAGTACCCGTGGCGCTGGATGCTCGCCGGCCACACCCATGGCCGGCAATTGGCCACGAGTCGGCTCGGTCAAACCTTCAACAAGAAGCGTCGCCGCCCCTTCGTTCGCGGCCGCTACGATCTTGCCGACGGCAAAGTGCTCTACGTCAACCGCGGCCTCAGCTACGGCCAACGCTGGCAGTCGTGGTGCAAGCCGGAGATCACGGTCTTCAAAGTCAAACCGACTGTCGGCGGCCCTACAACATGACCCATGGACCGGAGACATTGGACACCGTGGATCGTCGCCCTTTGCGTGCTGACTGTCGGGAAGCTTGCCGCCGCGGAACCCGCCACACGGCCGACGACGCAGCCCGGCACGTTGCACGCGGTTCTCGTCGAAGCTCAGCAAGTGCTCGAAAGCTTGGACGACGCCGAGCGGCGGGCCGTTTTCGGTAATCCTGCTGGTGGCGACGCAGATGAGCCGATCAAGCAGCTCACGCCGCTGCTCGACCAGCTCGGCGAGGTTGACGCAGAGTTGATGACCCTGCCGACCTACCGGCCCGGCATCGACGACTTCCCGGAGTACATGGTCGGCCTCCGCGGCCTTCTTGGTGCCGCTGTTGGTGGCCTGACGCCAGCACGAGCAGATGACGAAGCGTCGCTCAACGCCGCTGCGAGACGGGCCGTCGACCTGGCCCGCGCGCTGCGGCCGATCAGCGAGATGAACGGCACCGGCTTCTGGTTCGAGGCCTCGACTGCCGACCGCGTCCTCCTGGGCTGGCTGGGTTCGCGAGCCCTTTCCATCGACAACGAGACGCTTGCCGCCATGGCCGCATTGCCGCCGCTGCGATCATTTGCCGAGTCGACCGGGCAGGAAGGCAACGACCTGATCGACGTGCTCCGTGAGAGTAAATTGCTCCCCAGCTGGGTCGAAGAAGCCGCCGAGCGGAACGTCGAGGGTGACGCGGACGAGGCCGTTGCGGCATGGCAGGAGGAGTGGGCCGATGACGATCGAAAGGACCTGCTCATCGCCGAGTACAAGCTCTATTTCGACGTCGAGGTCGAGCTGGCGGAGGTGAAGGACGATCCCGAGCAACTCGAGCAGTTCCTCGACCAATGGGAAGCGGGTCACGAGCGGGAGTCGCTGTGGCTCAGCCGCTACACGCTCATGAGCCCGCGGTCCGGCTACGTTGCTGAGTTGACGCAGGAGGCGATGCGGGACCTGTTCGCCGTGCTGGTGGCGGGCAAGGAGGCGAACGACATACCGGCAGCGGTGCGGGCGGCGGACGAACTCGTTGGTGGCCGGGAGGTCCGCATCCTTCGACAGGGCCGTCAGGTCCTGCTCGCGACGCAGGTGCCCCTGGCGGAGGAGCCGGTGATGCTGGCCATCGGACAATGAGCGAGGAGCGGCTGGTTGTCCATGGTGTAACGCTTCGGCGGGATCGTAAGACGATCCTCGAAGACGTCAGCTTCACAATCGGGGCGGGCCAGACGCTGGCGTTGGCGGGTCCCAACGGTGGCGGAAAGACGTCGCTGCTGCTAGCTTGTGCCGGCTTTCACACAATCGACGGCGGCGAGATTAGGATCGGCAGGTTGCGGCCCAGAGCAGCGGTGCGTCGCGGGTGCATCGGTTACGTCCCGCAGACGCCGAGCCCGCCCGGCCCGCTGCCGGTGACGCCGCGTCAGATGCTGGAGGCGGCGGGCGACGATCTGGAGTGGCGCAATCGGCTGATGGGGGAGGTGCTCGACGACGTGCCCCTCGACATTCCCGCATCTCGACTCAGCGGGGGCCAGCGGCAACTCGTCGGGCTCTGTCGCTCGCTCGTTCACCGCCCGAAGTTGCTGCTGCTCGACGAACCCACGCTCGGGCTCTCGCCGGCCGGCGTGACCAAACTTGTCAATGCCGTTCGGCTTGCCCTTGAGACGCTCGGCGTCGCGACCGTCGTCGCGACGCACGACCACCTCGCCGCC
>CAYMAS010000032.1:0-29684 GCA_964388485.1 uncultured Tepidisphaerales bacterium | reverse complement strand
GGATCGGCTGCTCTACCTCGATCGACTAGTCCGCTACGACGGACCCGCCGACACGGTGCCGGCCGATCTGGACGCCTGCCTGTGTCATCATGAGTGACGGCCACCCCTGATGAAGAAACGCAGGTCCTGCGTCATTGAAGAGGACCCTCGTAATGTACGTTCGATGAACCGACCCCTGCCACACCCGAATAAGGTCGCAGCGCTCGCCGCCGCGACGTTGCGGGCGCGCTCGGAGCACGGCGGCGGGGCGGATGCGTTGCGGCTCTTCAACGAAGTCCGCCGAGTGCATCAGGCGGCGAGTGAACCCGCCGCGGACGACACGACCCCGCACGATGTGGTGCTCGATCCGATCGACGGCGTCGCGGCGGGCAACGTCATCGACATCATTATGCCGGCCCTGTTGGCGACGCGTCGGCCGCTGCGCGTGCAGGTTCGCGGGGCGACACACGCGACAGACGGGCCCTCGTACCCGTTCCTGCGTTACGCCCTGCAGCCGCATCTCAACCGGCTCGGCTTCGACGTTGGCTTCGAGCTGAACCGCACCGACTTCACCGGCTCGATCGACGGCCAGATCGTCTGTCACGCGACGCCGGCTCAGCGGCGGGACGTGCCGACGTGGGGACATCCGGGCCGATTCCTGTCACTGCGATGCGAGATCCTCATCGGCCGATGGGCATTTGAGGCGGCACAGCGGCAATTGAAGGTCTTGCGGGACGAGATGCACTCCGCCGGTTGGCCGCTGCCCGCGGTGACGGTGCGGGAGATCGATCATCCTCGAACCCCCGGTAACGCGGTGACGGTGCGTGCCATCTGCACATCCGGCGAGGGTGTCTTCACGCAGGTCTGCCAGGAGGGCGACGACCCGGACGAAGCGGCGACCGCTGTGGCTCGGCAGGCGATGGGCTGGCTCGCCAGCGGCGTCGCGGTGCAACGGCGGCTGGCGAGGCGGCTGCTGGTGCCGCTGGCGATGGCCGACGGCGGGCGATTCGTCACCATCGGCCGCGACGACCCGCGGCTGACGTCGATTGCCAGCCACGTCGCCGTAGCTAGCGGGTTGGCCTGTCGCCTCATCCGGCACCGGGAACGGCTGGTGGTGGAGATGAATCGCGACTGATATCGCTACCGCAGGCCTCTTGGGATCAAAAAGGAACCGACGAGCGTGAGCAACCACTGGGCGAGGATCGCCATCAAGGCCGCGGGGACGGCGCCTAGAAGCAGCCAAACGGTGTCGTCAAGTCGGAGGCCCTTGAAGATCGGCTCGCCCAAGCCGCCTGCACCGACGAAGGCACCGAGTGTCGCGAAGCCGACCGCGATGACCGTGCTCGTCTTGATGCCGGTCAGGATCGACGGCATCGCCAGGGGCAATTCGATTCGCAGCAGCCGACGCGCCGGTGACAGACCGATTGCTTCGGCGGACTCGACAAGGTGGTCGGCGATCCCGACGAGGCCCGCATACGTGTTGGCGACGATCGGCAAGAGCAGGTAGATCACGAGCGCGATCACGGTCGGCAGCGTCCCAATCGCCGGCAAGGCCAAGGCCGCGAGCAGCGGAATCATGAGCGCCAGCAACGCCAGCGACGGGATCGTCTGGAGGATGCCGACGACCGGAAGGACGAGCCGGCCGACGACGCGATTCTTCGCAGCGAGTATCCCCAGCGGCAGGGCGAGGATCGTCGCAATGCCGACACTGATCGCGACGAGCCCGAGGTGCTCCAGAACCGCCCGGCCCAGATCTCCGCGACGCTCGATGACTTTTTCCCACCACGTCGGCGGACTGCCGGCTGCAATGATGCCGCCGGCTTCGACTGCGTCGAGCAGTTCGCGGGCAACGATGTCGTTCGTCTTCTTATCAAACTTCGCCGCTTTGTTCGCCGAGATCATCAGCGGACCGTCGATGCGACTTTCCAGGTCACGCCACGCGAGCACCACTTGCGGATACTCCTCGAGCAGCTCGAGCCGGTAGAGGACGACCGCGTCGTACCGCGGAAAAAAACCCAGGTCGTCATCGAGGCGACGCAGGCCGTAGTAGTCGATCTCCGCGTCGGTGCCGTAGAGGTCGATCACGTCCGCCTCGCCCGCGGCGAGTGCGCGGTAGCCCAGCGCATGGTTCATCCCGCGGACGTCGGTCTGCGGCAGGTCGTAAGCATCGCGAACGGCCGGCCAGCCGTCGCCGCGGTCGAGCCACTCGGGCGTGAAGCGGAGCCGCAGGTCGGGGTGGTCGACCAGGTCGCTGATCGTCCGGATGCCGAGACGTTGGGCGGTCTCTTCCGGAACGCCGATGATGTACGAGTTGTTGAAGCCGAGCGACGCGCTCATGCCGATGCCGCGGGAGCGAAGGTAGCGGCGAAGCTCGTGAATGTCGGCAAGCCCTTCGCCGGCAAGCAGGCTCTGCAGCAGCGTCCCGGTGTACTCCGGGTAGGCGTCGATGTCGCCGGTGAGCAGGGCGCTGAAGAGGACGTTGGAGCCGCCGAGTTCGTCGGCATGTCGTGCCTCGACTCCGGCTTCGTTCGCGAGGATCGTCAGGGCCTCGCCGAGGATGATGCTCTCGGTGAACTGCTTGCTGGCGACTCGGATCGGATCGGCACCGGCGGTTGCGGTGACGAGGAGGATGAAGGCGAAGAGCCGTCTCATGCGGCGTGGCCTCGCTGGGCGGTGACGAACTTGGAGACGAACGCGTCGCCGCCTGCGGTGATCTCGTCGAGCGTTCCCTGCGCGGCAATCTTGCCTTCACGCATGAGCACCACGTTGTCGCCGAAGTAGCTGGCCTCGGCCAGGTCGTGGGTCACGATGAGAACCGTTTTCTTGAGCCGGCGAAAAATGTCGCGAAGCTCGGTTTGCAGGTCATAGCGGATCATCGGGTCCAACGCTCCGAGCGGTTCGTCCATGAGCAGAACGCTTGGGTCCAGGACGAGGGCTCGCATGAGGGCGACGCGTTGCCGCTGGCCGCCGGAGAGTTCGCTCGGCAGGCGGTCAAGGCCGTCGGCTGGGAAGCCGGTCAGTTGGCGGAGACCGTCGACGCGGTCGGGCAAGTCGATTGATTCCGTTGTCGGCCCGTCGGTAGCGGGAAGCGTGATGTTCTGCCGCGCGGTGAGGTGCGGGAAGAGGCCGCCGTCCTGGATGACGTAGCCGACGTGGCGGCGGGCCTGTCGGGTCATAGATTCACCGGCGACGACGACCTCGCCGGCGTCAGGCTTGATGAGGCCCAGGGCGATGCGGAGCAGCGTCGATTTTCCGCAGCCGCTTGGGCCGATGAGGGCGGTCGTGGTGCCGCTGTCGACGGTGAGGCTGACGTCGTCGACGGCCGGGGCCACGGTCCCGGTGAAGGTTTTGCGGATGCCGGTGAGACGGATCACGGCAGGAGCCTACCCGCTGCTAGCCGCCGCTGCGACTCTTGGCGTAGAGCAGCGATGCGGCGACGAGGCGGGTGGCGTCTTCGGGCTCGTAGCCGGTGATGCCGCCGATGCGGCTGCCGACGAGGCCGTGGGACAGATCTTCGCGGCTGAAGATGACGCCCAAGCGGTTCTCGAAGCTGATGCCCCGCAGCCGCGGCTTGCGTTCGCCGCCGACGGTGCGACGGGCGAAGAGCGTGTAGCCAACGGTGTCGATAGGTTCATCCAGGCTGCGATAAAGCGGGTGATTCGTCGGCAGGACGCTGCCCAGCTCGGTCGACTCGTCGCCGAACATGTTCCGCAATTGTGCTTCGGCTGACTCAGCAAAGGTGCTGTCACCACCGGCGGCATCGAGAAGCAGGGTGCCGCCGTTCTCGACGTAAGTCTTCAGCTTCTTTGCGACGTTCTCGTCGAGGCCGAGCTCGCCCGTGCCGGTGAGGTGGAGTACGTCGAAGCTGCCGAGTTCTGCCGTAGAAGCGTCGACGGTTTCGACCTTGAGGTCCGTCTTGTACTCGTTGTGCATGACGGCGTCGAGTCGGTCCCAACCGGCGGGCTCCGGGTTCCAATTGCCGCCGTGTCGGATGCGGCCGACCTTGACGTCGCGGTTCGTCTTGATGGCCGAATTTTCATCCACCAGCGGCGTCGAGCCGCGTGGCGGCTGCTCGAGGTTGCCGACGCTGTAGAGGTACAGGTTAACACCCAACTGCAGCGGCCCGCCGTCGACGACCGTCCGTGTCTGCCAATCCCGGGCCGCGTCGTCGGGCATGAGAATCATCAGTTCCCGCACGCCGTTGGACAGGCCCATTAGCTCCGGCTTGCGACGGGCGTCTCGAAAATTGAACTTCTGGTTGACGTAGATCGGGTGATCGTCCGGCAGGACCCGCCAATCGTAACCCTCGTCAGCAAACATCGTCTCGCCCATCTCGCGGATGTCTCTAATCAGTTTGCGGTTGCCGCCGTCGGCATTGATCAGCAGCAGGCCACCGGTTTGGGTGTACCGTTTGATGGCCTCCAGATCAACGTCCCGCAAGGCCAAGTCGCCGCCGGCCGCGAGATAGGCCATCGGTGAATCGTGCAGCTCGCGGACCGTCGACTCGACGTCGCCGGCCTGATCGAGTTGGATGATCTGCCAATTCAGATCGCGTTCGTCGGTGATCTCGATGTACTCGGTCAGATTCGCCACGTCCCGCGACCGCTGATTCCAGGCACTGCGGCGGTCGTCGACTGACTGGGCATAAGCGAGCTTCGTCACGCCTGCCGGGTTTCGGCCGTTAACGAGGAACAGGATGCCAAATGCCGTATCCGACCGGCTGCCCCAGGACCCGTTGCTGTTTTGCTTCTCCAGGAGATAGCGAGCACCCTCGGCATACCAGTCGATGCCGTTGATGTACTTTCGACCGCTGGCTACACCGATGCGCTCGATGCCATAGAGCGTGTAGAGCTTGTAAGCCTTCGCGTTCGACTTCTTTTCCAGGAGTGGCGTTTCGGGCTTCTTGAGCCCCAGGAGGTAGGGCATGTGAACCCCGATGTAGTTCAGTCCACGCTCGATCGCCGGATTCACCTGGTTGCCGCGAAGCTCCGCCGTACTGCGGAGATAGTCCTGCGTGATGAAGAGCGACGCTACGCCAGCCGTCGCCAGGGACAGGGTGCCGGGCTTCTCCTCGCGGGGAATGCCGTTGTAGGCCCAGCTGCCGTCCTCGAGCTGCGTCCGCAGCCACGCCTGCTCCATGACGTTCCAGACCTGCGGCGAGATCTGTGCGCCGTACCGGGCGGTCGCCCAAAGTCCCAGAACCCCATACTGGCTTACCGACATGTCGATGCGAGACGTCTCTTCGGGAAGATAGTCGAAGAGGCCGACGTTTCTGTCTCCCAGGTTCCGGCGACGCCGCTCTGCGACATCGTTGCCTTGGATAGCCTCGATGAGTGTCTGATAGTCGCGGGCCATCGCCTGCTGATACTCGGGCCGCTTGGGAAGGTTGTACCAGACCTGAGCCCGCATCCCGACGGCGTAGACGCCAAAGATCTCAGCGCGACCAAGAGCATTGATGGCCTGCTGGAGCTTCGGGTTCTCTCCAGGGTCCTCACCCGCCGCGAGCAACGCGTATGTCACCAGCGACGTCAGACCACCCCATTGACCGGCATTCGCACCGTGTCGCTTGACCTTCCCGTCCGGATCGAGCTCTCGCTCATCGTAAGGAACATTCTCCCACATGAGGTCCGGCTTGTGCTCGCCGTAAAGATGCCGGATGGCTCGGTCAACGGCCCGGTCGACCTCCTCGGGCGAGGGTGCCGGACGGGACGACTGCTTCGTCTGCTGCTGGGCGTCGAGACGCGGTTCTGCCGATGCTGAGGCTGGAGCAAGCAGGGAACACGCTGCTGCCAGAAGCACCACGCCGCAGCGAGTCCAGAGGCAGAGGCATCGGCAGATTTGAGGGTTGCTGTCGCGTCGAATCATGAAGCTCCTCCTGCGGCATTGCCAGAACGGGGACAGCCGCGGGTCAGCCGACAGTTTAGCCGGGCACGTCGAAGGGTGCATCGTCATCGGCAGGCTGTAGAGGTCCGACTGGGGCGTCAACGGCTTGAGCCGACGGGGCAGACAGGGGCTCCTGCAACCTTTATCGGGCCGTCGAGGGACGTCGGCGACGTTGACAGGGTGCGTGGTGCGGGTACAACGTGAGGCGGCCGGCTTCCTCCTGAAGCCGGTGCTGCGATGCGTTGTCGCTCCCCCGCCGCTGGTTGAACGGTTTCGTCAGATTCCGGAAACTTCTGCGGCCGACGCGCGTCCGACTTCGCAGGTCGATCACGATCCGACCGGATCGAGTCGCACCTGAGCCCCGCCGGGTATGCCCAAACGGGTCCCGCCTCCCCCGGCCAAGCCGTTCATCGCGTCATCCGCTTGTCGGATCCGGTGAATGCCACGACGATGTCGACCCGTCCCGTCGGCACCCCGAACACCGTCGACACTCCACCCACCACAGCCCGCCCCATCCGCCATGCAGGTCGATTCGGTTCAAGACGCGTCCCCATCCTCGACCCTCAACAGCCGGCTCGGCGGTCTCGGTAGAGCCGCCGCGTCCCGCATCCGGCGTGCCGTTGATGGCGTTCTTCGTCGCGACGGTGACGATCCGATGTACCGCCGGCAGATGTCTGAATTGCTCGAGCCCCGCAAGCTCCTGACAACGCTGAGCACGGGCGACACCTTCTTCTACTCGTCATTCGACTACGACCAACTGCCTGAAGACGCCGATGACTTCGTGCCGGTGGAGCTCTTTGTTGGCGGGTTCGGCGACGCCGAGGTACAGGCGCTGGGCGCAACTGCCGACGGCGAGCTCACGGAGCTTTCTGGCGTCATCATTCGAGCCGACGGCACTCGCGAGCTGGTCCGTGGCGGGCTAGGCGGACGCGCAGGCAGCTTCCCGATCATCTCCGACGAACTGCTATTTCCTCTGGAGGTGGGCGGAGGCCTTCAGCCGTACTCGGTCGCAGACGTCATTGGCTACTTCGGCGAGAACGTGCGTGCGGCTCCGCAGGAAGTTGCGATGCAAGTCGATGTCGTTGCTACGAACGACGACGGCCTCACCTACGGCCTGCAGCTCATCGACGACGACAACTTCGGCGGCCCGCGGCTGGACCTGTTCCAGTTCAACACGGACTTCACCGACTTCGACTTCAGTGCGCTCGGAACGGGCGTCGGCTTGCCGAATCGTGACCCTGGTGCGGCATCAACCGACCTCGCAACCCTCACGAACGTCGGCGACGCGCTGTTCCGCGACGATATCCTTCCGACGCTCGTCGACACAGCCAACAACATCGACGGCGGAACGGGCGATTTTGACGACCTTCTCAACCCTCTGCGTCTCGATTCTGCTGCCGATCCGCTAACGCTCGAGTCGATCGAGAACATTTTTGGCGCCGACTTCGTGCCAGGCGGCGCCAATCAGAATGAACTGATCATTGGTGCCACCGTCACCACGCTCCGCGAAGAGGAGCCAGATGACATGGGCATGGTGACGACGGGCGAGACGGAGGTGCCGGTTTTCTTCAGCTACAACATTCTTTTCGGAACGGCAGAGATTCTGGCGACGGATCTCAGCGGCGCGAACAAGTCTGATGAGGCTGGTGGACAGGCCACCATCGACGCGTTCGCTATCGGGCCGGGCGACGAGTACTTCCTCTACGGCACGTTCCGCGAGGGCGGCGAAGACGGCGCTGAAACCGTCGGCCTACTCAGCTCGCCCAACATCAGCGGTGCCGTCACCTTCGGCGCAGCCGTGCCGGGCGGCGTCGTCGACATCCAGCTGTTCGGCGAGACGATCGACGGCCTCAACTCGCTGGAGTACTACCCGCCGACCGATGAGATCTTCGGCCTGGTCGGCGAAGGCGACGAGATTGCTGTCGTTGCCATCGATGCGAACTTTTCGAACGAGAACAACAACGCCCGCCAGGTCGGCGGCGTGCTGGGCGATACAGACAACGACGAGGACGACGACAATGACGATCCGGTCCGCGGCGAGAACGTCAGCGGTCTGTCGTTCGACCCGACGTCGTTCAACCCGTTACTCGACAACGGCAACGCGACAGTCGAACCAGAAGAGAACGGCGTCTTGTTCTCCTTCGACTCCGGGACCGACGAGCTGCTCAACATCGACCCGCGCAACCGTGGCGTCTCTGGTGGGCTGTCGCTCTACACGCTCGTCGTGCAGAACGCCGATGACTCGACGACGATCTCCGTTCAGCCAATCGAGTTCAACGAGGACAATGTCACCGTCGAGACGTCAGACGATCTGGATGACGAGACTGAGATCTTCGACCGGCTCGGTGTCACAGGCGATGCCGGGACGATTGCCTTCTTTGATGACGATGCCGTCAACCTTCCAGGTGGAACGGGTGAGTTGTTCCTTGGCCTCAAGTTCCAGCCGGAACAGGAAGACGGCGAAGATCCAAGCATCACGACGATCGGCAGCATTGATCCTGCAGAGTTCGTCCAGGCGACACCTGCCTTCGCCGGACCCCTGACAGGCGGGTTGATCGTGCCGGGGCTGTACACGGTCGATTCGTCACTCGGCGGGTTCTATTTCGCCGGAACGGTGACGGGGCAGGTTCGCGTCGAGGGTGCGCTTGGCGAGTTCTTCGCCGGTTCCATCCTGACCGGCGACTCGACGGGTGGTTTTGCCAACAACACGGACAACTTTGCCGTCTACGGCGAGGTCGGCAACATCATCAGCCTCGGCAGCATCGGCGATAACCAAGTCGGCGGGGCCCTCGACTTCGTGCCGGATGGGCTGCCCGATTCCGTTGCGTTTTCTTCGAATGCCGACTTCGCCATCGGCGGGCGGGTCAACGCGATCCGCTCCTTCGGCAGCATCACCGGTTCGTACGAGATTCTCGGAGAGCGCGAGCCGCCGGACGGCTTCATTGCCCCGACGTTCTTCAAGTCGCTCGACGACACCTATGAGGAGTTCGAGTTCAAAATCGTCAACGAGGACAACAATGTTGGCAACTCGTTCAAGATTGGGAACGTCGTCGTCGGCCAGTTCGTCAATGATTCGTTCGAGACTTATGAGCCCGTCGGCACCCAACCTGACGGCAGCGTCACGATCAGCGGTGGGATCGATTCGATTCCCGATCCTGTCGGTGCTCGCGATTACGTCGACTATTACGGCATCGGTCTGATGGCTGGCGAGACGATTGTCGTGGAACTGGAGTTTGGCCTGGTTGCGATCGGCATCTTTGATCCGGACGGCCGTCTTGTTGCTACGAACTATGAAGACAACCTTGAAACTGGCATCCTGAGGGTAAATGAGCCATTCCAGTTCACGCCGGAGACGGCGGGCACTTATCGGTTTGCAGTCGGCTTCAGAGGGGCTCCGAGCTTCTCCGCATCCCCGCCAGAAGACGAGAACGTCCGGAGCAGCGCGGCTTACCAGTTGACGCTGTCCGACGTCGGAGACATCACGCTCGGCGGCATGGTCGCGGGGCAACGCGTCTTCGCCGGCCAGACGCTGGGGACCGATTTTCGGTCGAAGGCGAACGTTGACTTGGGCAGCAGCGATACGCTGCGGGTGCGTCAAGGCGACATCGGTATTGTGGAGGCGAGGAACGACACGATTCTTACCGATGGGGTTGAGGCGTTCCTTCAGGACAATGCCGCGCCCGGTGTCATCCGCACGATCAGTGGCCACATCCGAAGCGTGTCCGGCAGCAGCCTGGGAGAAGTCGGTCTCTTTGGCGACTTGTCGACCACTGGCATCAATCTTCGGGCGGCCTTCAGCATCGGGCGGCTGGAAGCCACCGGTGTGGCTGGCGGAGCCTTTGGCGGTGACATCCTGTTGGATCTTGGCGATGCCACCCAAAGCCTTGATGGTCGGGTTCTTACCGAGGTTTCGGCCGGCGATGACATCCAAGTCGTGACCGCCGCACGCGACATCCTCGGCAATTTCGTCGTCGGTCGCGGCATCGGCTCCATTTCTGCCGAGCGCGACTTCACCGATCCAGCCGGCGGACGACAAGGTTCAATCATCGTCAACGTCGACGACATCAATGACGACGGCTTCGTTGATCTCCTCAGCGTCGGTCGCAACGTGGGTTACACGCTTCTGGACGACGGCACCTTTGCCATCCCCGGCGGACCGGCCATCGACGTCGGCACGGGTGGCAACTTCCGGTACTTCGACGTCTCCGAGACGCTCGAACTGGTTCGCGATCCGTTCTTCGGCCGGTTCCAGTCCGACCTGTACCAGGACGTGCCCGCCGGTGAGTCGTTCGATTACACCGACGACTCCGGTACTCGCGTTCGCGTCTCGACGTCACCTGGCACTCCGGATGACTTCGATCCGACTCTTGTAACTGGCCAGGGGCAGCTCCAGGTTCTGACCTACCCGGTCCGCTCCGGCGGCAGCATCCTGGTGAACGCTCGAACCAACGCGTCGTTCGAGGTTGAGACGCTGGATCGTGGCGATCGCGGGACGGCAGAGGTCGGCAACGTCTTCCTCGCTGGCGACAATGGACGCCGCGTCGAGTTCGGCTTCGATCCCAACGACGGCTTCGATGGAACTCCCGCTGATCCGGAGGATCCCTTCAGCATTCAGCGTCCGGTTCGATTCGGATTGGTGCAGGATGATCCGACGCTGCTTGGTGATCCCACTGTCGGCGTGAGCGAGTTCGACGATGTGGAAGTTCGCATGCGGGGACGCAACGTCGACATCTTCGGAATCAACACCTCGGAGCTCGGTGGCGACGGTCGTGTAACGGAAATCGTCAACGAAACCGGCGGCTCGATCATCAACACGCGTCTGGGCAGCATCGGCCTGCTTCGCGCTGAGCGAGTCGGTGTCTCGCAGCCACGAGGCTTTGCGGAACTGCGACCGGCCAATCTGGGCGATGTGGCTGAGGCCAACACGTTCCCCTTCGACCGTGAGCCGTACCTGATTGCCGTCGAAGGCTCCATCGCCGAGATCGAAGCCGACGCTGTCGGGCATGTCTTCGCCGGTGCCGATCTCGGCATCGGCGGCATCGGTGATGCCACACCCGACCCATTGGCCATCGATCCCGGCCTTGCATCGGCCGCCGGTGACGGATTGAACTTGAGCAGCGTCGCCCTGGTGGGAGAGCCGCGTGGCGTCATTGGCTCGATCGTCGCCGACTCCTATGGCGGCGATCGATTCGAATCCGACACGTTCGGCAGCGGGCGGGACGATCCCAATGTCTTCGAAGGCATCGTCGGGCCGATCGTCGCTCGCAGCCCGTCAGGAACCAGCCTCGGCGGACAGATTCGTTTCGTCGACGTCGGCGAGGGCATTGCCAGCGACGGCAACGGCAACAGCTCCGGCGGCGGGCTCTACGCCGACAGCTTCATCCTCAGCGTGGTCGCCAACGATAACGCCAACATCTACGGAGACATCACGTCGACGGAGATCAACAGCATCGTCCTTAACGGCGGCTCGCTCATCGGGGCCGACATCACGCAGGTCGAGATTCCGGTCGAAGGTGGCACCGCGGGGAACATCGACTTCTCGCTCAACCGCGAGTTCCCGACTGAAGCCACTGTCCTCGTCGAGGAGAATGATACAGAAGGAGCACCGATCTTCGAGATCGACGAAGTCGTGCTCAACGGCGGCGGCATCATCGGCTCGCGGATCAGCGCTGCGGACGTCGACAGCATCCGCGTCAACGACGGCTTCGGAATCCTGCGTTCACAGATCTCTGCTGATCTTTCGGACAGTGTCATCAACTCGGTGGTCGTTGATGGTCTGGGCATCCGCAATTCGTCGATCGTCTCCGGCCTCAATGTCAACGAGGTCATCGCCAACGGCGACGGCGAGCCGATCGACATCAGCGAGTTCGACCCGACGCTGCTTCGCAGCGAAAGCTCGCAGAACGTCTTCGACCCGACGACCGGTAAGGTCATCGGTGCGGCAAACGACCTGCGTGTCTCGCTCGGGCTGCCGGACAATGTGGACGAGCGACTCATCATTACCAACTCCGGCGTCTTCGAGAACCTGACGGTGACGGCTGCTCGTGACATTGACCTCTATCGCGGAGCTGAGAGTCGCAGCAACGTCAACTCGATCTTCTTCGAGCGTGGCGACGAAGGCACAGACTCGGGCATCGGTGGCGGCAATCCTGCCCTCGACACCTTCGGCAATCGCATCGCCGCGGGCCGGAACATCACCCTGATCGAGGTCGGCCTGATCAACGGCTTCAACTCGACCAGCGGTGAGTTGGCCCTTCTCGATGTCGAAGAAGACCTGCAGAACGGCCTGATCCGAACGGCAGGACGGATCGAGCAGGCGGACGTTGACGGCGAGATCGGCGACCTGACTCTGCTTCGAGCAGAAGGTCCGGACGGCTCCATCGGCGTCGTTAATGCCGGTAGCAGCTTCGGCACCATTCGAGCGGACATCGGCATCGACGAGGTGAACGTCGCGGGAGATCTTGGCGGCCCGTTGACGCAATTGCCTGACGCTTTCGATGCCGGCAACGCCACCATCCGAGCCGGCGGCTTCAGTTCCGGTGGCAGCCCCATCGGCCTCATCTCCGTCGGAGGTGACGTCCTGTCGGGCGTATACATCCGGGCTAGTGACGTCATCGACGAGCTGCTGATTGATGGTGACTTCGAGGACGGAGCCCTGGTCGAGGCACGCCGCATCAACGAGCTCGACATCGACGGCGCGAACCGTGGCCAATTCATCTTGAATTGATCCGGCTGACGCTTCGCGTTGTCCATGTGCAACGCGTCTTGCCGTGGCTAAGGTGATGGGCCGCCCGCTTTTCCAGCGGGCGGCCCGTTGCGATGCAGATCTTTAAAGGCATTGGTGTCTCCCCCGGCGTCACGACCGCAACTGCGCTCGTGCTCGACGCCGATGACGTCGCGATCCCGCGTCGGCACATTCCCGAAGAGGAGACGCTCGAAGAACGCAAACGCCTCGAATCTGCCATTGGCACCGCTCGCGAAGACTTGGCCGCTTTGTCTGCCAGCGTCAGCGAGGAGCACGGCAAAGAGGTCGCCGGCATCTTTGACTTCCACCTCGGTTTGCTCGGCGACAGCAAGCTGATTGGCAAGATCGGCGAGCGAGTCACCGACGAAGCCGTCACTGCCGAGTTCGCTCTCAGTCAGGCGATGCACGAGCTGGCGCGTCGCTTCGAGAAGATGCCAAACGAGTATCTTGCGGCTCGGGCTAAGGATGTCTTCGACGTTGAGAAACGGGTCCTTCGGCTGCTCATCGGCGACCGGCAGCAGACGCTGTCGCGGCTTGACAAAGATGTCGCCGTCATTGCTCCCGACCTGCTGCCGAGTCAAACGGCGGCGCTGGACAAGCGGCACGTGCTCGGCTTTGCGACCGACGTCGGCGGTCGGACAAGCCACACCGCCATCGTCGCGCGGGCGATGAATATTCCGGCCGTCGTCGGCCTCGGCGACGCGACGCAGAACATCACCGGCGGCGACGTGCTCATCATCGACGGCACGGAAGGCCTGTTGATTGTCGATCCGACCGACGCTCAGCTCGCCGATTATCAGGAGCGTGCCCGCAAACGTGCCGTCGCCACCGCTGACCTGGAACTGATTCGCGATCTGCCGGCCGAGACGCAGGACGGCGTGCAGGTAGCGATGATGGCGAACATCGAGTTTCCTGCCGAGATCGACGACGCCTTGCTCCAAGGTGCCGGCGGCATCGGGTTGTACCGCACGGAGTTCCTCTACCTCGCCAGCGACCACGAGCCGACGGAGGAAGAACACTTTGCCGCTTACGCGGACGCGGTTCGCCGGCTCGACGGCAAGCCGCTGGTCATCCGCACGCTCGATCTGGGGGCGGACAAGTACAGCGAGGATATGAATTCCAGCTCACCGATCATCGGTGATCGCAAGCGGCACGACGGCCGACCGGTAGAGAAGAATCCGTTCTTGGGTGACCGGTCGATCCGGCTGTGCCTGCACGACCTGCCGATGTTCAAGCGGCAATTGCGGGCGATTCTTCGTGCCAGTGCAGCTACCAAGAATGCCGACGTTCGCATCATGTTCCCAATGATCACGACGATCATGGAGCTTCGGCAGGCGAAGATGATCCTCCGTGACGTCGAGGAAGAGCTCGAAGACGAAGACCTGCCGTTCAACCGAAGCGTGCCGATTGGCATGATGATCGAGGTGCCGAGCAGCGCGTTGATGGCGACGCAATTTGCTCGCGAGGTGGACTTCTTTTCCATCGGCACGAACGACCTCATCCAGTACACGCTCGCGGTCGACCGAACGAACGAGCGGGTTGCCGGCTTGTTCAACCCGGCGCATCCGGCAGTGCTCAGCCTGATTCGCGGCGTTATTCGGGCGGCGAATCACCAGCGGATCAACGTGAGCGTTTGTGGAGAAATGGCCGGCGAGCCGCTCTACAGTCTTTTGCTCCTGGGGCTCGGCCTGACGACGTTCAGCATGAACGGCCCGGACGTGCCGGAGGTCAAGCGGATCATCCGCGCCACGACCGCCAAGCACGCCCGTGAGATCGGCCGCCAGGTCATGAGCTTCGACAGTGAACGCCAAGTCGTTCATTACCTTCAAGAAGAAATGCGACGCCTGCTCCCCGATGACGCCACCTGACGTCTGGAAGTTCGCGTCGCCTTCGAGCACGCCCTGTGATGACGAGCCGATTGGCTTGTCCAGAGCGTGCGTGTTTGCGTATCAACACGTCACCGCACACCAGCCGCCCGCACTTTGCGACCGCGGCCTGCCCACTTCACCCCCTCACGAAGAGAGGGAGGCCGGCCCCAACGCCCGCCATGGCTTCTGCGAAGCTCGATCGATGCCACGCATCGCTCGCCACCGAAGCCACTGGAACGGATGCCTCGGGAGCTGGGCCTCACCACCGAGATGGCCAAGGAATTACTCGTCAATGTCACCCGCGGAGAAGAAGTCCGCGTCGCCCTCGTCGAAGAAGGTCGCCTAGAGGAGATCTACCTCGAACGCGACAACGCCGCCTCCAACGTCGGCAATATTTACCTCGGCAAAGTCACCAACGTCGAGGGCTCCATCCAAGCTGCCTTCGTCGACTTCGGCTATGGCCGCAACGGCTTCCTGCACGTTCAGGACTTGCACCCCGACCACTTCCCCAAGGGCGGACGGTGGGAGAAGATGGACGAACGCGTCGGCAAGAAAATCGGCCGACGTGATCGACCACCCATCCAGGACTGCCTGCGTCGCGGCGACCGCATCGTCGTCCAGATTATCAAGGAGGGCATCGGCACCAAGGGCCCGACGCTGACGTCCTACCCGTCAATTCCTGGCCGGTTCCTCGTCGCCATGCCCGGCGTCGGGCAGATGGGCGTGAGCAAGACGATTGAGGACGAGAAGGAACGCCGCCGACTTCGCAAGGTGCTCGACGGCCTCGAACCGCCCAAGGACGTCGGCTTCATCATCCGCACCGCCGGCGAAGGCAAAGCCAAGGCCGACCTCGAACGCGACTTCAAGTACCTCAGCCGCCTCTGGGGCGAGATCGACAAGCAACGCAAGAACGCCAAAGCCCCCGCGTTGCTTTACAGCGAGGGCGATCTTGTCACCCGCACCGTCCGCGACGTCTGGTCGAGCGACGTCGACCGCATCATCGTCGACGACGTCGAGACGGCCGTCCGCATTCGGCAGTTTTTCAAGCTGCTCATGCCTCGCACGAAGGTGGACGTGCGGCTTTACGAAGGCCGCGTGCCGCTCTTCCACGCGACAGGGGTGGAAAAGGAAGTCGAGACGATGTTCAGCCGCGTCGTGCCGATGGCCAACGGCGGCAGCCTTGTCATCGACTCTACCGAAGCCATCGTCGCCATCGACGTCAACACCGGCAAGTTCCGCGAACACGGTGATGCCGAAGAGACGGCCTTCCGGATGGACCTCGAAGCCGCCGACGAAATCTGTCGGCAGCTTCGGCTTCGTGACCTCGGCGGCATCGTCATCTGCGACTTCATTGATCTCCGGTTCAGTCGACACCGCCAGGCACTCTTCGACCGCCTTACCGAGAACTTCAAGCGCGACCGTGCCAAGAGCCGGCACCTGATGATGTCCGAATTTGGCATCGTCGAGATCACGCGCCAGCGCATGCGGCCGGACCTGCGCAAGAACGTGTTCGAGCCGTGCCCCTGGAGCCGTGGCACCGGCGTCATCAAGACCGCCGAAAGTTTGGCGCTCGAAGTGATGCGCAAGCTCCGAGTCGCCGCGGCGGACGATCGCGTCTTCAACGCGACCGTCCGCCTCTACCCGACCGCGGCGTTGCACGTGCTCAACACGAAGCGCGACGCCATCGCCCGGCTCGAGCGGATCGACAATCTGCCAATCGAGATCAAGCCCGACGACTCGCTCGCCGCTGATGCGGTCGAGTTGGATGTGACCGATGATCGAGGGCAGGCTATTCAGATCGCGGCGCTCAAGTCGACGAGCGAAGACGGCATCGATCAGGGTGGCGTTCGCCGTCGTCGCCGTGGCGGCAGGGGCCGCAACAAGAAGGCCGACGAGCCGACAACAGCCGAGATGGCGACTGAGGTCGACAAGGACGGTCTGATTCTGCTCGACGAGCTGACGCAGTTAGGCGACTTGGACCTTGATGAGGTCGAGAAGCTCGCCACCGAAGCCGCCGAGAAGCGGGCAGCATTCGATGATGATCCGATGCGGCAGGTGCTCGAAGCCCTGCACAGTGCCGAGAAGGACGAGGCACTGGCCGAGGCCTCGGAAGAGGAGCGTGAGGAGGACGAGAAGCCGAAGGGTCGCCGCCGTGGCCGAGGTCGTCGTCGCGAGCAGGCCGACGAGGATTTGGGTGATTCGGGAGCCTCAGCCTCAGCTGACATCAACGACGAAGAGGACGAAGAGGACGAAGCGCCACGCCGCGGTCGACGCCGCCGTGGCCGCTCGCAGCGGGATCCTGAAGAAACGACGGAGGCCACGGAGGAAGCCCCACTGTCGACTGATGAAGCAGGAGATGACGACGAGAAGCCTCGGGGGCGTCGTCGCCAGCGTGGGCGAGGTCGTAGCGACGAATCTGCTGAAGAAGCCGTCGAAGCACCGCCCGCGGCGTCTCAGGAAGAGGATGACGAGAGGCCGCGAAGCCGTCGCCGTCGCCGTCGCCGTCGCGGGTCGGACGAGGACGGATCATCTGAGAAGGCACCGACCGAAGCGGAAGCACCGTCACCTGTCGAAGAAGAAGAGCCGGCTTCCAAAGAGTCGGCCGAGGGTTCCACACGTCGTCGTCGCCGCCGCCGTGGTGCCGAGGACGAAGCGGAGGCGGCGGAGGTAGTGCCAGAGATCGCCGAGACGCTCGCTGACGAAGCAGACGCTGAGGAAGCCAAGCCTGCTTCCTCACGCCGCCGCCGTCGTCGTCGCGGCAGCAGCAAAGACATGCCAACTGATGAAGCCTCAGAATCTCTGACTCCGCAGTCGGATGACCAAGCAGAAGGGTCGCCAGATGAGGAGGCTGGGCCGTCTCCACGGCGCCGCCGCCGAAGCCGTGGCAGCGACGCGACACCCGCCGAAGCAATGTCGCCCGAGCCTGATGCGGAACCGACACCGGCGGCCGATGCAGATGAGCCGTCGGCCGAACCAGCCGAACCAGCCGAACCAGCCGAACCAGCCGAACCAGCTGAACCGACCACCCGTCGTCGCCGCCGTCGCCGGCGCGGTGCAACTAAGTCCGCCGCTGACGAAGCTGCCGCCCCGACGCCGGATCCCGAACCCGAGTCGCCCGAGCCGTCGAGTACGGAAGGAGATTCGTCTGAGGATGAGCCGGTGGCGCCGGCGAAGACGCGCCGTCGTCGTCGTGGCGGGAAAGTGGTCAAGTCGCGACCCGTTGCAGTCCCGACGGCGGAGCCCAAGGCTGAAGAACCTGACGCCGCTCCAGCTGATCCGGTGAAGAAGGCTCCGAGAAGGAAGACCGCGAAGAAGGCCGCTTCTGCGGACGCTGCCGAGTCGGAACCGAAGCCGAAGCGGACTCGCAAGAAGGCTGCAAAGAAGGCGTCGCCGACATCTGATGCCTGACGCAGGTCGGTAGCTGACGCGGACCGTCCATTCTCATCTGACGCCCGAACCTGGCCCAACGCTCATTCGATTCGCTCGCCCAAGCCTGCCGCTGCTCAGCGACGGTGGCCCTTCTGCGAGCAGTCGGGTGAGTCGGCCCGCTCGGACAGGTCTGTCAGATCGCGCTGCGCCTGAGTATCGGGACCAGCCGGGCCGTCTACTCTCGCGGCATGTCTGCTAAGCTTGAAGACGTTCTGACCTCCCTCGAACAACGCCGCGACGCGGCCGAGACGTCGCTCGTGGAGTTTCTGTCGATCCCGTCAGTCAGCACGAAGCCGAAACACGCCCAGGATTGCCGTCAGGCTGCCCAATGGCTCGCCGACCAGCTCAAGGCAGCGGGCTTGGACACGAGCGTTATGGAAACCGGCACCAAGACCAAAAGCGGCCATCCGATCGTCATCGCCAAGAACAAGCACGTTGAAGGTCGGCCGACGGTCCTCTTCTACGGCCATTACGACGTCCAGCCACCAGAGCCGCTTGAGCTTTGGAAGTCGCCGCCGTTCGAGCCGGACGTTCGCGACGGCAAAATTTTCGCGCGTGGTGCCGCCGATGACAAGGGGCCGGTCTGGGCCCATGCCGACGCGATCATCACCTATCAGGCCCATGGTGGTCTGCCCGTGAACCTCATCTGCCTCGTTGAAGGCGAAGAGGAGAATGCGAGTGAAAACCTCGAAGCCTTCGTCAAGAGCTATGCCCACGACCTTCAAGCCGATGTCGCCGTTGTCAGCGACACCGGCCAGCTCGGACCAGGTCAACCCGCGATCACCTATGGCCTTCGCGGCATGTGCTATCAGGAGGTCACCCTCACAGCCTGCAACACGGACCTGCACAGCGGAATGTTCGGCGGCACGGTGCCGAATGCGGCGAACGAGCTTTGTCGGCTCGTTGCGTCGCTACACGACAGTGACGGCCGCGTAATGATCGACGGCTTTTACGACGGCATCGTGGAGCTGACGGACGACGAACGCGACGCCTGGCGGCAGCTAGAATTCGACGAGGCGGGCTATTTTCGCGATCTTGGTCTTAGCCAAGGCACCGGCGAGAGTGGCTTCAGCACAATCGAACGAAAGTGGGCCCGGCCGACGCTCGACGTCAACGGCATCCTCTCCGGCTACACCGGCGACGGGGCCAAGACCGTCATTCCGGCCAAGGCGTCTGCCAAGATCTCGATGCGGCTCGTTCCGGGCCAGAGCTGGCAGGACATCCGCGGAAAGTTCCAGGCGACGCTCCGTGATCGCTGCCCGAGCACCTGCTCGCTCGACTTCATCGACCACGGCGGCATCGACGCGTCGCTCCTGCCGAAGGACTCGCCCGCCATGCGACTCGCCGCCGCCGCCGTTGAAGTCGGCTTCGGCACCCGACCGGTTGCCATCCGCGAGGGCGGCAGCATTCCAGTCGGCAGTATGTTCAAGGAACAACTGGGCCTCGACACGCTCTTCGTCGGCTTTGGCCTGCCGGACGACAACCTGCACGCTCCGAACGAGAAGATGGACCTCGCCGCCTTCCACGCCGGCCGCCGCACGGCGGCGGCGCTTTATGCGGAGCTCGCGAAGATGAAGGCGTTCGCTTGACTCGGGATTATGACCCGGTTGGCACACTTCGTGAAAGTTGCACGCGTCGCGTAAGTCGCTATTTTGCTGCTTCGTCGCCGCGGAGGCGACGGACGTCGAGGGACGCTCGCCCCGAGGTGGGAGTTTCGACGTGTTCCTGGGGGCTTGGTGCTCCAACAGGCGGAGACGCGGGCCATGGGCTTCTGCCGCGGCACGACGCTTCCGGCTCATCCTGCCTGCTGTTCATCTTCTGCCCCAACCTCGTTTCTTTTCAGAAAGGCACACGCCAGACATGGCCAACATTTTCCGCAACCGCGCGTTCCGTTTCCTCGTTGCCGGCATCATCGCGATCCCGCTCGTTCTTCAGCAAATCGGCTGCTCGTTCCTCATCGGTGAAGACACGCAGATGGTTAACATCAGCAGCAACGAGCCCGACGCTAAGTTCTTCATCAACGGTGATCCATACGATGAGAACCCGCTGCAGGTCGAGCTGACGAAGGATAAGTCGTACACCGTTCGGGCTGAGCTTCCTGACGGCACCAGCCGTACCAAGACGATCGGCCGCACCATCAGCACGGTTGGCATCGCTGACATCGTCGGCGGCGTCTTCTTCCTCGTCCCGTTCATCGGCATCCTTTCGCCGGGCTTCTGGGAGTTCCGTGATTCGGACGTTAACTTCCAGTTCTAGCTGTTGACGATGCTTCAAGCTGCTGTCAAAGCGGCTGATCGGCGACGATCGGCCGGCGACCGCTCCGTGCGTCGCCGGCCGTTCCTTTGAAGGTCAATCGCGACCGGCCTGTGAGCTTTAGCTACTGCCGGGCTAGCCTCACTGCAAGACGATGATCCCCCCCGGCAGCACCATCGGACTCCTCGGCGGCGGGCAGCTGGGCCGGATGTTCGGCATCGCGGCACGTCGCATGGGCTATCGCGTCCACGCGCTCGATCCGTCGCTCGATTGTCCGGCGGGGCAGGTAGCGGATGTGGAGATCAACCGGCCGTATAACGACATCGACGCGGCACGCAACTTCGCCAATCGCTGCGACGTCGTCACCTTCGAGTTCGAAAACGTGCCAGCGGAGACGCTCGCGGAGATCGAAGCCATCACGCCGGTCCACCCGTCGCCACACGTGCTCCACACGACACGGCATCGGCTGAGGGAAAAGACGTTCCTTAGTGATGAGGGCATTCCGCACGCCACCTGGAAAGCCGTCCAGTCTCCCGCGGAGGTGGTCGATGTCTCGGCAGCCCTTGGCGAAGGCATCCTCAAGACGGCCCTCTTCGGCTATGACGGCAAGGGGCAGTCGCGACTCGCACCGGCGACCCCCTTGGAAGCCGCCGAGGCCGCCTGGCAGAAGCTGGGCGCGCCGGATGTCGCGGTCTTTGAGCAACTCGTGCCGTTTGAGGCAGAAGTCAGCGTCGTCATCGCCCGAACCGCGGCGGGGCAGGTGCAGGCTTATCCGGTCGGCCGCAACGATCACCGGCACGGCATCCTCGACGTGACGACGGTACCGAGCGGTTTCGGCGATGTGGTCGAGCAGCGGGCCGTTGAGGTCGCGACGGAAGTCGCTCAGAAGCTGGAGGCGGTAGGGCTCATCGCTGTCGAACTGTTCGTCGTCCCCGACGAGCACGGCGGCGGCGGGTACGACCTGCTCGTCAACGAGATCGCCCCGCGAACCCATAACAGCGGCCACTGGACCTTCGACGCCAGCATCACCAGCCAATTCGAGCAACAACTCCGTGCCGTCTGCGGCCTGCCGCTGGGCGCAGTGGCCGCCACCGCCGGCGGCGTCGCGATGGCGAATCTGCTGGGCGATCTCTGGACGAACGGCGAGCCGGATTGGGAGGCGATTCTGCGAATGCCGAACGTCAAGCTGCACCTTTACGGCAAAACAGAGGCCCGTCCCGGCCGCAAGATGGGCCACCTGGTCGCCACGGCGGAGACACCCGAGGCGGCTCGATCACTGGTTCACGAAGCACGAAGGCGTCTACTGAATCATCATCAATCGGTGGGTGTCGGTATGTAACGGATCGGGACGTAAAGTGGCAGCGATCCTGGCCATCTCGGCTTCTCTGCCTGCAGATATCGTCGTTCGGCGGCCTCTAGCTGAGAACCCGATCGACGCTCTGCGGCCTCCGCTTCTCTTAACGCAGCCGCGACGCGGAACACGGGCGTGTTGCTCGTTTTTGGCCACCGACGCTTGTAAGCTTCGGCTGAAGCGAGTTGTTGCCGCCGATTCTCTACTGACCTCTGAGCCTGGTCGTGGACCTTGCGAGACGCTATCCAGGCATCCCGTGACGCAAACAGTTCATCCCACATGCTGTCGGCTTCGACTGCCATCAATTCGGACTCGCCGAAGCGCAAGGAGTTCGAAGACCGACCCAGTTGCCGATCCCAGTCGATCTTCTTCAGCAGCATTGCTTCCTGAAATGGTGTCCACGTGCCTTCTCGCTCGGCTCTGCCGATGCAGATGCCGAGGGCATCCGATATGCGTTGAGCTTCTGCACGGGCTTCGTCCGCAACATCCAGCACGGCCATCCGCTTCTCCAGCTGCTCAGCCAGAAGCTTGATCCCACGCGACGGATTCTCTTCTAGGTAAAGAGCCGCGACGTTCAGGATGCCTTCAACCGGAATCATCTCGTCCACAAGGTGCCAGCAGCTCAAGGCACGTTCAGCGAACTGTGTCGCGCGATCAGAATTGCCAGCAAGATGAAAGGAGACGGCGGCGACGTGGTATGGGTGTGGGTCAGTCCGCACCAGGTTGAATCGGTCTATCGCTGCCTCGGCAGCGGCCTTGGCACTGCCGGTCTGAAGGAGTGCCCGTAGAGCGGGTCCGGGCTCATCATTCAGCGGGTTGACGGCAGCTGGCTTGAGCCGCCTCGCGTCGCCGATCAGCAGGAAAGACGGTCGGTCAGCAGGCTCGACTTCTGTAGATGGCCGAGGCGTCTCTAGAGGATCTTCCGGAAGTTCGGACTCCGGCGGATCGACTGTTGTCCTCCGCGGGTTCGGGGGAACCGGCGACTTGTCGATCTCCGGTCGCGGCAGACGCGAGGGATCAATGGACTCCAGATTGAAGATGCTCCGGGGTCGTGGATTCGTCTCGTCCGGAGGTGGTTGGGGCGTAAACTCCTGATCATTCTCGGCCCGCAGTCGGGTTTCGGGGGAAGGTGGAGCCGTCGCTTCCTGTGCTGGCTCGACCCTGTCGTCCGCCGCCGCCGGCTGCACGTCTCCGTTGATCACGATCTCGATGTCCTTGCTCGCGATCCACGTGATCAGGGCGACCGTACCTGCCGTCATCGCGAGGGAGCTAAGAACCAGCACGATCCCGCCGCCAGATGCCTTCTTCGGCTTGCGTCGGCTGGCACGGCTGCTACCTCTGGTCGATCGACTCCCCATGTCGGCGATGAGCGTAATCAGCGGCATGACTCGCGCCAACCGTCTTCTACAGGTTGACGTGACAAAGCTGCACGAAGGCGTGCGATGAGCTGATGCGGCCGATAAGCTTCGGCTAGTTGATTATGAACTTGCTAGACGCTGCTCACCGTTCACGTCTTCGTCGTGCGACTATCGAAGCTCTGGAAGGCCGGCGGCTCCTCGCCTTCAGCGGCACCGCGTTCGACGTTCCGCTGCGGCTCGACTTCTCGGGAGAGGTGAACGGCGTCGAAGATCGCGATGGGCAGAACACCGGCTTCCCAATTGTCCAAGGCAACTCGAACGGCGACGAACTCGACGCAAATCTCATCGACCTTGATGTCGATGATGGCGTTCTGCGGATCACCTCCAGCGGCGGCGCGACCAGTGGCTCGAACTTTGACGATGACAACTCGCTCGTCAACGGACTGCAGTTGCCGTTCAACGGCAGCGACGACTGGCTCGTTCACACCCGCGTCGGCCTGGCGGGCGAGATGCTGGACGGCGTGGATGAGGCGTTCGAGCAGTTCGGCCTGATGGTCGGGGCGAGTCAGGACCGTTACGTCAAGCTCGTCTTCGAGAACGACGGCACCGACAATCTTGTGCAATTTCTGGCAGAGACGCCGGACGATTCGAGCGACGCAACGCAGTTCCCCCTCGGCCGCGGTGGGGCGACGCGGGACGTGACGACGATTGATGGTGTCAATCTGGCGACGGCGGAGTACATCGACCTCTGGCTCGCCGGCGATGCCGATAGCGGCGTGATCTCCGCTCAGTTCCGTGTCGAGGGCGGCCTCATGACGCGGTTCAGCGAAACCTTCACGCCCGCCGTCAACAGCGGGTACTTCCGGGATGACGCGACCCGGGCGGGCATCATCGTCGTCCATAAGAACGACGGCGACCCCATCACGGCGGAGTTCGACGACTTCGAGGTCACGCGTGACGACCTGCCGCCGACACGTCTGACGGTACGCGAGAGTCGGCCGACGGACGGCGATGACTTCGTCTTTCGCGACAGCTTCGTCGCGGTGGATCTGGAGTTGCCCAACGCCTCGGTGGATGGCTCGACGTTGACCCCTACCAACGTCTTCCTCGAGCGAACGGCTGACGGGCTCCGCGTACCGGCGGAGATCAACACGAGCGGCGGAGGCGACACGATCATCCTGACGCCGAACCGCGCGCTCGATGCCGACACCGAGTACGAGTTCACCATCACCAGCGGCGTGACCGACCTCTTCGGCATCGCGGCCGAACCGTTCACGAGCACCTTCACCACCAACTTCAGCCTCGGCGGCGTCGGCGGCGATCTGGCGAGCGTCGCCTTCGAGCAGGTCGATCTGCCCGAAGCGGACGGCGAGATCTGGTCGAGCGTCACCCTCGGCCCCGACGGGCGGCTCTACGCGACGAGCATCGAAGGCCTGATCCGACGGTGGGATCTCGAGGACGACGGCACCCTCGGCTCGTCCTTCGACATCGACTCCATCACCGAAAGCGAAGGCGACCAACGTGTCGTCACCGGCCTGACCTTCGGCCCCGACGCGACGGCGAGCGACCTCGTCGCGTACGTCACGCACACGCAGTTCAATGACGTCACCACCAGCACGCCTAGCGACCTGGGCGACGACTTCACCGGCAAGGTCACGCGGCTCAGCGGCGATGATCTGGAGACGGTCGACGATCTCGTCGCCGGTTTGCCACGCTCCATCCGAGACCACCTCACCAACCAGCCCATCTTCGGGCCCGACGGTCGCCTGTACCTCGGCCAGGGTGCCAACACGGCGATGGGTGCTCCCGATCCGGCGTGGGGATTCCGCCCGGAGCGGCAGCTTTCCGGTGCGGTGCTGGCCATCGACGTCGACCAGATCGAGAGCGACGGCGACCCGGTCGACGTGAAGACAGCCGACGGCGGGACCTATGACCCGAACGCGGACGGTGCCCCGGTGGTCGTCTACGCCTCGGGCGTCCGCAACAACTACGATCTCGTCTTCCACTCCAACGGCAGCCTCTACGCCCCGACGAACGGCTCCGCGGCCGGCGGCAACACGCCCGCCGGTCCGGGCAACGATCCTGTCGGCATCACGAACGTCACGCAGACGCAGAACGACTACCTCTTCCGGATCGTCGAGGGAGGGTACTACGGCCACCCGAACCCGACGCTCAACAACTTCGTCCTGGGCGGCGGCAACCCCAGCATCGGCCAGGACAGGGCTCAGGTCGATCAGTATCCCGTCGGCACCTTCCCGGAAGACGACTATCGCGGCTTTGCCTTCGACTTCGGCAAAAACCAGTCGCCCAACGGCGTCATCGAGTACACAGCCGATGCCTTCGGCGGAGCACTCAAAGGCAAGCTCATCGTCACACGCTGGTCAGGCGGCGACGATCTCATCGTCCTGGATGTCGAAGACAACGGCATCATCAGCGACTCGACGCTCGGCGTCACGGGCTTCACCGGGCTCGACGATCCGCTCGACCTCGTCCAGGCCAGCGACGGCGCGATCTACGTCAGCGAGTACGGCCAGGAGACGATCACGCTCCTGCGGCCCGTCAAAGCCGGCGGTACGGCCAAGGAGGCGTCGCGGCAGATCTTCGTCGATGCCGCCGCGGGCGAAGCGGAAGAGCGGGCCTTCACCGTGCGCAACACCGGCACCGAGCCGCTGATCGTCTCGCCGTACACGCTGGGCCTCACCGGGCCCGACAAGAACCTCTTCGAGTTCGTCAACGCTCCGACGCAGGCGATCACCGTGCCCGCTGGCGGCTCGACGAGCTTCGACGTCCGCTTCAACGCTCCCTCGGGTGCCGACGTCGGCGACACCTTCACCGCGACCGCCTTCGTTCGTACGAGTGATCCCGACGCGTTCGAAGTCGGCAGCCTCGTCACCGGCTTCGTCCGTCGCGGCGTCGAAGGTGCCAACGAGCCCTCGCTACAGCAGATCTTCGACGTCTACGACCTCGGAATCGAAACCGGTGATCCCGATCCGACGACCACCGAGATCGGCCTCGACGAACTCGGCGGCCTCGATGCCCAGCTCTTCCGTGCCGCCAATCCGGACAAGCCGGTCGCCATCGAAGTCATTGCCAGTTACAGCCCCGACCGCACGCCGGTCCTGAGCTTTGGCCACTACGAGCCGGGTCGGCCCGAAACGCAGACGAAGATCGGCGAGGTGTATACGGCACAAGGTCTCGACCCTGACGACGCGACGGCCGCCAAGTTCTTCGTCGACGGCGAGTTCGGCCTCTATGTCAAGAGCCCGGCCTTCCTCGACGCGATCGGCGGCGGCATCACCGACACCCGCGGCCGCGTCGCATACACGGAGAACGCCCTCAACACCTGGGAGCCGACGCCGGGCGAGCGGGACAAGGCCGCCGTCTACAACATCGATGCTGTCGAAAATGCCTTGGCGGTCGGCTTCGAAGAGTTCGAGTTCGCCAACGACTACAACGACGTCGTCGTCGTCATGACCAACGTCGTCGCCATCGATGCCGACGAGGGTCGACTCGCTGCAACGGCCAATGGCGCGGAGGAAGGCCTGAACCGCCTCGTCTTCAGCGAGATTCCGCCCGGCGAGCGCGATGATCGTTTCGATCCGCAGTTCGTCAACAACACGCGCACAGTCCCGCTCGTGAACACGGGCAACGACGACATCGAGATCACCGGCGTCAACGTGCCCAGCGGTTTTGACGCCAACGACCTGGCAGGCACCGTGCTGGAGCCGGGCGACTCTGTCGACCTGATTCTGACCTTTGATGCAGAAGACGAAGGCGTCGATGGCGGCTTCTACGAAGGTGACGCGCAAATTGAAACGACCGGCCTGGACCTCGTCATCCCGGTCAGCGGGTACTTCATGCCCTACAGCGAGGACGACATCGCCAGCGGTATTCAGAAGGACAACGAAGAGCCGTTACTGGCGGAGATGATCGAGATCTTCGGCCTCGGCACCGACGTCGGGACGGAAGCCGAACGCCTTACCGGCACGCCCGACGCCGTCGGCGACGAGGTGCTCAGCCCGTTCTGGCGAGCGGCTCAGGAAGATTTGCCGGTCGAGGTCTACCAGTTGGCCGCCTTCCACTCGGCCAACACCGCCGACAGCATCTCGTGGTTCCCCGAGACGCTCGACGAATCGACCGCCGACAGCAACAGCCAGCTCATCTTCCGCCACGACCGCCTCGCGTTTCAGACGTTCATGCCCGCCATCCAGGGCGGCAACGCTCCCGCAGCCGGCACCTTTGATCCGGCGGGCCTCGACTTCGGCTTCCGCATCGTCAACGAGTACAGCGTCGACGCCTTCAACGACGACTCGACCAACCCGACCGATCCCAACGCCCAAGACCTGCACCTGCTTCGCTTCTTCCCCGTCAAGCGACCCGACGGCAGCACGGTGGAAGACACTTGGCTCCTGACAATGGACTTCACGGGCTTCAACTTCGACTACAACGACAACGTCTACGTCATCAAGAACATCGAACCCGCCAACCAAGCCGCCGGCCCCGTCGGAGCCAGCGGCGGCCGCATCAACGGCGGCGACGACCTGGGCCTGGCGATCTTCGCCATCCCCGAAGACGCCGCTGCCGTCAGCCTCTTCCGCAGCGACAACGGCGGCGACTCGTTCGACTTCGTCGAAACCGTCAGCGACCGCGGCTTCCTAGAACTCGAAAAGGTCGAAGACGACACCATCGTCCGCATCGTCAGCCTCGACGCGAACGGCAACGAGGGCACCTTCAGCGAAGTCGCTATCGACTGAACCTGTCGCGGCGGCACCACGTGCTCGAAAGCGCCTTCGCAAACGGGCCGCTGGTCTTGCTGTTTAACCATCGATTGCCTGACGGCGTCGGCTACGGCCGGCCCGAGCCGACACAGACGCGGCAGGGGCAGACAGCGAGCCGTTCTGAGCTTGATCTACACCTGACTCGTCATCGCGAGCCTCGCGCTCTTGGTTCTCCTTCTGCTGTTGCTGCCGTTTCGTGGGTTGGTGCTGCTGGGGGTGGTGCCGCGAGAGGTGGTGTGGGCGGGTCGGATCACGAGCAGGCGGCGGTTGGTAGCGCTCGAGGCGGTGTCGATCAGCGTGCTGATCCTCGCGGTGGTCGTGGTGGCGGTGGACGCGGGCTACGTGAGCACGCCGCTCGGCCCCCGGTGGAGTCGAGCGGGTGTCTGGTTGTTCGTCGCGTTTTTCCTGCTCAACACGGTGGGCAACCTCACGGCGAAGCGGCCGATCGAGCGGTACGGGTTTGGGGCGTTAACCTTCGTGCTGGCGTTACTTTTCCTCTGGCAGGCGCTAAGCTGAATCGCGTGACACACTTTAAGCCTTGTAGGGTGGGCTTCAGCCCACCATCTGCGGTCGTGCTGACGCCGGACGGTGGGCTGAAGCCCACCCTACTTGCTACGTCAGCAGCGACAGGATGAACGCGAGGCATGCGAGCGTTGAAGCGACGGTGCGGACCGTATTCCACAGGGTCCAGCGGGATAGGTAGTGCTGCCAATAGTCGGCCGTCGCGGGATCGTGCAGGTTCATCGGGGCGAGCGTTTCGTTCAGCGGGACGTTGAAGGCGGCCGTCACGCCGATCGTGCCGAGGAGGTAGAGGGCGACGCCGGTGAGGAGCAGCCAGTCGGACAGGCCGGTCTGCCAGATCGAGCCGGCGGCGAGGAGCAGGCAGAGCACGCCGGTGCCGAGGAACGGGCCCATCATCCAGCCGGTGAAGACGGTGACGTTGATGTGCTGCATCGCCTCGGCCCCGTGCGGCGAGGTCGTGCGGGCAAGGGCCGGCATGATGAAGGAGCTGAAGGCGAGGAAGACGCCGGCGATCAGGCCGCTGCCGACGGCGGCGGCGATGGTGGTGGAGGTAAGGACGTGGCTCATACCGACACCTCCGCGTTCTGCCAGATTGCCTTGGCGGCGGTGGCGTAGTCGGCGAAGCTGCGCGGCGATCGGCCAAGGGCACGGCGGACGCCGTCTTGTGGCTCGGCGTTGCGGCCGTCCATCAGGACGGTGAACAGGTAGTCGAGCAAATCGACGTAGTCGGCGGGCAGGCCAGCGTCGCGGAGGCCGTCGACGAACTGGTCGTGCGAGATCGACTCGTAGCGGATCGTTCGGCCGGTCGCCTTCGACAGCTCGGCGGCGACGTCTGCGATGGAGATGGCGGCCGGGCCGGTGAGTTCGTAGATCTCGCCGGCGTGGCCGTCTTCGGTCAGGGCGGCGGTCGCGACGTCGGCGATGTCGTCGGCGTCGATGAAGGGTTCGACGGCATCGCCGGCGGGCAAGGCGATCGTGCCATTCATGACGAAGTCGAGGAACGGGCCTTCGCTGAAGTTCTGCATGAACCAGCTCGCGCGGACGACCGTCAACGGCAGGCCGACGGCGGCGACGCGTTCTTCGCAGAGGCGTGCCCCTTCCTCGCCACGGCCCGAGAGCAGCACGAGCCTTTGCACGCCGGCGGCTTCGGCGAAGCGGGCGAGGAGCGCGTCGGTGCCGGGCACGGTCAGGTCGGGGTAGAACGCGAGGTAGACGGCGTCGACGTCGTCGAGGGCGGCGGCCCACGTGGCGTCGTCGTGCCAGTCGAAGGGGACGGTGGCGGAACGTGAGCCGATGCGGACTTCGACGTCGCGGGCGAGCAGCCGGTCGGCGATGCGTCGGCCGGTCTTGCCGGTGCCGCCGGTGATCAGCACGCGGCGAATCGAGTCGGAACGAGAGGAGGTAGCAGTCATCGTGGAGTCTCCGAAAGAGAGAAGTGACGTGCCGAAGCGAGGTGCCTCAGCGATGACTCAGAACCTAAATCACAGTGATGACGCCGACGATGGCGCGGCGTCCGAC
>CAYMAS010000031.1:0-42553 GCA_964388485.1 uncultured Tepidisphaerales bacterium | reverse complement strand
GGAGGCCGGGCATCTCCTGCTCGGCGAGGTCCAGCTCCTTGCGGCCCTGGATGGCAAGCTCCTGGAGCTCGTCGAGCGAGGCACCGGGCTTGAGTTGGTATTCGATGCCGCTCTGGGGGGTGGTGGCGGCGTTAGTTCCGATATCGGTGGCGGTTGCAGTCATGGTGTTTCTGTAGAAAAGTCTGATGTAGGGTGGGCTTTAGCCCACCATCTGGTTAATAAGGTGGCTCGACCTGCAATGGTGGGCTGAAGCCCACCCTACTTGGAGATCGATCCCCCACTGGCGACGAACAGCGCCGGCCCCTTCGCGTCGGGCTCGGGCGGCAGGGGTTGGATGCGGACGTCGGCGAAGTCGCGAAGCAGTTGCCGCGTCTCGTCGATGGCGAAGCCGCGATGTCGTTGGCCCATGCGGCGGCGGAAGTCGTCGCGATCGTGGGCGAGCACGTCAACGATGATCAGGCGGCCGCCCGGCTTGAGCAGCCGACGCATCTCGCTCACGACGGCGGCTGGGTCTTCGGTGTAGCCGAGGGCCAGCACGCAGAAGGCCGCGTCGCAGGTCGCGTCGTCCATCGGCACGGCCGACAGCTCGGCCTGCTTGAGTTTCACGTTGTCGAGCGGCCGCAACCGACGCCTCGCGGCCTTGAGCATCTCGGGCGAGGCGTCGATCCCCACCACCTCCGACGCGAAGGCGGCGAGCTTCTCGGCGAAGTGTCCCCCGCCGCAGCCGAGGTCGGCGACGACCGCGTCGGCGGGCAGAAGGGCCAAGGCCGCCATCGCTTCGAACGATCGGCCGTATTGCTCGTCGCGAATCGCCTGCCAGTCGCCGGCGACCTCCGCGAAAAACCCGCCCTCGTCACGGGTGGCGAGGTGCTGGCGTAGCCGAAGCAGATCCTGCTCCGCCGTCGCCCAGTCGCCGCTGGTCTGTCGCGTCGCCAGCCACAACGTGCGGCGGCCTTCATCGAGCTCGTCGAGAATCAGGTGATACACGCCCGCAGTGCCCTCGCGGCGGTGGACGATCCATTGACGGTCGAGCAGCGTCTTAAGGTGTCGACTGATCGTTGATTGCGGCAGACGCAGCACGTCCTTGAGGTCGGCAACGGTCAGCTCCTGCGTCTCGAGCACCCGCAACAACCGAAGACGCGTCGCGTCGCCGAGAACGGCAAGGTGGTCGATGACGGAGGATGTTTCGTGCGTGTGAGGCAAACTGGGTTGAACCGTTCATCCGGCTGGACGGATGAACTGTACATCGGCGTGGCGGGGCTTCAACCTTCCGTTGCTTGATTTTCACGAATCTTGAGATGGTGGGCAAGCCGCGGAATGAGGCTTCAGCTCGCAGGCCCGTCGAGGATCTTGCCGATCCGGGTCACCTCGTCGCTCGTTAAAGCTCCTGCTTCGAGACAACTGCTGCAGTCCGTCACCTGCGACGACCGGCTGGCCCCAATGATGACCGACGTCACCCGCTCGTCCCGCAGGCACCAGGCGATCGCCAGCTGGGCCAACGTTTGCCCACGGTCGGCGGCGATCTTTTGAAGTTCTTCGGCCTTCGCCACCTTCGCGGCGTTGACGGCGTCGCGGGAGAGGGCACCGTCCTTGCTCGCGGCGCGGCTGTCGTCGGGGATGCCGTCGAGGTACTTGTCGGTGAGCATGCCCTGATCGAGCGGGCTGAACGGGATGACGCCGATACCGTGGCGGCCGCAGGTGTCGAGCAGACTGTCGCCGGGCCGGGTGCCCTGTTCCACCCAACGGTCGAACATGTTGTATCGCGGCTGGTGCAGCACGGGTCGGGCCAGGCGGTCCCGCTCGACGACGCTGACGGCTTCGGCGGTCATCGTCGCGGAGAAATTACTCATCGCGACGTAGAGCGCTTTACCGCTGCGAACCGCCTGGTCGAGGGCCCCCATCGTCTCTTGGAGCGGCGTCTCGAAGTCGGGCCGGTGGATGTAGAAGATGTCAACGTACTCCAGCCCCATGCGGCCAAGCGACTGATCGAGCGACGCGAGCAGCGACTTGCGGGAGCCCAACGACCCGTAGGGACCAGGCCACATGCCGTAGCCGGCTTTGGTGGAGATGATGAGTTCGTCGCGATGGCTGGCGAGGTCGTCGGCAAGAATCCGGCCGAAGCGGGACTCGGCACTGCCGGGCTTGGGGCCGTAGTTGTTGGCGAGGTCGAAGTGCGTGATGCCTCGGTCGAAGGCGGTGAAAACGATGTCGCGGGCGTTGGCGTGCATCGATGACTCCTCATCGTGCTTGGCACTGCTGGTGCCGGGGTCGCCGAAGTTGTGCCAGAGGCCGAGGGAAACGGCGGAAAGCCGCAGGCCACTTCGGCCTGCACGGCGGAACCAGCCGTCGGAGCGGGCTTCATAACGGTCGGCGGCGGGTTCGTAGTTGGACATGAAGAAAGGTATGGACGCACGACGCTTCACACGGCCCGCGGTTCCTGCACCCGCGACAGCAGAATGAGCCCGATGATCAGGAACGGCAGCACCGCGAAGACGCTCAAGCGCGGGCCGAACATCGTGCCGACGACTGCGAAGAGCAGCGGGCCGAAGACGCTCATCGCCTTCGTACCGATGGCGTAGAAGCCGAATGCTTCGTTGCGAATTTCAGGTGGGGTGAGCTTGCTCATGAGCGTCCGGCTCGAGGACTGCACGCCGCCGAGCACCAGACCGATCAGCGAGCCGAGCAACGTGAATTGAAACGCGTTCTGCACGAAGTAGGTCAATCCCACGCCGACGCACCACATGGCGAGCGTGCTCATGATGACCGTCTTGCAGCCGAACCGCTCCGCAGCGTACCCGCTGATGGCAGCACCGACGAAGGCGACGACCTGGACGATGAGGAACATGATGGTCAGGTCTCGTACGCCCATCATCAGAACGTCTTCGGCAAAGGCACTCGACAGCGCGATCACCGACTCGACGCCGTTGATGTAGATGAGGAAGGCGAGGAGGAACAGGAAGAGCATCCGGTACTGTCGCAAGTCCTTCAGCGTCCGGCCGACCTGAACGAACGGCCCGAACAAGCCCGGCGGACGGTTGCCCGCATCCGCCGCAGGAGCGACGGCGGGCATTGCGATGAAGATCGGCACGCTGAACAACAACCACCACAGGCCCGCGCCCGCCAAGCCCAGGTGATAGACGTACGCCCCGTCGCCGAGCCATGCGGGCAAGAGCAGCGCAGCGATCACGAGCATGACCGCCCCGCCGATGTAGCCGACGGCGAAGCCCCACCCGCCGAGCTTGTTCTCGCCCATCGCCCCGGCGATCACCGGCAGGTAGGCGTTGTAGAACGTGATCGACAGGCCGAAAAGGTAGAAGCTCAGGACGTAGAGGATCGCTGAGAAGACCCACGTCCAGTCCCACCCGGCAGGAACGAACGCGACGAGCATCGCCGCCAAGCTACCGCCGGTGGCGGTCGCGATGAGCAGGCGTTTTTGCCATCCTTTGGCGTCGGCGAGCGCCCCGAGCACCGGCGCGGTGAGCACCGTCAACGTGGCGACGATGCTGACAAGAATGGCAAACACGGCGCTGCCGGGCACCTCGATGCCGAAGACCGACAGACCGCTGACGATCATTGCCTCACCATCGACCACCCGCCGATCCCAACTGGGCTGCTTGGGCAACATCGCCCCGACGAAGACGGCGCTGAAGAGAACGCTCCAGACGAGTCCGTAGCCGCTATTGGCCCAGTCGTAGAGAATCCAGGCCACTCGTTGCCTGCGGCCGGGGGACGTCATGCGGCCAATCGTCGTCCGCTCGCATCGCCGTCGCAAGCGGCGGGTTCGCCGGCTTCGGATTTGGTCGCCGCGTTGCCGCAGAAGTCGGCCGCGGCAGTGATGAGGGCCGCTTCGAGATAACTCAGCGCCTGCTGGACGC
The DNA here is from genome assembly GCA_964388485.1 of uncultured Tepidisphaerales bacterium. Classification (GTDB taxonomy): domain Bacteria; phylum Planctomycetota; class Phycisphaerae; order Tepidisphaerales; family Tepidisphaeraceae; genus JBCDKH01. The sequence goes on along the minus strand of CAYMAS010000031.1, from coordinate 38,678 downwards.
GGGCGTTGACCGAGAAGATTTCCCGAAGTGCTGCCAGAAGAGCGTCACGCGTCGACGGGAGCAAGCGTCCCTCGCCAGCGACCCTCATGATGCTGGCCATCGACGCATGACGGGTGCCGAGCGTGGTGGCATTCATTCGCGGCAGGCTGATGTGGATGACATCGCCCGCCCCGTTGGCTGCTCTGGTTCTGCCCCGCGGCCAGCCGGCGGGGACCCAAGAGGCGTCGGCACCGACGCGGCGTTCGACCGGCACCGGCACGCCACCCGTCACGCGAACGTTGAGTTCGCCGCCCGGATCGGCCAGGGGCCCACCGACACTGAAGCAGAAATCGGTGTGATCGTTCCTGAAAATCGCGCGGTCGCCGCTGACCAGGGCCGGCTTCCCGTCGACCCGGACCGTGGCATCGACACCGTCCTGCTGCTTGACAATATCCCACGCCGCTTCGGCTCCATGACCCATGCGCAGCTTGAAGCGGCCGCGGGCTCCGCCCTGCTGCGACCGGATCAGAAGCGACATGCCGCGACGAGTCACCCGCAAGCCCAGCGGCATGACGGCGCGTCGAAGCTCTCGCACCGTCTCGCGGGACAGAGGCGGAGGCGGCAGCGACACGTCGCAGCTTCGTGCCGCTGACGGACCGGCGCCTTGTAAAGCGTTAGGCGGAACGGCGACGATGCGCACGGTTCCTGTCGCGTCGGCACCATCGGCCACGTCCATCTTCGGCGACAGCATGAGCGACGCCCGGCTGGATGCGATCCTTGTCCGCAGGTGAAAGACGCGACTTCGCGTCGTCGTGCCCTGGTCTTGCTCCGGGTCCACTTGAAGCGGAGCCACCGCGACGTTCATGCCGGCCACAAGGCTGCGGTGCACTACCGGGAGCGACCCTGTCGGCTGCTTCATGTTGGCGATGCAGACGTCAGAGTTCAGGCCGGATCGGTAGGGGCAGCCGGTTGTTTGAGAACACGAACAATTATTTTTGATCAGGCTGATGAAGCCGCTTTCGCTGCTGGCGATCATCTCCTGGGAGCCATTGAAGGCCGCGACTTCGCCGTAGCGGGCCCGCTCGACGCAATGGACGCCGTGGCGGATCATGCCGGCGATCGTGTTGGCGGTGTCAACGGACGCCGTCGGCGAGGCGGGTTTGCTCGAAGCATGGTCGAACGTGGTCACCGCGGCGGTCAGATGCCTGCCGGCCTCGCGAAGGGCTACTTCAATGGCGGCGAGATTCTGCCGGGCCTCGTGTGCCGTCCGCACCGAAGTCTGCATCGCCGCCAGCATGGCGGCGTGTTCCTGTGAGACTTCGTCGTTCTGAGTTTCTTTTAATGGTGGTTCTGTATCGTTCACCCATAGCCTCCAAGCTGCGCGTTTAACAACAACGCAAGAAGGCCCCCGAGGGTTGTCCTTGTGCATCGGCATAATGGCGAGGCGGATTGAACAGAATCCAAAAAGCTGCCTTTAGTTCATCCACCAACGAAGAAACGCCCCAGCCAAAGGCCGGGGCGTCGAGAAATCGTTGAGCTAGAGGCTCAAGTCGGTTTAGCCGAGGAGGCTCAGCACCCGCTGGGGCTGCTGGTTGGCCTGCGACAGAACCGTGGTGCTGGCCTGGGCCAGGATCTGGCTGCGGGTCAGCTGCGCGGTCTCCAGAGCGAAGTCCGCATCGCGGATCGCACTCTCGGCGGCCGAAGCGTTCTCGAACGCGACGCCCAGCTGGTTGACGGTCGAGCCGATGACGAACTTCTGGAACGAACCCAGACGGCCGCGGCTTTGGCTGACCTGCTTGATCGACTCGCTCAGGGTTTCCTGAGCCTTGACGAAGTTGCCGCTGGTCAGGCTGTTGGCACCGCCCGAGGCGAGGCTCGAGAGGAACGCACCGTCAAGACCGAGGCTGCCGGTCGAGACGTTCGTGATGCCGATCGAGGCCTTCTCGGTCTCGGACACCTTCGAGCCGAGCGAGAAGTCGGCACCGCCGTCGACGACGTTGAAGCTCTTGGCAACGGTCGTACCACCGAAGTTGGCACCTTCGTTAAGGTCGAACTCGACGTCGAGGTTGCTCGAGCGGAACTTGACGCTCAGGCCGTCGACGCTGGCTGCACCACCGTTGACGCTGACCGTGGCATCCTGACCGATGTCGGAGCCGGCACCGCCGTTGAAGGTGCCACCGCTGATGGCCGTGACCTTGACGAACTCGTCCGAGCCGTACTCGGTCGAGGTCAGCTCGATCGTGTTGGCCGACGTGACGACGGCCTCGACGCCCGTGACGTCCTTGAGGGCGTTGATGCCCGCAACGACGCTGGAGCCGGTGGCACCCGAGAGGAAGCTCAGCTGCTCCGTACCCTTGTTGCCGGCCACCTCGATGGTGACGGCGGCGGAGAGGGCACCGGAGGTGGCCGTCGTGACCGAAGCGGTCTGGGCCGAACCCGTGACCTGGATAGCCACGGCCTGCGTCGAGCCGTCGGGGAGACGGGCGCTGTTGACGCGGAGGTTGCTGACGGCCGAGAGCTGGGCACCGCTGGAGCGGTAGCTGTAGTCGCCGTTCAAGAGCTTTTGGCCCTGGAAGTTGACGCTACCGGCGAGGCGGTTGATGGTGTTGAGGATGGCGTCGACCTGAAGCTGGTTGGCTTCGAGCTCCTCGTCGCTGAGGCCGCCGGTGTTGGCGGTCTCGACGACCAGGCCCTGCAGCTCATTGAGCAGGTTGCCGACTTCCGCAAGACCCCCTTCCGCAGTCGCGACGATGTTGCCGGCGCGTTCGGCGTTGTTGAGGGCGGCGGTGATGCCGGTCTTTTCGGCCCGGAGGTTTTCCGAGGCGATCAGGCCGGCCGGGTTGTCGGCACCGCTGTTGATCTTCAGGCCGGTGCTCAGACGCTCGAGGCTCTTGTTGAGGCTCTCGTTGTTCTTGCTCAGAACGCGTTGGGCGACGAGCGAGTTGACGTTGGTGTTGATACGTGACATATCTGCGAGTCCTTCCGTGGCTGCCCCGTCAGGGGCGAGTTGCCCATCTGTGGGCGTTGCCCACTGCTGTGGGCGATTCCTCTTCTTCAGAGGTGGCTCGTGCCGGAGAGGCCGGTCACGAGCTGCGATGCGAACGAATGCCACCGGCACCATGCCGGGCCTGCCCACAACGCTTCCGTTCGATCCGCCTGAAACGATCAGGCGAATCGTGGCCTCGGCTCACACGAGCCTCGGCTGTTGCGGTCCGTTGCCGACCGCGGGGTGGGCGTATCGTGTCGGGTGCGTCCTCATGAGCCGGGCCTGCGACGCCCTGCTCGTTCGGATGAACTCGACCGCTTCGGATGCCGCGGCTCCATGCCGCAGCGTCGTTGGCGTCGGAGGTGGCGACTGGTGACTTACGATGCGTCGTGCGTCGCGTGCCACTCGATTCGCCATCCTCGCCCAAGCCACTCATCGTCGCCCGAGGTGCTGAGGCTTAACGCAGAACACCCCGCCGGGGCCGTCCGATTACGGACGACCCTGGCGGGGCGTTATGGGAACTGGTTGTAGAGCTAGCTACGGATCGTCACGACTTGCTCTCGCCGCGGGTCCGACGGCTTCGCCGGGCCGACGGCGTCGGATCGACGAGCCGCACCGGAGGCCGCGGCTGATCGCTGCCGGGCTCCGCCTTCTGGCCCACCGATTCGTCGACCGGCTTGGCAGAATCGTCCGCCTTGCCCGAGAGACCCGACTTGGCCGACTTCTCCGGCGCGGCGGGATCGCCCGGCTGCATCTGGGCAGCGGCCTCGTTCTCCCGCTTGATCGCTTCGTACACCTCCTTGCGGTGCACGCTGACGGCACGCGGAGCATTGATGCCCAGGCGAACCTTGTCGCCGCGAATGTCGATCACCGTCACCTCGACCTCGTGGCCGATCATGATCGTTTCATTACGCTGGCGGGAAAGAACCAACATGGCGACTTACCTTCCTGGACTCAGAGAGTGTTGGCAGCCGATCCGTCGGCCGCGAATGTGAACACTGTTCGGTATCTATTACGCCTCATCGTGACGTTTGTTTCAACCGTAACTGGGTGATGTAAGCCGAATTGCACGGCAACGGTTGTGCCACTAGGCGGTTTTGCGTAACGGTGCGGACGTTTCCTCCGCCTCGCCGATCCGACCAACCGTTTCCTTACCGTCGGCCTCCAGCTGCAGCAACGGGTGACGCGTGCCCCACCGCTGCTCCGGCAGGACGATCTGCATTCCGACGAACGACTCGACGTTCACGACGAGCGGGCCCATCAAGTTGCCCGTCAGCCACCCGCCGACGCGGTTGCAGATGACCAGCACCTGCAGCGACTCGAGCTCTTCACCACCCGCCGAGGCGGCCGGCAGGTTCAGCTCGCTGCGGCAGTCGCCGCGAAGCGGAATCTCGTCCAGGTCGTACTCCCCGATGAAGGCCGTCGGGTCACACACGACAAAGGCCAGCTTCGGGTCGTCGACGTTCTGCAGCCAGAAGATGCAGCCGTCGCCCGAACCGTCAGGGTCGGAGTCGGCAAAGTGGTCCGCCTGGATCAATGCGAATCGTTTGGCTTCGGGAAAGCCCAGAATGCCGTCGCGAAACCGGATGACGCGTTCGGCGGCGATATCGATCGGGCCGAACCGGGTCGTGTCGAAGCGGACGGTGCCGTCGGAGGAGTTTGATTGGGTCTGGCTCATGGATGTGCCTGCAACCTGAAGTAATGCCTTGGAACCGGGCTCGTTGGCTCCGTGTGCCATGCGACGCCGACGCCCCATCCATGGGTTGTCGTCACGTCTGAATCTCGATTCTCTCCCGTGTCGCCCGATCAGCCTGCGGCTGGCGAGCTGTCGGATCAGCACTGCTGACTCCCCTTTTATCGGCATCATCAGCGGCCACTGGCCAATAACGTGCCGACATTTTCTGGTCCTTTCCCGCTATCGCAGGAAGTCGAAAAGCGACAGATTCAAGAGCTGCGCCGACGTCTGCAGCTGCGCCTGCAGCGAGTTCTGCAGCGTCTGGTACTCCAGAATCGTCGCCGAATAATCCGCATCTTCGAGCCGGCTCAAGAGCTCGCGACGCGTCAGGTCCGTCTCCGCAAGTCGGTCGCGGCGGTCCTGCACTTCTCGCAGGTTCCCGCCGTTCTCTCCGCGAACGGAGACGACCTGCCGCTCAGCCTTCTCCAGCGACGCCAACGCCGCGTTGCCCGAGCCGGTGTCGCCGACTTCGAGGGCGCGGATCAATTGCTGTAAGTGCGTAAACGGCCCGTCGACCCGCACGGCATTGACGTCGCGGCCTTCCACCGTGTTTGCTACCGCCCCACCGTCGATGCCGAGGCCGGTCGCCGCCGAGGACGAGCCCGTGTTGCTGACGCTGTTCACGCCCGTCAGCCGGTAGCCCGGCAGCGTGTTGTCGAACGTTGCCACCGTCGATGCACCGGCCGTCGTTGCGGCAGCATTAATGGCGGCGATGACTTGCGTCGCATTGGTCGCATCGTCGAGATTCACCTCGAACGTCACGCCGCCCGCATCTTCGATCCGAAGGTCCGGCCCGTCAGGATCGAGACCGATGCCCCGGCCGCCGTTGTAGTCGGCAACGGGATCGTCCGTCGTGAATGTCAGCCACCCGAGCTCGAAGGCCGGGCCGCCGGTGACGCGAAGATCCGAGCCCTGCGTCGCGTTCTGCAACAAGACCCGGCTGCCGTCGTCGCTGATCGTCGCCGTGACGCCGGCGTTGGCGGCGTTGACCGTGTTGACGAGATCGCCCACCGTGGCCAGACCGCTCGTGTCGATGAGCGTCGTCTGATCGCCGTTATTGATCGTGATCGTGCCGGCTGAGATGCCCGCACCGCCGTTGAGCTGGCCGATGGGCGTGTGCGTCGTGACGGTCGCGTTGAGCGGTTCACCGACGACCGTGCCCGTCGGCACGCTGTTGAGAATGCCTAGGTCGCCTGCGGTCGCACCACCGACTTCGCCGACGGTGACGCTGGTCCCGCTCAGCTGCAGCCGATCCCCGGCGACGAGGCTCGCCGTGACACCGGTGGAGCTGGCGTTGATGCGAGCGGCGACGTCGCCGAGCGTGTCGGCATTGCTGAGGTCGATGACCTCGCTCGTGCCCGCATTGGTGAGTCGGATGCTGCCGCGCGCGACGCCGAGGTCGCGGGAGCCGCCCAGCTCGCTGAGTCGTGTGGCGGCGGAGACGCTGGGGTCCAGGTCGAGCGTGCCGACGCGTCGGGAGTTGCCGCCGAAGACGTCGCTCGCCTGCACGCCGGTGGCGATCGTTTTGCCGTTGCTGCCGACGCCGACGACGTTGGCATCGTCGGTGCCCGTGAAGACGATACCGCCGTTGCGGGAGGCGAATGGGTCGCTCCCGCTCGCGTTGCCGGTCCCGCCGAAGAGTGCAATACCGCCTTCGGTCGTGTTGGCGAGATTCAGGAGTTGCGACTCGATGGTCCGCAGGACGACGGCGGCGCCTTGGCGTTCGTCGTTGCTCGACTGATCGCCCACGTTCGCCAAACCGATCTGGCGGGCTTCGCGAAGCAGGTCGGTCGCGTCGGCGAGAACCTGATCCGTCCGCGAGAGCATGCGGTCGGCCCGGGAGAGGCTGTTGTCGTAGCCGACGGAAAGCTCGAGGTCGCGGCGAATCTGCTGGGCCGTGGCGGCATCGGCGGGAGCGTCGCTGACGACATTGACGCGTCGGCCGGTCGTCAGCTGCTTGGTGACGTCGGCGAGCTGCTGCTGCGTCCGAGCGATTTGACTGGCAGCGCCTTGGGTTCGCTGGAGTTCGCCGACGCGGACCGGGCTGGAGGAGGAGACGTGCATGAATCCAATCGTGAAAAGTCGTGAAGTTCCTGGAGACTCGGCCGTTTCAAACGAGTTCGAGCAGCGTCCGCATCATCTCGTCCGTCGCCGACACCAAACGTGCCGCGGCTTGATAGCTGCGCTGGTAACGCATCAGTTGCACCGCCTCTTCGTCGAGGCTCACGCCGCTGATCGCGTCGCGTTGGCCGCGAAGGGTTTCTTCAATGGCCCCGCTCGACTCGGCTTCGTTGCGGGCGCTGCGGACGTTGGCGGAGACTTCGAAGAGCGTCGCGTCGTAGGCCATCGCGATCGTCCCGCCGCCGAGGCTGTCGAGCGTTCGGTCGGTTAGGCCGGCGATGGCAAGGGCTGCCCCGTTGCCGCCGGGCGTGTTGTCGTTGCTGGCGGCGAGACGGGACGGGTCGTCCTTGAGCGTCGCACTTACCGCCAGATCGGCGGCACCTTTGCCGGTAAAAAAGCTCGCCATGCCCAGCGACGACAGGACGCCGCTTGTGTCCTCGCTGAAGACGATCTCCTGTGACGTCGCATCTGCACCAATCGTCAGCCGCCCCGCCGACACGCTCGCGCTCACGCCGCCGACCGCATCGATCTGGGCCGCCAAGTCGTCGAGCGACATGCCGCCGGCGGTGCCGTCGAGCGGGACGTCGATGATCGTGCTCGTCGTGTTCCCGCCGACCTTGTCGCGGAGGTGAAGCACGAACGAGCCGTTTTGCACCGGAACATCGACCCCCGCCGCGGCGGCGTCGAGCGGGACGGTCGAGTCGTCGACGCGGACGTCGGCTGACACCGAGTCGTAGCCACGCGTGCCTTGGCCGCTGGCGTGGATCGTGTTGACCTCGTGCTTCAGTGCCTGGGCGACGGCATCAATTCGGTCGAGCGTTGCGTGCAGAATGGATTGCGCTTCCGTCGCGCCACCGAGCTGCCCGCCCTTAAGCGGAGCCGGTCCGCCGCCGTCGGAGATGGTCACGGTTACCTGCACGCGGCCCGACTCCGCATCGACCCGACGGTCCAACTCGATGCCGCTCGCGTCACCGGCGATGACGAGCGGCTCCGTGCCGGCATAGACGTTGAGCGAGCCGTCAGGCTGCAGGATCGCCCGAGTCCCGGCGATGCCGGCCAACTCGTTGACGAGACCGTCGCGACGATCCCGCAAGGCGTTGCTCGGCCCGCCGCCACCGCTGCCTTCGGCTTGGCTGATTTGCAGGTTCAACGTCGCGACTTCCCCCAGAAGTCGGTCGGTTTCCTTGGCGTAGGCGTCGACGCGGGTGTCGACGTCCTTGGCCAGGCGTGAGATGCTGTCGTTCAGGCGGTTGAACTCTTCGGCGAGTGCTTCGCCTTCGCTGATGACGCTGCGGCGTAGGGCCGGGTCGCCGGGATTTGTTCCGAGGGCATTCCACGAGTTGAAGAACGACGTCATCGCCGTCGACAGGTCGGCGTCGGTGAGCTCGTTGAACGTGCCTTCGGCCTGCTGAAGCCACGACAGCTTCTCGGTAGCCGCGGCTCGATCCCCGGCGGCGGCATCGAGTCGGCGGATGAGCGCTTCGTCGACCTGACGCTCGACGCCGGCCAATTCGATGCCCGTGCCGAGGAAGATGCCGTCGCCTGCGGAGCGGTCGCGTGTGCTGCCGACGCGGGCGACCTGACGCGAGTAGTTCGGGTCGCTGGCGCCGGCGATGTTGTTGCCGTGCGTCTGGATGGCCGACTGCGTGACGGCCAGGGCGCTGCGTCCGATTTGAAGGGTGCCGCTGAGGGACATGGTGTGAAGTCGCGGGAAGTCGGGAGAATCAGCCGCTCGTGCGGACGCGTCGGGCCAGGCCCGGTTGCAGAGGCGGCTCGCCGGTGGAGGAGTAGATCCACGGCTTGTGAACGATGCGCAGCGCCTGGTTGAGGTGCGCCAACACGCCGCCAGCCAGGCGGCTGCAGGCTTGGCCAAGATCGCGGGTGACGGTCGTCACCTCACGCAGCTCGAGCCGCTTGGCGAGCAGAGCGTCGCGTTCGTCGGCAAAGGCGTTGGCGATCGTGACGAGTGTGGCGTCGGAGCCGAGACCGCGAGCACGGGCACAAAGCTTGGCCTGTTTGCGTCGTTCGGCTTCGAGGCGAAGCAGGGAGCGGTGCAGCGTCTCCTGTCGACGCGACGCTGTCGCCATCGTCGCGACGTCGAGCCCCCGCATCGCGGCGGCTTGTTGACTCAGGACGTCACGCAGTTCGGTCTGTGTCGTGACGAGCCGCGTCAGCGTCTGTAGCAGCGCCGCAGCCGGTGAAGATATGGGAGTGCGTGGGTTCAAGCGAGGATGCCCCTGCTGTGGTTGGAGGGTGCGACGGGTGGCTGCGGGGGACGCGTGATGCGTTTGACGATGCTGTCGACGAGGGGCTCGGCGGCGCCGCGACCGGCAGCTTCGGCGAGTCGGCCGTCGAGCATTTCCTGGAACGCTTCGCCGCCCCGGCCGCCGCTGAAGGGCGAGTTCTCGGGGGCCAGCGACCCGCCGCGGGCGCTCTTCATGAGCGTGCCGAAGAAGCTCTGGCCGACCCACTGCGTCACGACCGGGCGGAGCGCGTCGGCTCCTTGACTTGGATTGAAGTTCATTCGGTTCTCCTTGATTATTCGATGATGAACTTCGCGTGGAGCTTGCCGGTACGGTGCAGCTCCTTGAGGATCGAGATGCGGTCGGCCGGCGGGACGCTGAGGCGGTCGAGCGCGGAGACGAGATCCTGTAGCCGGGCCCGGCTGCGGTCGGTGACGTTTCGCCCAACGGCCAGCGGGACGAAGCTGCCCGTGTCGGTCCGGCCACCGGTTGCCAAGTCGTTGCCGCGTGCGAAGGGATCGCCCGGCCCGCCGACGCCGTTGGCCGGGGTGGTCGTGATGGTCAGGCCTCGCATCGAAATGACGACGGGCGAGATCTCCACGTCGCCGGTGATGATGATTGTGCCGAGCCGCTCGTTGATGCGGACGCGTGCCTCTTCGCTCACGAGCTTCACCGGCAACCGCTGCACGCGGCTAATGAACGAGTCGGGCCGGGCGCGGTCGGCATCGGGAATCGTCACGAGGACGTTCTTGGGATCGATCGCCACCGCCAGTTCGCGGCCGTCGAGGCTCGAGCTGTCATTGATCATCTTGGCCATGTTGCTCGAGTTGGTCCAGGTGGCGTGGGCGTCATCGAGCACCAGCGAGAAACGGCCGTTGTCGACGAATCGCTTGGGCAGGTCACGTTCCATGACGCAGCCGAGTTCGACACGGCCGACGGTGGGCGTGGCGTCGTCTTCGAGGATCACCGGACCCTCCGCCAGCGCGAAGACGCCCCCGCCGCCGGGCAGCGGACCGGTCATCGGGCTGATGAACAAGCGTCCGCCTGCAAGGCTTCTGGCGCTGCCGATGCTCGTGAGGTGGACGTCGATCGCGTCGCCGCTGCGGACGCCGTTTTCCGGCACCACCGCGGTGAGCGCGACGATGGCGATGTTGTCACTGTCGCTGAGCTCGATGGCGGCGGTGGCGTTGCCGAAGTGACTCAGCATCTGAGCCAGCGATCGGACGGCGGGCTGGAAGTTGCCCCCGTCGCCGGTGCCGTTGAGGCCCAGGACCAGACCGATGCCGGTGAGACGTTCTTCGCGTTGGGCATCGAGCCGGCTGATGTCCGCGATGCGTGTGGCGAGTGTCGGCGCTGCAAGGGTGCAGGTGAGACCGAGGATGAGTAGAAGTCGTTTCATAAGACTGCGAGCCTCGGAATCAGAACGGGTTGATGCGGTCGACGACGCGAGGGACGATGCCGCGTTGGCTGGCGTCGCGGACGGGGCCGCGGGTGTGCTTTTGCAGGTGCAGGTCGTGCAGCTGAGTCGACAGCACTGTGTTGGCGGCGGTGACATCGGCGGTGCGGCAGGTGCCGGTCAGGACGATGAGCTGCTCGTCCTCGTCGGTCGTGATGCGCTTGCGGGCCTGGATAACGAGCGTGCCGTTGGGCTTGACGTCGATGACTTCGGCGGTGATGCGGGTGACGAAGCTGTCACGACGGTCGGTTTTACCGTCGCCGGCGAAGGAGCGTTCCACCTCGCCGTCGAAGCCTTGCCCGCCGCTTTTGGGAACGACGCGGAAGCTGCTCAGGTCGAAGTCGACATACTCGCGAAGCTCGGCGGAGAGGTCGTACTCCTTCTCGAGATCCGTGCTGCCGGCGCTGCGGCTGGTGCTTTCTTCGCGAACGATGACCGTGAGCAAATCGTGCTGACGGACGAGCGTCGGTTCGGGCGCTGGAATGGCCCAGAAGCTGATGCGACTGTCGATGCCCCCGGCAATCTCGGTGCCGCGGGTAACGTTGCCGCCGGCGGCAAGTTGGGCGGCGAGTAGGGACGAGCCGCTGGCGAACATGGTTGCGGCAATCTGCTCGGCCGTCTGGACGGCGGGCGGTTGATTCACCGGAGCGGCGGGACGGTTGTCCGTTTGCGCGAAGGCGACCGGTGCGATGAGCAGCGAGATGGCTGCGTGTTTGGTGGGATTCTTGAGATTCATGAGGAGTCTCGGCGGGTTCAGTGCGTGACGCGGGCGGCGCCGGGAGCGGTGGTGACGGCGCGAAGGATCTCGCCGGTCGTGTCGACGCGGCATCGGATGACTTGCCCGAAGCCGGCATCGTCCTGGCTGGTGGCGAGCAACGTGACGGCGATGCCGCCGGTGTCGAGGGAGAGCTTGACCTGCTGGCCCCGCTTGACGAGCAGCGGCGCTTCGAGGTCGCGACTTTTGAGAAACTCGCCGATTCTCAGGTTGCGTCGAGCAGTCTGGCCGACGACGACGTCGAACGTCGCGAGCGAGCGGCCGAATCGGCCGGTGTCGTGGATGCGGGCGACGTCGTCCTCACGAACGATGACGCCGCGGGCGACGGGCCGAACGAGCTTGGCGACGAACGGCCTCGCGGCGGCGACGGGCTGGTCCACCGTTACGGTCGACTCGACCGCCTGGACCGTCGGCTGCGCCGGGGTGACGGCGGCCCATTCGTCGTTCGCGGCATCAGCTTGGGCCGGTTGCGAGCGACGGACGATGCAGACGTCCGGGCCGCGGAGCAGAATCTGGTGACTGCGGATGCCGGCATCACTCAGGGCCGCGAGCACGTCGTCGGCTTCGACCTCGTTGTCGTCGCCGACCATGATCGGCAGCGTCTCGACGCTCTGGGCTGTGTCTCCGGTGAGGCGAGCAACATCGCCGAGCGTGACGGTCGCCCCGGCGGTCGTCGCCGGGCGAAGCGAGACGCGAAGCGTGTCGGCCAAGCCCGGCGAGGCCGTGAGCAGCGCGGCGAAGATGACGAGGCGGGTCGAGTGAAACATGCTGGTTTCTCTGGGGAAAGGCGGGAGAAACGTGACTTAGAAGCGACGCAGGTTGCCGATGGTCTGCAGCGCCTGGTCGGCGGTTTGGATCGACTGGCTGTTGAGCTCGAAGTTGCGTTGCGTCTTGATGAGCGTGACGAGTTCCTTGACCGGGTCGACGTTGGAGCCTTCGAGGAAACCTTGTTTGATTGAGCCGGCGCCGTCGGTGCGTGGGACGCCGTCGATGCCGGGGCCGCTGGCGGCGGTGGCGATGTAGAGGCTGCCGCCGAGGAGCTTGAGGCCCTGCGGGTTGCTGAACCGGCTGATCTCGAGTTGGCCGAAGATTTCAGCCTCCGTTGCCCCGCTAGGAATGCCGCTGATGGTGCCGTCTTCGGCGATCTCGATCGTGTCGATCGGCACTTCGATCGGAATGTTGATTTCCGGATCGAGTTGGTAGCCGGCACCGAGGCCGAGGATGATGTTGCCCTCGTTGTTCCGGAAGAAGTCGCCGTTTCGGGTGTACGCGACGCCGTCGCCGATGCCGTCGGAGACGGTCACCTTGAAGAAGCCGTTGCCTTCGATGGCGAGGTCGAGCTTGCCGTCGGTCGGATCGAGCGTGCCCTGCGTGAGGTCGAGCTGCGTGTTCGAGACCTTGACGCCTAGGCCGACCTGGATGCCGGCGGGCGTTGCCTGGCCTTGGGCATTGAGGGCACCAGGGTGCCGCTTGGTGAGGTAGGACAGGTCCTCGAAGTTAACGCGGTGCCGCTTGAAGGCGGTGGTTTCGGCGTTGGCGAGGTTGTTGGCGATCACGTCGATCCGCGTTGAAAGGGCACGGAGTCCGGTCGCGGCGGAGTTGAGGGCGGTGATGGCCATGATCTGAGAGTGAGGAGTGAGGAGTGAGGAGTGAGGAGTGAGGCAGAGCGAGGAGGATGATGCGTCTCTTTGAGGAGTCGGGATCCGGCGTCTGCCTCCCTCCTCGCTCCTCGCTCCTCACTCCTGCTTTAGATCCGTCACGAGATCGCGCTCGCCTCGATGAGTCGGCCCAGCGCGCTGTCCTGGTGGCGGATCAGATTGGCGTGGGCTTCAAGGTCGCGGGCGATGCGGATGAGTCGGGTCAGTTCGACCGTCGGGTCGACGTTGCTGGTTTCGACGAACTGGCTGCGAACGTCGACGTGGTCGGCGGCGCGGATGGCGGCATCGGTGGTGAGCAGGCCGGTGCCGGTGGGTCGAATGGGGCCGTCGGTGACGCTGACGAGGAGGTCGGCGACTTTGGTGCCGTCGGCCAGACGCAGGCCGCCCTGCTCGTCGATGGCGACGTCGTTTTCGCCGGTGCCGACGGGCAGGGTGATGGGCTGGTTGTCGCGGCCGAGGACGAGGGCCTCGGGATTGACGGTCATCGTCAACCGGCCTTGGTCGTCGGTGGAGAACCGGCCGTCGCGGGTCAGGAAAGTTTGGCCCGCCTTCTGCACGGTGAAGAACCCGTCGCCGATGAGGGCGGCGTCGAGGGGTCGGCCGGTTTGTTCAAGAGCACCACTGGTCGTGTCGACGCGGGTCGGCAGAAGGATGTTCCCGCCCGTCGCTTCGCGGAGGTGGTCAGGGGCATCGGGCTGGACGGCTCGCTCCTGCTGGAGCGTCAACAGGCGACGGAAGCCGACGGTCTCGCTGTTGGCGAGGTTGTTGGCGATGACGTCCTGCTTGGCCTGAGCCTGGACGATGCCGGTGCCGCTGAGGTAGGTGCCGTAGATCACGCTACCGGTGTTATCGGTCGTCGGCGTGACGTCTCATAACCTCCGTGGGCAGAAGTCAGGAGCTAGGAGCTAGGAGCTAGGAGCTAGGAGCTAGACAGATTCGGATTGGTGGATCGCGATCTGGTAGCCGCTGGGCCTGCCCCGGGCTTCTGCGCGTCCGAACCAGAAGCGCGGGGCAAGCCCCGCGGCTACCAGAGGCGAGACACACAACGTTCACGACGAACAAGACCCGGAGCATGCTGCTCCGGGTCTGACTAGCTCCTAGCTCCTAGCTCCTGACTTCTCTCTCAACCCCCACCCGCGGGAGCGAAGTTCTCGCCGGACGGATGGACCGTCGTCGCGTTGGGCGGGTTGTCGTGAGGAACGTCGAAGTCGACGGACGGATCGTGGTAGTCGTGCGGGTCGTCGGGAAGGCCGTCGATGAAGCTGGTGATGCTGTCGCTGGTGATGTTCTCGTGGAGGACGTCGTTGACGAGCGCGACCGGTGCCGTGCCGCAGGAGCCGAGGCATTCGAGGGCGACGACGGTGTAGCGGCCGTCGTCGGTGGTTTCGCCGACGTCCATCAACTCGAGCTTGTCGAGCAATCTGTCGATGATGCCCTGCGCCCCGACGATCTCGCACGCAAGACTCCGGCAGACGGCAACGAGGTACTTGCCCTTGGGCCGAAGCCAGTACTCCTCATAGAAGGTCGCCGTGTCAAAAGCCTCCGCCGGGGCGACCTCGAGAAACTCGGCGACCTCCTTGAGCGCACCGGGGTCAATGTGGCCATACTCGTGCTGCACCATGTGCAACGCCGGCAAGAGGCAGGCGCGTTTGGTCGGGTAGCGGGGAAAGAAGACGGTTTCGAGGCGTTGCTTGAGCTCGTCGGTCAAAAGCGGCTCACCGGCTTCGAGTCGGGCTTGTCGGGTGTCTTCAGCGATCCAGGCCATGTCGCGGGGAGTGTAGCCGCGACGGGTGGTAAGATGGTCGCATGGCGATTCAGGAGATCCAGCGTCAACTTCGGACGCAGCCTTTCGAGCCGTTCAGGATTCTGACGACAGACGGTCGCTCCTACGACGTGCGCCATCCAGAGTATTTGGCGTTCGGCGGCAAGGGCAGGCTCATCTCGGTAGGCATGGGGGACGATTCTTTTGCGACTATCGATCTGCTGCTCGTGACCGCAGTAATCAAGCCGATCCCGCAGGACGAGCCGCAGCGGGCGGCGGGATGAACAAGACGGTCGTGCTCAACGTCGTCGGGCTGACGCCGTCGCTGATCGGCGATAACACGCCGTTCCTGAAGGCGTTTCGCGACGAGGGGCGGATTGCGACGATCAAGCCCGCGTTGCCGGCGGTGACTTGTACGGCTCAGACGGATTACCTCACCGGCACCACGCCGCGGGAGCATGGAATCGTGGGGAACGGGTGGTATTTTCGGGAGACGCAGGAGATTCGGTTATGGCAGCAGGCGGATGGGCTCGTGCAACGGCCGCGAATCTGGGATGAGGCGAGGCGGCGGGATGCGTCGTTCACGTGTGCGAACTTTTTCTGGTGGTATGCGATGTACTGCGGGGCCGACTACACCGTCACGCCCAGGCCGATGTACCCGGCGGACGGGCGAAAGGTGCCGGACGTATGGACGCATCCGGGGGCGCTGCGGGAGGAGTTGCAAGCAGAATTGGGGCAGTTCCCGCTGTTCAAGTTCTGGGGGCCAATGACGTCGATCGCGTGCAGCGAGTGGATTGCGAATGCGGCCATACGAGTTGAT
The DNA here is from genome assembly GCA_964388485.1 of uncultured Tepidisphaerales bacterium. GTDB lineage: Bacteria > Planctomycetota > Phycisphaerae > Tepidisphaerales > Tepidisphaeraceae > JBCDKH01. The sequence continues at coordinate 23,143 of CAYMAS010000031.1, read as the reverse complement.
GAGCGGTTCGACCCGACGCTGTCGCTGATCTACCTGCCGCACCTCGATTACGAACTGCAACGCGTCGGCCCGCGGCCGACGGACCCGCAGGACGCGGCGAAGGTCGAACAGTCGCTTCGCGAGGTCGATGCCGTCGTGGAACGGCTTGCCACCTACTACCGCAGTCTCGGAACCCGCGTCGTCATCCTCAGCGAGTACGGCATCGCCCCGGTCGACACGCCGGTGCACCTCAACCGCGTCCTCCGCGACGCCGGCGATCTCTGGACGCGACGCGAGCTCGGCACCGAACGCCTCGACGCCGGCGCGAGCGAAGCTTTTGCCGTCGCGGATCACCAGATTGCTCACGTCTACGTTCGCGACCCGACGAAGCTGACGGCGGTACGCAGGCTGCTCGAGCGAACCCCTGGCGTCGCCCGCGTCCTCGCCGGCGACGAACGCGGCGGCCTCGACCACTCACGCTCCGGCGAACTCGTCTGCCTCGCCGAGCCCGGCTGCTGGTTCACGTACTACTTCTGGCTCGACGACACGCTGGCCCCCGACTTCGCCCGCACCGTCGACATCCACCGAAAGCCGGGTTACGACCCCGTCGAGCTCTTCCTCGCTGACGGTGCCAAGCCGCGACTCTTGGCCAAACTCGCCGGCCGCAAGCTCGGCTTCCGCAACCTGCTCGACGTCATCCCGCTCGATGCCACCCTCGTCCGCGGCAGCCACGGCCTGGCGGATGTTGCCGCCGATGAAGGCCCGCTCTTCATGACCGACGGCGACCTTGCAACCGACTCCCTCGCCAGCACCGACGTCTACGACGCCCTGCTCAACCAGCTTTTTGCAGCTTCGGATCCAACGCGTCCCGCAGACTCTCGCCGATGAGGATGTAGGCAAAGACCGTCAGGAAAATCGCCCCGCCGGGGAAGGTCGCGATCCACCAGTTGAAGTCCGTCCCGCCCTGCCGGGCCTGGTTGAGAAGCTGGCCCCACGACGGGTCCTTCGCCTCCAGGCCCATGCCGAGGAACGACAGGATGCTCTCGAACAGAATCGCCCCGGCGATGCCGAACGAGGCGTTGACCAGCACCGGCGCGACCCCGTTGGGCAGCATGTGACGGAACAGGATCGGCAAGGTCGGCAACCCGCCCGCCCGCGCGGCCTGGACGAACTCGAGCGACTTGAGCTTCAGGAACTCCGCCCGCACGAATCTGGCGTCGGTGGTCCAGGTCATCAGCCCGATCGCGACCATCATCATCCAGATGTCTTTGCCGAAGAATTGCGTGACGATCAACAGCACGACCAGCACCGGCAACGTCTGCAAAATCTCGATCAGCCGCATCATCAGCAAGTCGACGATCCCGCCCGCATAACCCATCACCGCGCCGACGACGATGCCGATGAGCGTCGAGATGCCCGTCGCCACGATGCCGATCGCCAAAGCGATCCGGGCTGCGTGGATCATGCGACTGGCCATGTCCTCGCCGTTGATCGTCGTGCCCAGCAGGTGGCTCGTCGGGATCTCCTCTGCCACGTCGTTGGGTGCCCAAAACGGCGCGGCTTTGCGGGCGTTGCCGACGTCGCTGAGGCGGTCGTTGGGGCTGAACGGGATCGGGGCCGACAGGTGCCACTGGTACTTGTCGGTGTCGATGGCCCGGCGGTACTGCGACATGCGTTCGAGCAGCGGCGGGTCGGCAATGAGCCAGCCGGCCCCGGCGGACCCGAGGACCGTGACGAGCATCAAGATTGCCGCCAAGCCCGGCTTAAGCTTGCCGAGCTTCAAGGCGATCAAGACGCCGACGCCGACGAAGAAAATCACCGGCAAGGCCAAGTCCGCCGCCGTCATCGCGTTCCAGGCGGGGCTGATCCAATTGCCGTCCGCCGTCTTGGCCACGAGCGGCCGGGTGTTGGCGATGAAGGGTGCAAAAACGCCCAGAATCACGAGAATGCTGATCCAGGCGAGCCCGACCCGAGCCCCCCACCGCCGCAACGTCTGGGACATCGCGATGGCAAGCAGCGACCGGCTGGGCCTGCGGTCGCTCGACCGGCGGTCTTGTGCCTCTTCGTAACCGGGCAGGGCGACTTCTTCCTCGTGCGGCGTGACGTCGCTGGCGACCGCGAAGGCGTGGTCGGCGTCGTTGGAGGATGGAGGCGTGGGTGAGGACACGAGTGGCGAGGGATCAATCGTTCACGAGTAGCTGATTCGCGGGTCGGCGGCGGCGTAGGCAAGGTCGGCGATGAGGTAGCTGATGATCGTCAGCAAGAGCGTCACGGCCGTTAGGCTCAGGAACAACTCACGGTCGCCACGCAGCAGCGACTGGATCAGCAGCGAACCCATGCCGTTGATCGTGAAGATCTCTTCAACCACGATGCTCCCGGCGATGATGGCCGGCAGGAGTGCGGCCAGGAACGTGATGAGCGGGCCCAACGCGTTGCGGAACGCGTGCTGCCAGACCACGACCGACTCCTTCAGGCCCTTGGCCCGGGCGGTGCGGACGAAGTCGGCTCCGAGCGTTTCGAGCATGCTCGTGCGTGTCAGCTTGCTCAGGTAGGCGAACTGGGCATAGGTCAGGCAGAGCACCGGCAGGACCATGTGCCAGAGGCTGTCGAGCAGAAAGCCCCGCTCCCACTCGCCGGCGGCGTTGGTCGACGGCAGGAAAGCCATCCGTTCGCCCGACAGGCTCGACAGCTCGGCGGCGGGGAACCAGCGGACGAACTGCTCGTTGGCGAGGAAGCCGATCAGCATGACGCCCATCCAGATGACCGGGATGCTGTAGAGCGCCAGCAGCAGCGTGCCGCTAACGACGTCGCGCCAGCCGCCGCGGTGCCGGGCGGCAAAGACGCCCAGGACGATGCTCACGCCCAACGCCAGCGGGATCGAGAGTGCGTTGAGCATGAGCGTCACCGGCAGGCGCTCGGCGATGAGGTCGCCGGTGGGCCGCTGGAAGATGAAGCTGTAGCCCAGGTCCGAGCCTTTGAACGGGTTCTCGCCCCATCGCGGCTGACCGGCGGCGGGTGAGAAGTCGATCTCGCCCGCTTCGACCGCCGCCTCTTCCACCTCGTCGACCGCCTCGATCAAAGCGTCGCCGTCCAGGTCGGGATCCTCCGCCTGCAGCTCGTTTTCGACCTCCGCCCGCCACGAACGCCTCGCCGCGCGTTGCTCGATGACCGGCTCGTCGTCGTACTGCCACGTCACGACGCCGATCGGCGAAACGTTGTTGAGCCAGCGGAGGTACTGGACGATGAACGGATCGTCAAGCCCGAAGCGGGCGTTGAGATAGGCCTCGCGTTCGGCCCGGGCGCCGGGCGTCATCTGCCCGTCGGGCGGGAGAACGGTGTCCTCGATGCTCGCAGGTGAGACGTACATCAGCGTGAACACCAGGAACGTCGCGCCGACGAGCGTCGGCACGAAGAGCAGGAGGCGTCGGATGATGTACGTGAACATCAGGGAAAACGATGCGTTTCTTCGGGTCGCAGTCGTAGGGTGGGCTTCAGCCCACCATCGGGCGGTGCAGCGGACGGCACGTGGTGGGCTGAAGCCCACCCTACGGGCTACTACCTCGTCTGACGCTGCTGATCGCTCGGGATGTACCAAGGCAGCACGCCGCCATTGAGGTACTCGTAGTTCAGGCCGACCGTCGCCTTCTCGACGTTCTTGACCCGCTTGTTGAAGAAGCGAAGGGCCTGTCGGTTCAGCAGGAACGTGTACGGCTGATCTTCGTGAAGGATGCGGTGGACCTCGTGCCACTTCTTCATCCGCTCGTCCGTGTCCATCTCCACGCGAGCCGCTTCGATGGCGGCGTCGAGTTCGGCGGAGCGGTAGCCGGTGCGATTGTCGCCGCCGACCTTGGCTTGGTCGCTGTGGAAGATCTGGTACGGGTCGGTCTCGGGAACACTGCTCCAGCCGAGGGTGACGGCCTCGAAGTTGCTCTTCTTGAGGCGATCGACGAGGACGGGCCAGTCGGCTCGTTCCAGCTCCGCCAGCACGCCGCCTTCAGCGAGATTGTCCTGGATCGACAGGACGATCCGCTCGGTGAACGCGCTGCCGCCGGGATAAAGGAAATTGAAGCGGAGCATCGTCCCCTCCTCGTTCTCCAAGACGCCGTCGCCGTCGCGATCTTCCCAACCGGCTTCGGCCAGGAGGTCGAGCGCGGCGTCGACGTCGTAGGGCCAGGGCTCGATTTCCGGGTTCGACTGCGGGCTCGTCGGGGCGAACGGGCCGTCGGCGACGTTGGCGTAGCCCATGTAGAGGTCGTCGACGAGCCGCTGACGGTCGATCATCATCGTCAACGCCCGCCTGACCCGAGGGTCGGCGAAGATTGTCTCGGTCTCCTCGTCGCCGTCTCGCTGGATCTGGTTCCAGCCGATGTACGTGTACCCGCCGAACGGCGTGTCGTAGTTCATCGCATCGGCGATCTCCTGGATCTCCTCGTCAGCCTTGAGCTTGTCGAACTGATCGGGCAACGCCGCGTAACGGTCGAGCTCGCCGTTGCGGAACATAACCTCCTCGGCGGCCTCCTCCTGGATCTGCTTGAAGATCATCCGGTCGAACGTCGTCGGCACGCCCCAGTAACGCGGGTTGCGGACCAAAACAACGTCCTGCGACGGCGTCCAGTTGTACGGATCCTGCAGCATAAACGGCCCGGAGCCGATCAGCAGCCCGAGCGACTCGTTGTACTCCGTCGGCGGGATGTCGCTAATGATGTGCTCGGGCATGATCCCGACGCCGGCAATCGTAGAGAAGTTCAGGAAGTAGACGTCGTTGAACGTGAAGCGAACGGTCCGCTCATCAATTGCCTCGACGCTTTCGAGCTTCGTTAGATAGGAACGAGCTCGGTCCGCTTGAACCTCCGGATTAGCAATCCAGTCAAACGTGAAGACGACGTCTTCTGCAGTCAACGGCTCGCCATCGCTGAAGCGGATGCCGTCGCGCAAGTAGAAAGTCATCTCCAATCCGTCTTCACTGATGTCCCAGGATTCGGCGAGCTTGGGTTCGAACTCGAGAGTGTCGGGATTCCGCTGGGCGAGTGATTCGAGGACGAGGAACTCGATCCACGTCTGATAGACGTCGCTCGAGACGAGCGGCGTGAGGCGGCCGATCTTGGTGCCGAAGTTGTCGAGGAACCAGCCGCCGCGGGCGAAGTCAGGCTCGGTTTCGGCGTCGCGGAGGGCGCTGAAGGTCGAATCGTCGAGCTCGACCACCGGCACCTGCTGCGGCTCGGGCGTGGCACTCGACTGACCGCCGGCGGTCGCATTCGCACCGCCTGTGGGATCGTTCTGACCGCCCGGGAGGGTGAATTCTGTCGCATTCCGACCGCCGTTGGGACGGTTCGAGACCCCGTAGAAGTTCTGCACGATCTGCGGCCCGCCGGCGTCGTCCGACGTGCTGGTCATGCGGCTGCCGAGCTGGTTGATGTCGCTGGCGAGCGTCTCGTTCTGCTGTTCGAGGCGTTGGATGATCTTCCACTGCCGGTCGTACTGGATCATGCCCAGCACGACAGCCGCGAGGACGATCGTGACGAGGGCGAAAAGCAGGAAGTCCTTGAGGCCGAAGCGGTTGTCCATGACGTCGGGGTCTAGTTCGCCAGAGCCGGCTTACAGCTTCGCGCCTTCCCGCTTGGGATCGAAGAGGTCGCGTAAGCCGTCGCCGAGGAAGTTGAGGCTCAAGAGCGTAACGGCCAAGAGCAGGCAGGGAAACATTAGTTGCCACCAGGCGCTGTTGAACGGATCGAATGCAGGACGCAAGCCGTTGTTGGCTAAGGATCCCCAGCTCGGCAGCGGGGCCACGACACCGATGCCGAGGAAGCTGAGGAACGACTCCTGCAGGATCGCCTGCGGGATGGTGAGGGTCGCGTAGACGAGGATCGGGCCGATGAGGTTGGGCAGCAGGTGCCGCAGGAAGACGCGTCCCGGCCCCACGCCGCCGGCACGGGCGGCTTCGATGAAGGGTTGGCTGCGGAGGCTAAGCACTTGACCACGAACGACTCGGGCCATGGTGAGCCAGCTGACGAGGCCGATCGCCAGGAACATCACCGTCAGCGACGCGGCCATGGCGGGACGCTCGAAGCCCATACCGGCAAACAGGTTCTCGGTCGGCCGCTCGAGGCCGACCTTGAAGAGGATCACGAGCAGGATGTAAGGCAGGCCGTAGATGATGTCGACGATCCGCATGAGCGTCGCGTCAACCTTCCCGCCGGCGTAACCCGCTATCAGGCCAACACCTACGCCGAGGAAGACGCTGATCGCCGCCGACGCCACGCCCACCGCCAGCGAGATGACACCGCCGAGCAGCGACCGGCCCAGCACGCTCCGGCCGTCCGCGTCGTAGCCCATCAGGCCGACCAGGCGGGCTTCGGGCGCCTCGTTGATGCCGCCGACGAAGGCGTTGTCGTAGAAGAAGTTGGACGACTTCATCAGGACGGTCCACGGCATCGAGCCGAGGCAGACGAGGGCGATCACCAGCAGCACCCCGCCACCGATGGTCACGCGGGGCGACCTAAGTACCTGTCGCCAAAGGGCATCGGGCGGCGGCGAGCGCCGCGACTGCATGTCGAGAACGTCAGGCGTCGGTGAGGGCGGGTCGGGTGGACCCAGATTGTCGCCAGTGGCAGCAGCGGTTGTCACGACGCCTCCCCGGTGAGGCTGATGCGGGGATCGACCACGCCGTAGAGCACGTCGACGACGAGGTTGAGGCTCAGGAGCAGGATGCTGTAGACCATGACCGTGCCGAGGATCAGCGGCTGGTCGCGGGCGGTGACGCTATTGATGAAGAAGGTACCCAGGCCCGGGAGTTTGAAGATGGTTTCAACGATGAAGGAGCCGACCAGAATGTTCGCCGTCGCCGGACCGAGGAAGGAGAGGACGGGCAGTAACCCATTACGTAGAGCGTGTTTGAAGATGACGCGAAGCCGTCCGACGCCCTTGGCCCGGGCGGTGCGAATGTAGTCGTTGCCCAGGACGTCGATCATGCTGACGCGGGTCAGCCGGGTGATGTAGGCCATCGGCAGGAGGCTTAACGCCAGGGCCGGCAACAACATGTGCCGCAGATAGTCCGGGACGGCGGCAAGGAAGAGCTGGACCTGCTGGCCGAGCGAGAGGTCCCACTCGTAAGTGACCTGCCCATCCGCCGCCACGACGGCTTGGCGGAGGGCGGGGTCGAGATTGAGATAGACATCCGGCTGCGAAAACCCTGGTGGCCAACCACCTAGCGGCAGGAGGTCCAGGCCGTAAGCAAAGCTGCTCAGGAGCGTGACGGCGACGACGAAGCTCGGCACGCTCACGCCGATGAGGGCGATCGAGAGCGAGAGAAAATCGAGGAAGCCATCCCGCCGCACCGCCGCCAGGGTGCCGATCGCGACGCCGAGACCGGTGGCGATCAGAATCGCCAAGCCGCCTACGGCCAACGAGACGGGCAGCGTGTCGGCGATGATCTGACCCACGGTCTTGTCCCGCACGCTAAAGCTCGGCCCGAACTCGCCACGAAGCAGGTTCAGCGGGTACGTCGTCAGGAAGTCGGCACTGCTGGTGACGTTGAACTTTTCGCGCAATTCCGCCACTCTCTCTGGATCATTCCCTTCAGTTTGTGCACTGAACGGATCGCCCGGCGCTACCCAAGCGAGCGAAAACGTGATCAAGTAGATCGCCGCCAGGATCAGCGGGAACTGCAGAATCCGGATGGCGATGAAGCGGAGCAAGGCAGAAAGAAATGATGAATGATGAGTTGGGGAGTGATAAGTGCAGAGTCAACGGCCCTGTTTAGCAGTTTTGACCGACGCGGAGAGCATCGCGAGGATCTCGCAGCCTTCCTGGTGCAGATCGACAACGGCATGTTTCGGGACGATGCGGGCCTCAGACAGTAGCTCGAACCAGTAAAGCGTTTCTTCCATTTCTTGCGCCGCGGACTGAATCTTGCTGATGAACTCCGCACCAGATCGGGCACGGCAGGCCTCCCGGTACTGTGCGCCGACCGACGTCCCGCTTCGCAACACCTGATTTCCAAGCACCTGACCTACACGACGATCATCTAGTGTCCGAATCATTGTAATGACCCGCACTGCAAAGTGCTTCGTCCGCGTCCTCAGGTCCCGCGGCTTGCTGTACTCATCACTCCCCAACTCATCACTCATCACTTCCTCTCGCTCCGGGACCTGTGCTCCGAGGCGTCTCCACATTCTGCATCATGACCATGTTGCGGGCGTTTTCCGGGATACCCGTGACGGCCGGGTTCTTGATGAACGTGTTCTGGTAGTGATACAGCGGCAGAATGGCGGCCTCTTCGAGGAGGAGGGCTTCCGCCTCGCTTAACAGATCGAGACGGGCTTGAGGATCTTCTTCCTGCTTGGCTTGGGCGAGTAGAGAATCGTACTCCTCGTTGACCCAGCCGGCTTCGTTATTGAGGCTGTCACCTTTGTATTTGTCGGTGAACGTGCTGACGTCCATATAGTCGCCATACCAGCTGCCGCGGGTGATGGCGAAGTCGCCGGCTCGCAGGCCGTCTGCCTCGTCGTCGCTGTACTCGGGCTTGTAGCGGTCCTTGAACTGGGCCATCTCGACGGGCTCGAGGTCGAAGGTGATGCCGAGATTCTCACGCCATTGACGGGCGAGATTCGTGGCGATCTGCTCGTGGTCGCCGGTACCGGTGTTGAAGAGGAGCTTGAGGTTCGGGAAGTTCGAGCCGTTCTCGTAGCCGGCGTCGGCGAGCAGATCTTGAGCCCTCTCGATATCGAACGGCAGACCCTCGGGGTGCTCGTAACCTGGGAAATAATCACCATTCTTCGGCACGTAGACGCTCGTGGGCATTTGACCCATGCGGGTGATGTTCTCAACGATCTGCACCTTGTCGATGGCCATCGACAGGGCTTGGCGAACCCGCTTGTCCGCCAGCGGATTGTCGCTGCCGTCGCGAAGCTCGGGATCAGTGTTGAAGGACCAGAAGTACGTGCCGAAGGCGGGAAAGACGCTGATATCCGGCCGGCCCGCTTCCTTCATGTTGTACGCGAACGTGCCCGGAATGTCAGTTAGCCAGTCGATCGTGCCACGCTCGTAACGCTGGTAGGCGAGCTCGTGCTCGATTGGGGAAACGCTGCGGATGGTGCGACTTTTCGTGTTGTCGGCATCCCAATAATGCTCGTTCATCGTGAGCGTCTGGCCTTGCTTGAGGTCGTTGCGTGTCAGCGTGTACGCACCGTTGCCGACCAGGCTGCCGGGCCTCCACCAGTCGGCGTTGTAGCTGACGCGACCATCATCGCCGACCTCTTTGTGCGGTTCCATCGACGCTTCATGCATCGGCCAGTAGACGGTGAAGGCGAGGAGGTCTGGGAAGTAGGGAACCGGCGCGGCGAGCGACACTTCCATCTCGACATCATTGATCTTCTTGATTCCGACCTTCGAGAAGTCGGCGGCGTCGGCGTCTTCGCGATAGGCGACGGCATAATCTTTGGCACCGGCGATGTAGTCTTCGACGAGTTTGCTGTAGTAGCCGCGCTCATGAAGATTTCTCCGCCAGGCGAAGATGAAATCATCAACTGTGACTGGATCGCCGTTGGACCACTTGGCATCGTCGCGAAGTTTGATGTTCCACGTGCGGTAGTCATCGCTGGGCGTGACCTCGTCACCGACGCCGAGGATCGGTTCCAGTGTTGCGGCGTCAAGTCGATAGATGCCCTCGAAGAGCGCTTGACCCAGTCGGATGTCCTGCATCCACGACATCTGATTAGGGTCGAGCATGGTGACTTCACCACGATTGGCGAAGACGAATTCGGCTTCGGCGTCCATGTTGATCTCGGGCGGCGTGGAGCCGATGCCGGAGTCGTCGCCGTCGCCACAGCCTGTCAGGAGGAGCGACGAAGCGAGGGCGGCGGCGGTAAAGAGGCGGCGGGAGATCTGGCGCATGAGAAGGTTCCTGATCGAGGGACAACGGCGACGCGCACGATGATGTGCGGCCGCGACAGCGTATGCGAACCGCGGCGGGTAGAAAATAGGGGCCGGCTATGGCGGAACTACGAGTCGGCCGGAGCGGCGGGCTCGAGGTCGAGGCTCGGGTAGGCGGTGCGGAAGGCGGACAACAGGGCATCCACCCGCTCGCGGATGGCACCGGCATCGACACCACGCGGCAACTGGGCGGTGCGGTCGGCTTCGGCGGCGAGGGCGTCCTGGTTGTCGAAGCCGGCGATAGCCTGCAAGGCCCGGGCGGCGGAGGTGAGGGTCTGGCGAAGCTCGTCGCGTTGCTGGACGAGCTGCTCCTTCGTCTCCTCGTCGGCATCGGCTTGGGCGTCCTGTGCGATTGCGGCGGCTTCACCGGCGGCAGAGGCCAGACGGGCCATGTCGACGCGAATTCGGTTCTGGATCTCGCTGCCGGAGGCGTCCCAGACGACGCGATTAGCCAGGAGCTGCGTCGTAACGCCGTCGGCGACGGGCATGGGCGGCGTCTGCGGCGAGCCGATATCGCTCGGCGGGCCGTACAGGCTCAGGCGGCGTTCGATGAGATCGAGCGTGGTGGTGACGACCTGCTCGCGGCCACGGTCGTCGACGATGAGGTCCTGCTCGACCGAGACGCCACCGCCGCCGATGTCGCGAAGCACGGTGTAGGCCTCGTGGGCGATGAAGCCTTCTTCCGACAGCCGCAGCGTCGCGTCGCGTAGGGCCGTCACCAGCGGCTCACGGCCCGGCACGGCTCGGCGGACACTGACGGCGGCGAGCGGACGGACAGTCTTGATGCCCCACATCGCCACGGCCGGGCTCGCGTCGTTCATAAGGGCGACGGCGGGATCGATGAGGGCATCGCTCTGCGACCGCTCTGCCGCCTGCTGGATCACGACGCCCGCGGCCAAACGGGCCTTGATAGAGGCGGGGTTGCTGCCGAACAACGGCTCGACGCGGCTGGCGAGTTCGCGGGCGTAGATGTCCTTGTAAGTCGTCGACGCACCGGCATCGACGGCATCGATCATCGCCTGGCGAGCCGTTGTGGCGGCGTTGAGGTCGTCGCCGGTCAGGCGTGGCAGTTGCGTGTCGAAGAAGCCGCTGACGGTGCGGCGGATGGCGGTAGCGTCGTTGCTGGTCTGGACGTCGCTCGAGACGTTCTCGACCGTGTCCTGGGCCAAAGCCGGCGTGGCGGCGAGACCGACTGAAAGCGCCAAGGGCGCTAATGCACAAGGCACGACGCGGCGAACCTTGGTCAAAAGCAAGGCAACCAGGGCAACGCGGTCGATGTCGCGGGGCATATCCGGCAAGGGTTGTTCCGGCGGAGGGGGGAGCCGACGTCCAGGGGCGGAGCCGGTCGGAGCGGGCTTTGACGTTAATGAAGCACCGGCATCGAATCAACCACCACCGCCTGAGCCACCTCTGGCCGATAAGACGGCGAAGAAAATCTGCCGAATTCTCGCGTTCGCGGCCGCCAACGCGCAGCGCGCCAGAAGCGACGTGAGCCGACACCATTACGACCTCTCGTCCATCGTCTCCGACGCCGAACGTTCCCACCCGATGCTCGACGGCACCGTCGCCGCCTCTGCCGCCGTCCAGCAAGCGGTCGACGACCTGCTCAATCATGCCGGCCAGCGTTACCGACGTCTCTGGGCCTACTACAGCAACCCACAGCGGCCGCTGAGCCTCTCGCCGCCGACGGCCGGATCCCAGACGAGCAACCGACCATATCGCCAGGCTCAGGAATGGGGCATGCCCCAACGCGTCACCGGCTTCAAGAGCGGCGACGAGATCTTCTCCGGCAGCGTCAAGGTGATCCAGCGTAAGGAAGTCGTCGTCGAGAACGACATCGGCTGGCGCATCGACACGATGGTCGACTTTCTGTTCGGCCAGGAGATCACGCTCGAATCCGCAGCTCCCGACGAGGAGCGAGCCCGGCTCATCGGCGACCTGCTCCGCGGCATCCTCGCAGCCAACGGTGGCTTAGCTTTTCTGCAGAAGTACGCACTTGTCGGTGCCGTGTATGGCAGTGCCGATCTGCTCGTGAAGCTGATGCCGAACGCTCGCGACTTCGCGTGCAACGTCGCCCCGCTCGGCGGCACGGCGGACGATGCCGACGAAGCGGTTAATACCCGAAAGCTCGCGTCGCTGATCCGACTCGAGATCGTCGAGCCGGCACGAGCCCTGCCGATTCTGCATCCGGATGACGGCGAGCAACTTTGCTGCCACCTGCAGGCCTACCGCACGCCGCGACCCGAGCCGGTCGATGACTCCGACGCCACCACCTGGATCCGACAGCTCCTCAAGCCCAAGGCGAAGCTGCCCTCGGCCGAAGGCAAACTCGTCGTCGAAGCCGTCGGCCCTCGCGGCTGGCAGGTCTATCACGATGGCCAGCTCGTTTTAGAAGGCCGGCACGACCTGGGCCGCATTCCTGTCGCGCACGTGCAGAACGTCGTCCGCCCCTTCGCCTGGCACGGAGCCGGCGATGTTGAGCCGCTGATTCCGCTGCAGGACGAGCTCAATACGCGTCTCAGCGACCGCGCGTTCCGTGTGACGCTCAACTCAATGAAGATGTATCTCGGCATTGGGATGGAGGGCTTCATCGACCAACCGGTCTCGCCGGGCAAGCAGTGGGAGACGGACAATCCCGACGCCCGCATTGTCGAGTTCGGCACCGAAGCCACGAGCAACCCGGCCGAGGCGGCGTCCATCGCCGAGACCCGTGAGGCTCTGGACAAGGCCAGCGGCGTCAACCCAGTAGCCAGCGGTGCGATCCGCGGTCGCGTCGGCAACCTGACCAGCGCCGCGGCCTTGCGGCTGACGTTCCAGAGCCTGCTCGCCCGCACGGCCCGCAAGCGATCCAACTACGGCTCGGCTCTGGCGGAGGTGTGCGATCTGGCGCTGACGTGGCTCGACAGGGCGGGCCTGTTCAAGACCTCAGCCGAGGAGCGACGCATCCGCATCGCCTGGCCCGACCCGATCCCGGTCGACGAAATGAGCAAGCTCGACCAGGCCGCCGCCAAGCAACGCATCGGCGTACCAGAGGCAACGACGCTTCGCGAGCTCGGCTACCGGCACAGCGACATCGACACCGAGTAGTTCCTCCTTGTTTTCCGCCCGCGGCATCCGTGGCGGGCGCGGGACAGGCGTCGCTTCGGGGCGTCCGAGCCGCATCAGTCGGCTGACGCAAACCCCACTTCAAAAGCCGTCCCGCGTTCGCCCCGGATGCCCCGGGCCTTCCCCTTCTCTGGATTTTGCCATGCCCGACAAACCGCAAGAGACACCCGAACCCGAGGCTCCATCCGAGCCCAGTCCACCAGTCGAGGTCGTGCCGCCAGTCGAGATCGTGCCGCCATCAGCCCGGCCACCCGAGGCCGAGCCGGCGAGCGACCCAGCCAGGCGTCGCTTCACCGAACTTGCCGGCCAGCTTCGTGACCGACCCGTCGGCCGACTGCTCGCCGAGTACCTGACCCTCCGCCGCCAGTTCCGCGGCAACTGATTCACCCTTTCCCCTTCTCACTCTGGAGAACCCCATGCCTTTCACTGGAAAAGCAACTTATTCTGCCGGCAGCGACCTGCCCGAGCACATTGAAGACGTCGCCGACCTAGTCGCCATTGCCGCCAATGTCGAGACGCCGCTACTCGACCTTCTGGGTGACCCTCAGAGGCCGGCGCGGGGCGTCGTGCACGAGTGGCTCGAAGATGCGCCACTGAGCAACGTCGTCACCGTCAACCTCTTCGACGCCGGCGCCTGGATCACCGTCAACGAGCCGAGCATCGTGCGGGCCAACGACCTCGTTCGCCTCGAAGGCTCTGCAGAGGTCATGCGCGTCATGGTCCTAGACGGCGTCGACGCGTTCGAGGTTGAACGCGAGTACGGCGGCACGCCCCGCGGTGCCGATCCGGCCGCCGGCGACAAGGTGCAGATCCTGTCCAACGCCACGCTCGAAGGTGCCGACGCCTCGCCGGCCCGGTTCACGACCCGGACGCGTCGGACCAACACGACGCAAATCTTCGCCGCCACCGTCGAAGTCAGCGGCAGCGAGTTGGCCGTCCGGCAGGCAGCCGTCGAGGACGAGCTGGAGTACCAAAAAGCGATGCGACTTCGCGAGCTCCTTCGGGATCTCGAGAACAGCATTGTCGGCGGAGCCAGCGACATCACGCCGCCCGCCGGCAACCCTGCCGGCAGCGCGACGTCGCCACGATCCATGCGTGGCCTCCTCGCGAGCATCACCACGCACCGCTTCACCCCCGGCACCAACGGCTTCCCGGCGGATGCCGAGCTGACCGAAGAGCAGCTGAACCACGCGCTCCGCACCATCTGGGAGGGCGGCGGGACGACCGTCGACACGATTGTCGTCGGCGGTCGGCAGAAGCGGGCCATCAACCAGTTCGTCGCCACGAACCGCCGATTCGCCAGCAGTTCACACACGTTCCGTGACGCGATCGACGTCTACGAGAGCGACTTTGGCATCTGCCAGGTCGTCTTGAGCCGGGCCGTGCCGACGGGTACCGCCCTGCTGCTCGACAGCAGCCGAGCGAGTGTCCTGCCGCTGGCGGGCCGCAGCTTCGGCTACAAGACGCTCGCCCGCACCGGCGACCGCGAGGCAGGCCAGATCATCGGCGAGTACACGCTCGAACTTCGCAACGAGCAGTGCCACGGCATGATCACCGGATTGGCCTGATGCCGCCTATCGCTGGTTGACCAACGCTAACGGGACCGGCTCAAAAGCCGGTCCCGCTTGCATTGGTGCTGGATGATGAGAATCAGCGGCGGCGGCGGAGCAGGCCCAGGCCGCTGAGGCCGAGCAGCGCCAGGCTGGTCGGCTCGGGGATGACCTCGCGAGTAATCGGGCCGACTTGGAAGTCGCTGCCGATGATGGCCGTTTCGATAACGAGCGTGACGCCGTCGACGTCGAAGAAGTCGACGTTGCTGAAGCCGGGGGCATCGAAGGGGAACGACAGGACGGTCGAGCCGCCGGTGACGCTGGCCTCGATGCGGCCGGTGGCGACGGTGCCGGAGCCGGCGGAGCTCTCAACGGTCAGGAAGGCGTCGAACTCGGCGTCGCCGATGCCGGTCGACTGGAACAGGGCCGGGATCTGCACGTCGATCTTGTCCCACATCGTCTGAAAGTCGGCATCAGAGATGCCGGGGTAGTCGATCGTAAGCGTGCCGGCGGCGGTGGTGCCGTTGAAGACCTCGATGAAGTTGTCACCGGCGTCTTTGCTGGCGGTGATGGAGCCGCTGAAGCCGCCGTCGCGGGCAACAGTGACAACGCGGGTACCACCCAGGATGCTGGCGTTGGGGCCGGTCTGCGTATCGCTGACGGCCGTGGCGTCGCTGCTGGAGATGCTGAAGCTCGTGCCGGCGTCGAGGAAGTCGACGTGGTTGGCGTGGGCGAAGGACGCGGCAGCGGCGAGAGCGGCGGCGGCGGTAACGGTGCGAATGTGGATCATGTGAAAAATTCTCCCAGAGATCGAGGCGGATGGCGAAACGACAGCGTGCCGTTCCCCCTGCTCCTCTTCAATACGGTACCCAGCGGCGACCAGATGCGCCTTGGGCAATGTTCTGAGCCCCCGCGTTCGCGTCGCGTCTGACCTATCTGGCAACACGCACTGTCTAGCGTGCTCGCCATGAGCGACCCCCACCAAAAAAGCTGGCAGGCCCGCATCGCCGAGGCGACCGACGCCCTCGGGCAGGATTTTGTCGAGAGCGTCAGCTACGACTGGCGGCTGTACAAGCAGGACGTCGCCGGCAGCCTCGCCCACGCCGCCATGCTCGCCAAGGTCGGCCTCATCACCGACGACGACCGCGCCGCCATCGAGCGCGGCCTGCGCGAGATCGAGGCTGAGATCGACGAGGCCGGCCCGGACTGGCCGGGCTTCGACAAGCAGTACGAGGACATCCACATGTGCGTGGAGAAGGCCCTGATCGACAAGGTCGGCGAGCCGGGCCGGAAGCTGCACACGGGGCGGAGCCGGAACGATCAGGTGGCGACGGATCTCTGCCTTTGGCTTTACGACTCGTGCTGGCAGGTGTCGGACAAGCTTCTTGATCTGGTGAAGACGTTTGCTGCTCTGGCAGTTAGGAGCGATCAGGTCGTGATGCCGTCCTACACGCATCTTCAGAGAGCTCAACCCGTACTCGCAAGTGCGGAGGCATTGGCGTGGAAGGAGATGTTCGAGCGGGACGGAAGCGAATTGCACCATCTGTCCGGTCATCTCAAGAACCTTTACATGCCGTTGGGCAGTGGCGCGATCGCGGGCTCATCTCTTCCACTTGATGCGACGGAAACGTCCGCGTACTTGACTGCCCTTCGCGCCAAGCCGAACCCGCGAGTTGGTCCCGTGCCTTGGGAAGATTGGCTTGAACGACACCGCGAGGACAGGCACATGCTGCCCGTACCTACGAGTGCGATCGAACACACGGCTTCGCGTGACCACGCGTTGCGCTTCGTCTACGCCTGCGCGATGACCGCGATGCACCTGTCCCGCTGGGCCGAGCAGTGGATCATCTACTCCTCGGCCGAGTTCGGCTTCATCAAGACGGCCGACAAGTACACCACCGGCAGCTCGATGATGCCGCAGAAACGCAACCCGGACATGCTCGAGCTCATCCGCGGCCGGTGCGGCAACGTCTACGGCAACCTCGTCGCCCTCCTCACCATCTGCAAGGGCCTGCCCATCGGCTACAACCGCGACCTCCAGGAAGACAAACGCCACGTCTTCGCCGCCTACGACACCGTCAGCTCCTGCCTCACGATGGCCGCGGCGATCGTGAACAACACCGAGTTCGTCAAGGACAAGTGCGAGGCCGCCTGCGAGGGCGGGTTCATGGACGCGACGAGTTTGGCCGAGTACCTCGTCGTCAAGGGCGTCCCCTTCCGCACCGCCCACCAGATCGTCGGCGGCCTCGTCGCCAAGTGCGAGAGCGAGGGCAAGACGAAGCTCGAGGACCTGACGCTGAGCGAGTTCCAAGCCGCGAGCGACGTGATCGAGCAGGACGTCTTCGACGCCCTCGGGGCGAGGAACGTCGTCGCCCGCTACCAGTCGGCGGGCGCAGCCGGCGGCGAGCCGCTCAAGAAGCAGCTGGCAGAGTGGAAGCAACGGCTCGGCCTCTGATGCTCCGCGGTTTACAAAAAACAACTCACCACTTACCAACCACCACTCACAAATCCGGCCGCGTCGCCGGCTCGCGGTTCGACGGCGACAGGAACAGCAGACGCCCGCTTCCGGCCTCAACGTCTTCGCGACCATCGTCCATGTCGAAGTCGCCGTAATCGAGAATCCACAACCCGCCAAGACCAAAGGTCACGTCGCTGGGCCGGAGCAGGACTGGCGAGGCGTCGGTATCCGGCCCCGTGTTGTAGACCAACGGCTGCCACGTACCGCTGTCGACGTCCGCAACCGCCACCTTTCGACCCAGCGGCTTCTTCAACGGCAGGCCGCTCGTCGCGAACGGTGCCCGATCCCCACGCAAAGCCACGACCAATTTTCCGGCGACATCTGTGAACGCCTCGGGCACGTCGTTCGGGATGAAGTCGATCCCGCTCGCCCCGCTCAGCGGCGGGAAGACCGCCGACAGCAACGCTTCACGATCCGGCTCCACGAGTCCGTTCGGACCACTGGCATCGTGATCGATGAGGAAGCTCAACTCCTTGTAACCCGTGCGGGCCAGGTACTGCTCGGGCGGCTGAAAGGTCTTGAGCGTGATCGGCCGAAGGTCCGTCGAGTAGTCGGGCCAGCCGTACCACGTCGCCGCTTCCGTGCTGTCGGCGGCGAGGACGCGAACAATGGCATCGGGATCGTCCCGCACCGGCCTGGTGCCGCGAAGCTCCATGCCCTGGTTGCTCGCGTAGAGCGTCGCAAAGTCGTTGAACGCCAGTCCCGTCGGATAACGCAGGCCGTGTGCCTCGACCCGCAGATCGCCGCCCGTCGGCTCGACGCTGTAGACGGCAGCGGTCGGCTTGTTGTTGTCGGCCGGAGCGACGCGTTGCGACGAGTTGCCGAACGCGTTGAACGGGGCGGTGTTGACCTTGTTGGGATAGAGCAGGCCGGTAAACGGGTCTTCGGTATCGAAGCGATAGCCGAAGATCTTGAGTGCTACAAGCGGCCGGTCGTGGAAGTCGCGGAATCGCCGAAGCCATCCCGAGCGGTAGTTGTCGAGCCCGACGACGCCGCTGTTCGTCGCCGAGCCGACACCAAAGAAGAGTCGGCCGGTGAGCGGGTGAATCGCCAGATCCGTAACGCCGTGATCTCCCCGTGCCGGCAGTTCGCCGACGACGGTGCGTTGTTGAGGCCTTCCGTCTTCGGGCGTCCAGTCGCGAAGGTCGAAGGCGACGATGATGCCGAAGCCCTCTTCGTCACGAGCCGAAACGTACAGCTCGCCCTCGTGAAGAAGCATCCCGCCGATCGACGCCTTGAGCCGTGGGCGGCCGTCGAACCAACTGACAATGGCACGCCGGGCCGGATAAATCTCCGCCATCTCGCCGGTCGCGGGATCGAGCCGGGTGATGCGAATCTCTTCACCGCGAATGCTCTGGTCGCCGATGTAGACGTGATTGCGTTCCTCGTCCGTCGCCACCGCGGCGGCGGCATGAAACCCCTTGGCGGCGACGGACAGCTCCAAACCCGCGGGAAAATCAACACCCTTGCGGTCGATGACGGGCCGCGTCTCTTCGCGATACACCTTCCGGCCCGGCTCGCAGCCGACCGTCAGCGACAGGCCGGTCAGGATCAGACACGCCAGAAGCGTCGAGCGAAGGGTGGAGTGGGCGATGAGCACCGGGCCGCGACCGTACCCACGGGGCGGCGTCGCGACAACCGCCCATCATCGCTGGACCTGGGCCGTCGGCGGCTCGATGATGCGACCTTGACCGATCCCCACGCCGCCGCCCGGCAGGTATGCCGGCACCACGCCAAGAGCTTCTACTTTGCCAGCCACTTCCTGCCGCGAGACCGTCGGCCCCACGCCTACGCCGTTTACGCCCTGTGCCGGCGGCTCGATGACGATGTCGACGAAGCCCCCGACGCCGATGCGGCTCATGCGGCCGTCGCGAGGTTCAGTCGACTCCTCGACGACGTCTACGGCACGGCCTCGCTCAATGATCCCGTCGCCGAAGCCGCTCGGCGGACGGTTGAGGCTTGCGACATCGCCCGCGAGCGGTTCGACGAATTGGTCCGAGGCGTCGAGGCGGACCTGACAATCAGCCGCTACGCCGACTGGTCAGAATTGGAGCGCTACTGCTACCTCGTCGCCGGCTGCGTAGGCCTGATGATGTGCGGCGTCTTTCGCGTCACTGACCCCGCCGCCAAACGCCACGCCATCGTGATGGGCAACGCGATGCAACTGACGAACATCTTGCGTGACGTCGCCGAAGATTGGCATCGCGGCCGCCTCTACCTCCCCGCCGCCGACCTACAACGCTTCGGCCTGGGCGAGTCCGACATCGGCACCATGGCCGACGGCGGAGCCATTGTTGACCCCTGGCGGCATTTTGCAAAGTTCCAGATCCGACGCGCCCGCGACCTCTACGCCGCCGGCTTCGCCGGCCTGCACTTCATCCCCCGCGACGGCACCCGCCAGACGGCGGCTGTCATGGCCGTCGTCTACGGCGGCATCCTCGACGCCATCGAGTCGGCCGACTACGACGTCTTCACCCGGCGGTGTCGGTTGTCGCTCCCCCGAAAACTTCGCCGCGTGCCGAAGGCGTTGCGCCTGGCCCGATGAGGTTCGGCCAGCAAATTCGTCATCTGCGTCTTGAACTGCGACCGGCATGAACGTGAACGTCCGGCTCTGTCTCGACCCTTGAGATTGCCGCCACAGAAGCATGATGTTGTGAACGACCACCCGCAGGAGCATCTCCCGTTCGCGACGCTCGGCCGTCTTGCAGCGAAGCTCGCTGCCGAGGTTCCGCTTGATCATGCTGTTGACGCACTCGGCCTGCGCCCGCTGGCGGTACCTGGGTCCGCCGCCGTTGCGGCGGAAGCGGCGTTGCATCTGCCGGCGGTACGGTCCGCTGGGCCGCCCGCTGCTGTGCGGCCGGCCCTTCGTCGCCGGCATGAGCGACACCAACCCCATATCAAGTTGGGCAATGCGGTGGTTAGGTTCGCTATCGTAGCCCGCGTCGGCCACCAATGTCCGGACCCGCTCGCTGCGTCGCCACGCCTCGAAGACGACCGGCTGGCCCAGGCTTCGCCTGGGCTCTCGAACGCCGGTCCGTCGCCGCGCGCCCCCGTCGAGGCGACCGCCGACTGCACCGCGTGATCCCTCGCGTCAACGCCCACCGCCAGCTTCGGCAGACGGCCCAGGTTCGTCGCCCTCGTGTAAGAACCCCTTAGATCCGGTCGCTTTCCCGCCATGCGCCGGCACCGCTGCTCGTAGTAGCGGCTGGCGTGGCCGGCCTCGAAGTA
The DNA here is from genome assembly GCA_964388485.1 of uncultured Tepidisphaerales bacterium. Lineage (GTDB taxonomy): Bacteria > Planctomycetota > Phycisphaerae > Tepidisphaerales > Tepidisphaeraceae > JBCDKH01. Next base: position 2,833 of record CAYMAS010000031.1, on the reverse strand, counting down.
GCTGGCATCGACGGCCAGGAGCGACCCGAGCCGGCCGACCTTCTCGAACCACTTCGTCAGCAGGTCGAGCATCTGCCGGACGCGGCCGTGGCGGACGATGACGCCCCAGGCGCGACAGAGCGTGTTGTGGTCGGGGACACGTCTCATGCCGATCTCGCGGCACCAGTGTGGCGAGTCGAGCAGAAGCGCCTCGATGCCGCGGTAGCTCTTCTTCTGATGCTCGCGGACGACGAGGCAGGCGAAGAGCTGGGGGAGGGTGAAGTCACGCCGGCTGAAGCGGCTCGTGTGCTGGGGCAGGCAGCGTCGGCCCAGCTCGTACGCCACCTTCATGACCTTCCGCGGGCTCTTGCTGGTGAGCATGCCTCCGCAGTACCCTGATCCTGGCGATCGCGCTGCGCCCGATCTTCAACGCCAAAGCGAGGGTCGAGACAGAGCCCGATGTCCCCTTTTCTGCCTCCCGTACGGTGGAGGAATCAATCAATTAACGATGTCTTCTTTTCTGCCTTTACTATCCCGGCAAACTATTGCAAACGCCTGGATGATAGTTGCAGTTGCTATCCAGATCCAAAGTATTAGCACAGACAGATTGCCAATATTCGGAGCACTGTTCTCAATCAACACGATGAATACTGCTGCCAATCCAACTACTGTACATAGTAGATTCCAGCCGAACGATAACCAAATTGCGTTGAACAAGCCGAAGAGTTGAAGAACTAATGCACTGCTCGCACACATTAGTTTAATAAGGAGACCCGGCAAGATCTGCCACAGTGTGGCTGGACTGAGGTAGACCATCGATGCGACTAGAAAAATCAGGGGGACAACGTCAACCACTGTCCCCCAGATTCCGTATCTAATGCACCTATTCATGGACACGCACCTAGTTCCAGATGTCATCCCAACCCTTGTTGAATTCTTCTTGCACGCGCTCCCAAAGGGACTTTTCTAAAAGGTCATTTCGTCGTAGACCGTCCTCCATGACATCCGACCCGAGGGCCGCTGGAACTCGTGCGAAGAGAGTCAATGGCACCTCGCCAATGGTTGCTCCTACCTGGGCAAATGCATTTGCGCGAGCCATGTCGAGTGAGCTCAATGCTTTACCAAGAGTGCTGTCAATAAAGAACCAAGTCAAGGGATCGGGACTGCCACCACCGCCACCACCGCCACCACCGCCACCACGGTCCATGTTCCTGTTGAATTCGTCTTCAATACGTTGCCGCTCATGATTGAGGAGCTCAGCATCTGCGTGCACGTCATACTCGCCTGAGTCAATCATGTCCTGTAGAATGCGGTGCTGCTCAGCACGATTGCGAAGTGCGGCAATTTCACCTTCATCTTTCGTGGAGTCCAAGCCGAAAGGGTCGAGCAGTGAAACAATGTTTGAAACGTGAGCCTGGTAGAGGCTAGCTCCATCCACGTACCCCGCCGGGTCCTGACGCATCCACCGGCCGGCTCGCGTGAGCAGATCGCGGTTGCGGAAGTGGACCAGCACGTCCCGCTGGTCGTTGGTGTACTGCAGGTGCCGCCCGCTCTGGAAGCCGTGCTCGAAGGCGTAGGCTGACATGGCGTTGCCACTCGTATCGAGGAAGCCGGTGCCGACGAGGCTCCAGTCGCCGGCCAGTACCACGCGGTTGCCGCCGTAGGGGTCCAAGAGGTAACGCTTGACGACGTTCCACTCGTCCGGCTGCGTCTCGGCGACGATAGCCGTGACGTTGAAGTTGGCGTCGTGCAGCACGTAGAGCCGCTCCTCGACGCTGCCGTCCGTGCTCGCGTCGGCGTTGCGGTCCCGCAGGAACATCGCGTCGACGTAGGCTGGACTCCACACATACTGCGTCCCCACCACCCCCGTCGCCGCGTCCCGCTCCTCGATCACCTGCCAGCCCTTCGTGTGGTAGTGCAATTCACCATCCGAGACCATCCGGCGGTTCAGGGCGTCGTACTCGAAGTCCGTCTCGCCAACCCCGGCCGTCCCGTAGTCGCTGTCGAAGCCGGCGAGGCGGCCCCAGGCGTCGTAGATGAAGACATTCGTCCCGGCGATGCCGAAGGCCTCGACGATCTCGCCGTTCTTGCTGTGGTGGAAGTCGTCATCGGTGCCGCCTTCCGTCACCTCCGTCAGGCGGTTCTCCCTGTCGTGGTCTCGCGTTTGGCTGGTGCCGTTGTCGTCGAAGGCATCCCAGTTGCCGACGGCGTCAAGCGTCCAGTCCTGGTATCGTTCGGCCGCGCCGGTGAGGCCGTCCTTGGCTGGATTGAGGGTGCCACGCTCGAAGCTCGTTAGGCGATCCAGCCCGTCATAACCGGTGCCGTCGTGGTAGAGCTCGCTGTGAGCGGCGGACAAGAGGTTCTCCTCGTACAGCCGGTTGCCGTTGCGGTCGTACCCGTAGGCGTACCGGTCCACGTCGCTCCAAGACGTGCCGGTGGCGGGGGTGGTGTCGACCCAACGCTGATCAATCACGCGGCCGAAGCGGTCGAAGCCGGTGTAGGGATCGGTTCCTGAAGCGGGCGACTCGCCGTAGTAGACGAGGTCGATGCCCGATTCGCCGTGGCGGCGGCCGACGAGGGTGTTGAGGCCCAGGTAGTCGATGCCCTCGAGCGTAACAGAACTGCCGCCCTGATCCTCGGCCAATCCACTCAGGCGGCTCACGCGGTCGTCGACGCCGTCGATCCCGCCGTCGTAGGTGTAGTCCAGCACGCGGCCGTTGGGGTAGGTCATCGACTCAAGGCGGCTGTGGTTGACGGGGGTGGGGGTGGGGCCGCCGTCGTTCAGGACAGAAAAAGGGGTCGCGAGTGCTCTGTCCGGACCCTGCCGATGTTCGGCGCGTGGACGGGTAGCGCG
>CAYMAS010000030.1:0-42633 GCA_964388485.1 uncultured Tepidisphaerales bacterium | reverse complement strand
GTTCGCCGGGTCGCCCACGCAAGGAGCCCGCCTCCTGAACAAACGGCTCCCGACCCCGTTCTGTGTCCGCGGGGGACGTTGTCGTTGGCGGCTTGGTTGAAGGCGCTGCCGAGGGCGGCGTGAGAGGTCGACGTCATGTACGACGAGAAGAAGCGGAGGTGGCACAGACGCGACGGGAAGAGGAGCGGCACGAACGCAAGGGGAGGGTGAGCGACGTGGTGAGGCGTCCTACGGTGGAGCATGCTCGACCCGAAGACCCTCGCGTCTTTCTCCAAACTCGCGGCCGCAAGGCCGCACGTTCCCACCACGAACATGCCCATGGCCGTGCCTGGCGGTGGCTATCAGCGGACGCGGGAGATGACCCTCGAGGAGATGCTCCTCGAGAATCGCGTCGTCTTCCTCGTCGGCGAGATCAACCACGCCTCGGCCTCGCGGGTCATCATGCAGATGATGTACCTCCAGAGCGTCAAGGGCGACCAGGACATCAACTTCTACATCAATTCCCCCGGCGGCGTCGTGGACGACACGCTGGCGATGTACGACGTGATGAAGTTCCTGACGTGCGACGTCGCGACCTACTGCATCGGCCGGGCCATGAGCGGCGGGGCGATTGTGCTCGCCGCCGGAGCCAAGGGGAAGCGGTTCATCCTGCCCAACGCCAAGGTGATGATCCACCAGCCGTATGGCGGCGTCTACGGGCAGACGAGCGACATCGAGATCCAGGCCGAGGAGATTCTCAAGACGAAGGAGACGCTCAACAAGATCCTCGCCAAATGCACCGGCCAGAGCCTTGAGCGTGTTACCGAGGACGGCGAGCGGGACAAGTTCTTCGACGCCGAGGCGGCGAAGGAGTATGGGTTGATCGACGAGGTTCTTGGTGGCGACGAAGAGACCGAGACCGTCGAAGCCGCCGCGGACGCGACGAAGGAGAAGTGATCAGTAGGGTGGGCTTCAGCCCACCATCGGGTACTGACCTCTTGAATTACAACCAGATGGTGGGCTTCAGCCCACTCTACTTAACAGTCATGCAAAGCAACCTGATTCCGATGGTGATCGAGAAAAGCGGCCGCGGTGAGCGGGCGTTCGACATCTTCTCGCGCCTCCTCAAAGACCGCATCATCATGCTGGCCGGGCCCGTCACCGACGACTCGGCCCAGCTGCTCATCGCCCAGATGCTCTTCCTCTCCACGGAAGACCCCGAGGCCGATATCCACTTCTACGTCAACAGCCCCGGCGGCAGCGTCTCGGCGGGCTTCGGCATCCTCGACACGATGAAGTTTCTTCGATGCGACGTCGCCACCTACGGCATCGGCATGTGCGCGTCGATGGGCAGCGCACTGCTCGCCGCGGGCACGCCCGGCAAGCGGTTCGTCCTGAGCAACGCCCAGGTCATGCTCCACCAGCCCCTGCTCGGCGGCGTCATGCAGGGGCAGGCGACGGACCTCGGCATCGAGGCCAAGCACATGCTGCGGCTGCGTGACCGCCTCTATCACATGATGGCCGAGTGGACGGGCAAGGACTACGAAACGATCCTCCGCGACTTCGACCGCAACAAGTGGCTCTTCGCTGAGGAAGCTGTCGAGTATGGCTGTGCCGACAAGGTGCTGGAGCGGGCGCCGGACACCTTCACGCACCACAAACCCGAGCCGGACGACGCTTGAAGCAAGTCCTCCTCATCCTCTGTCTGACGACGCTCCTTGGTTGCGGCTCTGGGCCGGATCCGGTGAACGTGGAACTGCGTCGTGAGCGGCAAGTGCTGCGGCAGCAGGTGGCTCAGCTGTCGCTGGAAGTGGAGGCGACGAAGAGTCAGCTGCGGGCGGTTCAGGCGACATCGGGCTCGACCCCGTCGCTGTCGCAGGACCGGCTCGACGAGCTCTTCGTGCCCGCGGGGCTGTCGATCAACGACCTGACGCGAGTCGAAGAAGGGCAGCTACGGGTATACGTCGTGCCGACCGACGCCAGCGCCGACGTGGTCAAAGCCGGCGGAGCGATGACGATCAGCCTGTTCGACCTTGCGTCGTCGGATGACGTCCGGCTCGCCAGCTGGACCGTCGATCCCATGGAGGCCAAGGCAGCGTGGCGGAGCGGGTTATTGTTCAGCGGCTACGTGATCGAGCGGGATCTGCCGACAGACCTGAACCTGGCAGACGCGGGGGAGTTGGTGGTGCAGGTCGCCTTCACCAGTTCGCTCACCGGCAGCCGGTTCAGCGAGCGGTACGAGCTTGACACGGAGTGATCATGCGTCTGTTGCTGTGCCTGTTGTTCCTGATGCCGATCGTCGGCTGCGTCGGCGAGGCGGAGCGTGTCGAGGTCGAGGAGCCAGAGATGGATGAAGAGACTCAGTCGTTCGACCTGTCGAGCTACCAGTGGACTCACCGCCCGCTGGTCGTCTTCGGTCCGGTCGGCGATCCACGGCTGATTCGGCAGCAGACGCTGATCAACGACCGCAATGCGGGCCTGCTTGATCGTGATATGATCGTCATCATTGTAACAGGTAACGCGGCATCGCTGCGAGAGCCGCAGGAGGCGGAAACGACGCAACTGTCACCGATTGACGCCGCGGCGTTGCGTGAGCGTTTCGATGTTCACGACGGCGAGTTTGCCATCCTTCTCGTCGGCAAGGACGGCGGACAGAAGCACCGCGAAAGCACGCCGACGCCGCTGAGCGTCTTCTTCGAGAAGATCGACCGGATGCCCATGCGGCAGCGCGAGATGCGGTAGATCAGGCGACCGTTTTCTTCGACTTCTTGACCTTCTTCGGCGGCACGAGCGTTTCGAGCGTCATTGTCTTGCCGAAGCAGACGAGCGTGTCGCACTCGAGAATCTCCCGGCTGCCCCGCGGATTTGGGATGGTTAGGCCTTGGCGGAGAATGCTCAGGACGAGGACGTCGCGGTCCCGTAGCCCGGTCTCGGCTATGGTCTTGCCGATGAGTTCGTTGCCGGGCCCGATCGGCACTTCGGCCACGGTGTAGCCGCTCTTGAGGGTCAGGCGCTGACGAATGTCGACGTCGGGGAACTTCACCTCGCGTTCGATGAGCTGAATCACTTCGCCGGCGATGTCCTTGCCGGTGGCGCCTTCGATGCCTTCCAAGCCTGGCGACGAATTGACTTCCATCACCTGCGGCCCGTCCTTGGCTTCGAGCATGTCGACGCCGGCGACACGAAGCCCGAGCACCTGAGCGGCGTGAACGGCAGTCCGTTCGAAGTCGGGCGTCAGCTCGATGGCTTCTGTCGTGCCGCCGCGGTGAACGTTGCTGCGGAACTCGGTGCCGACGGCGCTTCGACGCATGGCTCCGACCACCTTGTCGCCGACGACGAAGGCTCGCACGTCTTTGCCTTTGGACTCGGCGACGAACTTCTGGATGAGCACGTTCTGCCTCAGCCCGCTAAAGGCTTCGATAATGGCTTCGGCGACCTTCTCACTCTCGGCCAAGATGACGCCGACGCCTTGAGTGCCTTCAAGCATCTTGATGATGACGGGTGCTCCGCCGACCGCCTGGATGCCGCGGAGGATGTCGTCGCGGTGGCTGACGAAGGCTGTCGAAGGCAGCCCCAGGTCGTGTCGGGCGAGGACCTGCAGCGACCTCAGCTTGTCGCGACTGACGCTGATGGCTGCCGAGCCGTTGACGCAGAAGACGCCCATCTGCTCGAACTGCCGGACGACTGCGGTGCCGTAGAAGGTGACGCTGGCGCCAATGCGTGGCAGAACCGCGTCGTACTCGCTGAGCTGTTTGCCGCGGAAGTGCAGGTCCGGCGACCGCGGCTCGAGGTGGATCGAGAACCGCATGTGATCGAGCACCTTCACTTCGTGCCCCCGCTCGACCGCCGCCTCGCGAAGTCGGCGGGTGCTGTAGGCCTTGGGGCTGCGGGAGAGAATGCAAAGCTTCACGAGGTGCGGTCCGATCGTTTAAGTTTTGGGGGCTTGGGGAGCAGAAAGCTCCTGCCACTGTCGACGTAGAAGGCGCCCGCAAGGGCTTTTCGCCCCAGGAGCACGCGGTGGAGCATCTTGTGCCGACTCGTCAGGCTGAGCTCGACGCGACGCTCCACGCCGCCGAGCAGCAGGGTAGTCTTGACGAAGAGCCGGTCGTTGCCGTGGCCCGAGGCGCTGCGGACGTGCTCGCGGCGGACGACGTCGTGAATGAATTCGCGCGACACGTCTCCGCTCTTGCGGTGCAGTCGCAACACGAACCGCACGCGGCCGTCGTCAAGATCTTCGATTTCGGAGCAATCAATGGCTCCCGTGGCCGCGCCGGTGTCGAGCTTCACCGTCATGCGGCGGACGTGCCACTCCGGAAAGCTTGCCTTCTCCCGCCAGCCGGCAACGAGTGGCAGGCTGAGGTCGCTGTGATGCACTCCGTGGAAGCGTACCATGATCCCGCCGCGACGGGCACGCCTGATCTTCCGCGGTCGTCACCCCGACCCGCAGGTACGGTGGACGAGCAGGATGACGATGGAAAGGACCCAGACGATGACGAACGGGGCGATCATGAAAAGAGGAACATTCGGACCCGCTTCTCAATCATTGGCCAGCCGGTAGGAGCAACTCCGGCGGGCGATGCTCCCGGTCGCCGACGGCCTGCGTGGTGACGAGCATCAGCAGCCACGGTTCGTTCTCCGGCGACCGCAACACCACCGCGACAGTGCCACCGTCGGGAAGCGAGAGCGTGACGTCAGCGTCGGCCGTCCATGCTTCGCCGCCGCCGGGCGTGACGGCAGCGACGGCCGGCTCGAGCGTCACCGCCATGTACCGACGGTCGGCAGAGAGCACCGCTCGTAGGTCGAGGGCGACCTTGTAAAGGAGGTTCGCAGCATCAGCAAAACCGCCTGCACGAGGCTCGCCGACGACACGGACCAGCTGGCCGTTGAACGCTGTGACACTTGGTGCCGTCAGCGAACCGACATTCTGATCCTCCCGCGCGAGGTGCAACAAGGTGTCGAGCTGTTCCTTTGAGACAAACGCCGCCGGCGCGCCGATGGCAGCGCTCAGGTCATCACGCACTTTTCGCGGCAGCTTCCCCGGATCGATAAGCAAAAATCGCGTGCCGACGTTCACCTGCCGGTAACGAAGAGCCCGCAGGCGATCGAGGCGAGCGGAGAGCTCGTCGTGCGACGCGGCATTCTGACGGACGACAAGCTGACCGTTGAAAGAGCTCACATCGCCGCCGGACATTCTAGCGAATTCAAGCACGTTGGCCTCGAGCTCGTCACGCGTGGGGCGAGCCGATTCGACCTGACGGGCGTCACCTGGGATGCCGATCACGAAGTCGGGAATCGGCGTGATCAGGTCGCGAGCGTCGTAAACACGAGTCTCCAGCTCTTCAGCCGTCACAGAAGTCGCGACGCCGAAAAAAGCAGCGAACGCTAAGAGGATCCAGCGGCCGCACGAGGCGGCCGAATCGAGTGCATTGCGCATGAGAACCTCCGCGGAATCGCAGGGTGTCGCGGCCGGGCAGCCGCAGGTGAGAGTGCAGCATAACAGAGGGTTGACTTCGCGTCGATGCCATTGATCACGCCAGCAGCAGTCGAGTCGCCTGCTCGACGTCGTCTTCGCGCATCAGGCCCTCGCCGACGAGCATGGCGCGGACGCCGGCGTCGGCGAGCTTGGCGACGTGGTCGCGGGTGCTGATGCCCGATTCGCTGACGAGGACCGACTTGTCTTCGACGAGTTCCGCGAGGCGGAGCGAGGTAGACAAGCTCGTGTGGAACGTGTCGAGGTCGCGGTTGTTGATGCCGATGAGCGAGTAGGCGTGGTGCGGGAAGCCGATGACGGTGTCGCGGACTCGCATCAGGTTCTCCATCGAGTGGACCTCGATGAGCGTCGTCATTCGCAACTCCGTCGCGAGGATCTGCAAGTCGATCATCTCGTTCGTCGCGAGGGCCTCGGCGATGAGCAGGATGGCATCAGCTTTGTGAGCGCGGGCCTCCCAGACCTGGTATGGGTCGATGATGAAATCCTTCCGCAGCACCGGCAGGCTGACGGCGAGGCGGGCTTCTTCAAGGTACTGCAGGCTGCCACGGAAGTACGTCTCGTCAGTCAGCACGGAGAGGGCGTCGGCGCCGCCTTTCTCGTAGGCCCGGGCCAGTGTGGCTGGGTCGAAGTCGTCGCGGATGATTCCAGCGGACGGCGAGGCCTTCTTGATCTCGGCAATAAGGTTCAGGGGCTTACCGCGATCGGTGCTGACGGCTTTGAAGAAGTTCCGCGGCCGATCAGCGTCGGCGGCCATCTTCTTGAGTTCGTCGAGCGGCGTCGAGGCGGAACGCTCGGCGATCTCCTGACGCTTCGTGTCGAGTATTCGCGGCAGGATCGGCTTACTCATCGGCATCGACCCGCACGCGTAACGTTCGGGCGGCGATGCTAGAACCGACCGCACACGCGTCAATCCTCGCAGCCGTCGAACCGCCGACGATGACGCAGAATCTCGTCGGCCTCGGCATCGTCGGGCTCGTCACAGCACTGGCGTTCGCCGCGGCAGTCGTCGCAAGACGCTTTGCACCGCTGCCGACGCCGACTCGAGCCGACGGCCCGCGGGCAGCGACAGCGCTTGGCATTGGCTTCTTGACCGGCGTCTGGCTGATCATCAGCGTCGGCGTGGTCGCGGTCGTCATTTTCGGAGAAGAGGCCATCAATGCCCAGGCGACCAAGGTCCTTCTTATATCCGGCATCGGCTCGATTGCCGCCGCTGTCGCAAGTGTGCTGGTGGCTCGACGGATCGGCGGTGTGCGGCTTCGATTGGGCCTCGACCTCGGCGGAGTACCAGAAGCCGTGTTCACCGGCATCGGCTGGGCAATGATCGTCGTTCCCGCCGCCGCCTTCGTGACGCTCGCGACGGCCATCGTGCGTGAAGTGTTGAATGTGCCGACGGACGAGGTGCATCCGATCATCGGCGAGGTTCTGGCTACCGACGATACCACCCGGCAGCTGGTGCTCCTCGCCTCAGCCGTCGTCGTGGCACCGCTAGCCGAAGAGATTCTCGTTCGCGGCCTGCTGCAGACGCTGCTCGTGACGCTTTTCCACAAGATCGCGCCCGGCCGATCAGGGATCTGGATCGGGATCGTCCTCGCCAGCTTGTTTTTCACGGTCCTGCACCCGCCGTTCAGCTACCCGACGATCTTTGCACTCTCAATGATGTTTGGCTACTTGTACGAGCGGAGCGGCAATCTCTGGGTGCCGATCATCGTGCACGCCATCTTCAACGCGGTCAGCATAGGCATCGCCTTCGGCTACGCCGATCAACTAGCCGAGGCTGTCCGATAATCGGTCTTATGTTGAACGGTCGACGTGGGGCGATCAGGAGACGCCGATGTCTTCATGCCAAAGCTCCGGGTTAGTATCAATGAAGTCGGTCATCATCTTCACGCATGTCGGATCGTCCAGATCAAGAAGCTCGATGCCGTGGCTCTGAAGAAAGGTCGGCGATGTCCCGCCTGGTCCCTCGCCACCTGGAAACGTGCGGCTCTCGCCGACGACGACCTTGGGGATCCCGAACTGGACCGCGGCGCCGCTACAGAGGAAGCATGGCATCAGGGTCGAGTAGAGGATGGTGTTCCGGTACGTGGTCTGCCGGCCGGCGTTGTTGAGGCAATCGATCTCGGCGTGGATCATGGGCCCGGCACCTTGTACCCGGCGGTTGTGCCCACGGCCGATAATCCGGGCGTCGCGGACGAGCACACTGCCAATCGGCAGGCCACCCTCGGCCAGTCCCTGCTTGGCCTCTTCGATAGCGGCTTGAAGAAATGGATCAGGCACGCAGTCACCCTACATTGGTCGGATGAAGGACGTTCATCAGGAGGTCGTGCCCGTGCTCGACTTCGGCAGCCAGTACGCCCAATTGCTCTGCCGACGTGTGCGGGAAGCCGGGGTCTACAGCGAGTTGCTTCGGCCGGATGCCTCGCCACAGGATCTTGCCGAACTTGGCGACATCAAGGGTGTCATCCTCAGCGGCGGGCCGTCGAGCGTCTACGCGGAGGATGCGCCCAAACCGCACCCTGATCTGTTGAATTGGGCAACGCAGCAGGACGTGCCGGTACTTGGGATCTGCTACGGCATGCAGGTCGCGTGCAATCAGCTCGGAGCCGATGTCTCACCGGCCGAGGCTCGGGAATATGGACGCACCCGGCTGGACGTCGTCGACGACGGCGGCCTGTTGAAGGACCTGCCGCGTGAGACTGACGTCTGGATGAGCCACGGCGATCAGGTTCGAACCCTACCGGAGGCGTTCCAGCCGTTGGCAACGACGCCCACCTGTCCTTTTGCGGCGACGAAGCACAAGAAATACCCGTTTTGGGGCCTGCAGTTTCACCCGGAGGTCACCCACACCCCTCGCGGCGAGACAATCTTCGCCAACTTCCTCGACGGCATCTGCGGCTGTCGCGGCACCTGGCGGATGGGTGACTTTGTCGAGCAAACGGTTCGAAAGGTCCGCGAGCAGGTCGGCGACGGCACCGTCATCTGCGGCCTGTCCGGAGGGGTCGACTCGAGCGTCACCGCAGCGCTGCTGCAGAAGGCCATCGGCGACCAGCTTAAGTGTATCTTTGTCGACAATGGCCTCCTGCGCAAGAACGAACGCGGGTTCGTCGAGCAGACGTTTCGCAACCACTTTCAGATCGACCTTCGCACCAGCGACGCGGCTGACGATTTCCTGCGGCCGCTGAAGGGTGTGACCGATCCGCAGGAGAAGCGGACCATCATCGGCCGCGAATTCATCGAAGCCTTCAAGCGAGAAGCGGCCCAGATCGACAACCCGAAGTTTCTCGCTCAGGGCACGCTTTACCCCGACGTGATTGAAAGCGGCCACGGGCACGCAGGCAACGCGGCGAACATCAAGCTCCACCACAATGTCGGCGGCCTGCCGGCCGAACTCGGCTTCGACCTCGTCGAGCCGCTGCGCGAGTTGTTCAAGGACGAGGTACGGGCTGCGGGTGAAGTCCTCGGCCTGCCGGAGCGGCTCGTCTGGCGGCACCCTTTCCCGGGGCCGGGTCTGGCGGTTCGCGTCATCGGCGAGATCACGCAGGAACGGCTCGACATCCTTCGCGACGCCGACGAGATCGTGCTCGACGAGCTTCGAGCCGCGGACTGGTATCGCAAGACCGCACAAGTTTTCGCCGTCCTCCTGCCGATCGGCACGGTGGGCGTCATGGGCGATGGCCGCAGCTACGACCACATCATCGCGATACGCGCAGTCGAATCACGCGACTTCATGACCGCCGACTGGGCCCACCTGCCGTACGAGGTGCTAGGCCGGATGAGCACACGCATTATCAACGAGGTTCGCGGCGTCGGCAGGGTCGTCTACGACATCTCGAGCAAACCCCCGGCGACGATCGAGTGGGAATAGCCATGCAACAAGCTCTCGCACTCGATCAGTTGCCGCCTGACCAGCGGCAGCAACTCGACCGCTTCCTCGACCTGCTCATCGAGGCGAATCAGCGTTTCAACCTGACCCGCATCGTTGATAAGGCGGACGCGGAAACCTTCCACCTGACCGACGCCCTCCAGCTGCTGCCGCACCTGCCGACGGCCAAGGCGGGACGGTTCGACCTGTGCGACGTCGGCAGCGGTGGCGGCGTGCCGGGCATCGTGCTGGCGGTGACGAGGCCGAACGCTCGGGTGACGCTGGTCGAATCCACGGGGAAGAAGGCCGACTTTCTCCAGCACGTAGTGGATGATCTGAAGCTCGATCACGTCGAGATCTACAACGGTCGAGCCGAGCGGATGCCGCGGCACGGGCAGCACGACGTGGTGACGGCGCGGGCGGTCGCCTCGATGGCAAAGCTGCTGCCCTGGTGTCGCCCCCTCGTTCGTCGCGATGGCGTCTTCTTGGCGATGAAGGGGCCTAAGGCGAGCGAAGAACTGCGTGAGGCTCAACCAATCCTGCAGGAGCAGAAGGCGTCGGTGACGACGCACCCGTACCCGCTCGACGGTCAGAGCGGGCGGGTCATCGTCAAGTGCCGGTGGTAACGCGAGCCGAACCTTGACGCGCTTCGGGCGGTCCGCTACTGCTTATCAATGGAAGCCCGCCACGCCGACAAGATCGTCAGCGAAGCCATCACGTTTGACGACGTCCTGTTGCTGCCGGCACGCTCGGATTTCGCCCCCAGCGACGCCGATGTCTCTACGCGGTTGACGCGTCGTGTCACGCTCAATGTGCCGCTGGTGTCGGCTCCGATGGACACAGTGACGGAAAGCGGCTTGGCGATCGCACTCGCTCAGGAAGGCGGGCTGGGCTTCATCCACAAGAACCTGACCGACGAACAGCAGGCCCGCGAGGTCGAGAAAGTGAAGCGATCGGAGAACGGTGTCATCCTCGACCCGGTCACCCTGCCGCCGTCGGCGTCGCTCGCCGAGGCTCGGCAGGTGATGCGCGACTTCAACGTCAGCGGCATTCCCGTCGTCGACGCCCCGCCGCGTTCACATGACGCGGATCATCCGGACCGCGCTGGATCCGACGGCCAGCCGCCCAAGCTCATCGGCATCCTGACGCGTCGCGACCTCAAATGGCAGGACGATGACGACCGACGCGTCAGCGACGTCATGACCAGCGGCCAGCTCATTACGGCGGCGCCGGATACGTCGCTGAAGGAGGCCGAGCGGATTCTTCACGAGTCGAAGGTCGAGAAGCTCCTGCTTGTCGATCGCGAAGGTCGATTGGCCGGGCTCATCACGATGCGGGACGTCGACAAGCTACACCAGAGCCCGCACGCTAATAAAGATGCTCGCGGCCGCCTACGCGTCGGGGCTGCCGTCGGCGTCGGTCAGCTCGAACGCATCGCCCTGCTTGTGAAGGCTGGCGTTGATGTGATCTGCGTAGACACGGCGCACGGCCACAGCGAGAACGTCATCAACACGGTGCGTGCCGTCAAAGAAGCGCACGATATCGATGTTGTTGCCGGAAATGTCGCGACGGCAGCGGGCACCCGCGATCTCATTGAAGCCGGTGCGGATGCGGTGAAGGTCGGCATCGGGCCGGGCAGCATCTGCACGACGCGTGTCGTGACGGGCGTGGGCGTGCCGCAGATCAGCGCTATCATGGAAGCCGTCGCTGCGGCCGGTGACGACGTGCCGATCATCGCCGACGGCGGCATTCGCATGTCGGGTGACATCACCAAGGCGTTGGCCGCGGGAGCTAGCTGCTGCATGCTCGGCAGCCTCTTTGCAGGTCTCGACGAGTCCCCCGGTGACCTCATCATCCACGCCGGCCGTCGCTACAAGACCTATCGCGGCATGGGCAGTCTGGGGGCGATGGTCAAAGGTTCAGCCGATCGGTACGGCCAGAAGTCGACGTCGCCCGGTGGTAAGCTCGTGCCGGAAGGCGTTGAAGGTCGCATCCCATACCGAGGCCCGCTTCGGGATTTCGTCTACCAGCTGGTCGGCGGCGTTCGGGCGGGCATGGGCTACTGCGGCACGCCGACGATTGACGGCCTGCGTCAAGAGGCTCGGTTCTGCCGCATCTCCGCGGCGGGCATGACCGAAAGCCACCCGCACGACCTGCAAATCACGCAGGAATCGCCAAACTACACCGTCGACAGCGGCGGCAGAAGCTGATCACGCCGCAGTCGCGGAGTCGTCATCGTCAGCAAAGACGCTGTCGGTGATCGCTAGGAAGATGCCGAACTGGTTGCGGAGGATCGTGAAATCAGCCAGATCCACTCGGCCGCTGAGATCGAAGTCGCCGAGGGAAAATGGTGACGACGCGGCCGACACGTCGCGGCCGAAGTGGTTCCGCAGGATCGAAAAGTCGGCTAGATCCACCCGCGCATCGCCCGATGCGTCACCGGCCAACATGTGAAATTCAAGAGCGACTTCGCCATCGACCATCAGCGTGTAGCGACCATCCGGCAGCAGCCAAGAACCGTCAGCCGCTTCCGTCAGCCCGTCTCCCGTCGCCGGTTGAAAGACAGCACTCGTGCCGTTGACGAAGATCGGCCGGAACGAGAAAGCTTGCTGCGTCGCATCGTTGACAGCGAACATTGCCATCTCGTTGACCTGCTCGGCCGATAGGGCCTGGCTCACTTCGATGCTTATCGTCGCGGCCGGATCAGCCGTCACCTGCGCGACCTGCGGCTCGATCGGCGGCCGCGGCGTGACGCTACCGGTGCCGAAGAAGCGCAGTTGGGCCTGCGTCAGAATCCCACCGATGCCATTGCCGTCATTGTCCGCGATGGTGATCGTCCAGTCGCCGCCGGAAGATTCGCCCCATTGCTGGACGCTGGTGAACGTCCAGGCGTTGATGTCGTCGTTCGTGTCGTTGTTGCTCCGCAGCAGACGGCTCGTCGTGCCGCCCGGTGACGTCAGGTGGATCTCGAGATCACCCCGCTCTGCGTGATCCAGTGTCAGTTCCACCTCCACGTGCTCGAGCGACAGCCCGCTCGGGACGCTGTAGGCGGTCAACGAGGCCGTCGAGGCGTCGCCGATGAGGCGTATGCCGTCGAAGGTGGTCGTTTCGTAAGATGCCTCAGGCGAAACGGGTAACCAACCGTCTGCCAGTGCGACCGCAGCCGCGGCATCGACGAGGCCGAAACCGTAATCAGAGCTGACGTCGTAGCCGGCGGCATTCGTCATCCAGGACGGACTGCCAGGATCAACATCGGCGGCTGACTCGATCAAAATGTGCTGGACATCGCGTGCCGACAGGAGCGGATTCGTCTGCAGCATGAGGGCAACGATGCCACTGACGACCGGAGCCGCGCTGCTGGTGCCGCCGAAGAAGTTCGTGTAGCTGCTAGGCCCTTGCACCGTCGTCACGCTTTGCGTTCCGCCGCTCGACGGAGCAGTGAGCATCAAAGCTGAACTGGTCTCGCTATAGGAGGCCCTGACGCCCTGGTTCGTCACAGCACCGACCGCGATCGTGTGCCGGCTGTTGGCGTAGCCATCGCGGTTGACGTCGTCATTGGACCCGCCGTTGCCTCCAGCCCAGACGTGCACGTTGCCGAGCCCGCCGCGGCCGAGCGTCGCGCTGGCTTCCAACGCGAGGCGACTCAAGACGCCCGGCCCCTCGAATCGGCGGCCGTCGTCCGGCGGGCCCCACGAGTGGTTGTAGACGTCGATCGACTGGTTCAAGTGCCCGATCGCCCCGCTGATGCCGATATCGTCGGTCAAGGTACTGCGGGCGTCGCTGTAGATTCGCAATCCGGCCAAGGTGGAGCCGAATGCCGTGCCGATGATGCCCGTCGCGTCGCCCGTCGCCGTCGCGACGCCGGCGACACTGGTGCCGTGGCTGTCGAAGGCCAATTCCGGCGTCGGGTCGGGATCGTCATCGAGGTAGTCGTAGGACAGCGCAGGCTCATAGTTTCCAACGAGGTCAGGATGGGACCCGAAGACGCCGCTGTCGACAATGCCGATCGTGGTGCCGGTACCGTCCAGCGGACCGACGGTCATCGACGACCAAGCATCGGCGAGGTTGGCGTCGAGGCCGACGATTCCGCCGCTCTGGCCAGTGTTGTCGAGATACCACTGGCTGCCGAACAGGGCATCAACGGGCATGAAACGACCGTCAATATCAATCGGCTGTATCGGTGACGCGTTGCCGCCGAGCCAGTCGTAGTCGCCGGCAGTCACCGCTTCGGCAGACTCGATCAACACGACGCCGGGCCGGACTTGCAACGCGGTAGTGTCCGGTCGCGTCTGGCTCAGCTGGTGCAAAGCGGCAGTATCTGCCTGCTGGATCACCCATCGCGTCGACGCCTCCGCCTCAAGCTGCAGATCGCCAGCCGCTGGAACCGCTCGCAGATCGACCGGTCCCCAAGCCGTGACGGCAGCCGAAAGCAGGCGGCGTGGCTCGAGTGCTTCGAGAGACTGGATTGGAAACCGGTTCATGCCGCTGCTGTATGATGCGCCGCGACCCGGGCGGGTGCGAGGGGAAAAGCGGGCTCCAGGTGAAAAACCGGCCCGCTCCTTCGGGAGCGGGCCGGCTGAAAGGTTCATTCTTCTAGAGATGCGGCTCAGGCAAAGAGCTCTTCATCGGCGAAGACGCTCGACGCGGGCGGCAGAACCGACGCGCCGAAGTTGTTGCGGAGGATGGTGAAGTCGTTCAGGTCGATGTCGCCATCGAGGTCGAAGTCACCGACAGACAGCAAGCCGCCCGTGCCACCAAAGTTGTTGCGGAGGATCGTGAAGTCGTTCAACACCACGCTGCGGGTGCCATCGGCATCGCCAGCGAGGAAGAAGACGTCCGGGCCGGTCAACACTTCATCCGTCTCGAGCGAGACCGACGAGGCGTTCTCAACGCTTGCCGCGTCCAGCGTCAGCGTGTAGTTGCCGTTAGTCAGCAAACCAGCCTGGACCAGCGGAGCCAGGTCGAACGTGGCCGTATCCGTCAACGGATCGTAGTCAACCGTCACCAAGCTGCTGTCGATCTGCTGACCCGTCGTGTCGTTGAAGACGATCAGGTCGCTGCCGGTGAGGCTGGCTCCGACGTCCTGGTCGAAGACGAACGTGACCTCGAGGCTGTCGCCGTCGAACGTGCTGCTCAGCACGGTCGGCGGAGCGACGCTCCGCTCGACGGCACCGATGTCGACGATGTCCTCGACATCCGCCGGGTCATCGAAGATTCGATCGAACGGCGTACGTCGCTGGTCGAAGACGAGCGGCGTGTCGTCAGCCGTTCCGATGATGTTGTCCGGGCCGGGGTTGACGGCTTCCTCGTTGGTGCCGTTATCGATGGCGAGGCTGTCGGCAAGCGGAACGTGGTTGCGCGTCGAACCGCCGTTGAAGCCAAGGGCGCCGAGCATCGGCGAGTCCGTCGAGAGTGGTCCGGGCTCGAAGTCGTTCGTCGGGTCGCCGTCCATGTCCTCATCAACCATCGGGTCGAAGTCGAATTGGATATCGCTTCCGAGGATCGAGTCGCCCGTCGAGAAGGCGTTGTCGAAATCGTTGAAGTCACCGGTCGAGAAGCCGAAGTTGGCTGGCACCACTTCCGTGAAGTCGTTAGCCGGGTCCATATCGCCATTCGAATCGACTTCCGGATCCGGATCCGTCCGGCCGGTGTTGCCGGCGAGGATCGAGTTGTTGATCGAGAAGCTCGAATCCGAGTCGGCATCAGCCGCAGTCTGGAAGAAGATCGCGTCGCTACCCGAATCGTTGAAGACGACCGTGCTCTGCTGGATGAGCGAGTTGATCGACGAGATGCCCGAATCGCCGATCGCGAAGAAGGTCGCAAGGCTGATGCCCGACCGGAAGTCGGAAAAGTTGCTCGAGATCGTGCTCTGCAGAAGCTGGAATTCGAAGGTTTGCTGAACGCCAGAAGCTTGAACATTCAACGCGCCGCCGAAGCCACCCTCGCCATCGAACGTGATGGGATCGAGCGGAGCAAAGGAGTTGCGAGCGTCGTTCTCGGAGAACTCGCTGTTGCGGATGTAGAGGTCGGCGTTGCCGAACAGAGCACCGCCGCCACTTCCGCCGCCGGCAGCATTACCGCTGGCGAGGTTACCGACGAAGCGGCTCTCGTCGATGGTGACGTCGCCGATGCTGGCGCTGAAGATACCACCACCACTGCCCTGCCCTTCGTTGCCGTCGTAGGTCGATCCGCTGATCGCCATGGTCTCGTCGCCGTCTCCGATCAGGAACATGCCGCCGCCGGCACCCGTAGCGATGTTGCCGACGTAGGTGACGTTGTCGACCGTGATGTCAGGATCGAGCAGCACCAGGGCTGCCGAACCGTTGAGGCCGAGGCCCCGGCCGGCCTCGGCCGTCTTGTCAATGGCCTGAAGCTGACGGGCCATCGGGTTCAAACCTGCGTTGATGGCCTCGGGGGTCACTTCAAGGCTCGGCGTGTTCAGGCCACGGCTGAAGGCCGAGGGAGGAGCCGGCTCACGGGCATCGAGGTAGGTGGCACCACCGTCGCCCTCATTGTCGCCGGCGAGGCCGGAAACGTTGCTGTCGAAGACCGTGTTGACCAGCTCCAGCGTCGTCGCGAGCCCGTTGCCGAAGCGGAAGTTCTGGTAGATCGCCGCACCATC
The DNA here is from genome assembly GCA_964388485.1 of uncultured Tepidisphaerales bacterium. Taxonomy (GTDB): domain Bacteria; phylum Planctomycetota; class Phycisphaerae; order Tepidisphaerales; family Tepidisphaeraceae; genus JBCDKH01. Next base: position 26,679 of record CAYMAS010000030.1, on the reverse strand, counting down.
GCCGGTGGCGAAGTTCTGGTCTGCACTAGCCTGTACGAAGATCGCCTCGTTCGCCGTGAACGCCGAGTTGCTAACGGAGACGTCGCTCTCGGTGAAGAACGCACCGCCGACTTCAGCGGTATTGCCTGTGAAGGAGCTGTTGTTGACTTCGAGTGTCGCCAGGAGGCCAGTCGACGTGATCTGGTAGAGCACGCCGCCGTAGACCTCGGCGTTGTTGTCGTCGAAGGTCGAGTTCAGGATGTCGATGTCTTCGGCAAAGCTGAAGAGCGCACCGCCGAAGACGGCCGAGCTATTGGTGACGGTGGCACCGTCGATGACGTAGCCGTCGATATCGGCGCGGATGAAGCCGCCGATGCCGGTGCCGAGCGCGTTGGCGAGGGCGGAGTTGTTGTCGAAGCTACCGCCGTTGATGGCGACGGTGGCGTCGGCGACAGCGAATAGGAAGCCGCCGTTGGCACTGCCATCGACATCGTCAGCGACGTTGTCGTTGCCGACCACGTCGTTGAGCACGACGTTGCCGAGCGTGACGATGGCACCACCGTCGCCGGCGACGTTGCCCAGGAAGCTGGTGCCGTTCGCGGTGAAGGTCGCGGCGTTCTCAACGAAGACAGAGCCACCCGATGCTCTGACGAACTCGGGGTTGTCCGCGCTCACCGGGAGCATCGGGTCGAACTCGTCATTGGCGACGATGCCGGTCGCACCGCCGGTGAGGGTCAGGCCGTTGAGCGTCAGGCTCGACACAGGATCGACGATCATGTCGTCCGTAGTATCGCCGTCGATGCCGAAGTGGCGGCCGCCAGCGTTGCCGTCGATGGTCACGCCTGCAACGGTGTCGTTGATCGTGATGTCGCTGGCGAGCAGATCGTCGCCGACGATGATCTGGCCCTGCTCGAGGAAGATCGTAGCCGGACCGGCGAAGGCGGGGCCGCCGAAGTTGATCGTATCGGCCTCCGGCGTCAGGTTGGCGGCTTCAATGGCTTCGCGGAGCGTCAAGGCGCCGTCCATGTCATCGCTGACATCGCCCGTCGAGTCGACGACGAAGGTGGCGAGGAGACGACGGGTCTCGAGGTTCTCGATGAGACGGCTGCGGCCGTTGCGGCTCGCGGTGGGGTTCGACTTTGAACGCATGGATTCTGCCCTTCTGGACGTGGAAATGAACAAGAGTGCTGATGGAGTCGCGGGTCGACTTCACGGGCGACGAACGACGCCAAAGGCGTCGGCCGAAGCGCCCGACGAAGCAGTCGAAGCCTGGTGGGGGCTGGCGACGGAAGAAGCTGAGAAAGTGGAAGCGGTGGGACTGACTCGAACTGAATCTTGATGAACGATCTCGACCAGGCGTCGGTATCACCGACCGCATCCGAAGATGACGAGGTGCTGCTTCCCCGCGCACCATCCGCCCGCCGCCCTGCACACGCAGGGTATGATAATCTTCGCCAGACTAGACGTTCAGACGCATTTCGCCAACGGAAAAACATGCATCGACGTGCAACTCGTTCTGAAACGCCTTCCGAACGTCGGTGCAACTGCGGCGAGCGGCAGAACTTGCTTGGCTGGCCCAGCTTCACACGCAGTTCACGAACTGACTGGGTCGCTAGTCGTTTGCCGAGATGTGCAGTTCCCGCACCTTTTTGTTAAGCGTGTTCCGGTTGATCCCGAGGAAGTCTGCCGCTTTCGTCTTGACACCGCCACAGTGGGCTAAGGCTTGCTCGATCAGCGCCCGCTCCACGGCGTCGATGACGACGCGGTGAATCTCACCCTCCCCCGCTTCGGCTCCGCCGGTCGCGCGGACGGCCAGTCGCTTGGAGGTCTGCTCGATGGTCGGCTCCCCACCGGCTCCACCGGCGGCGTTGCGTCCCTGCTGGGCGAACATACGAATGCTCAGAGGCAGGAGATCTTCGGTAAAGTCTTCGCTCGTGCTGAGAACCGTGGCCCGCTCGACCATGTTCTCGAGCTCCCGAACGTTGCCTGGCCAGGGGTAGCGGGTCAGCAGCGTCAGCAAGTCTCGGTTGATCCGCGTCAGGTTGCGGCCGTTCTCGTGGTTGAAGCGGTTGAGGAAGAAGTCGAGCAGCGCCGGGATGTCCTCCCGCCGATTCCGAAGTGGCGGCAGGAAGACCGTGACGACGTTGAGTCGATAGAAGAGATCCTCGCGAAAATTCTCCTTGGCGACCTCTTCCTGCAGATCGACGTTGGTGGCAGCGATGACGCGGACGTCGACCTTAATGGTCTCCGTGTCGCCGACCTTTTCCAGCTCACGCTCCTGGAGGACGCGAAGCAGCTTGACCTGCAGCTGCGGCTCCATGGTGCCGATCTCGTCGAGGAAGATCGTGCCCCCGTGAGCTGCCTCGAACCGGCCGATCTTGTCGCGGATTGCCCCGGTGAAACTTCCTTTGACGTGTCCGAAGAGCTCGCTCTCGAGCAGCGTTCCGGTGAGCGCGCCGCAGTTGACTCGAACGAACGGCTTATCCTTGCGCGGCGAGTTGTAGTGGATCGCCTTGGCGATCATCTCCTTGCCGGTGCCGGTTTCGCCGAGGATCAGGACGGTGGCCCGACTGGTCGCCACTTGCCCGACTGTGGCAAACACCTCATTCATCGCCGGCGAGTCGCCGATGACATTCTCAAACTTGTACCGGCCTCGCAAGTCGCTCCGGAGCCGTTCGTTCTCCTCGAGGAGCTCCTCCTTCTGTCGCAGCACCATGCGATTGATCTGGATCGCCTGGGCCAGAAAGGCGGCGACGATTTCGATGAATTCGGCATCGTTAGCCAGTTCCTCGTCGCTCTGGGCGGGCAAGTCGACGGCGAGGGCCCCGACAGGCCGATCATCGACGCGGATCGGCACGCAGATGAAACTTACCCGGCCGTCGCCACCGGCTTCATCCTGATTGAGATGGATCCGGCTGGTTCGATTGAGAAAATCCGGCTCATTGCGAACGTCAGAGATGACGCGGCGTCTGCCGGTCGCAACCACGTTGCCGGTGACGCCTTCGCCGAGGCTGAAGCTGTTCTTGCGGATATCGTCGCCACTGAGGCCAACGGCGGCTTCGGTTTTGAGCCTGCCCGTGGCCTCGTCCAGCAGCACCAGCGTGCCGCGTCGCAGATCGAGACGATCGCTGACCGCCATCATCATCGCCTTGAACGCGTCGCCGAGCTCGAGCGTGCTCGACATGATTCGGCCCAGGTCGGCCAGCGTTCGTTTTTCGGTGGTTGCACGCACTGAACCCGATGGCCCCTCCCCTCCTTGCTTAGCCAGATCCTCCATGCCGCTTAAAGTAGCATCTTGCCGCACAAAAGCTAGGCGAACGGGTCCTCTTGGCGATGACGCTTCCGGAGAACGTAGCAGAAAGCCCCGCTTTTCGATGCGGGGCTTCGACTGCTTGAAGGATGCGTCGCCTTACAACCCAGCAGCTTCTTTCAGCTCATCAGCCTTATCAGTCTTCTCCCACGAGAAGCCGCCTTCGGCATCGGGCTCGCGGCCGAAGTGGCCATGGCGAGCGGTGCGGTGGTAGATCGGCTTGAGCAGGCCTAGCTCCGCAATCAGGCCCTTCGGCGTTAGCTTGAAGTGCTCGCGGATCAGGTCGCTGATTTTGGGCTCGTCGATCTTGCCCGTGCCGAAGGTCGTGACGTTGACGCTCACCGGGTGAGCCACGCCGATCGCGTAGGCGAGCTGCACTTCGCACTGGTCGGCCAAGCCGGCCGCGACGACGTTCTTGGCGACGTAGCGGGCGAGATAGGCGGCACTGCGGTCGACCTTCGACGGGTCCTTGCCGCTGAACGCCCCGCCGCCGTGTCGACCCCGGCCGCCGTAGGTGTCAACGATGATCTTGCGACCGGTCAGCCCCGCATCACCGTGCGGCCCGCCGATGACGAAAATGCCGGTCGGATTGATGTGGAACGTCACCGCGTCCTTTCCCTGGGGCAGATACTGCTCGGGGATGCACGGCAGGATGCACTTGTCGATAACTTCCTGCTTGGCTTCGTCGCTGAAGACGCCGTCTTTCACGACTGACTCGTCGTGCTGCGTGCTGACGACGATCGTGTCGACGCGGACCGGATTATTGTCCCGGTCGTACTCCACCGTGACTTGGCTCTTGCTGTCGGGCCGCAGCCACTTCATCTCGCCGCACTTGCGAAGCTCTGCGAGCTTTTCAACGATCCGGTGCGACAGGTGGATCGGCAACGGCATCAAGACGTCTGTCTCGCGGCAGGCGTAGCCGAACATCAGACCCTGGTCGCCGGCACCTTGTTCTTCCTGGTCCTTGCCCTCGGCATGGTCGACGCCGCGTGCGATGTCCGCCGACTGCTCGTGAACAGCAGTCAGGACGCCGCAGGAGTCGCCGTCGAATCGCATCCGGGGATCGGTGTAGCCGATTTCACGAATTGTCTCGCGAGCAATCTCGAGCATGTCCACGTAGCTCGTGGTCCGCACCTCTCCAGCCAAAACGACCTGGCCCGTCGTCACGAGCGTCTCGACGGCACACCGGACGTCGGCGACATTCCCGCCGGACTCGGCCTCCTTCCTAAGCAGTTCATCGAGGATTGCGTCGCTGATCTGGTCGGCCACCTTGTCCGGGTGGCCCATGCTCACGCTTTCGCTGGTGAACAGGTAGTGATTGGCAGGAAGATCGGTCGTCAAAGATGCGGGCACGGCAGCTCCTAGCGCATGGGCGGCTGAAGAATCGGTAGAAAAACGGACGACAGGCTAGGCCCGCCTCACAAGATTCTCGCAGAAGAGATTCGGTCCAGCCACGGCGAGGCAAAGCCGAGCAGCACCGGCACGAACAGCGGTAGCACGGTCGGCTCGATATATCGCTGCACCGTCACCACGCCCACACCTGTGACTATCCCGTATGGAACACGCCAGCGGCGAGCGAGAGGCCGAAGGCTCGCCAGCGGCGCGATGAGCAAGGCGATAAAGATCAGCGGTCCTGACAACAGTTCGTAATGGACGAAGGTGATGCCGATACGCCAACGAAGCTCAACCGACTCCGGTCCAGCCGCTCCGCCGAAGCCCGGGAGCCACGTCCAGACCGTCTCACCACCCGTCACGACAGGGATCGGGCTGACAAGCAGAGCGACGTATCCTGCTGCAAACGTCAGCAGCACGAGGCTCGCATCCACAACGCCTCGAAAGCAGAGCACCAATCCCGCAGCAATCGTCGCGGCAACGCTTGCCATGCCGATAGGTCTCGCGTCTCCAAGCAGAACCAGATTCTCCGGCGGGGGCAGCTGCTCGCTGATGAAGTCACGCACGGTCATCGAGCCGACAATGGTCGAATCGGTCGCCACGTAACGGTTAAGGAGGACGCTCGTCGGGAAGGCACTGCGGGCGTCGGCGTCAGTGTGAGAGTCCTGACGCGTCAGCCACGGTGGGGCCGGTTTGGTGCGATCGACGGATTCCGCATCGAGCACATCGCCCGCGACGACGATCGATCGATGCAAGACACCTCGCTCCGCAACGAGATCTCCGGCTAGGAGAAGGATCGCCACCGTGACGAGTAAGGCAGGGGTCGCTGAAGGGCTTCCGGTGCCCGCGCGGGTCCACAGCAGCAGGGCAATGAGCAAGCCGATGGTTGCAGGCCAAGCGAACAGGAACCCCTTGAAAGTGCCCCACTCGGCTGGCAGGAGCAGGCCTGCGATGAGCGTGCTCCATAGCAGATGGACCGGGTCGAACTTGCTGCCACGCCAGCCGCTGGAGCGCAGCAAAGCCATTGCCCCGAACCCGCCGACCATAACGAGCAACAGCACAATCGCCGCCCGCCAGCCGAAGACGAGCAGGCCCGGCAGCAGCGTGATGACGATCGCCATCAGATGAACGACCGCCCACGCTTTCGATGGTTGATCGGCCGCAGCGAGCCTCACCCGTGCGCCTCTTCCAGAAGGACCGCCAGCAAGCCCTTTTGCGCGTGGAGTCGATTGTGCGCCTGCTCGAAGACGCGACTCTGCGGCGACTCGAGCACCTTGGCATCGATCTCTTGCCCTCGGTGGGCCGGCAGACAGTGCAGGACGATCGCACCGTCGTTAGCGAGACGAAGCAGATCCCCCTTGATCGCGTATCCGTCGAACGCCTTGAGACGATCAGTCGCCTCCAACTCCTGACCCATGCTCGCCCAAACATCGGTGTAGAGAGCGTCACAGCCTGCGACGGCGTCGCTTGGCCTGGGGATGACGTCGAGGGTCATGCCGCCCACCTGACGCTTCAGCCGCTCTACCTCATCGGCGCTCGGGCCGAAGGTGTCCGGCGAGCAGCAGACGATTTCTATACCGGTGAGGCCGCAGGCTACCGCCAAGGAGCGGAAGACGTTATTTGCATCGCCGAGATAGCAGACCCGCCGCCCCGCGACATCGCCGAAGGCGTCGCGGAGCGTGAGCAAGTCGGCCAATGCCTGGCATGGGTGGGCGTGGTTCGTGAGTCCGTTGATCACCGGCACCGACGCACCAACGGCAAGATCATCGAGCGTCGACTGATCCCGCAAACGTGCCATGATGCCGTCGACTATGCCGCCCAGAACCCGTGCCACGTCGCCGGCCGGCTCCCGCGTGTTGAGCCCAATCTCGGTCGGCTGCAGGTTGATGGCGTGGCCACCGAGCTGCGTCATGGCTGTCTCGAAGCTGACTCGGGTTCGCAGGCTCGGGTGCTCGAAGATCATGGCAAGCGTCTTCCGCTCCAGAATCGGCCGGTTGCTGCCCTGTTCACGCAACTCCTTTCGGAGCATCTGTGCCCGATCCAAAACTCGATCGACGAACGCAGCATCGTGATCGGATAGCTGAAGCAGGTGCTGGCTCACAGGGTGATCTCCGTTCCAATGCCGGCATCGGTGTAGATTTCAAGCAGCAGCGCGTGTGGCGTGCGGCCGTCGATGATGTGGGCTTTCGTTGCACCGCCGCGAAGCGCTTCGAGGCACGCGTCGACTTTCGGCAGCATGCCGCCACCGATCACTTTTTCATCCACCAGCTCGGCGATCACGCGGGTCGTCACGGAACTAATTCGCGATGCCGGATCTTCGACGTGGCGTCGAATGCCGTGGGTGTCGCTGACGACGACGAGCTTCTCCGCCCGCATCGCCGCCGCCACGGCACCGGCGGCGGTGTCGGCGTTGACGTTGAGCTTCTGGCCCGTCTCCTTGTGCAGTGCAATGGTGCTGATGACCGGGATCGCGTCGGCCTGCACGATGAGCTGCAGGAGCCGGCGATTGACGTCCGTGACTTCGCCGACGAAGCCCAAGTCGGTGCCGTCTTCATCGGTGATCCGTTCGGCGAACAGCACGTCGCTGCCGAGGCTTGTCAAGCTCATCGCTTCGCAGCCTTGGCTCCGGATGAATTGCGTGATGAACGGGTTGATCTCTCCGCAAAGGGCGTCTTCGGCGATTCGAAGCGTCGCCTCGTCCGTGTAGCGACGCCCGCCGACCCAACGCGGCTCGATACCGGCTGCGGCCATCTTCGCGTTGATCGCCTTGCCGCCGCCATGCACGATGACGGGCTGCATACCCACGTAGTTCATGAAGACGACGTCAACGAGCAACTTCGCCAACCCCTCCTCGTCATCCATAATGCTGCCGCCGATTTTAATGACGACGACCTTGTCGTGAAAACGCTGGATGTAGCCTAACGCCTCTATGAGCACCTCGGCTTTGCTGCTCGCGGCAGCCAAAGCATCGAGGCCCGTTGAAGTTGACGTGCCGGCGTCGGTCAAGCCTGCAGAATAGCGGGTGGCTCAGGTGCGTCCAGAACGCCGCCTTGACCTGACGCCTCGGCTGCGGACGATGCACGCATGCTTCACCTCAGCGGCTTCGCCGACGAAATCGGCCCGACCATCGACGAACAGATCGCCACCTGCCGGGAAACCGGCGTGACGCATCTCGAGCTTCGCAGCGTCGACAAGATCAACGTCCTGCAACTGAGCGATGATCAGCGGAAGACGATCAAGCAGAAGCTGGACGATCACGGCATGGGGACGATCTCGATCGGCAGCCCCTGCGGAAAGGTGCCGGTGTCGATGGCACAAGACGAGATCCTCGGCATGTTCAAGAAGGCAATCGACGCTGCCCAAGCTTTTGACGCAAAGCTCATCCGCGTTTTCAGCTTTTATCCAGCTGGCGGCGAGGGGACGGGCGACGTCAGCGACATTCGCGAGCAGGCGATCGACCTTCTGAGCAAGCAGGCGGCGATGCTGGAGGGCACCGGCATCGTCATGGTCCACGAAAACGAAAAGGGCATCTTCGGCGATACCGGCGAGCGGTGCCTGGACCTCATGAAGAGCGTCGACTCGCCGAACCTTCGAACTGCCTTCGACTTCGCCAACTTCGTTCAGGTCGGCGATGATCCTGCGAACGATTGGCCAATGCTCAAGGAATTCACGAGCCACATACACATCAAGGACGCCAAACGCGGCACCGGTGAGGTGGTGCCCGCAGGCGAGGGCGATGGCGGGATCGGGCCGATCCTCAAGGACGCTTACACCAGCGGCTACCGCGGCTTCCTGAGCCTGGAGCCGCACTTGAAGGTCGCCGCCCACAGCCATGGCGAAACCGGACCGGAACTATGGAAGACGGCGGTAGAGGCGCTCCGCAAGGTGTGTCGCGAGAACGACATCCCGCTAGCCAGCTGAGACGTCGGAGTCAGGTGCGGCGACTTCGTCGGGGCGTTAGAGTCCTGGCGTGGCAAGTCGCTACCGGTTCGTTGACGTTCCCCCACCCGACGTGCTGTGGGTGCCGCTCGGCCCAGCGGGTCTGGAAGACGACGCGGAGCCGCCAACCTTTGCGAATCAACACGTTGCTGTTGGCAGCAGAGTCGGCCAGGGCGTCAACGTGTTGCCAGGCCAGTCGGGCCGCATCGTGGCGCGCAATGACGCTTCGGGCCGACGCATCTGGGCGGCTCCGGTACTGGCGGATGACGATGCAGAGATAGCGCCCACGCCCTATCGGCCACCGATTGATCCGGCCAGCGTAACGCGGGACGACCTCGACGCCTGGCTCGATCGAATGGCGGAGGCTGGCGTGCACCCGAGCCGTGTCAATTCGCCCGACCTTGTCAGCCAACTGCTTGCGACGCGGGAGCGACCCGCCGAAGCCGTCCTCTGTTCGTGCCTCGAGCCCGACCCGCTGCTGCCACTGCAATACGAGTGGGCGGCAAGGCACCCGCGTGCCTTTCGCGACGGGTTGCGGCTCGTCAGCAACCTGACCGGCGCAAAGTTTGCAAGTGTGGCCGTCGCTTCGACCAAGCATCGCCGTTTCACGAGAGCGCTGCGGCGGGTCGAAGAAGGAGCGAGCGACGCGATGGTCGAGCCGCTGGCGGACGCGGAGGTCGCGCAGGCGGAGGCACTGGACGGAAAGGAGAAGGAGGAACCCGCCGAAGCTGTCGAGGTCGGGCGTATCCGGCTCGTGCCGGTTCTGAACGCGTATCCGCAAGCGGATCCGGTGCTGCTGACGCACACGCTCGCGGCAAGACGTTTGACGCCAGACGCTTTGCCGACGCAGGCAGGCGTCATCGTGCTCGATGCCGTCGCTGCCGTTGCATTAGGCCGGCTGGTTCATGGTTGCGGCGTGATTCGGCGTGAGCCCGTCGGCATTCGCGATCATCGACAAGATCTGGGCGTCGTTGCCGAGGTCTGGCGTGGCTCACGATTGGCGGACGTCCTGCTGTTCCTCGGGAGGATCAGTCGCGATCCCGAGCTACACCCAGACGAGCCGGATCGTGTCCGCCTGCTCGCCGGGGACTACCTCCGCGGCCGCGAAGCGACCTGCGGCGACGTGATCGGCAACGGAGAGCTCATCTTCCACCGCCTGCCGACGACGCGGCCCGCCGAGGCGTCGCCCTGTATCCGCTGCGGGTGGTGCCAAGACATCTGTCCGACGTCGATGATCCCGGTCGGTCTGCTCGACGCAGAGGTCACGACCGGCAAGACGCGGCTGAAGCTGGCCCAGCGATATGGTGCCGCCTCATGCATCGGCTGCGGCCTATGCGACCACGTCTGTCCGAGCAACCTCCCGCTTCGCGACGTTTCGTTGAAAATCCGCGATGAAGTAGCTATCGCGACTCGCAATGAGGAAGCTGCCACGCGTCCGGTCCGCCCGATCGTCCGGCCGCGGGGTGCTCGCACGGTCTTCAGCATTCGCGGCCAGAAGCCGGCGAAGTGACATCAGAACGTGAAGATCCTTGCCACGTCGTTGAACGTCACGAAGATGACGAAGCAGCCCAACGCGGCGAGCCCGATCCAGAGGGCACCCTCCTGGACCCGCTGCGATGGCGCCTTGCCGCGAATCTTCTCCCACAGCAGGAAAACCATGTGCCCGCCGTCGAGGATCGGGATCGGCAGAAAGTTCACCACCGCCAGGTTCGCCGAGAGCATGGCGAGGAACCAGATAAGCCAGTCATAACCCTTGGCGGCGACGATGGTGCCGAAGTGCAGGATCCCGACGGGGCCGCTGAGGTTCGTCGGCGAAACGGTGCGATCGACGGTAACGCGGCGGAGCGTGAGGTAGAGGTTGACGATTTGATCGCGTGTCTCATGAACGCCCCACCAGATCGCCTGCAGCGGATTGGCGGTTCGGCGGGTGGTCTCGACGAGTGCTCCACCACCAGGCACAAGGGCGGCGACGGGACCGATCCAGTCGGCTCGGGCGATGCTCGTCTTGGCGTCTTCGTTAAGTGACAGCACAACGTCTTCCGAGCCGTCGCTTCCGAGAAGCGTCACAACGACCTCGTCCTCGACATCGAGGAGGAGACGGTGCACGTCGTAGAACGAATCGACCTCCTCCCCATCGACAGCGGCAATGCGGTCGAACGTCGCCAAATCGAGCGATGCCGCCGCGGACTCATCTTGCGGCACGGCGGCGATACGGGTGCTCGTAACATCATCGACAAGTAGCGCTCCGAGCCCGTACTGAACGTTGCCGATCAGCCGGCTGAGAAACCCGCCTCCGAGCGGCGTCAGGGGCAGGTCGGTCAGTTCCGTGCGCTGCCCGTCGCGGTCGACGACGAGCGTGACCGTTCGGCCACCCTGACCGGCGGTGTTGAGCCATTGGCTCAGCTGTTCCCGCGTCGGCCTGTCGAGGTAGTCGCCCGTGTCGGAGACCATGACGCCGAGAATCACGTCGCCCGGTTCGAGGATATCACCGCCCTCCTGATCCCGCTCGCTGCCAGGAGCTATAAGGCTGGTCGGCGTCACCTGAATCACCCGCATCAGCGGCCGAAAACCAGCAAACTGCGTCGTTGCATGCGGGTCGGTGCCCGTCGACAGCCGAGGCATCACGACCTCGCGTCGCGTTTCTCCATCAGGTTCCCGCACGACCAACGTGACGCCGCGACCCTCTCGGGCGGCTTTGTCGATGCACCTGGCGTAGATGGCGAAGTCGCTTGGCCCGACCTCCATGTTGTCGACCATCACGACCGACTCGCCCGGCAAGAGTGCCAGCGACTCATCGTCGAACAGGGCGCGGGACGATTCGATGAGATCCATCGCCTCGTCCGACCGTGGAATCTCGAGACTCGGCATCGGCAGAACACCGACCTGCAACATGCCGCCGGCCTGTTCACCGACAACCGGTTGAAGCTGGAGTGTCTCGATGCTGCCGTCACGTCGCTTGACGACGAAGTCGGCTGATTCGTCCGGATCGAGCAACGCCACTCCGAGTCGGAGCTTCGAATAATCGTGCATCGGCTTGCCGCCGACACTGAGAATCTCGTCGCCCACCTGCACGCCCGCCTGCTCGGCAGGCAGCCCCGGCACGACCTGACCGACCTTGGGAGCCGTCGCGGTGAAGCCGACGAAGTAGAGCAGCGTGAAGAGGACCGCTGCGAGAATGACGTTCATCACGACGCCTGCCGAGATGATGATCATCCGCTTGCCGACCGGCTTGTTCTGATACGAATCCGGCTGGTGTCCGCCTTCGGGAACGGCTAAGTCCTCTTGCCCGAGCATTTTGACGTATCCGCCCAGCGGCAGCCAGTTGAGGCGGTACTCTGTGGGCGAGATGGCGACGTCCGGTTGCTCCGCCAGCCGCGCCTGGTACTCGGGGACACTGGTGCCGCGACGAAATCCCAAACCCTGCCGCCACGAGACGATGGCGTTGCCGAAGCCGACGGCAAACTGTTCGACGCGGACGCCCGCCCACTTGGCCGCGAGGAAGTGCCCCAACTCGTGCCAGAAGATAACGAAGCCGAACCCGAAGGCCAGCAGGAACAGGTTGAAGAGCGAGACCAGGTCCATGTCGAGCGTCTGACGGTAGCAGCTTGCTACTCCGGGTCAGGCAAGTCGCCGATGAAGCTCGACAACGTCGAGAGGCTCGGCGACTCGGCGGTGCGGACGTAGTGACCGCTCGTCGCGACGCCGCACGCAAGGCAGCTTGGTAAGGGCAGGTCGAGCGTCCGGCCGAGCATGAAGCCTGCGTTGAAGTGGTCGCCCGCTCCCGTGCTGATGCGAGGCTTGCTGACGAACGGACCGGCGAAGCTGGCACTGTCCGCTTCGGTCGCCGCCGATGCGTGGCTGCGTGGGTGAACGACGCAGCAGGCGACACCGAGTGTTTGACGAATCGCCGTGGCGGCCGCGAGCGTGTTCTGCTGGCTGTCCTCCTCCGGCACGTCGACCTTGAGCACCTCACCGACCTGCTGGGCCTCCTTCCAGTTGAGGCCCAGCGTGACGTCCGCGAACGGCTGCATCTTGCCGATGAGCTTGACCGCGTAGAGAAGATCGTCCCTCAGCCGCTTCTCCGGATCGGCCAAGTCGACGAAGATGGCTCGTCTCGGCCCGTTCTTCCACTCCGGCAACTCATCGAAGACGTCGCCGATGAGCTTGGCCCAGATGCGGCTCATCTGCGGCAACATTGTCCAATTCACCATCGCCACTAGGCGACTCCGCCCCAGCAGCCGCTCGAACGTCTCGGGGCCCAGGCGTTGCGTGATGTTTTCCCACGACACCTCGTCGAGCGACGCGTGCTTGCCGAGCATCAGTTTGCCGTCCTCGAACTCGAGGGCGTCGGTGTAGCCCGGTGCGGCAACGGATCGCAGGTCCGCCCGTCGCCCGAAGTCGGCAAAGACGGGATCGATGTCCGGGTAACCAAGGTTGCCGACGTAGGTCACGTCCATGCCGAAGCTGGCGAGGGCGTTAGCCATGATCGGGCCGTTGCCGCCGAGCTTGCGTTGGTGGGTGACGATTTCGTAGTTGGAGCTCTTGCCCGCAGCCTGCGTGATCTTGTCGCCGAGTCGGCCGATGGTGGGAACAAGATCGACGTCAGTCGCACTGCTACGCGTTTCCACGACGCCGCAGATCTCGTCGACGAAGCCGTCGAAGCCGACGAGGCTGGTGAGATTCGGAACGTCCTTGCTGGCGGCATCAAGGGCGGCGGCGGTCTCCTGGCAGACGGTGGCGCGGGCAGTCATGTGAAGACTCTACTGCCAGTCAAGACTCTACTGCCAGTCAAGACTCTACTGCCAGGTTGTGCGTCAGCGACAGAGGCTTACGATCCATGGCATCATGCCACGCGTCCGCAAAGCCGTCATCACCGCCGCCGGAAGGGGAACCCGCCAATACCCTGCAACTTCCGCTATTCAGAAGGAAATGATCACCCTGGTGGATCGCGACGGCCTGACCAAGCCGACGCTCCAGCTGATCTGCGAGGAGTGCATCGAGAGCGGCATCGACGAGATCTGCATCGTCACCAGCCCCGGCGGCGATAAGGCGTTGAAAAAGTACTTCAAGCGGATGGACGACGACGACGCCCGGTCATTTCGCGGCAAAGATTGGGCCATTCTTGAGAGCGAAAATCTCGGCGGGATCGGTGACCGCCTCACCTTCGTCACCCAGGAGACTGCCGACGGCTTCGGACATGCCGTTTATCAGGCAAAGGACTTCGTCGGCGACGAGCCGTTCGTCCTGCTCCTGGGCGACCACGTTTACATCAGCGACCTTAAGGACCGCTGCGTTCTACAGCTCATCAAGACGTTCGAGAAGTTCGGCCTCGATGCCGTCAGCGGCGTGCAGCCGACGATCGAAAAGCACCTGCACCTCTTCGGCACTATCAAGGGCGAGCCCTACGACATCGAAAAGGGTCTCTTCAAGGCGGACCTCATCGTCGAAAAGCCGGAGATTGAAGTCGCTCGGGAGAAGCTCGTCACGCCCGGTCTGCCCGCAGGAAACTTCCTGACGCACTTCGGCATTCACATCTTCGCCAGCGGCATCTTCGACTCGATCGCCCACCTCATCGACAACGACCTCCGCGAAAAGGGCGAAATCCAGTTCACCAGCGCTCAGGAACACTTTCGCAGCAAGGTCGACAAGTACTGGGCCCAGATCGTCCAAGGCCAGCGTCACGACATGGGGATCCCGTACGGTTTGATGGAGACGCAGCTGGCACTAGCGCTGACCGGTCAGCACCGGGCGGAAATCTGCGAGGCGATCGCCCGCATCCTGGCGATGCAGATCAAGGATTGAGCATGTCGAAGCTTCGATTCGCAATCCTCTTGTTCATCAGCATCATCGGGCTGCTTTCGATCGGCTGTGAGCTGGAAGCGGAACAAGAGCCACTGAGTGCCCAAGACGCATTGCGGGCGGAGCAGGAGATGCTTCGAAGCACGGATCGCCTGCTCGACGAACGGGCTCCCGAGGCGGGCAAGCAGGCGATAATCCTGACGCCGCCCGGGATGTCGCGTCAGGAGGCCGAGGCGGATAAGCTGCCCTGATGCCGCCGGTCCGCCTGTTGTCGAGCCTCGTTGTTCTCACTGCTGTCGGGGGTTGTGCGTCGTCCCAGGAACAGCCACTGGAGCCGGTCGCAACGGTGCCGGTGAATTATGACGAGGCGATGCTGCTCCGGGATTGGCCGACAGTGGAAGCGAAGTATCTCGACGGCAGTGTTGAAGCCGGCCCGACCTACTCACCCAATCGCGTCGGCCGAAACAGCCTGTCGCCAGAGCCGCGGCCCCGTCAGCCGTTGAACCTGCTTTCCGAGCCGCTGACGGCTGCGACGAATTTTCTGCTGCTGCCGTTTCGCCTCGTCGCAACGCCGCCGTGGGAGGACGAAACTTACCTCGTGCCGGCGATTAATCCGACCTATCACGCCGCCCCACCCGCGGATCTTGCGACGGAAATCGAGCCAGTCAAAGTCGTCGAGGTAAATGAAGTTGTTGAGGTCGAGACGCCCCTCCGGATTGTCGTTGAGTACAACCTGCCGCCGAAGCCGACGACAGGGCCTGCGACGACCCGACCAGCGACAAGTCGACCAGCCACGCGTCCGACGCGATGAACGAGTCGCGGCCATTCGTCTCGCGAGGCGGGTTGAAGCTCGATGCGGCATTGGAAGTCTTCACGATCAATCCGAAAGAACGAGTCTGCTGCGACCTTGGCTGCAGCACCGGCGGCTTCACGGACGTCCTGCTGCGTCGCGGTGCCGCTAAGGTGTTCGCCGTCGACACCGGCTATGGCGTTCTCGATTGGACACTGCGCAACGATGATCGAGTCGTCGTGATGGAGCGGACCAACGCGATGCACGTCGAACTGCCCGAGCCGGTGGGCCTCGTCGTCATCGACGCAGGCTGGACGCGACAGCGGAAGGTCCTGCCGAATGCGAAGCGACTGCTCCGACAGGACGGCGATGTCGTAACGCTCGTCAAGCCGCACTACGAGATCGACAAGTCGCTTCTGCCGCCCGGCGGCATCGTGCCGGATGACCGACTCGATAACGTCCTCGCCGACGCCCGGCAAGACGTGGAGGCGGCCGGCTTCAACCTGGTCGCGGAATGCGAGAGCCCGATCCTCGGCAGCAGCAAACGTTCGAGCACCGGCAACCGTGAGTTCCTTTGGCACTTGCGTCCGAATTGCTGACTCTTCCCGTTGTCGCTTCGCTGCCCCATCGCGATAGTCTCACGCATGCCTCACCGCAGCCCTTGCACGTTTGTCATCTTCGGCGCCAGCGGAGACTTGGCAAAGCTCAAACTCCTGCCGGCCGTCTACAAGCTTGCAAGTGAGAACCTGCTGCCGGACCACTTTGCCCTTGTCGGCTACTCGCGGACGAAAATGAGCGACGACGAGTTTCGTGACCGCTTCCGCGAAGCCGCCAGGGACAAGCACGACGTCGACGACACGCTGCTTGAATCGCTCGCCGCCAAGCTGTACTACCAGCCGGGTCAGTACGACGACGACGCCGACTTCGACAAGCTCGACGAGCGACTCAAGGCGCTCGAGACCAAGCATGAGACAGATGGCCACCGGCTGTTCTACCTATCGACGCCGCCAAGCACGTTCAGCAGCATCACGCACTGCCTCGGCGACCGCGGCCTGATTCAGCGGGAACGCGACCAGGGCGAGAGCGACCCATGGAGCCGCGTCGTCATTGAAAAGCCGTTCGGCTACGACCTTGCCTCCGCCCGTGAACTCAACGCGCAGCTCCACGAAACACTCGACGAGTCACAGATTTACCGCATCGATCACTACCTGGGCAAGGAACTTGTCCAGAACATGATGGTGCTGCGGTTCGCCAACTCCATCTTCGAGCCGTTGTGGAACCACAACTTCGTCGACCACGTGCAGATCACGGTCGCCGAGAGCGTCAGCGCTGACGACCGAGCCGGGTACTACGACAAGAGCGGGGCGTTGCGTGATATGGTGCAGAACCACATCCTGCAGCTCGTGGCCCTGTGTGCCATGGAGCCGCCGGCGGGCCTCGACGGCAAGCACACGCGCGACGAGAAGGTCAAGGTCTTCCAGTCGATCCGTCCGATCGCTGCAGACCGGGTCGAGCACTACGCCATCCGCGGCCAGTACGGGCAAGGCGACAAGACGCCGGGTTACAAAAACGTCGACGACGTGCCGGACGACTCGACGACCGAGACGTTCGCCGCCATCAAGCTGTACATCGACAACTGGCGTTGGAACGGCACGCCGTTCTACATCCGCACCGGCAAGTGCTTGCCGTCGAAGGTCAGCGAGATCGTCGTGCGGTTCAAGGCGCCGCCGCTAACGTTGTTCCAGCAGCGGTGCGAGACGCCGGTGGTGCCCAATGACCTAGTCATCCACGTTGCACCCAAAGGCGGCATCAGTCTTCGTGTTAACGGCAAGGTGCCGGGCAACACGCTCAACATCAAGAACGTCGCCTTCGACTTCGACTACAGCGAGACGTTCCAGGTCGAGCCGCCCGAGGCGTACGAGCGGCTCATTGCCGACGCGATTGTGGGCGATCAGAGCCTCTTTATTCGTGGCGACGAAGCCGAGGCGGCGTGGCAGGTGGTCGATCCGATCCTGACCGGCTGGAGGAAGCTCGACGAAGCCGGCAAAACGCCTTCGACTTACGACCCCGGCAGCTGGGGGCCCGGCGAGTCGGCGCACATGATGACCCGCGACGCCCGCACCTGGGCCCAGGACAGCGACGAGCCGCAGCCGATTATTGCCTGCTCGCTTTGATGCCTGGCAACGTGTGGCGCGGCTCTCCGGGCCGTCTAAAGCAGAGGCCCTAGGGCTCGCTCCACGTCTTAGGTATTGTTCCTGAGCCGTCGTTCTTGCGGAGGATCGCACGGCTGGAGTAGGCGTCGGCCGGTAGAAACGGAAAGGGGACGCGGGCGTACCGTGAGGGCATGGCAGTCAGTGACGCGGACATAGAAGCTTTTGCACGTATGTTGGGCACGGCTAAGCGGGTGCTGCTGACGACGCACGTTCGTCCAGACGGCGATGCGCTTGGAACCACAGCGGCCATGCAACGGGGGCTTGCAGCTTCGGGAGTTGAAGCACGGTGCCTTGTTCTAAGCGAGATTCCGCCGAAGTATGCGTTTCTCTACGAGGACGTGCCGCACGAGGAATTGCTGCCGGGCGGTGATGCGGGGCGCTACCTCGTCGGCGTCGACACGTTGCTCGTGTGCGACACGGGGACGTGGTCGCAGCTGCCGAACCTGCGGGAGCATGTTGAAGTGTTCGAAGGCAAGAAGCTCGTGCTGGACCACCACGTGACGCAGGAAGATTGGGCGGATCGGCACCTTGTCGACACCTCGGCCGGGGCGGCTGCGGAGGTGGCGCAGCGGCTGCTGGCGGTGATGAAGGTCGAGCTGACGCCGCAGATCGCGACGTGCCTCTACGCGGCGATGGCAACGGACACGGGATGGTTCAGCTACTCGAACGCGACGAGTCGAACGCTGCGACTGGCGGCGGATTGCGTCGATGCGGGGGCCGATCCTGATGCGCTTAACGCTCGGCTGTACCGCAGCGAAAACGCGTCGAAAGTGCGGCTGTTCGCGAAGGGACTGGCGACAATGCAGCTGCACGCTAACGAACGACTGAGCGTGATGATGCTGCGGCGAGATGATTACGACGCTGCCGGAGCGACCGCGGCTGACAGTGAAGATCTCATCAACGAACCGTTGAAAATCGGCAGCGTCGAGGCGAGCCTGCTGGTCGGAGAGCCGCTTGGCGACGCGCAGTCGCGGCAGATCAAGGTGAGCTTGCGGAGCAAAGGCGGCGTCGACTGTGCGGCATTGCTGCTGCAGTTTGGCGGCGGCGGGCATCCGCGGGCGGCGGGCGCTCGGGTCAGCGGGACCATCGATGAGGTGACGGCAAAGCTCGTGAACGCCGTGCTGAAGCAGCTAGAGGTGCTGAAGCAGCTAGAGGTTTGATGCGTAGCTCTTTACGGCCTCGGCAAAAGGCGACAGCCGCACCTCGAAGTCCGCCAGCAGTTCCGTGACATCGCCGACGTTGTCTTCACGAGCCATCTGAACCTGCGCTTCGTTGAACGGCAACCATGACGCGGGAGCAACCTTCGTCAAGAAGCCTGCATACCACGACGGTACTCCAATGGCCGTCTTCGGCCTGCCTCGAACGGCGGATGAAATGTGCTTGTGCATCGTCGGCCAATCCATCACGTTTGGCCCGCAGACGTTGTAGACCCGACCGGCCGCGGCGGGATGATCCAGAGCGTCAACGAACACCTTCGCCACGTCCTTCACGTAGACCGGCTGCACCTTGCCGCTGCCGCCGAGTCCGAGCAGGCCATGGCCGAAGTACGGCATGAACAGAAACGGCAAAGCCTTACCCCTGGCCCAAGCCGCCGCCTGCTGCATGAACTCTCCGCGAGGGCCGTGAATGAGCGACGGGCGGAAGATCGTGTGAGTCAGTTCGCTGGCTCGCACCAATTCCTCCGCCTGCCACTTGGTCTTGTGGTAGTCGCTGACGGCATCGGCACGAGTGCCGAGAGCGCTCATGTGGACGTACCGATTCACGCCCGCTTCCTTTGCCGCCTCAAGGACGCGCCGGGTCGCCTCGACGTGCATCTTCTCGAACGTGATGCCCTTGCTAGGCCGCTCCTCGATGATCCCGACGAGATGAATCGCCGCGTCGCAGCCATTCATCGCAGAGGCGACTGCCGCATCATTGAACAACCCGCCCTTGGTCGTCTGGATCAACTCGCTCTCGACGCTCAGCGGCGACGAGTTGACAAGTGCCGATACGCTGATCCCGCGGCTGACAAGCTCCTCGACGACACTCGTCCCGACGAAGCCACTGCCGCCGGAGAGAAAGACGCGTGAAGGCGCTGATGCAGTCTGCTGCGTGTCCATGGGCTGACGCTACCGCCTTTCCGCGGTATCATTTCAACATGCGAAGCGAGTTCGTCGCCATCATCGAGCGGGAGGATGACTGGTTCATCGCCTACGCACCCGAGGTTCCCGGTGCGAACGGACAAGGCAAGACGAAAGAGGAGGCGCTCCAGAGCATCCGCGACGCCATCGAGCTCATAATGGAAGATCGTCGCGAAGACGCCCTCCGCGGCATCCCTGAGGAAGCAGAGCAGGAGATGGTGGCAGTCGGATGAAGACCGCTGCGCTGTTACGACACCTGCGTCGAAACGGTTGCGTGCTCAAACGCGAAGGTGCGAGTCATTCGCTGTGGACCAATCCCGCGACCGGCCACACTGAGGCAGTTCCGCGACACGTCGAAGTGCCGAACGTGCTTGCACGAAAGATCTGTCGGAACCTTTCGGTCCCGCAGATCGGAAGATCCTGACTCAGATCAAAGCCCCTGGCGGGCCATCTTGATCATGAGGTCGATGCAGCGGTTGCTGTAGCCCCATTCGTTGTCGTACCAGCTGACGACTTTGAAGAATTTGTCATTCAAGCCGATGCCGGCGCCGGCGTCGAAGATGCTGGAGCGGGGGTCGGTGATGAAGTCGCCGCTGACGACCTCGTCCTCGGTGTAGCCGAGGATGCCGTTCATCGGACCGTCCGCGGCGGCCTTCATCGCCTTGCAGATGTCTTCGTAGCTGGTGCTCTTGGTCGTGCGGAAGGTCAGGTCGACGCAGGACACATCCATCGTCGGCACGCGGAAGGCCATGCCCGTCAGCTTGCCCTTCGTCTCCGGCAGGCAGAGCCCGACGGCCTTGGCGGCGCCGGTGCTGCTAGGAATGATGTTCATGTACGCGTTCCGCCCGCCACGCCAGTCCTTCTTCGAGGGGCCATCCTGCGTCGGCTGGGTCGCCGTGACGGCGTGGACGGTGGTCATCAGACCTTCCTCCAGGCCGAAGTTGTCGAGGATGACCTTCGTGATCGGGGCCAGGCAGTTGGTCGTGCAGCTCGCGTTGCTGACAACGTCCGCCTTGCCGTCGTACTCGCTGTCGTTGACGCCCATGACATAGGTAGGCACCTGGTCCGGGCTCTTCGTCGGGGCGCTGATGACGACCTTCTTAGCGCCGGCCTTGATATGGGCGCTGGCAGCCTCGTGCGTCGTGAACAGGCCTGTCGACTCGAGGACGACGTCGCAGCCAAGGTCGCCCCAAGGCAGGTTCGACGGGTCGCGCTCGCTGAACGTTGGGATTTCGCGACCACCGACGGTTAGCTTCGTGTCGCCGTTGCGGCCGAGCTCGCCACCCTTGGAAGCATCGTAGCGGCCGTGGATGGTGTCGTACTTGAGGAGGTACTCGAGGTTGTCGGCACCAACAAGGTCGTTGATGCCGACGACCTGGATGTCGTCATCGCTGCGGTAGGCAGCGGCGCGGAAGACGAGGCGGCCGATGCGGCCGAAACCGTTGATGCCGACTTTAAGTGCCATCTTGGGGTGGTTCCTGGGGTTCAGTGGGAGATCGGCGTCGTGCCGAGTCGAGCGGATGACCGATGGCGTTCCACCGGGCGAGCGACGGTAAGAGGCGACGCGCCGCAACGTCAACGCTCGCGGCAATTCATCGCTGCGACATGCCGTATCACGCTGCTACCGTCGATTCGCCGCATGACGCTGTCCACCAACGACACTCTCGTGCCGCAGGCTCCGGCAGACGCCTCGCCCTCCTCACCACGCCGGCTCTTCCTCGGCAGCGCCAACGCGGTGCCGGGCACGGACGTGGTTCGATCGCCCTTCGTCGCTGTGCAGCTTGCCGCTGACGAAGCAGATCGGCGAGAACTTGTGCTGATTGTCAGTGTCGCCGACCTCGACGAGCGGCACGTCAGTGTCGTCCGCTCCGTCAAGCGTGTTCGACCCGATGCCTCGATTCTGCTGAGCCACTACGAAGGCCGGGCGAACCTGCTCGCAGAGCTTGTTCTTCAAGGAGCTGACGGCACCATCGACATGAGCGGCACCGTCCGGTACTTCGGACAATCGAACGACCGCGTCGTGAACTCGCACGTTGCGGAAACCACAGAGGCGGGTTCGATTCTGAGCCCTGAAGAACTCGCGGCGCTGCTCGACAACGATTTCTGATCGACGCGGCGTCGCTCGCGACGCATCTATTCAGGCTCGACCTTTCGTCCTTGAAACGCGTCGCGACCGACGCCGCTCCAGTTGTGTCTCATCAATGAACCGGGGCGGAGCGTCCATGACGCTCCGCCCCGTGTGAGGCTTCGGGTTGATTGGGGTGATCTACTCCAAACCACCACGCAGATTCTTCCGCTCGGGACGCTTCGAACGCTCTTCCTCGCGGGCTTCCTGCTCCTGGGCCCACTGGGCACGCTTGAGACTCAAGCCGATCTTCCGCTCATCGGAGTCGACACGCAGAATTTTCGTCTCGACCGCCTGGCCGGCCTTGAGCTCGTCTTCGGGCTTCTCGACCTTATGGTCGGCGATCTCCGAGACGTGCAACAAGCCTTCGAGGCCGTCTTCGAGCTCGACGAAGACGCCGAAGTTGGCGATCTTCGTGACCGTGCCCTGCACGACCATACCCGGCTTGTAGTTCTCGGGAATGACGTTGAGCCACGGGTCTTCCTGCATCTGCTTGAGACCCAGGGCGATCCGCTGCTTGTCCTGGTCGACGCTGAGCACGACCGCCTGGACGTCCTCGCCCTTCTTGAGCAGCTCGGACGGGTGGCCGACCTTCTTGGTCCACGACAGGTCGCTGACGTGCAACAGGCCGTCGATGCCCTCTTCGATCTCGACGAAGGCGCCGTAGTTGGCGATGTTGCGGACCTTGCCCTCAATGACCGAGCCGGGCGGGTACTTTTCGGCCACGCGGTCCCACGGATTCTCCTGGACCTGCTTCATGCCCAGGCTGATCTCCTGCTTGTCCTTGTTGATCTCGAGCACCTTGACCAGCACCGGATCGCCGGTCGCGACGACCTCGCTGGGGTGGTTGATGCGCTTCGTCCACGACATCTCGGAGATGTGAACGAGGCCCTCGACGCCGTCTTCGAGCTTGCAGAAAGCACCGTACGACATGATGTTGACGACGTTGGCCTCGTGGATCGTGCCGACCGGGTACTTGCTCTCGATGTTCTCCCACGGCGAGGCATCCTTCTGCTTGATGCCCAGGGCGATCTTCTCGCGGTCGCGGTCGATGCTGAGGATCTTGACCTCGACCTCGTCCTCGAACGTGACCATCTCGCTCGGATGGTTGATTCGGCCCCACGACATGTCGGTGATGTGGAGCAGGCCGTCGATGCCGCCGAGGTCGACGAACGCGCCGAAGTCGGCGATGTTCTTGACCGTGCCGGTGACGATCGCACCTTCCTCGAGACCCTCGAGGGTCTTCTTCTTCATTTCTTCGCGCTGCTCCTCGATGAGCTTGCGGCGGCTGATGACGATGTTGCGACGCTCCTCGTCGATCTTGAGGATGACCGCATCAATGTCGCGGCCAATCCAGTCGCTGATCTCGCCGGGACGGCGAATATCGACCTGGCTGGCGGGCAGGAAGACGGGCACGCCGATGTCGACGAGCAGGCCGCCCTTGATCTTCTTGGTGCACTTGCCGCTGACCGGATCACCCTCGCCCTTGAGCTGAATGATCTTCTCCCAGTTGATGATGCGGTCGGCCTTGCGCTTGGAGATCTTGACCGTGCCGCTGTCGTGGTCGACCTCCTCGAGGAGGACGCGGACGTCATCGCCCATCTCGGGCGGCGTGTCCCATTCGTTGCGGTCCAGAACGCCCTCAGACTTGAGCCCGAGTTCGATGACATAGTCCTCGCCGGCATGGCCGGAGACCTTGCCGGTGATAATGGTGTTGGCCCGGAAGTCGTGGACCTCGTCGCCTCGGACGAGGTTTTCCAGGTTCTCGGCGGCATCGCCGAGGGCGTCGACCATTGCGACGCCGATGTCGTCCTCGAACTCACCGAGATCGATGTCGAGGTCATTCAGAAGGTTAAAATCGACCATGTGGAGGGATTCGCCGCGACGATGCGACGACCTTGGCTGCGACGCGTCCGACGGCACGTCTCGTTCAGAAGTTGAAGTCGACCCCGGGCCGGTCCGAGGCGTGGCCGAACAAGATGTCGGCGCAAGGGGGACAGTGTAGCCCCCTGATCCCTCATCGGCTTTTACCTGCCGCATCCGCCCTCAAGCCGCCCGCCGTTCGACCCAGGTCATCGACTGATCCGTGAAGAAGTTCCGCCGCGCCTGCTCGTCGTACAGCTCCGCCGCCGCCTCGTCGTACGCCTCGGCCGCCGAAAGCTCGTCGTCGAACGTGCCGAGCCGATGACAGACGCCGTCCCGTGCGATCTGCGCGATCCACTTGCCCTGGCGTTCGCTCCACGACACGCCCTTGTACCGCGACGTCGGCTCCGTTCCAGCGAAGCCGACGCTCCGTTTGCCGTTGCCGTGGATGACCTCGCTCTGGTCGCGGACCATCAAGTTCGCCCGCCGGCAGTTCAGCGGGTCGCCGTCGCGGTAAGTCAGCTTGTCCTCGTACGACAGCCCGAGCAGCATCCGTGCCATCGGGATCTGGTCGCTGCTGTAGCTGCTCTTGCAGACGTGACCTTCCCGTGTCGCCTTGCCGTCGAGATAGCGGGCGAGGAAGTTCCAGCGCATCCCCTCAACCGCCGGCAGATCGTCAATGTCGATGGTCGCCTCGAACCGCGTCGCGCTGTATCGCATGATCGGCACCCGCGCGATCGTCGGATCGTCCGGGTCCGCGTAAGGCCGACCGTTGCGCTCGCGTTCCTCGGCCAACCGTTCCAGCTCGTCGACCGGATAGACCCGCCGCGCCACGCCTTCGCCTGGCCCCGCCTCGCCCGGCGGCACGCGGGCCAAACGTCCGCATTCGATCTTCTCCTGATGCTGCCAATGCTTGAACGTGTGCGTCGAAACGTTGACGATCTCCGCCGCCTCATCGTTGAACACGTAGTTGACAGGCGGCACCCATCGCAACCGTTTCTCGTCGAACTCCAGGAACAGCCAGTGGTCCTCCGGCAGCGTCGCCACGAACCGCTCGACGTCCTCGACGCGGTACAACTTGCACCGCCCGCGCCCGACCAACGTCGGCTTCTGCCGCCACTCGCCGAACGTGTAGCGCCCGTCCTGTCCCCAGAGACGCCACGTCTGATTGGACACTCCGGCCCGCTCCGCCGCCTGATCGACCGTCAACCAACCCCGCGGCGGCCAGTTCGCCGCCTCCTCGCGAAGCTGGTCCGCAAGCCGCTCGACCGCTCCTTCGGGATAAACCTTCGTCCGTGTGCCCGTCCCAGGAATCGGCACGACCGTCGCCCGCGGCAGCCGACCGTCGTGTTCCCACTTCGTCACCGTCGCCTTCTCGACGCCGAGCCGTTCGGCCGTCTCTGCCAGCGTGACGGACCCTTCGGGCGCGGTCGGCCGGTTCGCCGCCTCCTCTATCTGCCGCTTGACCGTCTCGAGGTACGCGATTTCGAACAAAAGCGTCTGTGACCCGTTCGACCGCACCTGACGCCTGCACTGCGGCAGCTTCCCGTCCTGGCGCCATCGGCTCAGCGTCGGCAGGCCGATCCCGAAGAACGCCGCCGTCGCCTCGTAGTCGAGCCAGCCGTCGGGCACCCGATCCTTCTGGGCCGCCGCCTCCGCCAACTCACGCTTCACACGGCCGAGTTCGACAATCTTGTACAGCCGACAGTCGGGCCCGTTCGGCCCACGCCGCAGCTCGCCGCGGTAGGTGATGTCGCCCTTGGCGGTTTGTGCGACGAACGACGAGGCGGCCATCCCGAGGTACGCGGCGGCTTCGTCTCGCAACAGGTATCCCTCCGGCGGCCACTGCCGATTCACGAAGGCCGCCCGCTCCTTCGCCGCCCGTTCGACGTCGGCCTTACGCCACAGGATCACCCGCGCACCCCTTGCGCCATTGGATCGCGTATCGCCCTCGCCGCTGACGCCGACGGGAACCTTGCCGTCGGCCGCCCACTTCCGCCAGACTTCGGGATGCACGCCGACGACCTCGGCCGCCTGCTCCTTCGACAGCCACCCCTCGTCGCCGACCTTCGGCCGTCGCAACGCGACCGCCTCGCTCTGCCGCCAAAACCTGACTTCGCGATACCCTTGACGGAGCACCTTCCGCAGCGTTCCGGCCGGGGCTTTTCCGCTCTCGGTCCAACGCTTCCAGGTCTGATCCGAAACCCCCGCCGCCTTCGCCGCCTCGTCATAGTCCAGCCACGGGTCGTCACCGGTTTCATCGATATCGTGGTTTCCGTCACCAGCACCCGTCTCGTCATCGAGCCTTCGTCGCAAGGCCTCAACCTCGGCCACAGCGATGATGCGTCGCTGCGTGCCGCGCCCGCTCGCCATGCCGGGCGGAGGCCGCCACATCTTCCACTTCGGGGCCAGCCCACGCCTGATCCACGCCCGCCACCCCGAATCCGAAACCCCGACCCGCTCACACGCCTCCTCGAGCAACACGTACCCCTCCGGCACCACCGGCCCCTGTGCCCGCTGCTTGGCGAGCTTCTCGACCGCCGCCTCGGGATAGATCCAAACGTGCTTGTACCCGGGCTTCTTGACGAACTTCCCGCCTTCGAGCGTCCCCTTCTTGTGCAACAGGTCCGCCATCGCCGTCGAGACGCCCAGCCGCTCGGCCACCTGCTTCCGCATCAAAAACCCGGCCGGCGGAAAGTCCACGACGGCCTGCTTCGCCCCGCACCGACCCGCCCCCTTCCCCGCCCCCTCCGCTCGACCGCCCTCCGGCTCGCTCCACACCTTGCTCATGATCCCTACATCGGTTGATCGCCCGGTGTCGCTTCCCTCCGCCTCGACCATCGAGGTGGTTCATGCCCTCCGCATCGACCACCGGCCCACGCCGCCTGAGCCCCTTTTCCCTCTCCGCGTCGGCGGGGCCCCCACGACGATGCGCATGAACCACGCAGGACCGGCTATTGCCGGACTGCCTCGCCACGGATACGAAGAAGAACGGCAATAGATCTGGTTGCGGCATCGTCGCTCGTTTGCCAATGATCTCGTGCCACGATCTTCAGATCGTGTGTTCCGCAACGCCCGGCCAGACACGACCTGAAGGGCTTTATGCGCCCTGCTGAGGTAAGCCGTTGCGCGGCAGGTCGTTCGCGTCG
>CAYMAS010000029.1:8189-43191 GCA_964388485.1 uncultured Tepidisphaerales bacterium | reverse complement strand
GGTGCCGGGGCCGCAGACGTCGTGGGTCATGAGGACGTCGACGTCGACCCAGACGCTCTCGCCGGGCGTGATGGTGTCCCGCCCGGCGTGCTGGGCGAGGATCTTCTCCGTCATCGTCATCTTGGCAACCATGAGCCACACTATATCGGCCCGGGGCTGTCGACGTGGGGTTAAAGCATCCGTCTGAGGTGGACGATACGAGAAGCGTGTCGGAAGCCGTACGCGATAACCAAGTCCGATTCGTGACGCCGCCCGTGCCTGCCAACGAGGCCGAGCGGCTTAAAGCCTTGCGGGCTTACGACGTGCTCGACACCGATCCGGAGGAAGCCTTCGACGATCTGGCGGCGGTGGCCAGCCACATCGCCGGCACGCCAATCGCGCTTGTGTCGCTGGTCGATGCCGAGCGACAGTTTCTCAAGGCTCGCCGAGGCATTGATGCGGCCGAGACGTCCCGGGACGTGTCGTTCTGTGCTCATGCGATCAACAAGCCCGACGAAGTGCTCGTCGTGCCGGACGCGACGAAGGACGACCGCTTCGCCGACAATCCGCTGGTCGTGAAGGATCCGAGCATCCGCTTCTACGCCGGTGCCCCGCTGGTGACGCATGACGGGCTGGGATTGGGCGCTTTGTGCGTGATCGACCAGAAGCCTCATGAATTTGGCGAGGCGCAGCAGAAGGCGCTTCAGCGGTTGGCGAAGCAGGTGATCTACCTGTTGGAGTTGCGTCAGGCCTCACGGGAGGTCGTCCGAAGCGGTGCGAGACAACGGATGGTGCTCGATGCGTCGCTCGACGCCATCATCTCGATGGGCTCGGACGGCCTCATCACCGGGTGGAACCGGCAAGCGGAGGCGATGTTCGGCTACGACGCCGACGAGGCCATCGGCCGATCACTCAATGACACGATCGTCCCGCCGGACTTCCGCCAGAAACACGCCGCCGGTCTCGAGCGTTACCTCGATACCGGAGAGAGCACGATTCTCAACAAACGAATCGAGGTGCCTGCCGCACGGCGTGACGGCGAGATCTTCCCCGCCGAAGTGTCGATCGTCCCGATGCACAGCAGTGACGGCATCATCGAGTTCGGCGGATTCATCCGCGATGTATCCGAGCAGAAGGCCGCTCAAGAAGCTCTCTCCGCCAGCACGCGTCGACTCGAACGGATCGCCCAGAACACGCCGGGCATGCTTTTTCAGGCCCATCTTGGACTCGATGGCGTGATGCGATTTTCCTATGTCAGCGAAGGCGTTAAGGCTATCTACGGCTTCGAGGTGCAGCAAGTCATCGATGATGGCAATTTGGTGATGAACAGCGTAATCGATCAGGACAAGGCGTCGCTCGGGGAGGCGATCGTCAGGTCGGTCGAGGAGCTGTCGGGCTTCGAGTGGACGGGGCGGATCAGAGACATCGATGAAGTTGTCAAGCACGTTACCGTCCGCTCCAGGCCCGAGCGACGCAAGGACGGGTCGACCATGTGGGACGGCATCATCACCGATGTCTCACATGAGAAAGAGGCCGAACGCCAGCCCGTCGCCGCCACGGAGCAGGCGAAGACGTTGGCCAAACGTGCCGAAGAAGCCAGCACCGCCAAAAGCGCGTTCCTGGCCAACATGAGCCACGAGATCCGCACGCCCCTTAGCCACGTCATCAGCTTCGGCGACCTGGTGGAGAAGAACCTCGCGGCCGAACTTCAGGGCGTCCCGGCGGATGTCCCCATGCCACCCGAGCAACAGCTCGAAGCCGTCCGCACAATCAATCGCAGCGGCAAGCACCTGCTGACCGTTCTCAACGACATCCTCGACCTCTCCAAGATCGAAGCGGGCAAGATGGAGGTCGAACTGATCGACGTCGATCCGGCCAACATCGCTGAGGACGTCGTCAGCGTCGCCCGCCTCAATGCCACCGCCAAAGGGTTGGCTATGGAGGTCGATTACGCGACGCCTCTTCCCAAAACCCTCAAAGCCGATCCGACGCGACTTCGACAGGGCCTGCTCAATCTCCTGGGCAATGCCGTCAAGTTCACGAAAAGCGGCGGCATCCTGCTCCGGCTGAGCGTCGACGATGTCGACTACCCGGCCGAGGTGCGGTTCGAGGTCTTCGATACAGGCATCGGCATCACCGAAGAGCAACGTCAACGCCTCTTCGAGTCATTCCAGCAGGCGGATAATTCCACCTCGCGCAAGTTCGGGGGCACCGGACTCGGCCTGGTTCTGTCTCGTCAATTCGCCCGACTGATGAACGGCGACCTGACCTGCCGCAGCACGCATGGCCGCGGAAGCGTCTTTACCTTTTCCATCCCGCTCAGCGAGCCCACTTCGACCGTCATGATTCACCACAACACGCCCCCGCACGAGACGCCCTCTCCCAAAGGCCCCCTCGCCGGTCACAACATTCTCGTCGTCGAAGACGGCCCGGAGAATCAGTGGCTCATCGGCATCCACCTCCGCAACGCCGGCGCCAACGTCGTCGCCGCCACCGACGGCAAGCAAGGCGTCGATGCCTTCTTCGGCAACGAGGATGTCGCCTTCGACGCGATCCTCCTCGACATGCAGATGCCCGTGATGGACGGCTACACCGCTGCGGCGGAGCTTCGCAAGCGTGGCTGCGAGACGCCGATCATCGCCTTCACCGCCCACGCCATGAGCGGCGATCGCGAGAAGTGCCTCGCCGCCGGCTGTGATGCGTATCAGACGAAGCCGATCAACGGTCCGGACCTGATCGCGGAGCTGCAGAACCTCATCGCCAACGGTCGTCCCAGCGCAAGCAAGGCTGCTTGAGTCGCCGGTTCGTGCAACCGTCCGCACCTGTGCCGATAGAGTCGAACATGCAGCCAGGCCGACCGTCGACCGCCCGCTCCGCCGGCACCTCCTTTGCCGACCTTCGCGGCAAGATGAAGCTCTGGAGCGTCAGCAACTGGCTCATCGCCATCTGCGTCGTCTGCTTCGTCCTCCAGAATCTCTTTGCCTTCGTCACCACCTGGGGCGCCTTCACCATCAGCGGCGGCGTCTTCAGGGGACAAATCTGGCGGGGCATCACCTACCAGTTCCTCCACGGCTCGCCGACGCACCTGATCTTCAACATGATCGGCTTGTGGGTCTTTGGCCAGATGGCGGAGCGACGCATGGGCCGGGCCAAGTTCCTGACGTACTACCTCATCTGTGGCATCGGCGGGGCGATCGGCTACGCGTTGCTCGCCCTGACGCCCCTTGTCGCCAGCAGCGGATCGGCCACGCTCGTCGGAGCTTCGGCCGGCCTCTTCGGCTGCATTGCGGCGGCCATGACGTTGATGCCAGATCGAATCTTGCAGCTGGTCCTGCCGCCGATCGACATCACGGTCTTCCGCTTCGGGGCCGTCTATCTGGCACTGGCGGCGTTCATCGTGCTCTTTCACGGCAACACGAGCGGCTCGAACGCGGGCGGCGAAGCGGCCCACCTCGGTGGCGCCGCGATCGGCTTCCTACTGGCCCGCCGGCTTCATCTGCTCAATTGGGCCGACCGCCTCGACCCACGGTCGCGTCGCTCGACGGGTAGCTCCGATACGAAGAACCCGAGCTACATGAAGTATCACGGCTGGCGCTAGTTCAACTCCCCAGCCGGTCGCGTGCGGGTGAAGGTGGTCAGGCTGCGCTCCCGAACCGTCACGAAGTCCCGGACCCGAGGCCCGCCGAAGCCGAACCCGCCGTAGTAGCCGAAGCTCCCGGTGCCGCCGAAGAGCAACTGGCGATCATCGACGTCGCGTCGGTAAAGCTCGATCGATGCCGTGTCGTAGCCGAGCAGGGCCGTTTCCCCACGATCCGCCCGTGCGAGTCGAGCGTCGAGGAACTGGCGGATCTCCTCCCGCTCCGCCATCGTCGCGTTGGGCACCGGGACGTCATACGTCAAAGCCGCCGCGGCAAACGACGCCTCTCGCTCCACGATTTGCTGAGACGCGCAGCCGACCAACATCACTGGCAGGCCAAGCAAGCAACAGAACGAGGCAATTCTCCACATCATGCCCCGCTCATCGCAACGGCAATGCCCGGCCACGTCAACGGCTTGATTCGCCCGCGACAATCACCCGGCGGTCGTCGGGCTAGGCAGGATGATGCCGCAAGGCAACACGAAAACTGCGGCTTGATGACGAAGTGCACCAAGGCGGATTCGCCACCAAAAGATGCGTGACTGGCCGCGGCCGTGAGGGCTAAGGTGGTAACCACGGCCACCTTGCAGTTGCCCGGCTTGCCCGGCCGCTTGCCGCGCCTACGACGTTGGACCGCTCGCCGAATCGCCCCCGCGCACCCCCTCCCCACGATCATGCCCAGCGAAGTGACCCGGACTGTGACGAAGAAGGATCTGATCGAGCGTATTGCCGACAAGACGGATCAGCGGCGGAACGAGGTCAAAGAGGTCGTGCAGATGTTTCTCGACGAGATCGTCGACGAGCTGGCTCAAGGTAACCGGCTGGAGTTCCGCGACTTCGGCGTCTTCGAGACCACCGTCCGTCGCGCTCGTCGGGCACAGAATCCGCGGAAGCGGGAAGCCGTCTGGGTGCCGCAGCGGACGACGGTCCGTTTCAAATTAGGCCGGCTGATGAAGCTCAAGCTCGAGGCGCTCGACGACGAGCGGAACACGGCGGCATCGGGTGAGCAGGCTCCGGCGGATCTTCCGGTGGCGGCGACGAAGTCGGAGTTGTCGCGAGCCAAAGCCGCCCGCCGGTCCGGCGAGGCCGCTTAAGGCTGGGCATCTGCTTCATCTTGCGGCGCGACGTCTGATCGCTACCTTCGTCCTCCCGGCGGACGGATCCGCCGGCTCCGGCACCGCCTGCCACCTGTCGGCAAAGCTTGCCACCTGTCGCCACGAAGGACCTTCAGCTTGTTCGCCTTGCAACGCCCGAACCCGATCCTGCCGCGGCTGGTGTTGCTGCTGATCGGCGTTCTTCACCTGATCACGCCGGCCGCAGCTCAGGAAGACGACGGTACCGGCTTGCCCGTCGCGACCGTGCGCGTCGTCGGCAACGATCGGGTGACCGACACGCGAATCCTCAACACGGTCCAGACGCAGGCCGGCGGCCGATTTGATCCCGAAACCGCTCGCGAAGATATTCGCCGGCTCTTCGAGCTGCGTCGCTTCCGTCGCGTCGATGCCAGGTATGCGGTCGTTCAGGATGGTCAGGCGGTGGAGGTCGTCTTCGAGGTCGAGGAACTCGCACCCGCCGGCGACATTCGGTTCGTCGGCAACGACAGTGTTAGAACCCGCGATCTGCAGCGGATTGTGGAGCAGGAAGCCGGCTTCCGCACAGGCGAGCGGGGCGACGAGGTGCTGCAGGGCCTGGCCGCCGATGCCATCGAGCGGTTTTATCGCAACCGACGCTTCGCCCTCGTCAACGTCGTCCCGCGACGCGATCCGGAGACGGGCGTCGTGACCTTCAACATCACCGAAGGCCCGCAGGTCAGCGTCGTTAACATCGACTTCCTCGGTGCCCCTTCCTTCTCCGAGCGTCAGCTCAAGCGGCAGATCAAGACCAACATCCGCTGGCCCGGCGGCATGCTCGGACGAAGTGGCACGCTCGACAAAACGCAACTCGAAGCCGACGTCGCGTCGCTGCAATCCTTCTACCGACGGGAAAAGGGCTACTTTGACGCCCGCATCGGCCGTCGGCTCGTCTGGTCGCCGGATCTGACGGAGGTGCAGGTCGAGTTTCTGATCGACGAGGGCGAGCGGTATCGCATCGGCGAGATTCGCTTCGAGGGCGTCAACGATGCCGACGTCGCCGACCTTCGCGAGGCTGCCGAGGAAGTTGGTCTGGTCGAGGGGGAGCCTTATGAGGCAAGCACGATCCGGGCGGCTCAGGAGGCGATGGTTCGTCAATATGTGCCGTTGGCCCGCGTTTACTCGCAGCCCGTTCCCGGCATTGCGACCGATCCCGACAACCTCGTCATCAATCCGATCCCCGACTTCCGCCTCGAGCCGGGCATCATCGACCTGACCTTTGCAGTCAACGAGGGCAAGCCATTCAAACTCGGCAAGATCCGAATTCGTGGCAACGACAAGACGCAGGACAAGGTCATCCTCCGGCAGTTCGATCTTGCCCCCGGGGACGACTTCGACAGTGAAGCTGTCCGCCAAGGACGACTACGGCTGATGGGGACGAACTACTTCCAGAACGTCAACGTCACGCCCGTTGCCCCTCCACCCGGCTTCGACTCCGGTTCGGCAGAACGGGACTTGCTCATCGAGGTCGAGGAGCAAAGCACCGCCATCATCAGTTTCGGCGGCACCGTCAACTCCAACGGCGGCGTCGCGGGTCGGATCGCCTACGAGCAACGCAACTTCGACATCGGCGACTGGCCCGACTCGCCGGGCGACATCTTCGGCGACGCGTTCCAAGGCGGCGGCCAGACCTTCCGGGCGGTGCTCGAGCCCGGCACGATTCGCACGAACGCCTCGATCAACTTCTTCGAGCCGCGACTCCTCGACCGCAACCTCGGCCTGGGCCTGCAGGGCTACTACCGGACCATCCGCCGCCGCGAGTATCGCGACACCCGCGCCGGTGGCACCGTCCGGTTCGTCCCGCGACTCGGCAGGAAGCTCGGCCTGACGTTCAGCCTCCGCGGGGAGGACGTTCGCATCTTCGACCTGGATGATCCAATTTCGAATCGAGCAGACGAGATCGTCGCCGGCCAAGGGCACACGACACTGACCAGCGCCGGCGTCCGCGTGTCCTGGGCCGACTTCGACCGCCCGTTCACGCCGACGAGCGGCTACAGCTTCGATGCTGGCATCGAGCAATTCGGCGTGTTCGGCGGGCCGACCTTTCAGCGAGCAGGCGTCGGAGCCAATGTCCTGTTTCCGCTCTACGTCGATGCTCGTGAGCGGCCGACTGTGTTCGAGTTGCGGGGCGATGCCGGAGCGATCTTCAACGACGCGCCGTTCTTCGAGCGGTTCTACGGCGGCGGCATCGGATCGATTCGCGGCTTCCGTTTTCGGGGCGTCAGCCCGCGGGAAGGGCCGGCGGATGATCCGGTCGGCGGCGACTACTCGTTGACAGGCTCCGCCTCCGTCGGCTTCCCGCTCTACGACGAAACGCTTCGCGGCGTGCTTTTCACCGACTTCGGCAGCGTCGACGACGACGCGGAGCTGACGACCATCCGCGTCAGTGCCGGCTTCGGCTTCCGCCTTGCAGTGCCGGCGCTGGGTAACGTGCCGCTGGCCTTCGACTTTGCCTGGCCGATTAACAAGCGGCCGGAAGACGACGAGCAGGTCTTTAGCTTCTCGTTAGGCATTCTGCAGTGACGTGGGTGCGACGCTACAGTTGCGGCATGACTTCCACGAAGCCCTTGCTCCGCTACGTCGCCATCACCGCCGTTGCTGTAGCCGCCAGCGTCTTCGGCGTCGTCGCGTTGCAGCAACCCGCCGTCGCCACTTCCGCCATGCAGCCGGCCGGTAGCAGTGTCGGCGTTGTGGACTTCGACGCGCTGATGGGCCGAAGCGATTACGCCAAAAGCTTGCAGACGCAGCTTAACGAGTCGCGACAGTCGGCTCAGGAGCAACTTCAAGCGCAGGCGAATCAACTTCAGGAAGAGATTCGGCAGATCGATGCCAACCTGGAGCGGGGTACGGATCAATACCGCGAGAAGCGGACGGAGCTGATCATCCGACAGGCCGAACTCGAAGCGCGTCGGCAACTCGCTCAGGCCCAGGCCATAGAAGCGGCTCGCGACGCGAACATCGAGCTCTTCAGCTTCGTGGAGCAGGCAGTGCAGCAGGTCGCCCAGGAGCGAGGCCTGGGTGTCGTGCTTCGCAAGAACCTCCGCGGGTTGCCGGAGGACACGAACCTGCTCCGTGGCGTCGAGCTCAACGACCTGGAGACGCTCATTCGCGGCCAGACCGTGCTGTACGTCGACCCGAGCATCGACATCACCGGCGAGGTTCAGACGAAGCTCGACGTGATCGCCGCCGCTGGATGAGTTGTCGCCCGTGCTCGCACCCGTCAAGGATCTGAGTCGGCCTGCTTCGGTCGCGTTGTCCGACATCGCGGCGGTGGTCGGTGCCGTCGCCCCGGCCGATGCGGCGGCAATCAAGCTCACCGGCGTCAATACGTTGGAGCGGAGCGCGGTGGGCGAGATCGCCTTCTTGTCGGACGAGGCCTTCGTTCGCAAGGCCGCGGATGCGAAGGCCTCGGCGTTTCTCGTATCGAAGGATTTTGCTGAAGTCGACGTCGGTGGCCGACCCGTGCTCCTGGTCGATGACGCCGCCGTCGCTGCGGAGCAGGTGCTGTGCCTATTTGAGCGGCCGGCACATGTTCATCCCGGCGTTGCCGCTTCGGCAGTTATCGATACTTCGGTTCAGCTGTCGGACGGTACTTCCGTCGGCCCCGGCGTGGTCGTTGGCCCTCATTGCACGATCGGCCGCGGCACGGTCCTGCACAGCAACGTGACCCTCGGTCGCGACGTCACGCTCGGCGACGGGTGCGTGCTCTACCCAGGCGTCGTCATCTACGACGGCTGCACGCTCGGCAAGAACTGCATCGTTCACGCGAACGCCGTCATTGGGGCCGATGGCTTCGGCTATCGGTTCGACGGCAAGCAGCACGTCAAGCTCCCGCACGTCGGCACCGTCGAAATCGGCGACGATGTCGAGATCGGCGCCAACACCACGATCGATCGTGGTAAGTTCGACGTCACCAGCATCGGAAGCGGCACCAAGATCGACAACCTCTGTCAGATCGCCCACAACGTCCGCATCGGTCAGGCGTGCATCTTGTGCGCCAATGTTGGCATCGCCGGCACCACCACCATCGGCAACGGCGTCTTCCTCGCCGGCGGTAGCGGGGTGAGGGACCATGTCACCATCGGCGACGGCGCCAAGGTGGCCGCCTACAGCGCCGTGCCGTGCGACGTGGCCGCGGGCGTGACGGTGACGGGTGTTCCGGCCATTCCGCACCGCGAGTTCCTCCGTGAGCAGGCCGCGATCCGGAAGCTGCCGGGCTTGATGAAGCAGGTCCGCCGCTTCATCAAGCTCGGCGGCGACGGCTCGTCATCATGAATATCGCTACAGGCGGATCGTCAGAAGCGGGCATTAGAATTTGCGGGTAGCACGACTCATTGGTGTGCCTCCATGCTGCGTCTGCCGGCCCTTCAACCGTTGAAGGCCGGAGACCCGCTTCTCGTGTGGAGATCATCATGCTCTCGTTCCTTCGACGCCGCCGATCGGTGGCTCGACCCGCTCCGTGCCATTCGCAGCTCCTCGAGCCGCGAAGGCTTCTTGCCGGTGATGCGCCGGTGCAGCCGACCGACACCGCCGAAGCTGCCGAGGTGCTGACGGCGCCGCTCGTGCTGGAAGACTTCCGCCCTGACAGCGACGGCATCGGCGGCGACTTCGAAGTCGACGGTAGCGTTCAGCTTCCCGGAGGTCAGTCGATCGAATTCACCGCCGACGCCGCCGTTTCCGTCGAGTCGCAGGAGTCAACCACGCTCATCAGCGTCAACCTCGGTCCGGTCGACCTCGACCTGCTGGGCCTGCGCCTCGATCTGCAACGGGTGGCCTTGGAAGTCGCCATCACGCCCGGCGAAGGTCAAGTCCTGGGTAACCTGCTCAGCGAGCTGCTCATCGACGATATGGAGGCGGCACTGGATTCGGTTCTGGAACCGCTGAACAGTGCGCTTGGATCTGCCTTCGCGAGCGACTCGTCGCTCATCCCGGGGCTGGACCTCAACGACACGGTGAGCGACCTAGGCCTGTCGGGTAGCGACCTCGACACGCTGGTCGGCGACGTTTCGCTGCTGAGCGGCATGTCGACTCTGGACACGGATCGGCCCGGCGAGGTGCGAGCGGCGTCATCTACCGCCATGCCTGCGTTGCCCGATGAGGTGCGGGTTCTGTCTCTGTCCATTGGCGAACTCGACCTGAACCTCCTCGGCCTCCGGGTCCAGACGTTGGAACCGGTCGACTTGTCCGTGACGGCACAAGCGGGTTCAGGCAAGTTACTGGGCAATCTGTTCGTCGGGCTCTCGTCCCTGCTGGACCCGCTGTTGCCGACGAATCTTCCTTCTCTGCCGGACACCGGCGGGAGATCGGCGACCGGTCCATCCGCGGCGGATCTGGCGGCGGATGACGTCGTGCCGGTGCTGGGCCTGACCTTGAGCGACGTCAACCTGAACCTGCTCGGCCTCGACGCCAACCTGAACGTCGACCTGCTCGTCGGCCTGCAGACGGGCCAAGGGAACCTGCTGGGCGACCTGCTTCTTCGCGAGCTCCAGCAGATCGAGCAGGAGATCCTTGCCAGCGGCTTTGCTCCGCTGGAACAACTGCTCGGCTTCCTCTTTGACGGTGGCGTCGCGGGAGATGCGGTCGCGGGTGAAGTGGCGAGTGCGGCATCGGCTGCAGCACCTTCGGCTTTGGTGACCGGCTCGGGCGGATCGTCGGGCATGATCGAGCCGGTCTCGATCCTGAATCTGTCGATCGACGAGCTCGATCTGGACCTGCTGGGCGTCCTGATCCGCAGCGAAGGCATTGACGCTGAGGTTCGTGCGGAGCCGGGACCCGGTATGTTGCTGGGCAACCTATTAGGCCGCCTGCTCGGCGGGCTTCAAGCGCCAGAGCCGCCGTCGGTCGAGCCGTCGAGCTCGGAGACGCCGGTCCTGGCGGATCCGGGTGGCACCACCTCCACGCCGAACCTGCCGACTGAAGTGGAAGCATCGGAGCCGGCCTCCGCTGATGTTCCCGCGCAGGCAACGGCTGTACTGGTGCAGCGTGAGACTGATACCGAGTCAGCACCAACCGACGGCGGTGGGGCGTCTCGGCCCATCGTGGTGCGGTCCCTGTTCGACGATGAGCAGTCGGACCTGTTGTTGAGCGTTTAGCAAGTCAACCTGCTTCATGAACGTCAGCCGTCTCGCGTATCGCACGAGGCGGCTCTTTTGAGCGACCTTGCAAGAGCAAAGCTTCAGGCAATGAACGTCTTCTTCTTCCTGCCGCTGAGGTAGCTTTCCATGACGCAGTTCGACAATTCGCCGCTGGCGGTGTAGAAGCTGACGCCCTTCGTGAGCTTCGTCAACTGATCGACGAAGCCGACCCAGTCCATGCCCCAGTAGTCCTCGACGAGAGCGAAGGTCGCGAACCGGCAGCCTTCTCGGCGGGCGAGCAGGGCCTCCTTCAGCGTCGCCGCGGTGCTCCGCGGGTCCGGCGGGTAGAGGAGGAAGACGTCCTTGCCCTCGACGTGGGCCGTCGGCTGGCCATCGGTGATGATGAAGAGCTGCTTCGTATCGGCCGCCTTCCGCTTGAGGATGCGGCGAGCGACCTGCAGGCCCATGTGCAGGTTCGTAAAGTGCTGCGGAGCTTTGTCGATCTTGTCGATCGGCACCTTCAGCCGGACCTCGTAGTCGTAGATCGTCACCGGCTTGGGCATGGCCAGCGGCAGCTGCCGTTCACTGATCGCCTCGCCGCCTGAGTAGAAGCCGACGAAGTCGATCGTGTCCTGCGGGAACTTGGACCGCACGAGCGCCGCCATCGCCATCGCGACTTTCTTGGCGTTATGCCACCGGCCGTACCGCATCATCGATCCGCTCATGTCGAGCAGGACGACCGTGCTGCAGGACGTCGTGCCTTCGTGCTGGTGCAGTTCCATGTCCCGCTCGTCGAACCGAAGCCGGCCGCCGGCCTTGAAGTCGGGCAGGCCGTGGCGGTGGATCGAATTGTGGAGCGTCTGGTGCAGATCGAGATCGCTGACAGCGTCGCCGAACTGGTACGGCTTGGTGCCGTCGATGCGTTCGCCGTTGGGGCCGGGCGTCACCTTACGGTGGCCGTCGCGGTTGCCGCGGTCGAGGTTCTCGAACACTTCGAGCAAGGCCTTTTGCTGCATGCCCGTGACGGCACGCGGCGTGAGCTTGAGCTGGCCGTTCTCGTCCTTCTCAAGGTCGCCGCTTTGGAGCATCTTCTCGATGAACTCCTGGATATCCGGATCCGCCTGATCCGGGTTGTCCATGTGTGACTGCAGCGCGTCCATGGCCTCCTCGCCGTGCTGCATCAGGATATTCATGAGCTGGTCGCGACCGAAGAGCGAGTCCTGTGTCGGGAACTCGTTGCCGTCGAACTCGCCAAAGAAGTACTTCACGCGACATGCTACGACGGGCTAGACGCCCACGTTCCGCCGGGGGCTGGCGCTGCCGCTGAGAGTGAAGGTCGCCACGCTGGCGGTGTCGGGTCCGACGCCCGCCACCGGATCCACGCCGACCGTCAGCACGACTGTTGCGCGGCGGAGCTTGTCATGATCGAGAATGCCGCGACGCCGGTTCTCGCTCGACCGCATCGGCTGGAATCGGCAGCGGAAGCTCAAAACGTTCCGCAGCACCGTGTAGGGCGTGCCGGCATCGACGCTCTGCGTCAGCACGCCGGCGTCGGCATCGAACTGCCACACCACGGTTCGATAAGCAGGATCGCCGTGCTCGTCCTCGAACGGCTCGTAGACGACGAAGCCGGTATCTTCGACGATCTCCCCGTTGATAAAGTTCTCTCGCACGCTCGGCGTGAGCGGGCCCGGATCGTGAGCGATGCCTGCATCGTCTTTGAGGTCGTCGGTGCCGCGGAGCAGGTGCAACGCGCGGTCGATCGTCAGCCGAGCTCGCTGCGCCGCGTCGCCTGCGGCGGCGTTGGACTGGTAGGACTGGAAGCCCGCATTCGTCGCAGCCGCAATCGCGGTCAGGACGGCAGCACTGATGCCGAGCGCGATCAGCATCTCGGCCAAGCCGATACCACGTCGTGGTCGTTTCGGGAAAGGCATCATTG
The DNA here is from genome assembly GCA_964388485.1 of uncultured Tepidisphaerales bacterium. Lineage (GTDB taxonomy): Bacteria > Planctomycetota > Phycisphaerae > Tepidisphaerales > Tepidisphaeraceae > JBCDKH01. The sequence goes on along the minus strand of CAYMAS010000029.1, from coordinate 30,432 downwards.
CTCTCGGTAGGTGTGTGGAACGGGATCTACTGTCACGTGAATGTTGATTCCGTCGGGCAAGGCGCGGTACGGGTTGTACCGGATGTTGAGTCGGCCGTACCCGCCGGTTTCGGGATTGGCACCGGCGTCGGTGTCCGAGTCCCTGTTGCCGAAGTAGCCCAGCGTTGTGTTGCCAGCACCGTCGCCGACAACGATGATGGAACCGTCCACGATGCCGGTGCCGCGGATGTCGATGTTGCCGGCGACAACGACGCCCTTCATGGTGCTCGGTGCTTCGCCTGGCCGCTCGAAAGAGCCCATTTCGATGTTGGTGTTGGGAGCGATGATGGTCGCTGTCTCATCGGCCTGATTATCGAACAGCGTTTCGCCGGTGAACTCCCACGAATTGGTAAAGTGTGCATAGGCCGTCGAATAGTTGCCGATTACCGGCCCCTTGAACGTGCTGGAGTCGAACCGCACGTTGTTGCCTTCTGCCGCGCCATACGAATTGTCGGGATGAATAGCTTTGTCCTTGCTGAAGTTGCCGTCTTTCATCCGCTGACTCCAACGCTTGCCGTCTCCGCTTGAATGAGTAACCTTACCGTCTCTCGTGATGTTTCGCTCCATGTCGACGAAGGTGACACCTTCGAAAGTACAGTTCTTGAACACGGGATTTAGTCCCTTTGGGATGGTGACGTTTTTGAAATTGACGTTCTCGAAGACAGGACGGTCGTAGGTCGCCTGGTAGCTACCAGAACCAAAAGGCGTCTGCTCCACCGCCCGCTTGATGATCAGGTCGTCATCTTCTACAGATCGACTCGCGTCTTCGAGACTCAGCGTCGCGTTCTCGATCACGTTCGGCACGGTCGCAGCGGACCATTCGCCCGAGGTGCCGCCGGTACTCTCGTAGCTGCCGGGATCTGCCCAGAACGTGCTGCCGTCGGGGTGCGTCCAGAACTCCTTGCCGTCCTCGCGGGTAACGGGCCGGTGCTCGCGACGCGGCGTGCCGGCGTTTTCACCGGAACGGTCGCGGAAGTTTTCCGTCGCCTCCAGGAAGTTGGCCGGATCCAAGTCGATCATGTCCTCGGGCGATGCGCCGAACGTGACCGGCGACGCGTCCGGCGAGTCCGGGACGAGCGGGCCACGCATCAGGTCGCGTACCGTCTCACCCCTGCCGCGACCATCGAGCCAGTTCTGCCAAGCCTCGGCACTATCCCGCATCGACACGGTGCCGCGAACCTTGGCGTAGAGGTCGTTCTTGTCGAGGTAGCCGTCATTCCAACCGTTTCGCGGTGTGTCGCCGTCGTACATCGGGCCGCCGGCGCTGTCGATAGCCTTCCAAAGGTCGTCCTCATACAGCCCGTCCGGGCCCGTGAACTCAATTGAGCTGATCGTGAGATCGCCGTCGGCATCGAAGCGGTCGAGCAGCAGGTCGAACTCGTCGATGTAGCCATCGCTGTCATAGTCGATGAAGCCTGCATCTTCGGCCACGTTGGCGATCTCGGTTCCGATCTTGAGGCGGTTGCCCCACGGAGCGTTCTCGTCGACGAGCAGCTCCTGCCACTCGTCGAGCCGGCCGCTGAGCCAGGAGTCGAAGTGGCCAAAGTCGCTGAGAATGAGATACGGGCTGAACTTGTTTGCGGTACCCATTGCGACAGGACCATCGACAAGCGTGTTGCGGCCGAGTTGAATTCGCGTCTTGCCGACGACGGCGAAGTCGATTCGCTTGTCGAGGCTGAAGCGCATCGAGCTGGTCCGCGAAAGCTCTCGAAGCGAGTCTTCCTGAACCGTCGCGGTCGCAGAGACTTCGATGAACTGCCGATAGCCGATGCTGCCGGCGGTGGTGTCGTAGAGCGACGGGTCGAGCCGCTCGACGCGAAGGTCGACCGTACCACCCTCCATTGGGAAGCCGTGCATCGTGACGGCGTGCGGGAAGGTTTGTTCCTTCTCGACAATGACATCAGGAATGCCCAAGCTCGACCAGTCGTCGAAGATTCGTTGTTGCATTCCAATCGTCGAGTCGAAGCCGAGCCAGACGTCTTCGGCATCAGAGCTGCTGAGCGTCCCCTTCGTAACGCGCGGTCGGAGGCTTGGGTCTGCAAGCCGTGCCGCCTGCCACCGCAGGCCACTTTCGGCAAGGGCTCGAGCACGGTGCGCATCGGCGACGACGGTCGCGCCGCGGCTGTTCATCGTCGCGACATGGAACATGGCCGTCGCCAAGCCGCTGAGCAGAACGAGGTAAATCATCGCCAATACAGCCGCGGCACCGCGGCGTGGCTGGAGGATTCGAGGTTGTGAAGGCCGGTGGTTCATGAGGCTTCCTTCCGGTTCACTGGCGGACGAGGACGGGTTCAGGGCGTGCGGTACCAGCTCGTGCGTGCGACTTCCCGCTGCGGCGACCCGGCCGCACGAGACCAGAGGACACGGACGTCGACTCGCAACGCGCCCGTTCCCGGCTCCTGCAAGGTGTCACCGCTGACGGGTGTCACCGTGACTTGCTGGGCATACTGCTCGAGTTCCGGGATCGGCAGGCGAAGCGCATCCACCGGGCCGCTGCTGCCGGTGGTGTCGAAGCCGTCGAAATCGTCGACGTCGTCGTAAGTAGCGAGACTTTCGTCGGCCTCCGGTCCGAAGTTGCTGTCGCGGGTGATCGGATCGTTATAAGGCAGGTGAGCCATGGCCTCTTCGAGGTGCTTGGCGAGTTGGGCGGCGACGGTGAGGCGGCGAGCGTTGGCATTGCTCTGGCTGACGTTGGCGAAGAGCTCGATGGCGGCGATGCAGCCGGTGCCGACGATCACGATCGCAAGACTTGCCTCGATCAGCGTGAATCCGCGGCGGCTGGTGGAACGGCGTTGCATCATGTAAAGAGGTCGGATTCAGAACGGCCTCTGTCAAAAGAGGAAAGAGAGCCCGAATTGGACTCTCTTTCCGCACCTGCTTGCGACGCCTCCGCTACTCAACCAGGCTGCTGAGCTGGAAGATCGGCAGGATAATGGACATGGCGATGAAGCCGACGAGGCCGCCCATCACGATGATCATCAGCGGCTCGATCATTGCCGTGCAACTCTTGATGACGGCCTTGAGCTCGCGATTGTAGAACTCGCTGACTTCATCGAGCACCTCACCTAAACGACCCGACTCCTCGCCGGCACCGATCATCTGCACCGTCGCTCGTGGCAGAAGCGTGGAGCCGCTGAGGGGTGTCGAAATCTTCTTGCCCTCCTTGACGCTGACGTAAACGCCTTTCCACATGCGCTTGAAGTGGACGTTGCCGCTGATTTCCGCGGTGATGGCGATGGTGTCGAGCATTGGGACCCCGGCGTTGATGAGCTGGCCCATCGCGTGCAGGCTCCGCGTGATGTAGAGCGCCCGGAACATCTTCTTGAAGACCGGCACCATCAGTTTGATGCGGTCGAAGGCGGTTCGCCCTCGGTCCGTCTTGAGCGTCAGCATCAGGCCCCAAATTAGGACGACGAGCGCGGCGATGATGACGTACCACCGCGTGATCATGAAGTCGCTGATACCGAGCAAAATCTTGGTCGGCAGGGGCAAGAGAGCTTCTTTTCCCTCGAAGATGACCGTAAATCGCGGCAGCACGAAGGTCAGCAGGAAGACCGTTACGCTCACCGCGAGGCCGCCGATGATGCCGGGGTAGATCATCGCGCCCTTGACCTGCTGGGCAGTCTCGATCTGTTGCGTCAGGTAGCCGGCGATGCGGTCGAGCATTTTGCTGAAACCGCCGGAGAGTTCCGAGGCACGTACCATGTTGACGTAGAGCGGGCCGAACTTCTTCGGGTATCGCTGCAACGCCTGACTGAACGGTTTGCCACTCTCGACGTCCGCCTGGATCTGGCGGAGCATGAGCTTGAACTTCGGGTTCTCGGTCTGGTCGGCGATGCCTTCGAGCGCCGCCCGCAGGCTGATGCCGGCGCGGACCATGACGCTGAGCTGCGCGGTAAAGGCCTGGATGTCTTTCGCACTGGGGCCGAGCGAGATAGAGACGTCCTTGAGGCTCTTAGCCTTGCCACCGACGGCGGCGGGCGTGAGGCGGAGCACGTATTGGCCGCCCTGGCGAAGCTGCTGGCTCGCCGCCTGCATGGAAGCCGCGGCCAAGGTGCCGGTGTTGACTGCCCCTGCGCTCGTTCGGACTTCGTACTGAAAATGGGGCATGATGTGGTTCCTTCCGTTCTCCCCGTAGGTCGTGCTTCAGCACGACGTAAGACGATCATCGTTTCGAAGCACGACCTACTGCGCTTCAAGCTGCCAGGGCTCGCTCGACCTTCTCGGGGTGAGCCGCTTGGCTCACCGCGTCCTCCTGTGAAATTCGGCCGTTCGCGTAGAGCTCCATGATCGAGTCGTCCAGCGACTGCATGCCGAGCTGACGTGACGTCGAGATGATGTTCGGAATCTCGAAGATGCGGTTTTCCCGAATGCAGTTACGTACTGCGGGCGTGCACAACATCACTTCGATCCCCGGCACCATACCCGGCCCATCCTGACGCTTGAACAGTGTCTGGCTGACCACCGCCTGTAGCGTGTTGGCGAGCATGGAGCGGATCTGGTTCTGCTCGTCGCTGGGGTAGATGTCGATGATCCGCTCAATGGTCTGCGGCGCGTTGACGGTGTGGAGCGTCGAGAGGACAAGGTGGCCCGTCTCCGCCGCTGTGATGGCGGCGCTAGTCGTCTCGAGGTCTCGCATCTCTCCGACGAGGATGACGTCAGGATCCTGTCGCAAGACGTGCCTGAGGCCGCTGGCGAAGGTGGGGCAGTCCTCGCCGATTTCGCGTTGTTCGATGGCGCTCTTGTCGCTGGTGAACGTGTACTCAATCGGGTCCTCGATCGTGATGATGTGACCGCTGTCGCGCTTATTGATCGAGTCGATCATGGCGGCGAGCGTGGTGCTCTTGCCGCTGCCGGTGCCGCCGGTGACGAGGATGAGTCCGCGGGGCAGGTGGGTGAGCTTGCGGACGATCTCCGGCAGGCCGAGCGAGTCGATCGGGCGAATCACCTCGTTGACGGTTCGAAAGGCAAGGGCGATCGTGCCACGCTGGAAGTGCGCATTGACGCGGAAGCGGCTGCAGTCTTCAACCGCGTAGCTGAAGTCGGCGTCTCGGAGCTGCTGGAACTTGGCCCAACGGTCTTCGTCCATCATCTGCCGACACAGCTCGCTGCACGACTCGGGCGTCATGACCGGGAATTGGCTCCGCTCGACAACCGTCGTCACGCGAAACAAGGGCGGCATGCCACAGTTGATGTGGATGTCAGACGCCCCGGCGGCGACGGCGGTTTTGAGAATCTCATCGAGCATGGTGATGCTCAGACATCGAATGCAGGAGGACGCTTGTGAAGGTCTATAGCATTATCGGGTTCAAGCTGGGAAAGCGCGACTGGTTCCGCATGTAGACAAGCCCCGCATGTCGATGCGGGGCTTCGGTTATCATATCGAGGTGATTCAACCGCCTTCGGTCACACGAAGCACCTCGTCCACTGTCGTCAGACCCTGCTCGACCTTGTTCCAGCCATCATCACGAAGCACGACCAGCCCGGCTTCCCGACACTGTCGGCGAAGTGCATTGACCTCCGGATTCGTCGTAACGGCGTCTCGCAGGGCGTCGTCCATCTTGAGCAGCTCGTACAACCCGAGCCGGCCGGTGTAGCCCGTCTGACGGCACTTGTCGCAGCCGGCGCCGTGGGACATGGAGCGGGACGGGTCAAAGCCGTTCTTCTCGTAGACCCGCTTCTGCTCGTCGCTCGGCGTGAACGCTTCCTTGCAGTTCGGGCAAACCTTACGAATCAGCCGCTGGGCGAGAATGCCGTTGACGGCGGCACTGATGAGGTACGGTTCGACGCCGATGTTGATGAGCCGGGTGATGGAGGCCGGCGCGTCGTTGGTGTGGAGCGTGCTGAGCACGAGGTGACCCGTCAGCGACGCCTGCACCGCGATACGGGCCGTCTCGCCGTCGCGAATTTCGCCGAGCATGACGACGTCCGGGTCCTGCCGAAGCAGCGACCGAAGGGCAGCCGAAAACGTCATGCCGATTTTGTCCGTCACCTGCACCTGGTTGGCCGCCTGGAGGTGGTATTCGACCGGATCCTCGACCGTCGAAATGTTGAGCTTCGCCCCGTCCATGCAGCGGAGCGACGAGTAGAGCGTCGTCGTCTTGCCGCTGCCGGTCGGGCCGGTGACGAGCAGGATGCCGTGCGGCTGGTCGATGAGGTCGCGCCACGTTGCGAGGTGCTCGTCGCTGAAGCCGAGCTTCTCGAGCGGCACGTTGATCGAGCGGTTGTCGAGGATTCGAATCACGATCTTCTCACCCGCCACCGTCGGCAGCGTGCTCATGCGCAGGTCGATCGGCCGGCCCTGCACCACCGCGCGGATCCGGCCGTCCTGCGGCACGCGGCGCTCGGCGATGTCGAGGTTCGCCATGATCTTGAGCCGCGAGCTGATCGCCGGTGCCATCGCATGCGGCGGGCTCATCGCGCTGAACAGGATGCCGTCAATGCGGTATCGAACCTGCAGCTGCTTCTCCTTCGGCTCGATGTGAATGTCGCTCGCGCCCTGCTTGATCGCGTCGGCGATGAGGTAGTTCACGAACCGGATGACCGGCGACTCGTTGCCGGCCTTCTCGAGGTCATCGCCGTCGTCGACTTCCTCTTCGACGACGCTGACGTCGTCTTCCGCGACTTCCCCGATGATGTCGTCAAGGTTGCCCAAATCGGTGCCGCCTTCGCCGTCGAGCGTGTCGAGCACCTTGGTGACGAAGCCAGGCGTGACGACGACCGGATCGACTGGCCGACCATCCAGGCGGCGAGCGATGTCGTCGAGCAGGAAGATGTCGGTCGGATCGCTCACGCCGACCCGGACGCGAACATCGCCCTTCAGCGGAACGACGTGATGCTCCTTGCAGAAGCCGAGCGTCAGCTGATCCACGAGTGACCGGACCGTGTCGATGTCCGGCGTCGCATCTTCGAACGGCACGTCGTGCAGTTCAGCCAGACCGGCATAGACGATTGCCTCATCGACGCCCGTCTCCGTCAGCACTCGATGCATCGGCCGGCCCGGCGTCTTGGCGAGCAAGGCCCGCGCCTGTTCGAGCACGTCGCTGGCGACGCGACCGGCAAGGACGTCGGGCAAGGTGCGGCTGATTTGCGCTTCCTCCGGCTGCCACAAGCCGCCGAAGGAGGCGGCGGGCTCGGTGGTCTTGTCGCGTTGAATTCTGGGCATCATCTCGAGGGTGAAGGTCAATCAGCGGCCGATCGTGGCGACGGCTTCGTTCTCGCCACGACGCAGCGTCACGCCGTCGTCTGTGATCGCGGTAATGAGGAGGTCATCGACCGAATCACCGACACGGAGAAACTGGCCGTTGATCTGGCAGGTCGGCCGACTGCCCAGGAGCACCAAATCGACTCGCACCCGAGCCACGTCTTTTTGCAGCGACTCCTTCGCCTCACGCCGCAGCCGCTCGCGTTCGGCGGCGAGTCGGGCGGCATAAGCCTCGCTTTCGAGCACTTCCTTCGCCTGCTCGGCTTCGGCGTCCTGCTGCTCTCGCCAGAACGGATTCGTCTTGAGTTCGCCTAACGGCACCTGCTTCTCCGCCGTCTGGCTGACGAACCGCTCGCGAATCATCTCGGAGTCGGCGAGGAGCGTCTCGACTTCTTCGACTTCCGACGCTCCACCGGCGAGGAACTTTTTGATCTTGTTCTGCGCCGCCGTGTCGACCGTCGCGACGCCAGCCGATGCCGAAGCGGGGCCGGCCCGTTGCTTCATGAGAAACAGCCCGCCCCCGGCGAGCACGGCCATGCCGGCGAAGGCGAGGGTCGTGCGGCTCACCTTCTGCGGCTTCTCTTCGGGCACGACGTACTCGCCGTCGCCACCCGCAAGTTGCGCGGCAAAGGATCGCGAGTCATTGCCGCTCTCGACGTTCTGGTCCGGGTTCGTCTCCATACTCCTGAAGTGAATCGGATTCAGAACGACGCGACGCAAGGACGAAAACAACGGACTCGCGATGCGAGCCCGTTGTCGGAGCAACGGCTGAAGCTGTGACCGGCTAGCGGGCGCTGACGACCGTGCCCGGCAGGCTCGCCGGTTCGAAGAAGACGCTGATCGTCATCTCTGCCTCCGTCTTGCCGTCGCGGCCGTCGATCTTGCTGATGTCGAGGCTCGTCGTTCGCGTCAGGCGGTCCATCTGCTCGATCTCGAGCGTATAGGCGTAGAAGCCTTCGAAGTCGCCGACCAGGTCGAGCTTGATCGGCTGCTCGCTGTAGTGGCTGCCGCGGGTGGTTTTGCCCGGCTCGAAGTTGCGGATATCCAGGCCGTTCTTCTCTGCCGCGTGCCAGACGCGGCGAAGCGTTTCCTGCAGGTCCTTCTCTTTGGGCAGCTTCTGGTCGAAGAAGGCGTTGGCTTCGGCTAGATCATCAATGCGACGATCCAGGTCCGCGATGCCGCTTGTCGCCATCTCCAAGTCGGCCAGCTCCTGCTCCTTTTGGATAGCCTCGGCCCGATATTGCTCCTTGCGATCATCAACGCGTTTGAAGCCGAACCACCAGCTCGCGCCGAGCAGGGCGATCATCAGGCTGAAGAGCAAAAGTTCTCGTAGTTGCAGTCTCATGACGGATCCTCCAGCGGAGTAAACTCGGTCAAAGCCAGGCCGACGGGAGCGTCCAACGGATTCGGTCGCGGCTCGGCAGCGGGATCGAGCTTGAGGGCGATCAGGAACCGGCTCAAATCAGCCGGACCGTCACCGTTGCCGCGGTTGCTCATGCGACGCACCCACATGATGTCGACGCTCTTGAAGTATTGACCACGCTTGAGAGCGTCCATGTAGTCGCTGACTTGGCCTTCGGTGAGGCTCGTGCCTTCGATGGCGAGCGTCGTGTCGAACTTCAGCGGCTGCGGCCTTTCGGGAGCGGCTTCCTTTCGCTTCTTCGTCTTTTTTGCAGCTTTGGGAGGCGGCGGTGCTTTGACCTTCTTCGCCTCGAGTTGCGCCTTCGAAAGCACAACGCCGTGCGGCAGCGTATTGGTGATCTCGGCCAACAGGTTACTCCGCGGCATGCGTTCGAGAAGCGAGGCGCTGAGCTCCATCCGGTCGCGGACGCTCTTTTGCCGCTCACGCATCTGGCGGACCTGTTCGATCCGACGGGCGGCTTCGGCGTGACGTGCGTCGACGGCGGCGAACTCCGCCTCAGCTTCGGCCAGCTCCGTTTCGCAGAGATGCCACGTCGTGCCGATGGCGACGACCGTCACGCCGAACAGCGAGAGCAGGATGACGTCCGCCCGCCGCTTCGCCTTTTTGTCGGCGTAGTCCTCGGGCAAGAAGTCGAGACCTGCGGCGGCGTGCGGCTTTCGCTTGAAACGCCCGATCAGGCTCTTGAAGCCGCCGGTGGCGGAACTGGCTGGTGAAGTCGTGTCGCTCATAATCAGTCTCCTTCCTGAAGTCACATTCAAGCGGCGACTCGGCAAGCGACGCCACGATGGGAGGCGGCCGCACCGAGGACATTGCTCCATACTGGGCCTCCGGCTACATCCGTCGCACCGCTGGCCGCCGTGAAGTCGCCGACCTGCGCCGCGACGCTGACTTGACGGGCGACCTCGCGACACAGCGACTCGTTCAACGCGCCGCCGCCGAAGAAGATCAAACGAGACACCGGCTTATCGGCAAATCCGGCATCGTGATATCGACGGCAACGCACGAGTTCCGTAGCAAGCGACTGCGCTGCCTCCGAAACCTTCGGCGCAGCGACAGGTGCCGACGTCGTGTCGGTTGATCGTCGCATGGCGGCACCAAGCATCGCGAACGATTCCGTCTCCTCGGGCACGGGCGGAGGCGGAGCGGGTGCTTCCTCCTGCACCGGAACCTCGCTCGCATCGAAGTCGATCCCACGGGCGAAGTAGAGCGAGTCGCCGGCGGTGACGAAGGCACGGGCGCCGGTGCGGCCGATGTCGACGCCGAGCCACGTTTGCGTCTCGTCTCCTTCACGGCGGTAAAAGCTGCGGATGCCGTCCATGACGACGTCAGGCATCGACCGCAGGCTCTTGGGCTCGAAGCCGGCCTTCTCGACGGCACTGATGAGGCCGAACGTGTCCGACCGTCTCGCGGCGCAAACGATTACTTCCAGCCGTGGCCCGTCCTTCGTGTGCACTTCGCCTGCCACCGTGTGTCGGAGCATCGCGGCAGCGGGATCAAACGGCAGCTTGTCGGCCACCTCGAACTTCAAGGCTTCGGCGATCTGGTCCGGGTCGAGCTTCGGCAGTCGCAATGTGAGCCAGTGCTGACGAAACGACGGGAAGACGAGATGCGCTGTCCTCGACGAGAGCCCGGCTGCGCTGCGGGCTTGCTTGAGCAGGCTCGGCAGATGGCTCAGGTAGCGGTTGAAGTCGGATGATGCTTCGGCAGGTACTTCGACACTGGCGGAGCCGGCGAGGCCGGTGGACGTGAGCGAGGCGACGCGGATCGAGTGAGAGCCGAGGTCGATCGCCATCGGCTGCGAGTCGCCGCGGCCGCCGGTGAGTTTCTTGAGAAGCGTGTGCATGTTCGGACTGCCGGTGACATCGGCTCGTCCTGATGTCGCATTCAACCGAGGTCGTGGCAAGCGGCGAACAGCTCGGCGGCGACGGCGTCCGTCAGCTCCGTGCCGCGCTCCGTCAGACGCAGCGACACGCCGTTGCTTTCGAGCAGCTTTGCGTCGATCAACGAATCGATGGTGTCGCCGAACCAGTCTGCCGGCGGCCGGCCGGTGCGGTGCTGGAAGTCGGGGACGTCGATCCCTCGCGTCGTGCGGAGATTCAGCCACGCAAGTTCCGCGGCACGATCGGCGGGTGCGAGTCGTTCCGCGTCGATGATCGGCAAGCCGCCGTCGTCGACGCGTCGTTCCCAACGACCCAGGTGCGGCTCGTTCCGCCAGCGGGTGCCGTCAGCGTGAGACGCCGCAGACGGTCCGAGGCCGAGGTAGTTCTCGCCCGCCCAGTAGTAAAGGTTGTGCCGACATTCGAAGCCGCTCCTGGCGAAGTTGCTCGTCTCGTAAGGCAAGAGCCCGGTATCGCGAAGGTGTTGCCGTGTGAGGCGAAAGAGGTCGAGCTCCTCGTCTTCTGTCGATGCGACGACTCGTCCCAGCCGCCGACGAACGGTCAACGGCGTGTTCGGCTCGTAGGTCAGGCCGTAGCACGAGACGTGCGAGACACCGGTGGCAATGGCCTGGTCGAGGCTGTAACAGAGCGACCTCGCCGTCTGGCCGGGGATGGCGTGGAGGAGGTCGACGCTCTGCCGCGTGATGCCACTGCGTCGAGCGGCTTCGATGGCGGGGGCGACACAGGCGGGTTCGTGATCACGTTCCAATGCGATCAATTCGGCGGCGACGAACGACTGGGCGCCGAAGCTGATCCGCGTCACGCCGCTTTTGACAAGCGTGTCGAAATAGGCGACGTCGACGTGGTTCGGGTTGCACTCGATGGTCCATTCGTCGACGGCGTCCAGGTCGAGTCGATCGCGAAGTCCTTCGCACAGTCGCCGCATCGCAACGGCCGGCAGCAGGCTCGGCGTGCCGCCGCCGAAGAAGACGGTCCCGAACGAGCCGGTTTTGTCGTGCCATTGATCCGCTTCTGCCAGAACCCGATCGACGAACTGCTCCATCCGCCCCGGCGTCTGCCGCGTGATGCTGTAGAAGTCGCAGTAGTGGCACTTGTGCACGCAGAACGGCACGTGGACGTAGAGTCCGCGGAAATCCGCCGCCTTCGGGAGAAGTCGCGTGTCCGCCGCCGGCTCGTTCAGCGTCACCGGCAGGGCGGGCATGGGTCGAGGCTACGCGTTGGTGTAGATGCCCTCGCTAAACTCGCCGCCGGTCGCAGAGACGCGATACTGGTATCGCGTGCCATCGACCTGCTCGAGGTCGTTGAAAGCGAGGGCGTTGGTGGTCGCCACCGTCTGCCACATGCCGCCGTCGATGCGGCGTTGCAGCGTATACCCGGCGGCGTGATCGACCCTGTTCCACGAGAGCAGCGAACCCGTCGCCTTGAGACCTTCGGGAGCGCGAGCCGGCATGACAGTGTGGTAGTCGCGGAACCGCAAGTCGGCCGATCCGCCTTCGCCACCGGCGGCGGCGATGCCGACACGGACGTCGCGGCCGAGACTCGCTTGCACGCGGCCGAACTCGGTCCACGTCGTGCCGTTGTCCGAGCCGAGGGCGATGACGGCATCGCCACGACGGATCAGGCGGACCCACTGCGTCGCCGAGGCCTGCGTCGCGACGACGGCGGATTGGCCGAAGTCGGTAAAGCGGGTCGTCAGTCGCAAGTCGCCTTCTCGTCGCTTGAGGAAAACGTTGGAGGCGGACGCGTTGTCACTGGAGCGGACCATCAGACCCGCCATCCAGTCACCGGAGCCTCCGCCAGTGATGCGGACGGCCACGTCGAAGTCGCCGCGGACGCTATGACCGGCGAAGGCGACTTCGTCCTCGAAGCCCCAGCCGTCGCCGCCGGTGACGCTGACGTCGAAGTGCCTGAAATCGCTTACGACGTCGATGGTCGCGTCGGCGTTGCCGATGGTGCCGACGATCCGTTCGTCGACAGCATCCTGAAGCGTGATCGTTCGCCACATGTCGGATGCGCCGGCTTCGTAGCGGATGCGGTATTCAACGGCGGAGCCGAACGGTGCGGCGTCGACTTGACTGGTGCCGTCATGGCGGGCGACGTCGGTCCAATCGCCGCCGTCGACGCGGCGTTGCAGGAGGATGGTCGAGTTGCCATCCCACGTCAGATGCACCTCGCCGTCGACTCGTTTTGCGTCGAGGCGTGGCGGACTCGTGTCGGCGGCGGCGTTGCGGGTGACGGTCGTGACCATCGACGGACCACTCAGCACGCCGTTGCTGTCGGCTCGAACGCGATACTCAATCGTGGTGCCGGCCGGGGCAGTGGCATCGTTGAGCGACAGGGCGTTGGTGCCGACGCGGGCAACCTGCTCCCAGTCGCCGCCGGGCAGGCGACGCTCCACGACGTAGCTTGTGACGTCGCCGGTCGAACTAGGCCACGTGAGCGCGGCACCGCCGGTCGACTCCGTCGCGATCGGGGGCACGGTCGCATCGCCGGGCGGTGGCGGGACGACGATCGCGATCGTCGCCGACGCTGTGTCGGACGAAGCGTTGCCGGCGTCGTTGTAGCTGGTGATTCGGTAGACGTAGTTAACGCCCGCGACTGCGGTGGTGTCGGTGTAGGCCGTGGTGCCGGCATCGAGGTCGGCGATTTGGGTGAAGGTCGAGTCACCCACGACCTGTCGCTCGACGCGGAAGCCGAGTTCGTTGGCCGAGGCGTCGACCCATGTCAGCACGACATCGTTACCAGCCGTGGCGACAAGGCTTGTCGGTGCCGCGGGCGGCTGTGCCTGGTAGGTGCCGAAGCCGGAGAATTGGGCGGTCGAGACGTCCGTGCTGTAGCTGGCGACGGCACTGCCGACGCGGGCGGTCGAGGCCATCGTGATCGGGTCGCTCGTGGCGACGGTCGTCCAGGTCGTGCCATTCGCCGAGACGTAGCCGGTGAAGGTGTTGCCGTTGCGGACAAGCCGCAGGTAAGGCGAATCGGGTGCGCTCGTCGCTCCGGTAGGCGAGCGAGTCTCGCCACCTTGACCGGTCCGCCAGCTCATCGCGACTGTGTCGCCGCTGAAGCGGAGAAAGACGTTCGGACTGGTATCCGCGAGGTTGTCGCGAACCATGATGCCTGTCGCCGTCGCGGGCGAGGCGGCATCGACGCTGTCGATGCGGAGCACCAGATCGAAGTCGCCGACGAAGGAGCGATTGGCGAAGTGGAGGTCGTCGTCGTCGCCGAGGTCGGTTTGATCGCTCGTGCCGGTGGCGGTGAGCGTGAAGGCGGCGTTGTCGCCGGTCAGCGTGCCGGTGGCGGAGCCAATGAGGCTGCCGAGAAGGGCGTCGGCGGCCATCGTGGTGACGGTCGTCGTGCTGAACGGCGCGTCCGTCACGTTGAAGGCGTTACGTGCTCGGACGCGATACTCGTACGTGGTCGCCGCCGAGGCGGTTGAGTCGACGTAGCTCGTCTGCGTCGACGGGATCGACGTCGCCAGCGACTGCCAGGCACCGGTGCCGACGCGACGCTCTAGGACGAAGAAGGAGGCATCCGTCACACCATCCCACGTCAGATTGATCTGCGACCGCGTGACGGCTTCGGCCGTAAAGTTGCCCGGAGCGGCGAGGTCGCTGGCGTCGCGAGGCGTCGTGATGTTCAGCGTGTTCGACGCGGGGCTGCTATACGCGGCATCGATCGTGAGGTTGATCGCCCGGACGTCGTACGCGTAGCTCGTTTCGGGATCGACGTTCAGGTCAGCCCACGTGCGGACGGACGAGGCGACGGTCGCGACAAGGTAGCCGCCGCGGCGAATCTCGAAGCCGGTGGCACGCGTGCCGTCGTGCGTCCATTGCAGGTCGACGCGGGACCAGCTGAAGCTAGTGGCGACGAGATCGGTTGGCGCCGCGACGTCGGACGGATCGGCGGGCGTGGTGACGCTGGTCGTCGCACTGATGCCGCCGTCCATGGAGCTGCCGACGGTGACGACGCGGTAGGTGTAGGTTTCCTCGGCGACTAGGCCGGTGTCGGTGAACGAGGTGGAGCCCGCACCGACATTGCCAACGATGCTGAAGCTGCCGCCGGTCGAACGCTCGATGCGGAAGCCGGCTTCGTTGTCGCTGGCGTCGGCCCAGGTGATGGCGACGGTGTCGTATGCCGTGGCATTGGCGGATACGGCGACGGCGGCGGACAGATCCTCGGGCGTCGTGACGCTGTCGCTGGCTGCGGGCGAGTCGCCGTTGGCGTTGAAGGCGACAACGCGATAGGTGTAGCTCGTCGCGCCGTCGACGTTCGTGTCGCTGTAGTTCGTCGTGCCGGAGCCGAGGGTCACGATCGTGGTGAAGCCCGAGCCGCTGCTGCGTTCGACGCGGAAGCCGGTCTCGTCGCTGCTCACGTCGTTCCACGTCAGGTTCACCTGGTTGAACGATGCGGCGACCGCGGCCACACCGGTTGGAGCCGCGGGCGCCGTGCCGGTGACAGGTCGGCTGGCGGAGACGTCGCTCGACGCGTCGCCGCGCAAGCCGTGATAATCGACGGCGAGGACGCGGTAGCGGTAGGCGGTGCCCTGGTCGGCGGAGGTGTCGAGGTAGCTCGTGCCGTCGGTGACGGTGCCGAGTTCGGAGAAGGACCCGCTGCCGGTGGCCCGTTGGACGACGTAGCTGCCGACGTTGCCTTCGCTGCTGGCGGTCCAGGTGACGCTGATGCCGCTGGCGGATCCGCCGGCAGTGACGTCGACGACTTCGCTGGGCCCGCTGACAGGGCGGACGTTGCGGACGAGATAGAGGTTGTCCTGGTAGTCGAAGTTGCTGCCCGCGTAGTCGCCGCCGTTGTGCAGGTTGCCGCCGTTGCCGACGTTGTCCTGGGCGATGAGGTACGTGTTCGGCACGAGGTTGCCGTTGTGGTCGTAGACGGCGAACCAGCGCATTGCATGGAAGCCGCTCTCGTCGATCGCGTTGTCGGGCGTCAGGTCGCGGTTGCGTTGCGGGTCGCTGTGCCACGTCCAGTCGATGGCGAAGCCGAAGGCGTCGGAGCCGGGATCAAAGGTCGCCGCCGCCGGGCCGTTGCCGTTCTCGTCGAGTGGCAGGACAGATTGGCCCTCTTCGAGCTTGTGCTTGAAGAGCTTGTTGTAGCTGGCGCTACCGATGCCGTCGGAGGCACGGTGCCAGAGGAAGGTCGTGTTCGGGAAGTAGGCCGGGCTCCCGGTGCCGTCCCAGTTCGGGTCGCGTTGCTGATGGAAGGCGGCGAGCTGCACGACTTCCACGCTGCCGCTGCCGGCCTTCTGGAAGTAGGGGCTGATGATCTCTTCGCCGACGGCTTCGATCGCGCCGCCGGTGTTCGTGCCGGTGTCGTAGTCGCTGAGACCGGTGTCGGGTCCTACGTCGATATCGAAGCCAAGGCCGCGGATCATCTCCGCGAGATTGGCCTCCTGGCTGACGTCGTAGCCGATCTGCTCGCTGGCCCGTTGCCAAATGCCGCCGAGGCCGACTTCGACCGTCGGCGTATCGGGGCTGTCGGTCTGGATCGTCAGCGTCGAGCGTCGCACCTCCACCCGCTTCGAGCCGTCGCCGTCGAACGTGAAGCGGACGGTGAAGTCGTGGAACCCGCCGGGCGAGAGGGTCAGGCCAGGCGTGAAGCCGCCGACGATCTCGAAGTCGCTCGAGTCGATGCTCGCGCCCGTAATGGTCATCACGCCGCTGCCGTCGTTGTGCAGGCGGAGCGTGTTCTCGAGGCGCGTCTCGTTCGGAACGACGGGGTCGAGGTCACGGATCTTGTTAAAGGCCAGGAAGTCGTCCGTCGGTGCTAGGGACAGATTCTCCGTCCGCGCCTCGCCGCCGATGGCCGGCTGGACGTTGCGGATGATGCCGACGATGTCGTTCTGGTCCGTCGCGACGTCCCACTCCTCGATCGCAAAGACGTACGCGTTCGGCACGACGTTGCCGGCGGCATCCTTGAGCGGGAAGAAGCGGATCTTGCGTCGCTCGTCTTGCTCACTCTCCCACGTGTTGAGCGCGTCCTGCGTGTAGACGTCGCGCGGTCCGAAGTCGAAGAACGTCGCGACGAGGCCGAAGGAGTCGCTGGTGTCGAAGCTGACGTCGCCGCTGACGCTTGGGTGGACGGTCTGGGCGTCGCTTTTGTCGATGGTGAAGAGGTCATTGACGCTGCTGCTCGAGCCTTCGCTGTACCAGCCGAAGCCGCTGGTGTCGGTAAAGCCGTTGCTCGCGCTGGTGCCGAAGGAACCGAGCAACTCCAGCGTGATCGACCCGCTGCCGGCCTTCTCGAGAAGTTGGAGCGCGACCTCGTCGCTGCCGACGACGTTGGTCTGCTGCGGGTAGTCGACCGTGCTGTCGTCCGGATCGGCGACGTTGATCGGCAGCTCGTAGAGGTCGAGGATCCGCTGCAGGCTCGGCTCCAGGTTGCCGCCTTCGCCTGCCGTGCCGAGGCCGCGGAGTCGGATGATCTGATCGGGCTGGTTCGGGCCGTTCGAGCGAATCGTCAGCGTCGCCTCGAAGACACGCAAGGCGTCGCCGTTGAAGGCGATGATGAGCGACGAGGACTCGCCCGCGGCGAGAGATGTGCCCGCCGGGTCGCCGCTGACGATGCGGAACGCGTCGGCATCGGGTCCGGTGATCTGGACGGCGTCACTCGGAAAGGCGACGGTGCCGGTGTCGCTGTTGGCGAGCGTGAGCGTCGTCGTGTCGTCGGTGCCGGTCTCGCCGGCCAGGTGGAGCGTGTCGCCGTTGCCGAAGTCGCGTGCGTCGGAGGTGACGGTCAATTCTGCGGCGTCGACGGGCGTCAGCAGGGTGATCTGCAACGTGCCGGACCCGGATCGGAAGCCGGCCTCGACGACGTAGAGGTTGCCGGTGGTCGGGTCGAGCGTGAGGTCGAGCGGATCGACCATGCCGCCGGCGCCGAAGCTGCCGGCGAAGGACTGCGTGATGTCGCCGGTGGCGCTGTCATTCTCGAGGAACATCAGGTCGTCGCCTCCGGAGAAGCGGACGACGACGAGTTTGCCGTCGAGGGCTCCACCGAAGGGCGTGCCGTCGGAGCTGTACTGGATGACGCCGTTCGGGCTGATGTTCAAGCCGAAGTCGTGGGCAAAGCCTTGCCAGTTGGCGTCGGGCTGGGTCCCAACCGGGTATTGGCTGACTTCGGCGGGATCGGGCTGATTCGTCGGGTTTCCGCCGCCCAAGACGTACTCGCCGCGGACCGGGTTCGGGTGGCCGTAGTAGCCGCCTTCGACGATGCGGTAGAGCAGATCGTGCTGGGTCTGGTTGACGCCGTTGATCGCGGGGATCGAGTTGTCCGGCGATGCCGGAGCATTGCCGCCGGCTGCCGAGCCGTTGGCCGGCGCATAAAGGTGACCGTCCGCCGTGAAGACGAGGTCGTACGCGTTCCGCACGCCCGTCGCGAAAATCGTCAACGGAGCACCGGCCGCGTACGGATCGTAGTTGTTGGCTCCGCGGTCTTCGGTCTGGACGTCGAGTGTGCCGGTAAGAAGATCGAGATCGAGTGCGACGACGGCGGCCGACAAGAGCCGCTCGGGCCGGTTGCCCCAAGTCGAATCGGGTGCACCCATCGCCGTGTTGCTCGGGACGACGAAGTAGAGCCGGCCGTCTGGACCAAAGACCGGCTGGTTGTTGAGGTGGTCGTAGACGCTTCTCGGCAGCCCGACGACGACGTCCTGGACCGTCTCCAAATCATCGCCGCTGACGCGGGTAATCTTGCCGGACCACTCGCGGGCCGTGCGGTCCTGATCATCGCCTGGGTCGATGTATGCACCGTGGCTGACGTAGACGGTCAGTTCGCTCTCGCTCGTGTCGAAGGCGAAGCCGGTGATGAGTCGCGGCGTCATGCCGTCGCTTTCGGTGAGCTCGACGAGCAGTTCGCGGTTCGTAAGGCTGCCGTTGCTGTTGATGGCGAAGCGGTGGATCTCGCCATCGGCAGTGGCGGCATACAGGTTGCCGTCGGGGCCGAACTCGACCGCCGTCCACGGAATGCCCTGCGTGATCGACTGCGGTGACTGGTTGAAGGCGACGCTCGGCAGGCTGTCGGCGACGGCAGTGCCGGTGGTGAACGTCGTGCTGAACGCGGCAAAGCCGGTGCCGTTGACGTCTTGGACGTCGCTCGTGATGTGGAATGTGTATGACCGCGTCGCGGCCAGGAGCGACGTCGGCGTGAAGGTAATTGCATCGCCGCCGCCACTGACGGTGGCGGCACCGGGAACGATCTGGCTGGTGCTGTTGTCGACGAGGTAGACGCTCGTCCCGCTGACGGTCGACGGGTCGATCGCCCCGGCCGGCAGGGAGACGTCGACGGCGATGAACGTGTCGCGGCTGACGTTTGTTGCACCGGCACCGGGTCGGACGCTGGCGACGCTCGGTTGGGCAGCGGCGGCGGGCGCGATCTGTCGAACGCTGAACGACTCGAACGACGCCTTGAGCCCGCGGCCGCCGTCCGTGTTGCGGTGGAACACCACCACGCCTGCCGACGCGTCGCTCTGGAAGAAGGTCGCCCGCTGATTGGCCGGGATGGTGATCGTGTTCGGGACGGTCATCCACGCGCCGTCGTTGACGCGGTACATCGCCGTCACGGTGCCGCCGGCCGGATCGGTCGTCAGCCGCAGGTCGAGCGAGGTGACGGTGGACCAGGCACTGACGGCGGTGAGGCCATCACCTGCGGTCGAGGCCGTGCCGCCGCTGCCGTCCGGCCACTCGTCGGTGAACTGGATCCGTGGACCGTCGTCGTGGTGGATCGCCACGAGCTTCACCCAGGCGTCCGCATCGCCGCCGAGGAGCAGGCCGGCCTGCTCGTACCGGGCGTCGAATGCTCCGAGGCTGTTCGCGTCGCCGCCGACGATCCGCGTCTCGATGGTGTGACTCGTGGTCCCGTCGTAGCCGAGCTGCAGGGCGTTGACGAGGTTGTTGTTCGCCCGCGAGTTGGTGCCGTCGTTGCCGGCGATGCTTTCAATCGTGAGCAGGCCGTCCTTGACTTCCAGGAGCGACGCGTCGAAGTCGGCACTCGTCGACTGATTGAGCTGCGTCCGTGTGAAGCCCGTGCCGACGCCGCCGCTGTCCGATAACCCGCCCGCCGAGCCGTCGAAGGTCAGCACGATGTCGCCGGCCATGAGCCGGCGGTGTTCGAGCGGCTCGAAAGGCGTGGCGTCTAGGTGGCGACGGAGCGAAGGCGAAGCGTGGTTCATACAGATGGGCAGCCGAGGCAAGCGAGGCTCTGGACATATCGGCGTAAGCGTCAACTGGCGTAAGCATCGAATGTCGTTAGCGTCAGGATGATCCGATTCAGACCGTCTCGATGCCGTACGCTCTGCGGCTGGTCGAAGTGCGACCTTCCGCTTGCAGACGCACGACAGGTATGAGAGTTGCAATTCGCGAGGGTTGACCCTGCCGAAACCACCTTTGGATCTTGTGATGGCACGCCAGATGCATTAGTCTCGACGCGAAGCAGGTACACAGCTCATCGAGCCGCGTAGCCTCGTCGATCAGCTCTGAATCCGGATATTCGTCATGACCGGCATGCCCGACAGCTCGACGATGACCGATGCACCCCAGCATGCGGCGGCCGGCGCGGAGCCGGACGATGTCGGTCTCCTGCTGATCCGGGATCATACTCAGCCGCGTCGGTTTGTTATCCCGGACGGCAGCACCACCATCGGCCGTCGACAAGACTGCTCCCTCCGCATCGCGCTCGGCAATGTCAGCCGACGTCACTGCCAGCTCAGTCGCGACGGCCGGGACATCCGCGTCCTCGATCTTGGCAGCTCCAACGGCACCTTTGTCAACGGCCGACGCGTCCAAGAGTCGCCGCTGTTGCCGGGAGATCGTGTCCAGGTTGGCTCGCTGACGTTCGTCCTGCAGGTCGATGGCAAACCCGCCGAATCCGAGGCCGTCACCGCCACCTCCGGCGACGTCCTGCACGACAGCCTCGCCGACGATGCGACGTCGCACTTGAGCCCCACCGCCCAAGCCGATGCCGGCGAAGCTCGACAGGACTGGGTCCTCGACCCCAGCGGCGCCGCGGCGGACGTTGAAGAGTTGATGAACGATTAGAGCGTCACGCACTTATCGGCGCCCCTCCGTCATCCTGAGCGAGCGCAGCGACTCGAAGGACCTCGTCTTGTAATTACCCCAGCACCAGATGAGGTCCCTCGTCGTCGCTCGGGATGACGGAGAGGTAGACCTGACCGATCTTTCTCAACCCACCGCCTCACCTGCCGGCCTCGACTTCCAACGGCGGTGAAGCCACAGATACTGCCCCGGCTCGCCGCGGACGACGTCTTCGATTGCCTTCGTGTAACGCTGCGTGATGTACCGCAGCGGATCGTCCTGCGACTTCCACTCGCTCGGATAAATGACGTCCTGGCAATCGATCTGGAACCGGAAATCGTATCCAAGCCGTCGGCCGAAGCCGATGATGACGGGCACGTCGTACCGCAACGCGAGCAGGCCGATGCTCTTGTACGTGCTGGCGGGGCGGCCGAAGTAGTCGACGAACAGGCCCTTGCGGCCTGCGTCCTGATCGGCGGTGAAACCGACCGCACCCTTGCCGTCGAGCACCTCCGGCAGCTCCGCCATCGCTCCCATCTTGTCGACGATGCGGTGCCCCTTCTCTTCGCGAACGCGTAGAACGAAGTCGTAGATGTACGGGTTGTCCAGCGGTCTGGCGACGGTGGTGGTCGCGAAGCCCATCTCCGCCAGCATGTAGCCGACGACCTCCCAGTTGCCGTAGTGCCCGGCGACGAGGACCGCGCCCGACTCCTGTTTCACCAGAACTTCCAACGCCTCGCCGAGTCGGTGGCCCAGGACGAAATGCTGGTGCAGCCGGTTTCGTCGCACGAGCCGCGGCGTGAGCATGAATTCGACTGCGATGAATGGCAGCAACCGGAAACTGTCCCGCGTCAGCCGCTTGTAAACCGCCTCCGGCTGACCTGGAAAGCTAGCCCGCAGATTCTCCATCGACCGCTGGCGGTGCTTCTTGTCGACGGCATAAAGCAGATCACCAACGCCTTTGGCGAGGTTCATCGTGAACTCGACCGGTAGGCTCTGCAGGATCGTCGAGAACCCGCGGACCCCCAAATACGCCACGTACTGCAGCGACTTGCTCGGCGGCTTCTTGTTCTTCTTGCGACGACTCTTCTGACGGACCGTCTCAACCACGGGGGCAGGCTAGTCATGGTCGTCCGGCACGCCGATGCCGCAGCCCATCATGCCGTCGCCGTGCTCGGCCATCGTCCGGGCAACGCCCTCAAAGTGCCCGCGACGCTCCGCCTCCGGCAGCAGGGCGGCGCAGGGCGTGCCGAACTTCGGCACGGCAAAATCCAGGTGCGTGTGGCCGCGGGCGAGAATGTGGCTCGCATTCGTGCCGCCATGGGAATCCGTCGGGACAGCCTCGTCCCGGCCCCACTGCGTGAAGCTGCGGGCGTTGCAGTAGTGCCCGACGAAAGCTCGACGGAACCGGTCCTTCGTCACGTTGTCCTTGCTGCGGTGCAGGATGTGGCCGTTGAAGAAGATGACGTCACCCTTCTTCATCGTCGCCAGGACGTTGTCGTGACGGGCGGCGATGGGCGCGAGGTTGTTGTCGTCGTCCTTCGGATTACTCGCGGAGGTGACGTGCGTCAGATCCTCGACAAGCCGATCGCCGAAGCCGTAGGGCTTGGTGCCGTCGCTGGCGTTCGGGCACGGCGGG
>CAYMAS010000029.1:350-8152 GCA_964388485.1 uncultured Tepidisphaerales bacterium | reverse complement strand
CCGCCGTTGTATTCATCGACATCGTCGATCGCCATCCACGAGCCGATGAGCGTGTCCGGGTGCGTCGGGATGTAGTAGCTGTCCTGGTGCCAGCCCTGGCCGACCTTGCCAGGCGGTTTGAGGAAGAGCATCGACTGCAACGCCAGCACGTCCGGCCCGACGAACACTTCGATCGCGTCGAGCACGCTCGGGTGCAGCAGAAACCGCTCGTGCTGCGGCAGCTGCCGGTGGAGCATGTGGATCCGCAGGAAGAACGCTGCTTTCTCCTCCTTCGTCGCGCCCTCGGGTGGTCGAAAGAGAGACCGGCTGGTTTTGCCCTCGCCTCGGATGTGCTCCCGAACCTGATCGGTTGGCGTCCGATCATCGAGCTCGTTCATCTCCTGCTGCTCGGGCAGCTTGCCCTCCATCAGGTCCCGCGTGTGCTGGTCCATCTCCGCGATGTCGTTCGCCGGAACGAGGCCGCGGAGGATCACGTAGCCCCACTGGCGAAAGTGCCGGAATTCATCCGCGGTAATTCGGCGTCGCTCGTAATGCCGGTCGCCGTGCGTGTGGAGGAACGATTCGGTGTCAGGCAACGCCTGGACGGACATCGTACTGGCGGTCATTGGAGTGACACTGTGCGACAAATGGAGGGCGCCGTCCAGTGTGCGTCGTGGTCTTCATCTGCAAATTGATCCAGTCGCTGCAGAGAGTCACGGCGAAACAACGACGGGACGGCTGTCGCCAAGGATCGGCCGGTGCTGAACGGCCCAGCGGGCTTTGGCGATCCTGAAGCGGCTGCAACTTCGGCGTCGAGCCGGAATATCACCGTCATCGCGCGACGCCCCGCGAAGCCCGCGGCCGCCCGGTAGGAATTCGCAGGTTGTCGAGGCCTTGCGGGAACCCGTACCTTTGGCTCAAGACCTGCGGCGTAAGCCCCGCGTCCACAACTACCTGTCCAGATCATGACTCTTATGAAAATTCAATCCCCCACGCGTCCTTCCACGGCTCGCCGACTCGCCGCCGCGGCGTCGGGTGTCTTGGCCATCGCCTTCGGCTCCGTTTCGCCCGCCTCGGCCGACGTCGCGGCTGCCATCCCGAGCGACGCCCTCTTTGCCATCAAAATCAACGGCCTTCAGCAGGTCAACGACGACTTTGCCGCCTTGGCTGTCGAGTGGGGACTCGATCAGTTCCAGCCCGAACTCGGCGACCCGCTCGCCGCCGCTCAGGAAGAAGGCGACATCCAGTTCGAGGCCGTCGACCTCGAGGGCGAACTTGCCTTGTACTTCCCGGCCAACACGGACTTCGATGCCGATGAGCCGCCGGTTGTCGTCGTGGTCCCGGTCTCGGACTACCAGGCCTTCGTCGACGGCAACTTCGAAGACGTTCGCGACGAAGACGGCATGCAGGTCGGCAAGGCCTTCGGTGAAGACGAAGACGTCTACGTCGTCCAGCGGGACGGCTACGCCGCCTTCTCGCCGTTCAAGTCGTCGCTCGAAGGCTTCCAGGACGGCCTCGAGCTCGCCGGCCCCACCGAGATGTCGATGACCGAGCAGGACGTCATCGTCTACGCCAACTTCTCGTCGCTCGCCCCGATTCTCAAGCAGGCGATTGACGATGAAGGCGGCAAAGACGCGATGATGGAAGAGATAGCCGAAGCCTTCGAAGACGGTGACGTGCCGGAAGGCCTCATGAAGTACCGCCCGGTCGTCAACGCCGGTGCCGGTCAGCTTTACGCGGTCGTCGAGAGCTTCCTCCGCGACGCCGAAGCCGCTACGATCAGCGTCGACTTCATCCCTGAAGCCGGCATCGGCACGGGCGTGATCGCTCAGTTCAAGGACGGCAGCTACCTCGCCGACACCTTCGGCGACCTTCCCGTCGCCGACGGCTCGCTCCTGAGCGGTTTGCCGATGGGCGACTACCTCTTCTTTGGCGGTTCGACGGCCGATCCGGATCAGGGCGTCAAGCTCTTCAACGATCTCGCCGGCCCGGTCATCGCCGAGCTCGAGCAGGTCGCCGAAGACGACGGCGTGTTGACCGAGTTCGTCGGCGTCATTCGCACCTTCATCGAGGCCGGCGACGGCAACCGCTTCGGCCTCATGGCACCGAACACGCAGATGTTCGGCCAGGCCCCGCTGATCCAGCAGGTCCTCATCCAGACCGGCGACGCCGAAGCTTTAATGCAGGCGACCAAGCGTGCCGCCGAATTGAACCCGCAACTTATGGAACAGCTCGCCGCCGAGGCGGGCGAACCCGGGGAACTGCCCACTTCGACGACGACGTTCGAAGACGATGCCAAAGAGATCGGCGGCGTGTCGTTCTCCAAGTCGACAACGACTTTGCCGGCGGGCGATCCGGGGACGGCCATGATGATGAACATGGTCTTCGGCCCCGAGGGTCCGACGTCCTACCTCGCTACCACGGGCGACAGCTTTATCACGGTGGCGGGTCTGAATGACGAGCAAATCGCCGCCGTCGTCGAAGCCGTTCAGGCCGATGCCTCGCCGCTTGCGGATGCTCCTGGCATGGCCGCCGTCCAAGGTGAGCTCATGGCCGAACGCACCGGCGTCTTCTACCTGAACGTCGGCGAGATCGCCCGCGCCGGCCTCGGTGCTGCCCAAGCGTTCGGCCAGGCCCCTCCCATTCAGATCCCGCAGGGTCTGCCTCCGATCGCCTACGCGGTCGGTCCGGCTGACAACAGCCTGATGATCACCGGCATCGTGCCCAAGGACCTCGTCAGCCAGATGATCGTCACCGCCCTCCAGTTCCAGCAAGGCATGGGCGGCCCCGGCGGCGGTCTCTGATCCGTCTTCATCGCAGCATGTCTCAGCCCCGGGTCATCACCCGGGGCTTCTTTGCGTCTGCAAATCTCGCCAACCTCCGTCCAGCACCATCTACGAGTACCGGCGAAACAGCGCCTGCGTCCCATCGTCCGCCGCACCCTCTTCTTCGAGTTGCCGGTACAACTCCGTCGCCAACGCCAAGCCTGGTAGATCCAGCTGCATTCGCTGTGCGCTCTGCACCGCGATCTTCAGGTCCTTGACGAAGTGCTTCACGTAGAAGCCCGCCTCGAAGTCCCCCGCCAGCATCCGCGGGCCGAGGTTTGCAAGCGACCAACTCCCGGCAGCGCCGCCCGTGATGCTCTGGAGCACGGTGCTCGGATTGAGTCCGGAAGCCTTGGCATAGGCGAGGCTTTCGCAGACGCTGACCATCGTTGCCGCGACGGCAATCTGGTTGCACATCTTGCAGTGCTGCCCGCTGCCGGCAGGGCCCTGGTGGACAATCGTGGAACCCATGATGTCCAGCAGGGGCCGCGCTATCTCGAAGGCCTTCTCATCGCCGCCGACCATGATCGACAGCGTTGCCGCCGCAGCTCCCTTGTCGCCGCCGCTGACGGGTGCATCAAGCGACGCCACGTTCTTCGCTGCCGCCGCCTTCGCGATCGTCTCGGCGAGCTTCGGCTCGCTCGTCGTCATGTCGATCAGCAGACCGCCATCATGTCGCCAGTCCGGCAGCACGTCACCCAGCAGCGTCTGCTCCACGTCCGCCGGATAACCGACCATCGTGATCACGACGGACGCCGCCTCGGCGACCTGCTTCGGCGAGCCGCACCACGTCGCACCGGCATCGACCAGCTCATCGGCTTTGCTTCGCGTGCGGTTGTGGACGAAGAGCGAGTAGCCGGCGTTGAGAAGATGCCTGGCCATGTGCCGACCCATCACGCCGGTGCCGATGAAGCCGATGGGCGTCTGTTTCGTGATCTTCGCAACGAGGCTGCTCATGCCGAAGCGTATCGTGCCGCGTGAGCAAGCCCGCCCTCATCATCGTCGATCACGGCAGCCGCCGGCCGCAGAGCAACGAGATGCTCGAAGAAGTCGCCCGCCTGTTCGCCGCCCGATACGCCGGCGAGTTCGACGTCGTCGAGCCCGCTCACATGGAGCTGGCGATGCCGGACATCGCCCTCGCCTACGCCCGCTGCGTGGAGAAGGGGGCAAAGGAGATCGTGCTCGTGCCGTTCTTCCTGGCTCAGGGCAAGCACTGGACGAAGGACATTCCGTCGCTCGTTAACCAGGCCGCCGAGCCGCACGTCGGCACGAGCTATCGCATCGCCGAACCGCTCGGCATCGATGACCTGATCCTCGATTTGCTCAAGAAGCGGTTCGACACGAGCGGCGACCAGCCGCAGCTCCGGGCCGGCGAACCCGACCCGCGCCTGGCCGATGTCGCTCCGTCCCAGCGGCGTATTCAGTGCTCGACGTGCCCGTTCCAAGTCACGGCAGATGGCGTCATCCAGATCAACCCGTCGAGCGGCGTCACGGCCGACGAGATCGCCAAGCGTGCGGCGTCATAGCATGCTCGACGAAACGTAGCCGTAGCTCAATTGGACAGAGCGGCGGTCTTCTAAACCGCAGGTTGCGGGTTCGATCCCCGCCGGCTACATCGCTCATCGGCCCCATGACGTCGCTCCGGCCGCTGACCATCTCCGTCATCCTCCCGACGCTCAACGAAGCCGACGCCTTGGCGACGACGGTGGCAATCGCACGCGATGAAGCGAACGGCTGCGTCGAGGTCATCATCAGCGACTGTGGCAGCACCGACGCGACGCGGCAGATCGGAGACCAGCTAGGCCGCGTCGTCGCTGGCGGACGGAATCGGGCCGACGCGCAGAACCGTGGGGCGGCTGCGGCGACGGGCGACGTGCTGCTCTTTCTCCACGCCGACACGCGACTCCCGGCCCAGTGGGACGCAGCCATACGACGGCGGCTGCAGAACCCGGCCATCGTCGGCGGGGCGTTTGACTTTCGCTTTTCCGGCCACCGCAAAGCTCGCGGCCTGCGTCGCCAAGGGCTCCGCATCGTCCAGGTGCTCAACCGCATCCGGTTCCGCATGACCGGCTGCTACTACGGGGATCAGGCGATCTTCTGCCGACGCGAAACGTTCGACCGGCTCGGCGGCTTTCGGCTTCTCCCTGTACTCGAAGATGCCGACTTCAGCCGCCGCATGCTGCGACTCGGCCGGACCGCCATTCTCCAGCCGCCCGTCAAAACCTCGCCTCGCCGCTTCCTCGACCGCGGCATCGTCCGGCAGATGATGCTCAACTGGTCCATCCTCGGCCGCGACCTGCTCGGCCTGCCACTCCAACGACAGGCGACCCGGTACCGAGGTCACAATCACAACCCGAAGACCGTGACGACGTTCACGACGTGAACGCCTACTCCTCCGGCGGCGAGTTGAGCTCCCACTTGTAGCCCATGCCGTCCCAGTCGGTTGCGCCGACGATGGGCGAGTCGTCAGCCGCGAAGCGGAGCAGTCCGTTGATGAGCTTCATGTCACCCTCACCCTCGACGCCACGAGTGAAGTCGCCGCGGTAGAACGATGTGAAGATGCTGTTGAGCTTGACCGTGTCCTCGTCGTCCCGCACCGCCGCCCGCGGATCGCTCAGATACCGCTCGCCTTGATCTCGAAGCTGAGCGGCGAAGACGTCACCCTCGAACGGCTCCGCCCGCAGCGGGGGGCACGAGTAGCTCATGCAGTTGAAGGCAAAGTGCAGCCGCGGGTCACGACCCGTCTTGTCGAGCGTTCCCTGCTCCAGCGAATCGAGCGTCGTCCGCTCGCCGCCGATGTAGAAGCGGTCGAGAAAAAAGAGGGCGCCCGGATCGATATACCCAGGCCGCAGGACATTGCCGGGATAGCCGCGTTCGACGATGCCGTACATGCAAAGGGCGTTGTACGCGTTGACGTAGTAGGCGAGTTTGTCGTTGTCGGTCGGAAAGAGCTGCGGGTCACTCTCCGGCGAGGCGGCGTTCAGCAGGCCGACGTACTCGTAAAGCGTGTCGCGCACGCCGTTGGTGTTGTCCTTGATCCGTTGCCAGCGGACGAAACCGTCCTCGGTGGCGACTTCGTCCAGCACAGTCGCCCACTTGTCGTTGGACCACTCGGTGACCGGCTCCGTCGGTCGGAACTCCTTACCAACCCGGCCGCCCCCACACCCGCCACACGCCAGCGGCAGGGCGACGAGCAACAGGACCAACGGCAGCAGAACGAGAAGGCGGCTTCGATGCGTCATCACCCAACCGTACGAAGAACGGTTGGAAGCGGATGTCGACTTCAGGGGATTAGCTTGACGGGTGCGTCAGACGTTGAACCGGAAGTGGACCACGTCGCCGTCCTGCATGATGTAGCTCTTGCCCTCGATCCGCATCTTGCCCGCCGCCTTGATCTTGGCCTCGTCGCCGTGCTCTTCGAGGTCGCTCAAGCCGTAGATTTCGGCCTTGATGAAGCCGCGTTCGAAGTCGGTATGGATCACGCCCGCCGCCTCCGGGGCCGTCGCGCCGCGGCGGACGGTCCAGGCTCGAATCTCTTTGGGTCCGCTCGTGAAGTAGCTTTGCAGGCCCAGCAGGTCGTAGGCCGCACGGGCCAGCGACGCCAACGCCGGTTCCGTCAGGCCAAGGTCGCCCAGCATCTCGTCCCGCTCGTCGTCTTCGAGTTCCGACAATTCGCTCTCGATCTTCGCACAGACCGGCACGACCGGGGCGCTCTGCGATGCCGCATATGCCTTGAGCTTCATCGCCAGCGGGCTCTCGCCGTTGACGTCGTCCTCGGCCACGTTCGCGACGAACAGCACCTTTTTCAACGTAATCAGTCCGAAACCCTTGAGCGCCTTCCGCTCGTCGTCGGTCCACTCGAGGCTTCGCAGCGGCTTGCCCTCGTCGAGCGGGCCGACGCAGCGTTCGAGCAAGGCCTTGTGCTGGGCCGCCTCCTTGTCGCCGCCCTTGGCCTTCTTCGACACCTTCTGCAACGCGCTCGTCGCCACCTCCACGTCCGCCAACGCCAGCTCCAGGTCAATCGTCTCCGCGTCGTCCACCGGGTCGACACGCCCCGCGACGTGCTGGATGTCGTCGTCCTCGAAACACCGCACGACGTGCGCGATCGCATCCGCCTCACGCACGTTGCTCAGGAAGGCGTTGCCCTTGCCCTCGCCCTTGCTGGCCCCCTTGACGAGGCCGGCGATGTCGACGAACCGAACCTGGGCCGGGATGATCTTGTCGGTTTTCTGGTACTTGTTGAGGATTCCCAGCCGCTCGTCCGGCACCGGCACGACGCCGACGTTCGGCTCGATGGTGGCAAACGGGTAGTTGGCGGCAAGGATGCCGGCCTTGGTGAGGGCGTTGAACAGGGTGCTCTTGCCGACGTTGGGCAGACCGACGATTCCGACTTCGAGGCTCATGGGCCGGCAGTCTACGACGGCTGGCCTAGGGCGTGGCCGATGTGGCTGTTGATGGTCGTGTCCGTGATCGCCTTCGAGAGCATGATGCTCAGCGTGCAGTCTCCCTCAAACGGCAGGAACTGCCCGCTCGTCGTCTTGTCGCCGCTGCGGTTTGCGACGATGCAGAGGTACTGAACGTCGTGCTCCATGGGAACATTCCCGCTGCCGAGATGGCCAACGGAACGGGAATGCGAGCCGTCTCACGACCTGTCGCTGTGGTGTCGCCGCTGGAACGACTGTCGACTGCGCGAATGCCGCGGCTGACGGTTTCCCAAAGCCAGGGTAGTTCGCGACCCTTCTCGCCGCCTCGCGGCACCTTGGTCCGCCCGTTGTGAAGCGGCTCCCGACCCCTTCTTTCTCCGACCCCTTCTTTCTCCCTGTCGCCAGCAAAGCTTCAAGCGACGTATCGACGCCCGCCTTGAGCGGGTAAAGGCGAAGCTACGATATTCCCCGACCGCCCCAGCGCCGACGCCCCCCCCCCTCACGTGAACTTGCGAAACAGCCCCGTCGCGTCGAAGAGCCCCTCCAGCCGCGTCATCCGCGCGGCCGTGCCCTC
>CAYMAS010000029.1:0-340 GCA_964388485.1 uncultured Tepidisphaerales bacterium | reverse complement strand
CCCCCCCCCCCCGGCCCCTCACGCCCTTCTAGACCCACGCAACACCTCGTTCACACCCGGACGGCACCCGAGTCAACGCCCTGTCGACCCGCTCGAACCCGCCTGACGCCTCGCAAACGTCGGTCGACGTCCGACAACCTGGTTCTGCGGTCGCGCAAGTGCTTCACTTGCTCGAACAAGTGAAGCACTTGCTCGAACGAACGGAGCACTTGCACGAACGAACGGAGCACTTGCACGAGCGAACGGAGCACTTGCACGAACGAACGGAGCACTTGCTCGAACGAACGGAGCACTTGCACGAGCAAACGGCCAACTTGCTCGGCTTTGTGACGCACTCGCC
>CAYMAS010000028.1:39389-43211 GCA_964388485.1 uncultured Tepidisphaerales bacterium | reverse complement strand
GGGCTCGTGCGGGCCGGCGCGCAGTTGGCGGGGCGCGACGCCTTGCTCCGGCGTGCCCATCATCGCCCGGTCGATCGGTGCGGCGCGGCTGCTCACACTCGCCGGATCGATGGGCGCGTGCGGCGCCTGATAGCCGAACGCCGGCCCGGCCTCGTGACTTTTGTCGATGATGCGGAGCAGGCGGTCGACGATGCCGGCGCCGGTGACGACGATGAGGAAGAGGAGGACGACGGTGACGCGGCTCGGCACTTTGGCGCGCCGGGGCGGCATGACGCGGGAGACCCAACGCCGGACTGGCCGGAAAGGGTCGCCCACTAGGCACCCGAAGAAGGAGCGCGAGGCCGGGTTAATTGGATGTGGCGCCGACGGTAGCGTCCCGTACCAAGGGGCGCCGGGGCGGCATCCCGGTCCGTCAGGCGGTTTGGTGCCTTGGCCTTTTGCCCGGCGGTGGGACGCGCGTCTCCGCCGTGCCGCGCAGAAAGGCGCGATCCCCCTGTCTCACTGCACCCGGCGCGACGCGCCGACGGCTCCCTCAATCGCCCTCCGCCGCGTCCGGCGTGAAGGTCGAGGCGTAGCGGTCGCGGAGCACGTTCTTCTGCACCTTGCCCATGGTGTTCCGCGGCAGCGCGTCGATCTCGACGATCCTGCGGGGGTGCTTGAAGCGCGCCAGCGAGGCCGCCACCGCCGCGCCGATGGCCGCCAGCACCGTCTCGCCGAAATCGGGATGCGGCACGCCGATCACGGCACTCTCCAGCACCCCGGGCTGGTCGTCGAGCAGCGCCTCGATCTCGCGCGGATAGACGTTGTAGCCGCCCGTGATGATCAGGTCCTTGTTGCGCCCGACGATCTCCACGTAGCCCTCGGCGTCGATCCGCCCCAGATCGCCGGTCACGAAGAACCCGTCGGTGCGGAACTCCTCGGCGGTCTTCTCGGGCATGCCCCAGTAGCCCTTGAAGACGTTCGGGCCCCGCACCTCGATCTGGCCGATCTCGCCCGGGGGCAGGGCCGCGCCGGTGGCCGGATCGGCGATGCGCAGGTCCACGTCCGGCAGGGGGAAGCCCACCGTCCCGGCCCGGCGCGGCCCGTCATAGGGGTTCGAGGTGGACATGCTGGTTTCGGTCATCCCGTAGCGCTCGAGAATCGCGTGACCGGTGCGGTCCTCGAAGCGCGCGTGCGTTTCGGGCAGGAGCGGCGCGCTGCCCGAGACGAAGAGGCGCATGTGGCCGACGAGATCCTTCGTCAGACGCGGATCGTCGAGGAGGCGGGTGTAGAAGGTCGGCACGCCCATCATGGCGGTGGCCCGGGGAAGCTGCGCGATCACCGTGTCGAGGTCGAACCGCGGCAGGAAGATCATCGACCCGCCCGCCACCAGCGTCACGTTGGTGGCCACGTAGAGCCCGTGAGTGTGGAAGATCGGCAGCGCGTGGAGGAGCGTGTCGGCATCGGTGAAGCGCCAGAGCCCGGCCAGCGTGCGCGCGTTCGACAGGAGGTTCTGCTGGGTCAGCATCGCGCCCTTGGACCGCCCGGTCGTGCCGGAGGTGTAGAGCAGGCCCGCGAGGTCGTCCGCCGTCCGGTCGACCGTGGGGAAGGTCGAGGGTCGGCCCTCGGCGAGCTCCCGGAAGCTGCCGGTGCCGTCCGCGCCGAGCGTCTCGATCCGCGCCGAGAGCCGCGCCGCGACGGGGGCAAGGCCCGTCCGGGCCGCCGCGTCGCAGACCAGAAGCCGCGCGCCGCTGTCCTCGAGAAAATAGGCGACCTCGCCCTCCGTGTAGCCGGTGTTGAGCGGCAGGAACACCACGCCCGCCTGGACGGACGCGGCGTAGAGGGCCAGCGCCTCGGGGGACTTCTCGACCTGCACGGCGAGGCGGTCGCCGGGACCGAGCCCGCAGGCGGTGAGCGCGTGCGCGAAGCCGGCGGCGAGGTCGAGGAACGCGGTGTAGGACCATTCGGAGCCGTCGGGCAGGAGCAGGAACGGCGCCGTCCGTCCGGCATGGGCGCCGAAGAGCGAATCGAAGAGCGGATTGGCCATGGAACGGTCCTCGGTCGTGTCGGTCTCTGAGGCGCGTGGCGCGCGCAGGCGGCCCCTTTGGGACTGCGCCGTGCGGCCGGGGTCAAGGGGAAATGCGGGGGCGCCGCTCCCTCCGGCGGCCGCGGCGGCCTGCGACGGGGCCTGCGACACGGGCGCGCCCATCTCGCCGGGGCTCCACGGGCACGGCAGGCCCGGGCTTCGCCGCCTCGGCGGGGACACGGCCACGGGCCCCGCACGCGCAACCGGCGTAAGCCCCCGGCAAGCGGGTGCCGCGCACGCCTCCTGCGCGCACCGCCAAGGATGCCCGCAAGAGCGCGGCCCGGCGAATCCTCAGCGCAGGCGCCGACCGCGCGCCTACCGCTCGGGCGCCCGGCAAAGGTTCCCGGAACGCGCGCCGCACGAGCCTCCGGCAAATGTTCCCGAGGCCAGGGCCACGGCAGACTCCCCGCCCGCAGATGCTCTCCGACCGGCGCTCACGCCGCCGACATGGGGAGGTGCCCGCCCCTGCCGGAGTGGCGTTCCACGCGCCGGCGGCACACCTGCCCCGCACAGGTTCCCCAGCACACGCCCATCGCGGACGCACCGGCCGCAGATGCACTCCGACACGTTCACCGCGCGAGCCACCGACACGGGGTTGTGGTGCCCGCTGGCGGGGTAGCGTTCGAAGCGCAGGCCGGGCACCTGCCGGACCCAGGTTCCCCTCCACGCGCGCAGCGACAATGCACCGCCCGCGGGTGCCCTTCGACACGCTCACCAAGCACGCAACCGAAACGGGCCGCTCCCTCAAAGGTGCGCTCGACGCGCAGGCCGCGCACCGATCGGCACAGGTTCCCCTGCCGGTGCGCGCCGCCGACGCAACGCCCGCCGATGCAGGTCGATACGCTCACCCCCGACGCAATCGAAACGGGCCGCTTCCGCCGGGGTGCGCTCCACGTGCAGGCCGCGCACCGGTCCGGCACAGATTGCCTCACGCGCCGCCACCGCAGACGCATCGTGCACGCCGCGCGCAGATGACCGACACGTGCCTGTCGCACACGCCGCGAGCACGAGGTCCATCGCATTCCCCCAAAACCGGCGCCCCGTCGCGCATGCGGCCCTCCCCGCCGGGGCTGCGGAGGCGCACGCCGCCTGTGCCTGCACACTGCCGCCGGCTTCGACGCTTCTTCCTCCGGCCGGTCCCGCCCACAGCAGAATCGGCCAATCCCGCCTTGACCCCGCGCGCCGCAGACCCGAGACATCGCCCATGGGGACCGGCACGCTTCACATCGACCTCGACGCGGTCGCGGCCAACTGGCGCGCGCTCGACGCCATGACCGGTTGCGAGACCGCCGCCGTCGTGAAGGCGGACGGCTACGGGCTGGGCGCCGCGCCCGTCGCCCGGCGCCTCGCGGCCGAGGGCGCGCGGAGCTTCTTCGTCGCCACCGCCGAGGAGGGGCGGGCCGTGCGCGCCGCCGTCGGGACAGGCCCTGCGATCTGCGTCTTCTCGGGCCACATGGCGGGCGACACGGCCGCGATCGGAGAGGCGCGGCTGACGCCCATGCTCAACAGCGCCGAACAGCTCGCCCGCCACCAGAGCGCCCTGCCCGAGGCACCCTACGGCATCCAGCTCGACAGCGGCATGAACCGGCTGGGGATGGAGCCCGCCGACTGGGCCGCCGCGCGCGCCGAGGCGGAGGCCGGGCCGCTGACCCTCGTCATCAGCCACCTCGCCTGCGCCGACGAGCCGGACCACCCGATGAATCCGGTCCAGGCCGCGGCGCTCGAGACCCTTGCCGCGCACCCGCGCTTCGCCGGCA
>CAYMAS010000028.1:0-39379 GCA_964388485.1 uncultured Tepidisphaerales bacterium | reverse complement strand
ATCAGCCACCTCGCCTGCGCCGACGAGGCCGACCATCCCGCCAACGCGGCGCAACTCGCGACCTTCCGCGAGATGACCGAGGGCGTGCGGGTCCCGCGCTCGCTCGCGGCGACTGGCGGCATCCTGCTGGGGCGCGACTACCATTTCGACCTCACGCGCCCCGGGATCGGCCTCTATGGCGGGCTGCCCTTCGCAAGCGCGCGCCCCGCGGTGCGGCTGTCGCTGCCGGTGATCCAGCTGCGCGACGTGGCCCCGGGCGAGACGGTGGGCTACGGCTGCACCTTCACCGCGACGCGGCCGACGCGGATCGCCACGGTCTCGGCGGGCTATGCCGACGGGCTGATCCGGGCGCTCTCGGGCAAGGCGACGCTCTGGGCGGGCGACCGGCCCTGCCCGCTCGCCGGGCGGGTGTCGATGGACCTGCTGACCATCGACGTGACCGACCTGCCCGAGGTGCCGGACGCGCTCGACATCCTGGGGCCGCACCAGGGCGTGGACCGGCTGGCCGGGGACGCGGGCACCATCGGCTACGAGATCCTGACCGCGCTCGGCGCGCGCTACGTCCGGCACCTGCACGGCGTGGCGCCGTGAGCCGGGCCCTGACCGCGCCGCTGGCCACGCTCGGCCGCTCGGCCCTCGGGCTCCTGACCGGCACGGGGCGCGTGGTCCTGTTTCTCGCGACGGTCGTCAGCCACATCGCCCGCCCGCCCTGGTACTTCCGCGAACTGGCCCAGCAGCTGGTGCAGATCGGCTGGATGTCGCTGCCGGTGGTCGGGCTCACGGCGCTCTTCACCGGGGGGGCGCTCGCGCTCCAGATCTACGCGGGCGGCGCGCGGTTCAACGCCGAGGCGGTGGTGCCGCAGATCGTCGCCATCGGCATAACGCGCGAGCTCGGGCCGGTGCTCGGCGGGCTCATGGTCGCGGGCCGCGTCGCCGCCGCCATCGCCGCCGAGATCGGCACCATGAAGGTCACCGAGCAGATCGACGCGCTGGTGACGCTCTCGACCGATCCGATGAAGTACCTCGCCGTGCCGCGCGTGCTGGCCGCCACGCTGTCCCTGCCGCTGCTCGTGGCGGTGGGCGACAGCATCGGCATCCTCGGCGGCTGGCTCGTCGGCACCACGCGGCTGGGGTTCGAGCCCGCCGCCTACCTCGCCACCACCGCCGATTTCCTGCAGCTGCGCGACGTCGTCTCGGGCCTCGCCAAGGGCGCGGTCTTCGGCTTCATCGTGGCGATCATGGGCTGCTATCACGGCATGAACTCCGAGCGCGGCGCCCGCGGCGTGGGGCGCGCCACGATGCGCGCCGTGGTCTCGGCCTCGATCCTGATCCTGGCGTCGAACTACCTGCTGACGGAGTTGTTCTTCCCCGCATGATCCGCCTGACGAACGTCACCAAGTCCTTCGGTCCGACCGCGATCCTCCGCGGCGTGGATCTCGAGGTGGCAACGGGCGAGAGCCTCGTGGTGATCGGCGGGTCGGGCACCGGCAAGTCGGTCCTCCTGAAGTGCATCCTGGGGCTCGAGCGGCCCGACGCGGGCCGGATCGAGCTCGACGGGCAGGACGTCACCCGCGGCGACCGCGACGCGTTCCTCGCGCGCTTCGGGATGCTCTTCCAGGGCGGCGCGCTGTTCGATTCGATGCCGATCTGGCAGAACGTGGCCTTCCGTCTTTTGCACGGCCCCCACCGGCTGCCGCGGGCCGAGGCGCGCGACCTGGCGGTGGAGAAGCTCGCCCGCGTGGGCCTCGGCGCGCATGTGGCCGACCTCTACCCGGCGGAACTCTCGGGCGGCATGCAGAAACGCGCGAGCCTCGCGCGGGCCATCGCGGCCGATCCCGAGGTGATCTTCTTCGACGAGCCCACGACGGGCCTCGATCCGATCAAGGCGGGCCTGATCAACGCGCTCATCCGCGAGATCGTGACCGAGATGGGCGTGACCGCGATCACCATCACCCACGACATGACTTCGGTGCGCACCATCGCCGACCGGGTCGCGATGCTGCACGAGGGCGCGGTGCGCTGGCAGGGCACGCTGGCCGAGATGGAGGCGGCGGCGGACCCGGTTCTCGTCCAGTTCGTCACCGGCGCGGCCGAGGGTCCGATCGGGGCGCGGAGGTGAGCCCCATCGCGGTCATCGAGGCGGCCGCCACGGTCTTCTGGACCTACGCGGGCCTCGCCGCGATCGAGTGGTTCGTCCGGCTCTGGCGCAAGGAGCGGCGCGAGCACCTGGCGCTGGTCTTCGAGATGATCGGGCATCTGGTGCCGGCGATGATCACGCTCCTCGTGGTGGTGCTGGCCGGCATCTTCCTCGGCCTGCCCACGGTGGTGGTGATCATCGCGGTGCTCTTTCCCGCAGGGCTCGCCGTGGGCTTCCACATGGGCCTGAACGACCTGCGCGAGGCCACATGGCCGGGCGAGGCCACGCGGCTGGGGCTGACGGCCGTGATCGCCGCGGGGGTGATCTACGTGCGCCAGATCTCCTGAGCGAACGGATGGTTCGGTGCGCCACGCGCTGGCGGCCCGCGTCGGCACTCCACCGCACAATGACAGGCCCCTAGGGTCGCCGGCGTGCCTTTCGAGGTCTGGACGCGGCCTCCAGGGGCCGTGGAGGCAACGACCTGTCCCCGTTGGCACTCCGTCGCGCACCGACCATCCCCGACAACCGCCAGCCCGCCTTCCGAGGACCGGACACGCCAAGGGCCGCCTGCGCCGGCGCCCTTGTGTCCCGGGCCCGGACGGCGCATCTGGCGTCCCATGTCCGCCCGGCTCCGCCTCGCCTTCGCGCTGAACCTCTCGCTCCTGGTCCTGTTTCCGCTGGCCTGGACGGCGCCGCTGATGCGCGCGGGGCTCCTGCCGCTCTTCGGGCTGGAGGAGATCTCCGTCCTCTCGGGCATCGGCGCGCTCTGGGCGGGCGGCGAGGCGGGGCTGGCGCTCGTCGTGATCCTGCTCGCCCTCGTCGCGCCCATGGCCAAGACGATCCTGCTCGCGCTCGTCCACCTCTCCCGCGCGCCCGCCCGCCTCCTGCCCGCGCTCCAAACCTTAAGCAAGCTCGCCATGGCCGACGTCTTCCTGATCGCGGTCTACGTCACGCTGGCCAAGGGCCTCTCCGTGGGCCGGGTAGAGACCGCCTGGGGCCTCTGGCTCTTCACCGCCTGCGTCCTCGCTTCGCTCGGCCTCGGGCTCTGGACCGGACGCCTCGTCAAGGCCGCCGCCTCTGGCCCCTGAGCCGCGCCCGGGCTACACCGCGGCCCATGGCCAAACCCGTCGCCCGTTTCGTCTGCTCCGCCTGCGGCAACGTCACCCAGAAATGGGCCGGACGCTGCGAGGTCTGCGGCGCGTGGAACACCATCGCCGAGGAAGCGCCGCTGAGCCAGGGGCCCTCCGCCAAGGGCCTCGGCGCGGCCAAGGGCCGGCGCATGGCGCTCACCGACCTCCGCGCCGCGGAGGCGCCGCCGCCGCGCCGCTCCTCCGGGATCGCGGAACTCGACCGGGTGCTCGGCGGCGGCCTCGTACCGGCCTCGGCGACGCTCGTGGGCGGCGATCCGGGCATCGGCAAGTCGACGCTGCTCCTCCAGGCCGCGGCCCGATGGGCTGGTCGCAAGGGCGGCGAGGCCCCGGTGCTCTACGTGACGAGCGAGGAGTCGACGAAGCAGACGAAACTGCGGGCCGAGCGGCTGGAGGTGCCTAGCGATCACTTGCTGGTGCTCGCCGAGGCGAACTTGGCGCGGATCATTCAGCAGGTGCACCAGACGAAGGCGCGGGTGGTGGTGATCGACTCGCTGCAGATGGTCTACAAGCCGGACCTTCCCGCCGCCCCCGGCAGCGTGACGCAGCTTCGCGAGGCTTGCATGGACCTGACCTACCTCGCCAAGCAGACCGGGGCGGCCGTCGTGCTCGTCGGGCACGTGACAAAGCAGGGCCAGCT
The DNA here is from genome assembly GCA_964388485.1 of uncultured Tepidisphaerales bacterium. GTDB lineage: Bacteria > Planctomycetota > Phycisphaerae > Tepidisphaerales > Tepidisphaeraceae > JBCDKH01. The sequence goes on along the minus strand of CAYMAS010000028.1, from coordinate 35,454 downwards.
CGCCGGTCCCAAGCTTGTCGAACACGTCGTCGACACGGTCGTCTACTTCGAGGGCGACCGGTATCACGCGCACCGGGTCGTTCGATGCACGAAGAATCGCTTCGGCGGCACGCACGAGGTCGGCTTGTTCGAGATGACCGGCCGGGGCTTAAAGGAAGTGACGGACCCGGGCCGAATCTTCGCCGAGCAGTACCAGGATTCGCCGCCGAGCGGCAGCGTGATGACGGTGGCGTTGCAGGGGAGTCGACCGCTGCTGGTGGAGGTGCAGGCGTTGACGGCGTCGAGCGTGATCGGCAGTGCGCGTCGCAAGGTCAGCGGCTTCAGCAGCGACCGGACGGCGATGATCATCGCGGTGCTCGAAAAGCGGGGCGAGCTCAAGCTCGCGGCCGACGACGTCTTCGTCAACGTCGCGGGCGGCGTGAAGGTGACGGAGCCGGCGATCGACGTGGCCGTCGCCATGGCGATCGCGTCGGCCCACTTCAACCGACCGCTGCCGCCGGGCACGCTGTGCTTGGGCGAACTGGGCCTCGGCGGCGAGATTCGGCCGGTGTCGCAGATCGAAACGCGGCTGATGGAGGCCAGTCGTCTGGGCGTCGGCCACGCGGTCATCCCGCCCATGCGAGGCCGCAAACCCGCCCTCGGCGGCATGGCGGTGCACGAGGTCCGCCGGCTGAACCAGGCGCTAGCCGACCTGTAGCCGTGTTATGATGCGGGCATGCCGTCACCCTTTCCTGGCATCGACCCGTATATCGAGGGTTCTGATTGGCGAGACTTCCACACCACGTTCAACGTGATGATCCGGTTGTCGCTGCAACAGCAGCTCGGGGCCGCTTATAAGGTGTCTGTTGAGTACGACCTCTTCATTCACGAACCCTCGGCGGATGAGCGACTTTCGCATGTCGTTGCCGACGTCTCACTCACCGAAGGCAGCGTGCGGCATCGACAGTCGGCCGTGACTTCCGTACCGACACAAACCACACTGCGTGTCGATCTGGTTGAAGAACGTTTGAAGCGTATCGAGATTCGCGATGCGAAGATGCGTCGCCTCGTCACGGTCATCGAGCTTCTAAGCCCGACGAGCAAAAAGCGTGATCAAGGACGTACGAGCTATTTCAACAAGAGGCTGAATTACCTGGCTGCCGGTGCCAATCTGGTCGAGATCGACCTGCTCCGAGGCGGCTCTGCCCTTCCGATGGAACCTCAACCTGCCTCACCCTTCTACACTCTGGTCGCAAGAGCCGATCAGGACAAGCAAGACGTCTGGCCCATCGGGCTGCGTGAGGCGTTGCCCGTGGTGCCCCTTCCATTGAAGCCGGATGACTCTGACGCTGTGTTGGAGCTTCAAGCAATCTTCGATCAGACTTACGACGCAGGTGGGTACAAGCACCGCCTCTACGACACGCCGCCCGAACCACCGCTCTCGCCCGAAGACGCCGCCTGGGCCGCCGACTTCTTGGCCGACAGTTCCCGCAAGTAGCTCCACGTGAAGATCCCGCTGTCGTGGCCGTCGGTGAACCAGAGCTTCATCGCGTAGTTGCCGACCATCTCCGCCTTCGTCACCGCCACGTCGCTGCCCCCGGTCATCGATTCCTTGACCACGTTCAGCTTCAGCGACCGCTTCTTGGGCCGACCTTGTGCCGCGGCCACTTCATCAGACGTCATCGGCCGCATGAGCTGGTGCGGATCGACCCCGTCTCGGGCGATCTTGCAGTTGGCACATGGACACATCTGCCGCAGCGTCGCCACCGGTAACGTCGTCTCCAGGCCGTCCGTCCACTCGATTCGCAGCCGCTCGTCGCGCTTGAGGTCCAACTTTTTCGGTTTGACGACAACCTCGTCCGGCACGTGACACACTACGACCCTCCGCTCACGCCGCCGCACCGGCTCCTTGCGCTAAGGTTGCGCGCGGATCGACTTCAGCCGGAGATGCACCTTGACCAACGACGCTCGTGACGATGAAGTGCGGCCAATGCTGTCGGTCGCCCGCCCCGCGTTTCCCCCCGCACCGCTGCTGAACCGAAAGGTGACGCGGCACGCCGCATCCGCCGCCGGAGTCGTCTCGGCTTCGGGTCGAGCCACAGTCGCCGGCGCCACCGGCAAAAAGCCCGCCCGCGAGCGGCCTGTGATTCTCGTCGTTGATGACGAGCACGACCTCGTCGAGCTCATCAGCATGAACCTCGAACGCAACGGCTTCGACGCCCTGGCCGCCGAGGACGGCGAGGCTGCGATCGAACTGGCCAAGCGGCATCAGCCGGATCTGATCCTCCTCGACCTGATGCTCCCCGGCGTCGACGGCACCGAAGTCGCTCGCCGGCTGCGTGACGATGCCAAGACGAAGGACGTGCCGATCGTCATGCTCACCGCCCGCGGCGAGGAGACGGATGTCGTCGTCGGCCTCACGATCGGTGCCGACGACTACGTCGTCAAGCCGGTCAGCCCGAAGGTCCTGATGGCCCGCGTCAAGGCCGTCCTGCGACGTCGCGGGCCCATCCACGGCGAGATGTCGACGCAGGACAACGCGTCGCCCGGCAGCTTGACGAGCGGGCCGCTGACGATGGACCTCGACAAGCACGAGGTCTATGCCGACGGCAAGCTGGTGAAGCTGACGCTTACCGAGTTCAAACTCCTGCGTGCCCTCGTTGAAGCCGGGGGCCGGGTGCTCTCCCGCGACCGCCTCATGGACAAGGCGATGGGCACCGACGTCTTCGTTACCGACCGGGCCATCGACGTCCACGTCACCGCCATCCGCAAGAAGCTCGGCGACGCAAGCTGGCTCGTCCACACCGTCCGTGGCGTCGGCTACCGACTCCAGGACGCGGGACCGGATGCGTGATAGGGCCGCGGCTGGCGAAATTAGAGCAACGCGTCCAACACCAAGGCACTCAAGAGCGCCGGCAGGTGGACGATCGACACCAGAAACACCCGCTTCGCCGACGCGAAGCCGAAGTCGCGAGCGAAGGCGATGGCGGCGAGCAGATACCACACGCAAAGGGCTGTCGCCGGCACCGCGTAGAGCAGGCCGATGCTCGGGCTCAACAGCGGCACCAGTGAGATCGGCAGCAACGCCGCGGCGAAGGCGATCGATTGCCGGGCCGTCCGACGCTGACCGTTCGGTTCGTTGGGCAACATCCGCAACCCGCCGGCTCGATAATCGTCGGCATACATCGTCGCCAGGCCGTAGAAGTGCGGCATCTGCCAGGCGAACAAGATCCCGAACAAGCCCCACGCCAGCCACCCGAGCGAGCCCGTCGCCGCCGCCACGCCGATCATCGGCGGCAGGGCACCGGGCACCGCACCGACAATCGTGCACCACGCCGTCTGCCGCTTCATCGGCGTGTAGATCAGGACGTAAGTGACGATCGTCAGCAAAGACAGCCCGGCGGCGAGCGAATTCGTCAGCAGCCACAAGTAGACCACGCCGACGATCGACAAACCGACGCCGAACACGAGGGCGAACGTCGGCGACAACAGGCCCGCGGGCAACGGTCGCGACTTTGTCCGCGGCATGCGGGCGTCGATGTCGCGCTCGAGCCATTGGTTGAGCACGCTCGCCCCGGCGGCCGACAAGGCGGTGCCGACGAGGACGTGCAGGAAGCTCAGCCACGTCGACAGGCCGAAGCTCGCGGTCGGCAGGACGGCGGCGAGATAACCGACCGCCGTCGTCACGAGGACGAGGAAATTCATCCGCGGCTTCGTCAGCTCATAGGCGGCCCGCACCTGCGGATGCCGCACGGCATCGACGGCGTGGTCCTCAGCGGCGTCGACGCCAATGTCTACGAAGTCGCTCAACATGCCGCGGGAAGACGAGCGTACGACAGCCAGATCGCTCATGCCGCCGCGACCTCCGGCATCTGCGACAGATCCGGTGAATCCTCACGAGCCGGCTGCCTCGCTGGCATCAGCCCATACACCCGCACCAGCCTTGCCGACAGCATCGCGACCGACAGCAAGAGCGTCGCCCCCGTCGCCACATGCAGCGTCGCCACGTCCGCCGGCTTGCCGAGCAGGACCGTCAGGATGCCAAGCGTCACCTGAGTCGCCACGAGCAGCGTGACGAGAAGGACCGTCTTTCGCGACACGTTCCACAGCCGCCAGGCGACGAAGATCGTGAAAGCGGTGATGAGATAGGCCCCAAGCCGGTGCGTGACGTGCAGCCAGACGTCGGCCATCGTCACCGGCGGCTCCTGGTACTCAAAGGCTCGATACACATTGGCCTCGGCGAGCGAAGCGTCATCCGTCGGCGGCAGCACCTTGCCGTAGTGCAGCGGAAAGTCGTTGATCGCCAAACCCGAGCCGGTCTGCAAGTTCTCGTTGGCCGTGTGCCGCATGACGCTGGCGACGGCGAGCTGCGCGACGCACAGGCCCAGCAGCACCACCGCCGGCCACGCGACGGCGGGGCGATGATCGCGGTCGACGGTCCACCACCACCGGGTCGCCACCAGCGTCGCCAGCCCGCCGACGCAGAGCGTGAGTTGGCCGAAGATGCCGTGGACCATCGCAACTTCGCGTGAGTCCCCAAGCACCCGCACGCCGCCGAGGATGCCCTGAACGATGATCGCTCCGAGCAACCCGACCGTCAGCCATCGCACCCACGCTCGCGGGTCGGGCTTGCGGAGGAACCACGCGACGCCGGTCGTAACGCCGAGGGCTCCGCCGAGGCTGACAACGTGCCAGAGGTTCTTGTTGACACCGTAGCTGAACGGGCTGACGAGCTTGAGAAACGCGTAGCCGCCGATCGCAACGCCGAGGCTGATGAGCGTGACGATGCCAATCTTTCGACGTCGGCCCGGCTTCTGCGCCATGCCGTACGCGGCCATCACCGTCGCCACCGCGAAGAAGCCCGCAAGGGTGCCGAGTAGGCGGTGGAAGTGTTCGTGAAAGACGCCTCCCGCCTCGCCGCCGAGCCACTGTGCCCACGGCACGGACCACATGTTGTACCCGAACGTATTGGGCCAATCCGGCACCGCCATGCCGACGTCCTTGCTCGTGACGAGCCCGCCCATCCAGATGAGCGGGAACATGGCCAGGGTCGTCAGGCCCGCCCACAGGAAGACGGCACGGCCGGGATCGGTCGAAGTCTCGGCAGGAGCGCGCGGCACGGTCTGCACCTTACGACGTGCGGGCCGGTCGAGTGCGGCGCGCTGCGGCAGTCCGCCGCAGGTTTCAAATCCTTATAATCCGAGGAGCGACGCCAGCTCACTCCCCATCCCGCCGATCGTCAGCGGCTTAGCCGACTGCGGCGAGCTGTAGCCCAACGTGTCGCGGGTGCAGTCGTTGAACAGCCAAACCAGCGGACGACCCGGATCGAGGCTCGCCAAGGTGATCCACGGCCAGAGCGACACGAGGCGATCGCTGGCACTGGCGAGGTCGAGCGCGTAGACCTCGCCCTGCAGCAACTGCCGCAAGCCACCATTGGGCGGACCCCGCAGTTCCTCGGGCTCGAACGCCTCGTTCTCGCCGCTGAGTCGACGCAGCTGCACCGTCACCTCGGCCCGCGTGGCCGACACGGCGTCGATGTGGATGGGCAGCACGCGGTTGAGGTGCGGCAGGGCGGCCATCAGCGCCTCGAGTTCGTCGCGTGCCTGTCGGTACTCCGGCTCGGCACTGACGCCGTCGGTCGGGCCCCCGTGAATGATCCGGTTTCGACGGCGGACGAGCGGGTCGCAGAGCTTCGACACGGACGACGGCTCGATCAGGCACAGGTCGCGTATGACCGCCGCGGAGAGTCGCGGGTGTTCAAGGCTCCCGCCGGCCGCACAGCGAAGATCATCGACGGATGCCGGCTGAAGCAGGAGGCTCCGCAGACAGAAAGTGTCGGCCGCCGTCCCGCAAGTGAGCCGGAAGACTCGCCCGTCTTGCTCTCCTTCCGGAGGGACCATCGTCACGTACAAATCATCATCAAGGAAGAGGTCGCGGTCATTCGGCTCCAAACCTCGATCGGCAGGGCGAACTTCGGCGATCCGGCCGACTTGCTCCAGAGGAAGGCCCCGGCTCGCCGCCAGGTGCCGCCAAAGGTCCGACTGCAGTTTACTCCGCGGCGACCAGTCGCCCTGGGCGAGAAGCTCTACTTTCGGTACGAAGAGGTCATCGTCCCCCCGCGCCAGCTTCCCCGCCGCCACGCCGCTGGCCCGAACGACGTCGCCTAGCACCATGTTCTGGCGGAGGTGGGTGATCCGACCCGTCCAGTCATCACCATCATCTTGGTTGTAGAGCGTCACCAGCGCGAATGGTTCATCCTGACCGAAGTGCCAGATGGCCGAAGGCGTCGGATAATTGAAGGGGGATCGGTAGCGTCTTACCTCCGACCGAACCGGCTGCGAGAGCATCTGCTGGACCATCTCGATCCGGTGAAACGGCTTGCTGAGCCACGCCTGTCCGAGGTAGCTGGTTGTCGCCGCGTCCCGCTCGGCCAGCGGCGGGCAGATTGCAAACGTGAATCCTCCCTCCGTCCTGCAGCTGATCGCAGCAACGCCCGCCGCACCCTTGAGTACGCCCGGCAGCAGGTCCACATTCTCGTCGAGCTCGGCCAAGGCCGGGCGGACGTCTAGGTCCGGCGGCAGGGCGAGGACCACAATCGGGAAGTGCGGCCAGTCAGCTTGCCGCCGCTCATGATCCCGTAGCCCCTCGACTAGCTCATCGTTATCTCGAATGACCGCATGGACCGGACGCTGATGCGAGTTCTCAGGATCAGGGGCGTTTTTCTCTCGGCTCTCCAGCGCCGTTATGAGGTCCGGTGCGTGCTCCTCAAGCTCATGCCTCGAAGGCCCGAGCACCGTCAACGGCACTGGATGATTTTCGGCATCGGCGGGCGCATCGTCTTCATGACGCGACTCGTACGTCAAGTGCCAATCGTGATGCCGGTGCCATTCCCGAACGGCGTCGTTCAGTGCGGCAAGTTGCGTCCCTCGTGTTGATGTGCCCACGCCCGCAGATTAGCGGCGTCGCCAGCCGTACCACAGGATGTTCACCAGAAGCAGCAGCTGCGCCGTCCCGAGCAGCAGGGCGAACCACGTCATCGTCTGCTGCGCCCACGCCAGGTCGCTGAACATCTCGATCCGCGTCGGCTCGGCGTAGCGCCTGGGCATGCCGAGGATGCCAAGGACGTGCATCAGGCCGAAGGTGCCGTTGAAGGCGAGGTAGCTGAGCCAGATATGCCAGGTGCCGAGCGTGTCGTTCAGCCGGCGGCGGGGGAAGAGGCGGGGCCAGAGCCAGTAGAGGCCGGCGAAGAGGGCGAAGAGGCTGCCGCCGAAGAGGGTGTAGTGCAGGTGGGCGACGACGAAGTAGGTGTCGTGGAGCTGGACGTTGATCGCCGGCGCGGCCAGGACGATGCCAGAGAGGCCGCCGAGGACGAAGAGGCTGACGAACGCGAGGATCGCCCACGTCGCGGCGGTGAGGCGCGGCTTCTGCTTGGCGATCGTGGCGATCCAGCAGATCACCAGCACGGCTGACGGCGTGCCGATGAGCATGGTTGCAGCGGAGAAGACGAGCGCGCCCGACGGGTCCAGGCCGCTCTGGTACATGTGGTGCGCCCAGACGCCGAAGCCGAGAATGGAGACGGCGACGATGCTGGCCTGCTGCGCCCGGCGTCCCACTGCACCGCCGCCATATCGGGCCAAGATGTCGCCGGCGATGCCGTAAGCGGGCAGGATCATGAGGTAGACGAGCGGGTGGCCGTAAAACCAGAAGAGGTGCTGGTGCAACAGCGGCTGGCCACCTTTGGCCGGGTTGAAGAAGCCCGTCAGGCCGTGGGCGTCGCCCAGATTCATGAGCATCGCCAGCACCATCACCGGCCCCGCCAACAAACCGACCGCCGCGGCGCTGCCCCAACCCCAGACGCTAAGGATCTCCCCGCCGCGGCGTCTGCCGATGACGGTGCCGAGGATGGAGGCTCCCGCGAAGCATCCCGCGATCGCCCACATCGCCACCGCTGTAAACCAGGCGGTCTGGCCGTCGAAGGCGACGTGCTGGAGGCCGTAGGTGACGGCGATACCGGCGATAAAGCTTCCGACGGGAAGCGCCGTCGACAAGATCCACCCTCTGGTAGCCGCAGGGCCTGCCCAGCGATTCTGCGTCTGCTGGCCACCCGAGCGCTGAGCAGGCCCCGCGGCTACCAGAAGCTGGCGCAGCAACGACCACGCCCCCAGCGTCGACACGATCAGCACCGCGTAAATCGCTAGAAACGACCACCGCGACTGCAACGCGAAGCCGCCGTCGCTCGTCGTCCGTCGAAGCCAACTCGCCGCGTCACCGTCAAACGGCACCCAGGGATCGACGGTCTCGTACACGCTGCCCAGCGGTGCGTAGCTCGTCCAACCCGCACCGGCCCAGCCGACGAGCAACGTCGCCGCCCCGAGCCACGTCAGCCACAAGCCGAGCCGGGCGGCGGCCGGGAAGGCCAGTCGCACGCCACACATTCGCGGCACGGTCGCGATGCCCAGGCCCCACGCGATCGCCGGGACCACGACGAGCCAGATCATGATCGTGCCGTGCAGCGTGAAGGTTTTGGCGTACGTCTCCAGCGGCATGACGCCGTTGGGCCAGGAGTGCATCGCCCCCAGAATCGGCGTCGGCGAGTCGGGGTAGGCCAGCTTCCACCGCATCCCCAACGCCAGGATGCCGCCGAAGAAGAACATGCCGGCAGCGAGCAGCAGGAACGATCGGCCGATGCGGACGCCATCGTCGACCACGCGCCTCACGGCCGATCCTCCACGACGACGCTGCCGATCATCTCGGTGTGGCCCCAGCCGCAGAACTCGGCGCAGAGGAGCGTGTAGGTGCCGGGCTCGACCGGCGTGAAGCGGACGATGCCGACGTTGCCGGGCACCGCGTCCATTTTGATGCGCATCGCCGGGACGAAGAAGTCGTGGATGACGTCCTTGCTGCCGAGGCGGACCTCGACGGGACGGCCGGCTTCGAGATTGAGATCACGGCCGAGGGCGGCGGAATAGTCGTCGTCCCAGCCACGCGGATCGGTGAAGTCTTTGCCGAACGGGTTGACGATCTCGCGGTAACGTTCGATGGCCGACTCGCGACGATCTTCAGGCAAGTCGGCCGGTCCCGCGACGCCTGCAAAGGTGAACGCTGGCGGCTCGGCGGCGGTGGCCATGTCGACGATGAGCGGGTTGGGCCAGAGCTCGTCGTCCGGCTTGGGCCACTGCAGGTAGCTGCCGACCTCGTTGTCGCCTCCCGGATAGATGACGGACCAGCGGAAGCGTTCGCCGATAACCATTACCCGTTGCGGCTCGCCCGCAGGCTCGCCACGATCCGCCTTGAGCCGTTGCCACTCGCGTTCGCTGGTCCAAAAGAGCAACAGCAACCCTGCCGCCGCGAAGACCACCGCGACATAGACCCAGCCGCGCCGGCCACCGCGGAGCCACGTGATCACCGCCGCGACGTGCACCACGACGACCGCCACGCCGCAGACGGCGAGGAAGAACACCAGGAGGTTGTCGACCCGCCCGCCCTGAAGGGAGGCGGCGTCGGCGAGCGCGTTCGGCACGTGCATTCCTACGACGGCGCGGCAACCATCGCTCGCGGCATAGTGTCACGGAGCGGCGTCGCTGGCGACGCGCGCCTGGCACGGGGTTCGAAACGCGTCGCAAGCGACGCCGCTCCGAAAGGTGCATCAGGATCTGCCGATCACCCGCCGTTGAGCCCGGTCGGGGTTCTCGAACCAAGACATCTTCGCGTCGAAGTCGCGGACGCGCCGTTCGAGCAGCTTCGCAAAATCTTCGGTGGGCGAAAGACTCTGGAGCTGGTAGGGGTCCTCGCGCAGGTCGAAGAACTTGTGCGGCGTTTCGCCGAAGTCTCGATCGATACGCGGCAGGCCCAGCAGGTGGGTTGTCGTGCGGATGCCTGTGCCGTCGCCTTCCGTCTCGATGATGGCGGCGTCGGGGCCGGTCGCTTCGCCGCGGAGCATCGGCAGCAAGTCCGTGCCGTGCAGGTGATCAGGCACCTCGGCACCCGCCACCGACAAAGCCGTCGGGCCGACATCGACCAATGAAGCGACGCCGTCACTGGCGACCGTGTCCGCCGGGATGCCGCAACCCGCCGCGATGAACGGCACGCGGCAGCTTTCCTCGTACAGTGTCGCTTTGCCGCTCCGCCCGTGGCAGCCGAGCATCTCACCGTGGTCGGCGGTGAAGATCACGAGCGTGTCATCGGCGAGTCCCGCGTCGTCCAGAGCCTTCATCACCTCGCCCACCTTGTCGTCGACCCATGTCGTCGCGCCGTAGTAGAGGGCGATGAGGTCGCGCATGTCCTTGCCGCCGGAGTTGGCATGCGGCAGGTGGTGGAGGTAGTTGCGGTAGTCCCACAAATACGTCGCGATGGTGTCGTCGCTGAAGCTGAAGCCCTTCGGGTAGTTGGGCCGCTCGTAGTCGAAGTCGGTCTGGCTCCGGTCGTACATCTCGAGGTACTGCCGAGGCATGTCCGCCAGCGGCATGTGCGGCGGTGAGATGTTGTAGTACATGAACCACGGCGTCTCCTTGCTCTGGTCGCTGGCGAGGAACCTGCAGACCTCTTCTGCCTCGAAGTCGACACTGAAGCCCTCTGGGCAGAACTCCGGACCGCCGTTGTGCGTGAAGGGCTGGGCCGAGTGGGCGTGGTGGTTGTGCGGGATGAGGTAGTCGTCGAACCCGATCTCGTGGGGCCAGGCATCAACGTGCCACTTGCCGACGGCTCGCAGCTGATAGCCGGCGACTCGAAGCAGCTGGGGAACCGTCGGGTCGAAGAAGCCGACCTTCTGCGGCGGGGCGTAGGCGTCGAAGCACCAGCCACGGCCTCCGTCGCTGTCACGCCGGAACCGCAGGCTCGGGTTGCCGACGTGGCCGGCACTGGTGCGTGGGTGCTGTCCCGACAGGACGAGCGTCCTGGCAGCCATGCAGACGGGTGCGTTGCTCACCGCGTGCTCCACCCGCACGCCACGCCTCGCCAACGCGTCGATGTGCGGCGTCTGGACCACCGGGTGCCCGTAGCAGCCGACCCCGCACCAACGCAACTCGTCACACATGATGTACAGGACGTTCGGCTTCGTCGCGTCGGGCTGACTCATCCGGCCTGTTGTATCGAAAGCTCACCTACGCCGCACCGTCACGCCTTCGGCTTCGAGCCGATCGCAGAGCTCTGAGAGGGTTGCGACACCATCGGGCAGCTTGGCTTCTTCGACAATCATCTGCGGAATACCTTCGCGTATCGGATACCGCAGCCCGCCTTGGTGTGCGACCAAGGCGTCGCCTTGTAGCTGCAACTCGCTGAGTGTCAGAGGGCAGCGAAGGACCGCAAGCAGGTCGGGGTCTACGGCAGGCTGCGTCGCATCGCTCATTCCGGGATAGTAGCGAAGCGGTACGATCAGGCGGCACGCATTAAAGCCTGGAGCAGCGCGTGGATCGGCATCGGCGGCAGCTCCGTCTCCTCAGCGAGAGACGCGTCCGCTGCCTGCTCCAAAGCGGCAGCGGCGGGGCTGATTTCGGCGAAGCCGAAGGCACTAGCCGGCTTCAAGTCGTGGGCAATCTTTCGGATGCGCAAGACGTCTGCAGGCGACGCTTCGAGTGCCTCGACGGCTTTGGAAAACTGCAAGGCGTAGTCCGCGCAAAGCTGCCGGAAGTCCTCGTCGTCATCTTCCTGGTCCAGTGCCGCCGACAACGGTCCACTGACCGCCCTCAACAGCTCGCCTGCGGCGACGGGCTTCTGGAGGTAGGCGTCGAACCCAAGCTTCTTGCGATCAGCCTCGCCGATCTGGTCGGCGTTGGCAGAGTGCAGGATGACCCGGACTCGCTTGTGAGGGTCCAGGCGGCGGATGATCTCGACGACGTCGCTGCCTGACATGAGGCCGAGATTCATGTCGGTGACAATGACATCGAACGGATCGTCAGTCGCCGCGACCAGCTGGTACATCTCGACTGCTTCCTCTCCACTGGCGGCGACCTGACACGTGCAGCCGCCAGCTTCGAGCGTTGCCGACGCAAGCTTGGCCAGTTCGGGATGGTCCTCGACGAGAAGCACCTTTTTGCCCAGGGCAGCGGGCACGTCTTTGGCTCGCACAGGTTCCGTCGCTGCCTCAACCTCGATCCGTGGAGCAGGCACCTCGACGCTGAACGTCGTTCCTTCGTTGACGATGCTTTGCACTTCGATCGTGCCGCCGAGGAGGTCGCAGAGACGCTGACTGATTTCGAGACCCAGTCCGCTGCCTCCGTGCCTTTGGAAGGTCTCGCCGTTGCCAGTATCGAGCTGATCGAATCGCTGGAAGAGCCGCACCTGCTGGTCAGGCGAGATCCCGGCGCCCGTGTCTGACACGCTGATGCGGAGTCTGTCATCGCTCCAGGAGGCGGCAAGGGTGACGCTTCCCTTCTCCGTGAACTTGATCGCGTTGCCTGAGAGATTGTAAAGAACCTGCCGCACTCGCATCGCGTCTGTCTCGACGCAGTCGGGCAGCTTGCCGTCGATCTTCAGGTGGAAGCTGAGCGACTTCGCTTCTGCCGCACCTCGCATGGCCGTTGCGACGTCTTGCAGGACTGCATCGGGATCAGCCGGAGCTAGACGGACCGCCAGTTCACCGGCTTCGGCCTTGGCATTGTCGAGAATCTCGTTGAGCAGTGTCAGCAGGTGCTGGCCGTTTCGCTCGATGGCCTGCAGGCTCGCGTGGGTCGCGGTCTGACTTTGACTTCGGCGAATGGTGTCCGCGTGGCCGAGGATGACGGCCATCGGGGTGCGAATTTCATGACTGACATCAGCGAGGAAGCGACTCTTGGCATCGTTGGCCTCGTCGGCGGCGTGACGACTCACCTCGGCATCGCGACGAGCGTGATCCGCCGTCGCGACGGCTTGTCGAAGTTCCTTGGATCTGAGTTCCAGAATGCTCGTCGCGTGGAAGAGTCGCTGGTTCTGGTCGATCATGTCCAGCTCTGCGAGACGGCGGTCGGTCACGTCCTCGTAGACGCCGATGGTGCCAATGACCTGGCTCTCCTCGTCCAGCAGGCCACGCCGCGTGGAGATCCACGAGCGAGGTTCGCCTTTGATCTCGATGCGACGCTCCGACGAGAGAGGGCGGCCCTTGGCCTGGACGGTCTGCCGGTCATCCTCGAGGAAGGGCTCAAGCATCGTTCCGCTGTCCTTGCGGCCGATGAGTTCGGCGTTGCTGTTGAGCTCGAGCGCCTCGAGGAACAGCCGACTGCCGCCAAGATAACGACCTTCGGCATCCTTCCAGTAAAGCATGCCGGGCATGCTTTCGAGAACCGCCGAGAGGAGCTGCTGGTTCTGTCGATCGCGACGCTCGGCCTCGATGATGTCGGTCATGTCGACGTGAGCACCAGCGAAGCGGATCGCCATGCCGTCTTTGTTGCGGGCAACGCTGCCGCGGCTGCGGATGTGACGCCACGACCCGTCGCGGTGTTGAAGCCGCACCATTTCGTCGTAAGGCGTGCCCTCCTTCATGTGCGCATCGACCGCTGCCCAGACACGGTCCTGATCGTCCGGGTGACAGATCTTGGCCCAGGAGTCGAGGCTCGGCTCGAGCGGATCGTCCTCGTAGCCCAGCTGCTTGTTGAAGCCAGGCGAGTACCACAGCTGGTTCGTCAGCAGATCCCAGTCCCAGATGCCGTCGTTCGTTCCCGCGACGGCCAGGTCATAACGCGTCTCTGCCTCTTGACGCGACTTGCTCTCTTCGGCAGCCTCCGCCTCCGCACGCTCGTACCGCGTCACTGCGTGCTGGAGCGACTGTCTCGCCACCTCGACGCTGCGCCTCGCCTCAGCCTCGATGCGAGCCCGATGCTCGGACGCTTCGGCCGCGGCCCGCGTGGCCTGGAGTGACTGTTCGACTGTTCGGCGAATGGGTCGGAAAACGAAGAAGGCCTGCAACGCGAGGACCAGCAGAGCGCCTGAGCCCGCCAACGTCGCTTGACGCTTAGCCTGGAAAATAATGGCGTCTGCTCGGGCCTCCACCCCGTGAACCGCGTGTTCCATTCCCGGCAGAAACTGCTCCATCGTCTCGTTAACTGCTGCTGCGGCTTTGGCCTGCAGTGGTGTATCGAGCCGGTGGCGCTCCGCCACGGCAGCGAGTTCGCCAGAGAGTCGCAGAGCCTCCTCATGCGGTGACTCGAACACTTCATGGGCTTCGAGCCACTTGTAGCCATCGACGAACTGCTCGGTCACATGGCGAAGCTCCCCCAAAGCCCGTGCCGCTTCCAGTCGCTCGTGCGCGAGACTCGCCTGCGCGGCCATCGCACTTTGCAAGGCGATCCTCTGACTGAGCATCCTCTGGCGACCCGCGACATTGATGAGCTTGGCCGACGGCTCACCGGCGATGACGGATGAGCGAATCGAGACAATCGCGCTCGCGATGCAACTTGTCACGATGATCAGCGAGATGGCGTGGAGCCATCGCATGCTCCGAATCACGTTCCTAGATGACTCTGGAGCCGACGCTATCGCCGCACCCGTGCCGGTGTCGCAGAGCGATTCGGCGTCTGGATGCATTGGCAGCTGATTCATCACGGCTGGTGAAAGGGCGACGGTCTCATCCACCCTTCTGCCGCTGTATCGACTGGTTCAAGCCCGCGATTCACGCCGTGAACGTCTGGGGCGTCCAGTAGCGGATGTGTTCGAACAGCCGAAGGCTGGTCCTCTTGGAGTCGAAGTGCTCCTCGGCGAACTGCCGCGCGTCGGTGCCGATGATCGCCCGCACTTCGGCATCGTCGGCAAGCGAGAAGAAGGCAGCCGATAACGCCTCGACATCTTCCTGATCGCACAGGTAGCCCGTCCGCCCGTGCTCGATCATCTGCGGCGTTGCTCCAATACGACTGGCGACGACCGGCAAGCCGCAGGCCATGGCTTCCATCACGCTGATCGGACCCGCCTCACCCAGGCCGACGCTCGGCAGGCAAAAGGCATCGTGTTCCGTCAGCTCCCGTCGCACTTCGTCCTCGCCGAGCGTGCCAGTCAGCCGCACACGCTCACCAAGACCGAGACGCTGAACCTCTTTGCGAATCTCTCCCTCGTACTCGCCCAGGCCGACGAGCGTGTACGTCGCATCGCGACCGGCATCGACGAGCTTCTTCATCGCTCGCAAGGCAAAGCGGTGGCCTTTGTTCACGTTGAGTCGCGCGACCGTGATCAGGCGAAGCCGACCTGTCGTCGGATCGGGATCGCGTGCGGTGAACTGAGCCGTGTCAACCCCCATCCAGTTGGGCAGAACGCGCTCCTCCGGGTAGCCGAGACTGACAACCTGCCCGACGAGGTGCGGTCCGTCGCAGCCGACGGCGGAGCAGCCGGCGAGCTTCTTCTTATGGTCCGTGCCATACACCGGCAGGTCGCCGTGCAGGGTCAACGAGTAGGTCGGCCCACCGAGGAGCTGAGCGATGCGGCAAACGTGTGCCGCGTCGGCAAAGCTGTGGCAGTGCACGTGGCCGACGTTGCGATCCCGGCAGTACGCCAACAAATCCACCGCCGATCCAATCATCGCCGTGACCTTCGCCTTCTGGCGAAGAGACGCCTCCGATAAGGAGCGGACGTACCCCAATGCCTTGGCCAGTTTGCCCGGCGAGAGGATCGTGCCTGCCACCGTATCACGCGCCCGCGGCGGCCAGAGATAATGGGTTTGTTGCCTCGCCTCGTCGGCAAAGGCATGTCGGCAGGCGTCATCTGGTGGACGTCGCGTGCTCAGCAGGTCGACACTCAGTCCCGCCTGACGCCACGCGACGATCTCGCGCCAGAAGAAGACATGCGTTTGTGACGGAAACTCCGGCACGAGCACGCCAATCGCCGGCACGCCCGTGTATCTGACGGACGCCGCAGGAGTCGCCGCGGCGTCCTCCTTTGGAGCCGCGGCGACATGATCGGAGGCGTTCGTCGTACTGCTCGTGACCAGGGAGGACATGTGCGGGCGCTACGTTTAAGAGGAGGCGTGCCGAAGCGGCGTGTGGAAGGTGCTTCGGATAAGGAGGCGTCGAATTGCATCCGCCGTCGGGTATTGGCCGCTTTATAGGTCCTGACGCCGAAGCGTCTCATGTTGGTGCACAGAATCGCTGCCTCGACTTATGCCGCGTCATCAGGTGGCCGACATGAGCAGCATGGACGGCCGGTTCCCGGGTGGAACCACGGGGGCCGTTCATGTTCGCCTGCCCTGATCGTCCCGCAATGAAACATTCGTCTCCGAGAAGCAGCGCCCAACCCGAGCAGGATGCTCGCGCCGAGCAACTCAAGAGCCTGCTCGACCGCCTCGATGCCAAAGACTCCATCGACGAGGGCCGGCAGGATCGCCGCAGCGCCCGCGCCACCTTTCGGCGCAGCGGCGTCAAGATCACTGTCCACCATCCCGGCGGTACCAGCACCGAGCGCAGCGTCCTGACCCGCGACCTCTCGGCAGGCGGACTCTCCTTCATTCACGGCGGCTACCTCCACATCGATACCCGCTGCGACGTCACCCTCGCCCGCTACGTCGGCGGCACCGATAACGTCCGCGGCGTCGTGCAACGGTGTGAACACATCGCTGGCAGCTGGCACACGGTCGGCGTCAAGTTTGATCGACGCATCTTCCCCAAGCTCTACCTCGACCCCGAGTTCGCCAGCGACGTCGAATTCGACAGCCGCAACCCGCAGTCGATCGGTGGACGCGTCCTCCTCGTCGACGACTCCGAGCTTGACCGTCGGCTCATGGCTCACCACCTGCGACGGACGAAGGTCGAGCTGACCGGTGTTGCGACCCTTGCCGAAGCCGTTGAAGCGATTGCGGGTCAGTCGGCTGAAAATCCATTTCGCCTCGCGATCGTCGACCTGAACCTCAGCGGCAACGAATCGAGCCTGACGCCGGATCAGGTCGTCCGCAAGATGGTCGACGCCGCCGTTCCCCGAGTTGCTGCCTGCAGCGCCGAAAGCGACGTCAGCAAGCTCAGAGCCGCCCGGGAAGCGGGTGCCATCAGCGTCCTCGCCAAGCCGTACGACAATGAAAAGCTCCTTATGAGCATGGCCTCATGGCTCGGCAACGGCGGGGTCGGAGGAGACGAGGCCATCTACAGTTCGATGGCCGGACAGGAAGACATGAACGCTCTGATCGAAGAGTTCGTCGCCAAGACGAAGAAAGATGCTCAGGCCTTGCACGCCGCAATCGAGCAGGATTCCTTCGAAGCGTGCCGGTCGCTCGTTGTCAGTATTCGCGGAGGTGGGGCGAGCTTCGGCTTCGGCGTCATCACGGAAGTCGCCAGCGAAGCGGTTATCAGCCTCGACGGATCCGGCAGCGTCGCCGACGCAGCAGTGGCCCTGCAGCGGCTCATCGAGACCTGCGGTCGCTTGTCAGCTGACGCCAAGGCAGTTGATGAAGAGCCTCGTATGGCTGCGTAGCTGTTACCGCTCGCGTAGCGCGAGGATCAATTCGACCTCGCCACGCGGCCGATCCACCTTCCGCGCAATGGCATCAGCCGCTTCACCCGCGTCGGCCAGGCGGTAGATCTCGCTGTGGCTGTCCAGCCCCGCCAACCCGCCGTCAGCGGGCACGGCCGGCGGAAGGGGAACATCGGGCACCGATCGTTTCTGTCGCTCAAGCCGGTCCGCGGCATCGTTCGCCTGCTCGATCAGCGCCTCGAGCTTCGCCGCCTTCGCATCCAGCTCCCCGCCCATACGACGCGACAGGGCCTCGAGATCCAGCACCAGCCGCTGCATCTCCCGCTCCGTCGAACGCTCTGCCGCCAAACTACGCGTTTTCGTCGGCGGCTTGTTGAGCGGGTCGCGACGCTTCTTCGAACGCTCCTTGGCTGGCTTGATGAGCATCAGATAGATCAAGCCCATCATGCCCAAGCCAACGGCTGCCACCGCAAGAGGCGAGGCATTGCCGAAGGGACTGGATTGAGCGAGCGACCACAACACGTGCGGCCAATGCTACCGCCGCAGGTCGGGCGTCAGCACGACAAAGGCCCTCACGCGACGCCTCGATTGCCCCGGGAGGTCAAGACATCCTCAAGCACCTGCGTCAGCACATCGCACGATTTGTGCACCTGCTCGTCGCTGATCGTGCTGAAGAACGGCAACGCCAGCGTTCGGTCGCTCACGTGCTCGGCAATTGGGAAGTCGCCCGGCTTGTAGCCGAACTGCTCGACCATGTACGGCTGCAGGTGGATCGGCGGAAAGTAGTTGTTGCAGCCGATGCCCTTGAGTCGAAGCCGGCGGATGACCTCATCGCGATCGCCCGGCTCGAACAGATCGTTGAGGCGGACGACGAAGACGAACCAGCTGGCATGGTCCTGCTCGTGCAGCGTCGGCAGAATCAGGTAGCGACAATCCATCAGCCGCTCCATGTACTTCGCGGCGGCTTCGCGTCGCCCTTCGAGGATCTCGTCGAGCCGGTCGACCTGCACGCAGCCGATGGCGGCATTGATCTCGGACATTCGGTAGTTGTAACCGAGCCGCGCATGGGCGAGCCAGCCCATGCCATCGCGGCCCTGGTTGCGAAGGCTTCGGCACATCGCGGCGAAGCGATCGTCGTCGGTCACGATCATGCCGCCTTCGCCCGTGGTGATCTGCTTGTTGGGATAGAAGCCGAAGACGCCAGCCCGGCCGAAGGAGCCGATGGGCCGATCGCCGAGTCGTCCGCCGAAGCCTTCGCAACAGTCTTCGATGAGCGTGACCTCGTTGCGGCGGGCAAGGGATTCGAGCTCGTCCATGCCGCCGGGATGGCCGAAGGTTTCGACGGCCACGATGGCTTTCGTCTTGTCGGTCAGTGCTTTGGCCGCGAGCTTCGGGTCGAGGTTGAGCGACCGCGGGTCGATGTCCGCAAAGACCGGCTTGGCCCCGACGAACAACGCAGGATTCGCGCTGGCGACAAAGGAGAAGGGCGTCGTCACGACCTCGTCGCCCGCATCCACGCCGGCCGCGATCATGCAGCAGTGCAAACCCGCCGTGCCCGATGACACCGCGATGCCGAACTTTCGCCCTGCGACCTCGGCACACTTCTCCTCGAACTCCTCGACCTTGGGCCCAATCGACAGCGTGCGTGACTGCATCACCTCGACGACCGCATCGATCTCCGCCTGCGTGATGTCGGGGCTCGACAGGGGGACGAGATTGGGCTTGGCTTTGGGGGCGCTCATAGGTTTCGGCGTGACAGTCCGATAACTGTATCGGGCGGGTCACGAGTCCCGCTGCAGAACCCGTAGGGTGGGCTTCAGCCCACCATCTGCAAACACCGGAACCGGATGGTGGGCTGAAGCCCACCCTACGAGAAGCGACGACAGCCGCATGCCCGACGTCCTCGACTACCAGAGCAAGAAGAAGCCCAAGAAGGACCGCCAGTACGTCTGGCGCGCGGCGAAATACCTCGGGCCGTACAAGCGGCTGGTGGTGATCAGCATCGTCTGTGCCTTCTTCGCCGGCGGCATCTTCTTCAGTGGCCTGGGGGCGGTGCTGCCGGTGTTGCAGACGCTGCTCAACGGCGACACGCCGCAGATGTGGGTGGATCGGATGGTGGCGGAGGAGCGTCTGTCGCTCGACCTGGATGATGACCCGAATGAGGTTCGAATCATCGACCCGCCGGTTCAGAACCTGTGGGTGCGGGACCGAGAAATCACGCCCGTCGATGAGCCCTTCGCTTGGCCACAGTTGCCTCCCGGACCGCCTGAAGAGCAGCTTGCACATCTCGCGACGGCAGCACCAGACAAACTGCTTCCGGGCGAAGGAAGACAACCATTGGCGTCTTCCTTGGAAGTGCCAATGACGACGGCTGCCTACTTGCCTCTGACCGGTACTACAGGATATGAAGTGCCTTGGCACCTCCGCCTCCTCCGGCGGATCGTCTACCTCCTGCCCAGCGGCCCCGTCGGGGCGGTCGCGGCGATCATGGGCGGCATCCTCGTCCTCTCCGCACTGGCGAACCTGATGCGGTACATCCAGGAGTTCCTCAGCAACAAGGCCGCGCTGTCGGCCGTCAACGACATCCGCCGCGACCTCTATGAACACACGCTCCGCGCGCCGCTGAGCTACTTCGGCAAGACCGGCACCGGCGACGTCACCAGCCGCATCGTCGGCGACTGTGGGCAACTCCAGGAGGGCTTTCGCATCATGCTCGGCCGGGCGGTGCAGGAGCCGATCTTCGCCATCTTCGCCTTCGCCTTTGCTCTCTGGATGGACTGGCGGTTGACGCTCTTCGTCATCGGCTTCGCACCGGTCATGTTGATCGTCCTCAAGCGGTTCGCCACGAAGATGCGACGCGCCGGCCGGGCGACGTTGCAGCAGAACGCCGAGCTGTTGGGCCAAGTCGAAAGCACGCTCGGCGGCATCCGCGTCGTCAAGGCCAACAATGCCGAGGCTCACGAAACGCACCAGCTTCGCGGCGTCCTGGGCCGACTGCTGAACCAGCAGATGCGGCTTGCCAAGTACGACGCGATGAGCACGCCCGTCATGGAGACGCTGGCGGTCTTGGCGGTCGGCGTCATCGTGACCGTCGCCACGTATCTCGTTCGCATCGATCAGAGTCTGTCCGCTCCGCAGGCCATTTTGGTCTTCGGTGCCCTCGTGCAGATCGCCGAGTCGCTGCGTCGGGTGAGCAAGCTGAACATCGTCCTGCAACGCATGAATGCCGCGGGCGACCGCGTCTTCGAAGCGATCGATACACCCGTCGAAGCAGAGAAGAAGGAGTTAGAAGCAGAGAAGAAAGAGTCAGAAGCACAGAAGAAGGGTTCCAATTTCTTCTCCTCGACGACGGGGAAGGGGTCAGACCGCATTGTCTCGGTCGGCTTCGAGCACGTCACGTTCCACTACCAGCCCGACCAGCCGCTGGCACTGGTGGATGTGTCTCTCCACGTCAACGCCGGCTCCAGCGTTGCGGTTGTCGGCAAGAACGGCAGCGGCAAGACGACGCTGCTCTCCCTGCTCCCGCGCTTCTACGAGCCGCAGGAAGGCCGCATCACGATCGACGGCACCGACATCCGCGACCTGCCGCTCGATCAGCTCCGCGACCTCGTCGGCATCGTCACGCAGGACGCCGTCGTCTTCCCCGGCACGATCCGCGAGAACCTCGCCTACGGCAAACGTGACGCCACGCAGGCCGAGATCGAAGCCGCGGCCAGGCAGGCCGAGGCACACGAGTTCATCCTCGACAAGCCCGGCGGCTACGACTTCCCGCTCACCGGCCTCGGCGGCCAACTCTCCGGCGGACAACGCCAACGCCTCAACATCGCCCGGGCCATCCTGCGTGACCCGCCGATCCTCATCCTCGACGAAGCCACCAGCCAGGTCGACGCCCAGAGCGAGCACCTGATTCAAGAAGCCGTCGCGAGACTGATGGAAGGCCGAACGACGTTCGTGATCGCTCACCGCTTCAGCACGATCCTCGACTGCGACCAGATCGCCCTCATGGACGCGGGGCGGCTGGTGGCCCTCGGCCCGCACGACGAATTGCTGGCGACGAACGACATCTACCGCGACCTTTACGAGCGGCAGCTGGTGGCGGCGTGAGAGCAGTCCGTGAGCCGCGGACCCACGGTCCGCTGGTCTGACGATTTACCTGTCTGCAACAGCTCCCGACTTCGTGCAGAGGGTTCACCTCGCGAGGTCAGCTTCTGCACGAAATGGTGAGTCACTGCAGGAACGCACATCGTCAGACCAGCGGACCGTGGGTCCGCGGCTATGGAAGATCGATGCCTCGCTCTTCAAGATCAGCGAGGTACTTTTCAAATTCGTCTACGTCACGAATGCCGTGAGCGCTGCCATCTTCGAGAAGCACGTACACCACTGGCATCGCTTCGTCGGGCGGTTCGAGCCGCTCGAGCAGCATTACCTGCATGCCGCTGATCGGAAAGGCAGGATCGAAAGGCTGCGGACGGGCGTAGACGAGTGTATCGGGGAAGGATCCGAAAAACGTCGCATAGTCGGGGTCGCTCGCATTGTCGAGATCGTTAAGCGTCGACGGGAACGCGCCATAATCGAGGTGATGCTGAACGATCTCCTGGCCGAGTAGCCGGAGTTTGGACGCACGGTGTTCCAGCGCGAGCTCGGCTTCGTCGGTCGGCCGCTTCATACCCTCGCGTTGGGCTTCGAGGAGATCGGTCACGCTCTCGCCTTCGCCATGTGTGAGGATGCGGTAGCGGAGTTGCAGACTGTCGAGCAGATCGTCGTCGCCCGGTGTGACGTCGGTGATCTGCAGCACACCGCCCGAGCCGGAGCGAGTCCGGAAGATGAATGTTCGTGGCAGAGAACCGATAGCGTCAAGGCGGTGCCACGTCTCGCGGTTCCACCGCCACAAGTTAGCCACCTCAATCGCAGCGACTGGCAACTCCCACGCACTGGCGACCACGGGTACGGCGACGGAGTCGAAGGTCGAGATGCCGGGCGTCAGATCGCTGCGTGCGAGGACGGCGTCCCAGGCGACCTGGATCACGTCTGCCTGCGCACCACCATCGAAGTCGACGTCGGCGTAGGTTTCGCCTGTATCGAGGTCAAGATATTGCCGCTCCATTGTGAGCGTCCGCTCGATGACGCGACCGTCGGGAGGCAGGAAGTTCGCATCGAAGTCTGCCGCGACCTCGTCGGCTGTGGGTGGGACGGGGTCGGAAGCCTGCGGCTGTGTCGATGCCGCCGGGGCGGTTGTTGGGCCGGCGTCGGCCAGAACATCGCCGCCGATCATCGTGCCGCCAATGGTGAGCGTCGCGGCAACGGCCGCTCCAAGCTTGAGTTTCGTCAGGGTCATCATGGCGAGGCCTCCTTGGGCGAGGGTTAGACCGGCGGTGCCGGCGGTGGGGGAGAGGGCAGTGGCCGTCAGGACGGCGGCGGTGATCGTGGTCGAAGCAGTCGAAGCGTGCAGGGCGAGCAGGCTTGTGAGCGTTGCCGTCGAGACCACCACGCCGCGGCGGCGGAGTTGGTCGCGAAGACGACGTGTCGCCCGGCTCACGCGTTGTTTGGCGGCATCCTTTGCGATGCCGAGGCGTTCGGCGATCTTGGCTACCGGCACGTCGTCGAAGTAGCGGAGCGTGACGATCGTCTGATCCGCCTTCGAAAGCGACAGAATTGCGTCGTCGAGCTGCGGAGCGATCTCGTGCCACATGATGACCTCCGACGGATCGGCTGACGATTTGACAATCGATCCGGCGGCGGCTTCGTGCTTGCGACGACGAGCCGCGGATAGAACGGCGTTGGCCGCGGCATAACCGAGGACCTTGAGCAACCAGGGCGTAACGGATCCGCCGGTGCGTCGGGCGCTGCGAGCTGCCGACCGCGGACGCCTGGCGAGCATGATGAAGGCCGCTTGCGCCACGTCCCGTGGATCCACGCCCGCCTGTGCTCGTCGTTCTGCCGCGGCGAGAACCATCGCGGCCCGACGACTCACCACCTTGGCAAAGGCCTGTTCGTCCCCGTGGTCTACGAACTGCTCCACGAGCACCGCATCACTTGGCGAAGTTGGAGCGGCGGCTCGCATCTACCGCATAATCTCCGCTCGCGCGATCGGGTGACAGGAAAATCTACCGCTTCTGGTGCTGCAATCCGAACGGCAGGTCCGGTGACTTCGGGAAGCCGCGGAGGGCACGGTCGTTGCCTTCGCGGACCAGAGTGACGGCCTTCGAAAGATCCTCGGGCTGGCGAGCTTCGCGGCCTTGCTCGATGGCGAGCAGGCCGCTGAGGCGGAGGATTTCGCGGAGGTGAGCGAAGCTCAAGCCGTCGGATTGTTTGGCGGCCTCGACCCGGGTGCGGTCGTCCAGGTCCGTGTCCTTCGTCAGGTTCTTGTCGAAGAACGCTTGGCGAAGAACGAGATCGGGGTTGCCCAACTCGATCGTCACGTCGAACCGGCCGGGCCGGTTGTTGATCGCCGGGTCGAGCTTTTCCGGGTAGTTGGTCGTCGCGATGAGCAGCAGGCCAGCCGCGTCTTGACGCTCGATGCCGTCGATGAGGTTGAGGAACTGGCTGACGTCGATTTGCTCGAGGAGCCAGTTGAGGTCCTCGATGACGAGTGCCGCCGGGGCTTGGCGTTGCCAGCGTTGGATGATCTGCCGGAGGGCGCCGGGGCTCATCTGTCCGTCGCTGCGGAGGAGCATGAACGGGATTTTGGGCAGCTGGCCGCCGACCATGCGGATGAGGCTGGTCTTGCCGTTGCCGGGCGGGCCGTGCAGCAGCACGCCACGCCGGTAGGGCACGTCGAGCCGCTTGTAGAGCTTCTTGACGCTCGGCTTGAAGAAGCCGATGAGGTCGCGGTCGAGCTGGCTCTTGAGCGTCTCGCCGATGATCAACTCCTTGCCGGCCGTCCGCTTCCGCTTGATCTTGGGCCCGTCATGAGCCGCGCCGCCGCGGACGATCTGCCAGACGGCGACGTTGCCCTTATGGCGAAGGTCGCGAATTCTCTCACGCAACGCGTCGTACTGCTCGGGCGACGCGCACGCCGTCAGCCAGAGCATGTCCGGCGAATTGAATTCCGGATCGATCCAATACCACCGAGCCAACGCGACGCCGTGACCACGGACCATCAGAAAACCTGGCGGAAAAAGGCCACCTGGTCGAAACGCGTCGGCGTCGCCGTTGCGGACGAGAATCTGCTCGGCCACGCCTTCGGAGCCCGTCAGCGGCGGGGCAAGGTGCCAGTCGGGCAGCGGCTCACCGTCGTCGACCAGCGCTTCGAGGTACTGCTCCGTATCGTAGAGTTCGTCGTCGCTGCTGTGGAAGATGTGCCAATCGCCGCAGCCTTGGCTGGCGAGCCATTGGCGAAAGGCACCGGCGGCACGTTCAGTCAGCGGCAAGTTGGGCGGCACCACCGGCTGCGGCTCCTGCGTCGACCTCGCGGACAATGCAGTCGCTACGGCAGCACCGTCGGTCGATGGTCCGCCTGCGAAGTCGATCTGATCGGCGGGTTGGTGGTGGTTCGTGGTCGCCATGTCGTTCGTCGTCCCCTTCCCGCGTCGCGTGCGGCTTCTGCTTGGCGGGAACCGGCAGGCTAGGCGCGTCCTCGCCCGCCTCGCGACGGTGGCCGATAACCCGTTGCAGGAGTTCGGTTGAAGTTTCCGGACGTGTTCTGCCGATATCCCACAAGTCAGGGACTCGTTGTCCCACACGTCGCAGCTCGAACGACGTCGCCTCCGGGCGATGCCGACGTCACTCCCGCCGCTCCTTCGCGGAAGGCCAGTCATGTTCCATTCCCATTACTCGATGCTCCGCCTCACCACCGCCGCCTTGTGTGCGATAGCTGCGTCTTCCGCAGCTGAGCCGGTGGCGGCGGAGGAGCATGCAACCTTCGTCGCCCTGTCGCAGGATCTGACAGCCGCGGATTGGACCGTCCGAGATGCCGCCGCCGACCGACTCGTAGCCATGGGCGGCGAGGTCCTGCCGGACGTCGAACGGGCTTTGCGGCTCGATCAACTGACCAGAACCTTCAACGAGCAAACCGCTCAACTCCATGCCGTCGCCGAACGCCTTCGCCAGCGAAGCCTCGTCAGCGGCAGCTTCATCTGGCCCGACACGACCGACACCGCCACGCTGATCACGTCGCTGACGCAGCCGCGGGGCATGACGCTGGAACTCGGAGCTCAGCTCGACGACGTCGCCGAGTCGGTGGCGCCCGGAACGTTTTGGCAGGTCATGACGGAGCTGTGCCGGACCAACGGCTGGGACGTTAGCGTCGACGCCGGTGGATCGCGGAACCTGCGGATGGCGATCGTCAAGGCACCGGCCGTTCGCCGACAGCTGGCCGGGCCGGTCTGCCTGACGGGGCCGGCGGCTGTGGTGGTGCGCGAGGTTCGGCACGTTCGCCGGGCTGATTTTGCGACCGTGCCGCCGGTGGTGGACGATCAGGCGGCCGCATCGCAGGCGCACGAGTTACGCTGTGAGCTCGAAGCTCTGTTCGAGCCCCGCTACATGATCGGTCCGCGCGACTTCGACGTGTCGTGGAGCCGAGTGACGACGAGCGACGGCATCAGCCTGCTGCCGGGCGAGCTTGAGCCGGGCACGGCTGCTGTTGCCGATGCCCAGGGGCTTGCCGATCTGCCCGACGCGACGGCGGCGGTACTGCACACGGACGCCACCTGGAGCGCCGGTCGGTTGCGGCTCGGCGTGGATCTGGAGACGGATCTGCTGACTACAACCGATGCCGAAGATCAGACGCTGACCCTCGTCGGCCGCATCCAAGGTCCGGTCGGTGCCGACTTGTACGAAGCGGCGGTGGCGAACGAGCAGAGCGTCGAGTGGGTTCTGGCCGGTGAGCCGGTGAGGGTTCGCCTCACGCGGACTTCGGATGCCAAGACTTCCACCGGTTTACGAAGCCGTTGGCTGCTGACGGCAACGACGCGGCCACGGCTTGACGAGCCGACACGCAAGCTCATCGCCGCCGCGTTGAGCGGAGCGACGGCCACGACGCAGGGCGCCCGGTTGTACCGCGGAGCCTCTCGGGTGCGGCTGGACGATCGGGCGGTGCCAAGCATGGAGATCGAGTTCTACGGCCGCCGGGTGATGGAGCCGGACCTGCCGGTGCGAGTGACGTGCGAAGTGCCGCGGCAGATCGTGTGGCTCGACCTGCCGTTCCGCTTCGATGGTCTGCCGCTGCCGTGAGTCGCTAGACGGCAAGCGCCTGCGGTATCGTGATCTTCGCTTCGTGCAACGCCCGGCCGATGATGATGCCGGCGACGGCAGTCGGCTTGAGTGGGACGAGGTCGTCGACGGTTCCCACGCCGCCGCTGGCGAGGACCGGCAGTGATGTTGCTTCGGCGAGATTGATCGTGCCGGCCAAGTCCGTGCCGCCGAGCATGCCGTCGCGGCTGATGTCGGTGTAGAGCAACGCCGCCAGCGGCAGATGGCCCACGTCCCTAGCCAACTCCACCGCCGAAACATCCGTCGCCTCCTGCCACCCGCCGACGGCAACCCGACCTTCCTTGGCATCGACGGCGAGAACGATTTTGCCGTGCATGTCGTCGCGTTGCAGCAGCGATTCGAGCCACGTCCGATCCCGGACGCCGCGCGTGCCGATGACGACGCGGTCGCAGCCGGCGTCGAGAAGCCGTTGGACGTCGTCCAGCTCCCGCACGCCCCCGCCTGCCTGCACACTCAGCCGCGGCTCGGCCTGCACGATGGAGGCGATGGCCTGTGCTTGTTGAACCCGGCCGGCTTTGGCACCGTCGAGGTCGACGACGTGCAGCAGCGTGGCACCCTCGTCTGCCCAACGACGGACCACCTCAGCAGGGGCCACGTCGTACGTGGTCCGTCGGCCGAAGTCGCCTTGAGCAAGCCTCACGACGCGGCCGTCGATGAGGTCGATGCTTGGATAGATGTCGAGCGTTCCGGAGCGGGATGACACGTCCGAAGCTAGGAACATGGTTTACCGGCCGAAGACGCGTCGGTGGATCTGTCGGACGGATCCCGCCAGGACGAGACGCTTGTCGCTGCCGGGGAAGACGATCGCATGGAGGCAATGCGGGCGTTGGGGCATCTGGCCTTCGTGCGAGACGAAGACGCGGTCGACGGGCGTCAGGTCGGATGCCTCCTGCGGATCGCGATGTGCCTTGGCCGGACGCGTGGATCGGACGGGACGAGCGGGGTTGGCTGGCGTGATGAACATCTGCCCGTGATCTACGATTCCGACCGCTGACAAGCCAACGATCCGAGAAGATCGTTTTGGCGTAACAGCAGGTGCCTCATGGACGCGAAGGACGCGACCGCTACGACCGATTGGAACGACCTCATCGACCTCATGCCCGACGCCGCCGACCAGGACCAGCCGGCCCTCGTGATCCCGCCCGACGAGTCGCGTCAGGAGCGACTCCAGCGGCTCAACGAGAAGGCCAAGCGTCTAACCAAGGACCCGGGCGTCTACCTCATGAAGGACGCCCGAGGCCGCGTCATCTACGTCGGCAAGTCGGCCGTCATGCGCGACCGCGTCAGCAGCTACTTCCAGCCGTCGACGAAGCTCGAAGCCAAAAAAGCAGGTTTGCTCGACGAGGTGGTCGACTTCGACACCCTCGGTGCCGACAGCGAAGTCGAGGCGTTGCTCATCGAGAACCGCCTCATCAAGGACATCAAGCCGAAGTTCAACACGGCTTTGATGGACGACAAGACGTTCCCGTACCTCGTCGTGACGATGAAGGACGATTTTCCGGGCGTCTACGTCACGCGTGAACCGGCGAAGCACAAGGGAGCCAAGGTCTACGGGCCGTTCACGAGCGTCTGGGCGTTGAAGGACGCGATCAGCATGCTGCAGAAGGCCTTCAAGTTCCGAACCTGCGAGCTCGACATCAAGGAGGGCGACGAGAAGCGGCGATTTTTTCGGCCATGCCTGTTGCACGCGATCAAGCAGTGCACCGCACCGTGTGCCGACCGCGTCAAGCAGGACGATTACCGTGGCGACGTCCGGCGACTGCTGCGGTTTCTCGATGGTGATCGAGCGAAGCTCACGAAGGACCTGCGGCGTCAGATGGAGCAGGCCAGCAGCGACATGCGGTTCGAGGAGGCAGCCAAGCTGCGGGACGAGCTCAAGGCTTTGTCCGCGCTTGGAAAGCGTGCCAGCAAGGGCACAGCCGAATTTTGGCAGCCTGAGGCCTACACGTCCAGCTTCGTCACGGACCCGGCCCGTGCGGTCGATGAACTACAGAAGGCGCTCAACATGGACGCCGCCCCACGCGTCGTCGAATGCTTTGACATCGCCCACCTCCAGGGCGGCGAGATGGTCGGCTCCAAAGTCTCCTTCATCGACGGCCAACCGTTCAAAGACGGGTATCGCCGGTACAAAATTCGTCATCAGCAAGGGAACAACGACTACCTGAGCCTGCAGGAAGTCATCAGCCGTCGGTATCGCGAGGCGGCGCAGGGCACGGAGTTGTATCCGGACCTCATCGTCATCGACGGCGGCATCGGGCAGCTCAACAGCGTGATGGAGAGCTTCAAGCTCGCCGAACTTAAACCGCCGATGGTCGTGTCGATCAGCAAGCAGGAGGAGTTGATCCACACAAACGAAAGCCGCGAGCCGGTGAAGCTGCCGCGGAACCACCTGGGCCTCAAGATGCTCCAGTACGCCCGCGACGAGGCCCACCGCTTCGCCCAGCATTACCACCACATCCTGCGTCGCAAGGCCCAGCTCGAGACCGACATCAAAACCGGCCGCCGCCCACCCAAGCCACGCCAGAAGCGGGTGGAGCTACAACAGGTCGACCCGATCGCCAAGGTCGTCAGCGACCTCGACCACCTGCAGCAGAAGTTCGGCAACGCAACGAAAAACAGCTACGACTGACAGCAACCTGTCGCTCGGCGAGGCGTGTGCAGGATCAATGAATCGGAAGCACCTGGCGTTGGATCATGCCGAGGTCCTGAGCTGCCGCCAAACCTGAGGTGTCGCGGCTGCGTCGCTCGCCATCAGCGGGGCGTGGCAATTGGCGTTTCACGAGGCCGTGTTCGTCGACGTCTGGATGCTGTTCCTGCCGAAGGTGCTCCACAAGACGCTGCCGTAGTTCCTGGACTTTCGATCCTTCGAGTGGCCGTTCGTCGTGCGGGTCGTCCACCGTGTCGAAGGCGAGGGATGAGCCGTCGGCAGTCGAGGCGATCAGCTTGCAGTGGCCGTCGTGGAAGCAGTGCGACGTCTCGATCTGGCCGTGCATCGCGTGCGAGCCCACCCACTCAGCTCCGTCTGATAGCCGGCGCTGGTCACTAGCGACCCGAGGAAGTCGTCGCGGCTTCGGGTGATTCTGAAGCTCTCCGAATACGCCGGCATGCCGTTTTCGTGAGCCCGTCGGCCGGTGATGAGCGTGGTCCGCGCGGGAATGGAAACAGGACAATCGACGTACGCATTGTCGAAGCGGACCCCCTGAAACGAGAGGCGATCCAGGTGCGGCGTCCTGACGAGATGGCCCTTGCAGCCGAGGGTATCGGCGCGGTGCTGATCCGACGTGATGAGCAGCAGGTTCGGGCGGGTCATCAGGAGCTTCCAAGGGTGGGCGTTGTCAAACGTGCTGCAGCACGGGCGGCTTCCAGAAAGCTTCGGGATCGAGCGAACGGCCGCCGGTGATGTGGAAGGTGTGTCGCTCTCCCGGCAGCAGCGTGACGCAGGCATCGTCGGCGGCTGCCGAATCGTCGAGCCGTTCCGGGAACAGGCACAGATCACGCACGAGCGTCTTGGCGTGAACGGCAACCGCGTTGCCCTCCACGGTGACTTCGACCTGCGGCCCGCCACGGGGCGCGTCACGGTCGGCTGCAAACCACCAGAACGACCGCTCGCCACCCGTCGCTTCGGCAACGAGGAAGCTGTCACGACGACGGTTGCTCGTCCAGGCGACCGGCACATCGCGATGCCACGCTTGGCGTG
Source organism: uncultured Tepidisphaerales bacterium (assembly GCA_964388485.1). GTDB lineage: Bacteria > Planctomycetota > Phycisphaerae > Tepidisphaerales > Tepidisphaeraceae > JBCDKH01. Next base: position 5,216 of record CAYMAS010000028.1, on the reverse strand, counting down.
GGCCGATCTCGAAAGTCGACGTCTCCTCCGCCAACGTCTCTCCGTCGAGCGTCAGGTGCCGGAGCCGCAGGGTGCCGTTCCACCCGGCGTTGTGGTCGTTGTGCACGTACGTTCGCAACGGTCCGGCATCGTCGCCCCAGCCGCCGACTTGCGTCACCTGCTTCGGCATGAGGTTGCAGACGCGGGGTGCGAACGCACGCCGCACCGCGAACCACGCGGGCTTGAGGCGGCCGACGCCGCGGGTGTCTAGGTCGATCAGCGACCAACTGCTGCCGGGCCAGCAGTCGTTGAGCTGCCAGATGAGTGCACCGTGATTGTACGGAAAGAGCGACCGAAACCAGCCGAGACTGACCGTCATCGCTCGCGCTTGCACGATCTGCGTGAGGTAGAGCCATTTGTCGAAGTCGTCCGGCACGACGAAGTCGTCGCTGACGCGCGTCGTGCTCTTGTCCTGGCCGTCGCCGACCTTCTTGTCATAGCCGTTCTTGTTGTGCGACCGCATCGTCGGGCTGTACCAGCGGCGTTGATCTTCGGGAATCGACTGCTCGATGGCCGGCCACGTCGGTTGGCCGTGAAAGCCGAATTCGCTGCAAAAACGTGGGAAATGTCCGACGTAACCGAGATAGTGGCCGGGGCCGTGCCAGACGTTCCAGATGTGGCGGTTGCCGTGTTCGTTGGCGTTGGGGTGGACGTCGTTTCGCTCGAACTCGTCGCGAGTGCCGCCGTTGCTCGGGCTGCCGGGCCAGTAGGGCGTCGCAGGAGCGAGCTCCCGCACGACCTTCGGCAAGGTGTCGAAGTAGTAGCCCAGCCCCCACGTCCGCTCGCCGATCGCCTCGGGCCAAGGCTGCCCGTCGTAGCTCCAGTCGCGGTAGCCCCAGAGATTCTCGTTGTTGCCGTTGAAGAGCACGAGCGACGGGTGACGCACCAGCCGGCTGACGTTGTCGCGAGCCTCGGCTTCGACTTCGCTCGCCAGCTCATCGTCTTCGGTGTAGGTCGCACAGGCGAACAGGAAATCCTGCCAGACCATCAGCCCCATCTCGTCGCAGATCTCGTAGAAGTCGTCCGATTCGTAGAGCCCGCCGCCCCACACGCGAATCATGTTCATGTTCGCATCGGCCGCCTGCTGCAGCCGGGTGCGGTAGCGGCTGGCGTCGATGCGGCTCGGATAAACGTCGTCGGGGATCCAGTTCGCGCCTTTGCAGTAGATGGTCTTGCCGTTGACACGCAGCTCCATGCCGCTGCCGGAAAGCAGACCGTCCACCGGCCAGGAGGCGTCCGCGTCATCCGCGTCCGTCACAAGCTCGACCGTCCGCAGCCCGATGCGACACGACGTCAAGTCCAGCACATCGTCACCGTCGCGAAGCTCGACGACGAGCTCGTAAAGCGGCTGCTCACCGTGGTTGATCGGCCACCAGAGCATCGGGTTGGGCACCGTGATGGTGCCGTCGGTCGAGGCGAAGGTTTGCCCATCGACAGAGGTGAGGCGGGCCTTAAAAATGCCACTGCCCTGCACATCGACCTGGATCTCGACGACGGCTTCATCCGCTGTGGCCTTCTTCACGACCGGTCGTACGTCACCGATTCTGCCGCCGCTCCACGCTTCGAGCCGCACGTCACGCCAGATGCCGCTCGTCGGCGTCGATGGGCCCCAGTCCCATCCGCAGTCACAACTCATGCGGCGGACGGCGTTGTGCGGCTGACTTGGTTTCGAAGGTCCGCCCGTGCGAGGCATGTCGCCCTGTCGCTCGTCGGCCTCCCGCATCTGCGGTAGCGGAGCCTCGAGTCGCACCTCGATCTGGTTGTCTCCGACGTGCAACGCTGCCTTGGCGTCGAAGCGGTAGCGGCGGTGTTGGTTGCGACTCGTACCGATCGTCGTGCCGTTGACGAGGACCGTGGCGAAGGTGTCAAGGCCGTCGAAGCAGAGTTCGACATGCTTAGCGGCAAGCGTCGCCTCATCGACGTGGAGCGTCGTCTCGTAGGACCAGTCCGCTCTGCCCGTCCACATCGAATCATACTCGTTGCGGCCGATCACCGGGTCCGCGATGAGACTCTCGCGAAGCAAGTCGACGTGCACTTGCCCCGGCACCGTTGCTTTCATGAATCGCGACGCCAATCCTGCCGGCGGCTGCGATTCGTCGCCGGTGACACCGCGTTCCTTCGGATGCAGGTGCGTGAGACGCAGTCGCCAGGAAAGTTGCGCCAGTGAATGTTGAGCCTTGATCATCGTGTGTTCCAGCAGGCTATAGCAGTCCTGCTTACTCTGCGGCCCATTGCAGCTCGCTCCGCATAAGTCCGAACAGAAAGCCCGGCCCGTCGCCCATGATCAGGTCGAGCTCCCCGTCGCATTCCCAGTCGCACGTCGAGATCTGCGTCCGCCCGCTCATGCCGGCGCTGCCCGAAGTCTTCAGCGGCGCGGCGTCGGAAAAGGCGAGCGGCCGAATCTCGGCGATTTCGGTCGAACCCGCGTTAATCGGAATGCCAAGGCTCAGCACGCTGTCGAGCGCGATGTAGAGCAGCACCGGCCGATCGTCACCGGCCAAGCCGTAGTCGCCCGGCAGGGCAGTCATCCGCGATCGCCAGCCGACCGGCAGCTTGCGGCCATTGTGGGTGAAGACGCTCGACCGCAGGCTCATCATGTCGCCGTCGACGCGGTCGTGCAGGCGGAGCGTCGCCGTGTTGTCGTTGCCGATGATCTCGAGTTCGCCGTCGCCGTCCCAGTCGAACAGGCCCGGCTGCCAACAGCTCCAGCCGCGTTCATGCGGACCCTGGAGGTTGGTGTCGCCCTTGAACATGAGCGGGTTGCCGCCCGTGTCGGTGAAGGTGCGGCTGCCGTTATAGACGAGGTGGATGCGCTTCTGTCCCTCGTGCCTGGCTCAGCGGGACGATGTCGCAGACGTTGAGGCTTTTCATGAGCGGCCGAAGCAGGTCGGCATAGGCGTGGGCCGGCAGGCTGCCGAGCCAGCTCTGCAGGGCGTTGACCCCCTCGACCTCCGTCGTCCAGCCGAGGCCGTCGACGATCTCCTGGACCGTTCGTGCGTTGACGAGCGCCGCCTCCTCCGTCTCGGCCATGACATGGACGCTCATCGTGCCGTGCCCGATGCTCGCCTCGTCGGCCCCGAGCAGCGCCAGCGTCACCTCGACCTCGTCCGCCTTGTGGGTGGCGTCGCTGCTCTCGAGCTGCGACTCCGCCTTCGTCGCCCGCACCACCCCCACCGCCCCCACCGACCTCCCGCATCATCGTCCAGAGGTTCTTGCGCTTCTGGACCCACCGCCGCTTGAGGCTGTTGAGCGGCTTCTCCGCCTTCATCCGGTCCATCGGCAGCCACCGCATTGTCCGCCGCTACGACAGCGGCAGGTCGCACGGCCGGCCAAGCAACGCCAGGGACCCTCGAGGAAATAAACGATGTCTGGCTCTGTCTCGATCCTCCGTTTTGGCTCTACAAAGGTCAGGGGCACCGACAGTCAAGGTGCAAAACATCCGGGAGATGCGGACCTCGGCTTGCTCGCCGGCTTGTCAGAGCGGGACGACAAGGTAGGGTCGAGACAGAGCCCGATGTCTCCGTTCCCCCGTCAGCGGCCAGATACAGTAGATATCCCCATGTACGCCACATGGGTAGCAGATCCAAACTACATGTCCGGTTCTACGATCACGACCCGTCTCAGATGGAAAAGCACCTGATAATTCACGATGATATCTCGCTCACCAATCTAGACAGGTGCGACTTCTACCATTTCATCCGGTACCGGCTCCCCTTCCGTATGCGGATTGGTCGGTTGCTCACCGTTCAAGATCCGGAGCATGCCGATTTGACCACTTTCATCTTCAACGAGTTTGACAGTGTCACTGATACTCCGTTTATCAACTCGATGCCCGGCGACCCTTTGAGGCACCTTCGCAGTCAGATACTTGTCACAGAGCGTGTCGACAGGACAAGCCAACGTGTCGTTGCTGAAGTACGAAAAGCAGTGAGCGATGGCAATACAGATTGTCTGCCAGACGTTCCCAACTTTGGCAGGCATCAGAAAGTAGCGGATGACATCGTGAATGCATATGCGGTACAGACAGACCGGACTCGAATAGAAGCTGCAAGAGGCTGGATCGCGGAGTCTAGTTATGATTTATACCTGAAGGAGATAGAGGGTCATCTAGTGCTTCCAGCCGGCCGGTCTGTAGTCGCTAGTATAGATGATTCGTTCTTCTCCCCGTCGCTTAAACCACGGCACGTAGGCGTGAGCCATGTTGAGAGCTTAACCACTCCTGAAGTCGCGGGCTACCCAGCTATTTTAGATTCCAATGCGATTAGCCGCCTGAGCAGAACGTTCACTGACGTTCGTAGCATGGCTTTCCTGAGGCTTTCGATCAAGGCGAAGAGGCACGACCTCATGGGGGATTATGTGACCGCGTTACTGCTCGCTTGTGCGGCGTGCGAAGGAGCAGCACAACGTCTGGCGGCAACCTTGATTAGAGACGCTCTCGATCATGATAAGAAACTGGCGGCCGATTTAGCCCAACGAGGTGGAATGAACCTTCTTCTTCGCCTCATTCAATGGCAGCTCCTAGACTCTCAAGCTCGACCGTCATCAGACCGGTTTAACTCTTGCATTGCCGGATTTGCGATGCGGAACAAGATAATGCATCATAACGACAAAGGGAATGGCATCCTCGCGGAGAATGTTGGTCTTCCAGATATGCGCCGTCACTTCGGCGGTGTCTACGGATACTACATGGCGCTTCAAAAGCTAATAGTTCCGGACCTTGATATTCGAGAGGCGTATGATCGGGAAGACGCTCTACGACCTTGACCAGCGGGTGGCTGGATCGACCGCGTTTCGGGTAGACACGAACTGAAGTTCGTGCCACGGCTGCTCGGGGCACGGGTTCGCGTGAGACACCCGTGCCACGATCTTTAGATCGTGCTCTGCACCGCAGCTACGCCGGGTAACGAATCGTTGGGCCGATGCTGGGCTCGCCTTCGTACCAGCGGGCGCTGGACCATCGCCATTGCGTGGGCAAGTCGCACATCGCCCGCCGGACCGGGTTCTCGTGGATGTAGCGGATGATCTCGTGCAACGCTTCGTCGTTGCAGACGTTGTGGTCGTGGCCGCCGCCGTGTTGCCAGAAGCGGGGGTTGCCCTTGGGATCTACGATACGGTCGAGCACGCGGCGGCCGGAGTCGCGGAGGCTTCGCCAGCGGGCAAGGACGAGTTTGGAGCAG
>CAYMAS010000027.1:0-45274 GCA_964388485.1 uncultured Tepidisphaerales bacterium | reverse complement strand
TCCTGGCGAGCGTGCCGATGCCGAACCCCGACGTGCCGCTGGCGGCGTTGCACGGGGAGAAACCTGTTGATTCACCGGCCGTTGATCCGGCGGCCGATCCCGTTCCAGTTTCGTGAGGAGTCCCGATGAACCTGTTCCGATCCACCCTCTGCCTGGCCGCCACGGCCTTTGCTGCCGCGTCCGCCTCGGCGGCACCGACGCAGCTCCACTACACCTTCGACGACCTGAGCGTCGGCGGCTTCGATGCGAGCGACCTCAACCCCGCACCAAGCCTCGCCCACAAGGAGAGCAACGGCTATGTCGCCTCGTGGGGCGGCGACAAGCACCTGAAGGTCAACTACGACGCGAACGTCGCCGGCGTCGCCAACGGCAGCGGGCTGCGGTTCTTCACCGACCTGCACCCGCGCGACCAATACTTCTTCAGCTACAAAGTGCGGTTCGAGCCGGGCTTCGAGTGGGTCGAAGGCGGCAAGCTGCCCGGCCTAGCCGGCGGCGACTCGGCGGCGGGCGGACGACCTGCCGACGGCGACGGCTGGACCGCCCGCAAGATGTGGAAGCAGGGCGGCGAGCTCGTGCCGTACGTCTATCACATGGACAAGCCCGGCGACTTCGGCCACACGATGGGCGGCACGGACGAGTTCTTCCAGACGGGTCGCTGGTACCAGATCACGTCTCGCGTCAAGCTCAACACGGGCAACAACAAGAACGGCATCTACCAACTCTGGCTCGACGGCGACCTCATCGAGGATCGCCGCAACATCCGCTACCGCAACAACGACCAGGCCCTGATCGACTCGTTCCACTTCGAAACCTTCTTCGGCGGCTCTGGCCCGAGTGCCTCGCCGTCGTCGGCCCAGACTGTCCGGTTCGACGACGTCCGCGTCGGCACGACGCTCGCATTTGCGGCAAATGGGGCGGTGGCGACCGGATCGATCATCATTCTGCCTGAGCCGGCTTTGGCGGAGTTGGTTGTGCCGGCAGCGTTACTGCTCGTCCGCCGTCGTGGGGCCTAGCGGCTGAGGCACGTCAAAGCTCTTAGAGTGACTGCAGTGACGCAACTCCGACGAGAGCCGACGACGTCGAAGGATGCCGCCCGTCCGCATCGGCGAACGCGGGCTGATCACGCGATGGAGACGGCGGAGGATTACGTCGAGGCGATCGTCAAGCTTGCCGACGACGCGGGTGCCTGCCGGGTCAGCAACCTGGCAGAGCACTTCGGCGTGAGCCACGTGACGGTCATCCGAATCGTGCGTCGGCTCGAAGGAGAAGGGCTGGTGGAGACGGAGCCGTACCAACCCGTGCGGCTTACGGCGGCCGGTCTTCGCCTGGCACGTGCGGCGGCGGAGCGACACCAGATCGTCTTCCAGGTGCTTCGCAAGCTCGGCATCGACGCAGCGACAGCGGCGGTCGATGCCGAGGGCATCGAGCACCATCTGAGCCCATCAACGCTTCGGCAGATGCGGAAGTTTATCTCTGAGGCGTGATGACGAGCCCCCACAGCAGCTGGATCAGCTTCTGGGAACGGATTCAGAAGGAGAGTCAAGAGCAGGCGCCTGACACGCTCATCGTTCCCGTTTTCCTCGTGATGTAGCCCGGGCTACACTAACCGGTCGCACGATGACATGATGAAGCCGCATTTTCTGATCCTCGTTTCTCTCGTGATGGCGGTGATGCTCCTCGTCGCCGGCTGCGGGTCCGATGACGACGCTGCTGACGGGCAGGACGACGGCCGATACGCGGTCGTCGCCACCATCGGCATGATCGGAGACCTGGTCGAGCAGGTCGCCGGTGATCGGGCCGACGTCGAGACGCTGATGGGAGCCGGTGTTGACCCGCACCTGTACAAGCCGGGCCGCAGCGACATCGAGACGCTGCAGGCGTCAGATGTCATCTTCTACAACGGCCTGCTTCTCGAGGGCAAGCTGACGGACGCCCTGATCCGCGCCGGCTCCAGCGGCAAGCAGGTTGTGGCGGTGACTCAAGAGATCGACGAGAAGTTTCTTCTATCTCCCGCTGAGTTCGAAGGCTTGTTCGACCCGCACGTCTGGATGGATCCCGCCGCCTGGAAGCTGGCCGTGCCGGTCATCCGCGACGCGTTGATCGAGCGTGATGGCGACGGCGAGGCGACCTACACCGCCAATGCCGAAGCCGTCACCGCGAAGCTGGCCGAGCTCGATGCCTATGCGGAGCAGGTGCTGACGAGCGTGCCGGAAGACCAGCGCGTTCTTGTTACCGCCCACGACGCCTTCAACTACTTCGGCGAGCGGTTCGGGTACGAAGTCATCGGCGTGCAGGGTCTGTCGACAGAAAGCGAAGCCGGCGTGCAGGACATCGAGCGGATCGTCGACCTGCTCGTCGACCGCAACATTGGAGCCGTCTTCATCGAGACGACGATCAACCCGCGGAACGTCGAGGCGATTATCAACGGTGCTGCGGATCGGGGTCACACCGTCGTCATCGGCGGCGAATTGTTCAGCGACGCGATGGGCCCGAGCGGCACGTACGAAGGTACTTACGTCGGCATGATTGACCATAACGTTACCACCATCGCCCGCGCCCTGGGTGGTGAGGCACCGGAGCGGGGCATGCAGGGCCAACTCTCTGATTAGCCACCCGATGCACGCCTCCACCACGTCACCGCCTTCGGTCGACTTGGGTCGCTCCACACCATTGAGCGAGCGGCCGGAGCATTCGGGCGACGCGCCGCTGTCCATTCACGCGATGACGGTTGCCTACCACCGCAAGCCGGTGCTGTGGGACATCGACTACGACGCCCCGCCAAGCCGTCTCATCGGCGTCGTCGGGCCTAACGGTGCGGGCAAGAGCACGCTCATCAAGGCCTGCCTCGGCCTCGTGCCGACGGCGACCGGGCAGATCGAGTTCTGGGGCGACACGTACAAGAAGCAGCGTGGCCGGGTCGGGTACGTGCCGCAGCGGGAGACGGTGGATTGGGATTTTCCGGTCAGTGCGCTCGATGTCGTCTGCATGGGCCGGTATCGCCGCATCGGCTGGTGCCTGCCGGTGACGAGGAAGCACAAGGAGGCGGCGCTGGCGTGTATGGATCGCGTGGGCATGGCGGACCTGGCCAAGCGGCAGATCAGCCAGCTCTCTGGCGGGCAGCAGCAGCGGGTCTTTCTCGCCCGTGCCTTGGCCCAGGAGGCGGATCTCTACTTCATGGACGAGCCGTTCGTCGGCGTAGACGCGGCAACGGAGGCGGCCATCATCGACGTGCTCCGCACGCTTCGCGACGAAGGTAAGACGGTGATCGTCGTCCACCACGATTTGCAGACGGTGCCGGACTACTTCGACGACGTCCTGCTGCTCAACATGCGGGTCGTCGCCAGCGGGCCGATGAAGGAGACGTTCACACGCGACAATCTTCGCAAGACCTATGGCGGCAGGCTGACGTTACTCGATCAGGTTGGCGAGGCACTGGTCCGCGCGGCGGACGGCGAGGTCGTGCCGTGAGCCTTGCCCACGACCCGCCCGCGAGCATCACCGACACGTCCGCGTCATGGCCGAGTCTCTCGGAGGTTTGGCGTGTCATGACCTTCGGCGGCGGGTTCAACACGAACACCGTCATCCTCGCCACCGGCCTGCTCGGCGTTGCGGCGGGCATTGTCGGCGTCTTCACGTTGCTGCGGAAGCGGTCACTCATGAGCGACGCCTTGAGCCACGCGACGCTCCCGGGCATCGGGATTGCGTTCATCATCGCCTACGCCCTCGGCATCGAGGGGCGAACGCTGCCGATCCTGCTGACAGGGGCGGCGGTGACGGGCGTGCTGGGGGTGCTGTGCGTGCAGTGGCTGCTGAAGGTGCCGCGGGTTCACGAAGACGCGGCGATCGGCATCGTCCTGAGTGTCTTCTTCGGTGCCGGTGCGGTACTGGTGAGCATCATCTCGAAGCTCCCGAATGCCAAAGCCGGCGGCCTGACCGGCTTTATTTACGGCCAGACCGCAGCCATGTCGCCAGGCGACGCGTACCTCATGGCGGGCATCGCCCTCGTCGCGGTGCTTGCGGCGGTGCTGCTCTTGAAAGAGATGGCGATCGTCTGCTTCAACGACGGCTTCGCCCGGGTCGATGGTTGGCCGGTCGGGCTGATCGACTTGCTCATGATGTCGCTCGTCGTCGTCGTGACCGTGGCCGGCTTGCAGGCGGTGGGACTGATTCTGGTCGTGGCGATGCTCATCATTCCACCGGTCGCGGCGAGGTTCTGGACGGAGCGGCTTTGGCTGCTCGTCGTGCTGGCAGGCATCATCGGCGGACTGAGCGGCTACGTCGGGTCGGTCACGAGCGCCCTGCTGCCGCGGAAGCCGGCGGGGTCGGTGATCGTGCTCGTCGCCGGCGCCTTCTTCGTCATCAGCATGGTCATCGCCCCGCGTCGCGGCATCGCGGCGGCGCTCGTTCGACGTACACGGCTGAAGCTCAAGATCGCCACGGACCACCTCGCCGAATTCGCCGCGGAGCAGGGCGGTCGCGTGCAACTGGCTGACCTTCGCAATCTTGGTCGGCTGCGTGGCTGGAACCTGTTGCTCCGGCTCTGGCTGCCGCGACACCTTCGAAACCTCGGGCTCGCGACTGACGATGATCGTGTCGTGCAGTTGACCCAGGGCGGCATTGACCGCGGCAAACGCGTCGCCCGCAACCACCGCCTTTGGGAGCGTTATCTCGTCACGCACGCGGACATCGCTCCGAGCCATGTTGACTGGACCGTCGACCAGGTCGAGCACATCCTGGACCTGGGCCTGATCCAGCAGCTCGAACACGAGATGGCCGAAGAGGAACGTCTGGCTGTCATAGAGCTTGAAGCGAGGCCGACGTCGTGAATCTCTCGCCCGCCATTGACCTCTACCCGCTGCTCGCCGCGTGCCTGGCAGTGATGACGTGTGGCCTGCTTGGCAACTTCCTTGTCCTGCGGCGGCTGTCGCTGATGGGAGACGCGATCAGCCACAGCGTCCTGCCCGGGATCGTGTTGGCGTTCGTTTTCGTCTACACGGACAACCCCTTGTTCGGCGGGCTTCGCGATCTTCTCGGTGTGACGGATGCGCGTAGTCCGCTGCTGATGTTCACGGGTGCCGCGATGGCGGCGGTTGTGACGGTGGTGCTGGTGGAGGTCGTCAAGAAACTCGGCCGCGTGGAGCCGGGGGCGGCGATGGGCGTCGTGTTCAGCGTGATGTTCGCGTACGGCGTGCTCAAAATCGAGACGGCTAGCGTCCGGCACGTCGATCTTGACCCGGACTGCGTGCTCTACGGCCAGCTCGAGACGCTCAGCGACTTTCGTCTGCCGATGACGTGGGCCCCCTTCTTCAGCGGCGAGGCATTGGGGCAGGCAGTCGACCTTCTGCCGCGGCAGATCACGCTGTTGCTCGTCGTGTTCGCGGCGAGCCTTGTTCTGAGCATCGCGTTGTTCAAGGAGCTGCGCATCGCCGCCTTCGATCCCGGACTGGCGACGACGCAGGGCATCAGTTCGACGGTGATGCACTACGTCCTCATGACCTTCGTCGCCGCTGCGACAGTGGCAGCCTTTGAGGCGGTTGGGAGTATTCTGGTGATCGCGATGCTGATCGTGCCCGCGGTGACGGCGAGGCTGCTGACGGACCGGCTGGCCCCGCAGCTGGTCGTCAGCCTGGTCCTAGCAATGATTTGCGCGGTCGGCGGGTATCTGGCGGCAACGATGATACCCGGCTGGTTTGACGCCCCGACCGTCAGTGCGGCCGGGAGCATGACCGTGGTCGCCGGCGCTCTGCTGGTTGCGGCAGCGGTATTTTCGCCAAGTCATGGTGTCGTTGTTCGGAAGATCCGGCGTCATCGGTTGGCCCGGACTAATTCGGGCGGCTTGGCTGGTTCTTGAGACGCCGTCTCGAATCCTGTTAGGTGAATGATCACGTGCGTGGCATGGTTTTCGCAGTTAATCTAGCGAACCTCTACCAAGGAGAACCTCATGTTGACCATCCACGACGGCCAGTGCGGCATCTGCATCCACTTCGGCGAGACGAAGCAAGACGACCAGCCCAAGCTGGTCCAGATTCGTACCAGTCGACAGGCACCGGTAGATCTCGTCGAACCTTGCGGCCACCCGAAAAACCGGAACGTCGAACTCAAGGTGTCCCCTATCAGCTCCTGCGAGGGCTTCGAGCCCGCGTCGGCTAACGGGCACTGACGGATCAGCTAATTCCACCTGATCCACCGCGGCACGTTCGTGCCGCGGTTTGTAGTGCTTATGGGATCTGGGGCGGGATCAGGCTGGTGCCGCGGCTGTCGATGTAAGAAGCAGGCATTGACCCCATACATTATCCGAACTAAAACCGGCTGCCGATGGCTGCCGCGAACCCCAATGCTTCCGACAGGCTCCAGCAGGCGTTGTCGCAACCCGCGTCATCCCTTCCAGGGGAGCCCGACGTTGTGGCTGGTGTTCATGAAGTTGTCGGTAGAACGGAGGCTTCGGGGATCGCTCTTGTTACAAGCTGGCTGGCGGCAGCAGGTGAGGGTCACATCGTCTTTGTCGGTGAGGCTGTTTATCCTGCGGCTTCGCAGGTGGCTCGAACCGGCTTGTGGCGGCGGAGCTTGTTCGTCTCTACCAATCGGCCCCAGGACCGAGCCTGGGCTGCGGAGCTGGCGGTTCAATGTACAGCGGTCTCTGCCGTGGTTGTCGACGGCCGAGGTTTCGACATGACCATGACGCGTCGCCTGCAGTTGGCCGCCGAGGCTTCTCAGGATCGTGACAGTCGGCTGTTTCTGCTCCGTGGTGAGTCAGATGTCGGCAGCAGATCGGCGGCCGGTACTCGGTGGCACATCACGCCGGTGGAGGCCATTGCGGCTTGCGAAGACGGCGGGTTGATCCGTCGGCCTCGTTGGAGCGTCGAGCTTTCGAGGAAGAAGAACAGCCAAGCCGTTCCCAGTTTGATGGCGAAATCAAAATTGCCTGCCGGACTGATGACAGCAGCGGAGATGTTTTGCAATGAAGAGGTTCAACACAATGGCGACCGAAAGGTCGCGTGGACGTACGAGTGGAACCCCACCTCCGGTCTTGCCCGGCCTGTTCGACATGCCGAACACGTCGAGTTTCGAGAGCCCACCGGCCGCTTTCGGATCGGTTTTCCTCCCGACATGGCCCACCGACCGGCGACTGCGACGGTGGCGTAATCGGCAGCGCGTCCCGTTCCTGTTGCTCGCCAACGAAACGCAAGGCCGACGCCTCGTGGCCGCGGCGTGTCGGGCGGCACAACTCGAGGGCGTTCGAGTCGGCATGACCATCGCCCACGCGACAGCCATCTTGCCGGCTCTTCCTCTAGTTCGCGACCATTCTCCCGTCGCAGACACCCAAGCCCTTGAGCGGCTGGCACAATGGGCCGTTCGCTTTACCCCCCGCGTCGCCGCTGATGAGACGGGTGACGGGCTCCTTCTAGATTTTGCCGGATGCGAGCGGCTTTACGGGGGCCTCGTTCCGTTGGCGAGACAGGTGCGGCGGTCTATCGCTCAACTCGGTCTCGGAGCCCGTATCGCTGTCGCCCCCACCATCGGCCTGGCCTGGGCCAAAGCACGGTTTGGAAGTGAGGGTGTGACGCAAAACGTTGCCGATCTGGGACAGTTGCCTGTCAGTGCCTTGCGAATCGATCCGAAGGTCGTAACGGCCTTGGCAGAAGTCGGTGTCGATCAAATCGATCAGCTGGAGGCACTGCCACGAAACGAGGTGGCATGCCGCTTTGATAGCAGCGTGCTGCGACGGCTCGATCAAGCCAAAGGCTCGGCACCTGAGCTGGTGAAGTGGCTGCCTCACCGGGCGGCACCTGCCGCTCAGTTCCGCTTCGCCGGGCCGACGACGCAGTTTGAGGCGGTCAATCTTGGAGCCGAACGCTTGGCCGTCGAACTTTGCCAGCGTCTGACAGCAATCGAATCGGCAGCGCGGCGGGTCGTGTTTCAGGTCGAACGTTTGAATGATCACCTGCATCCTGAGTTTGTATCGCAGTCGATCATGTTCGCCGCTGCCACACGGGATATAAAGCACCTTTGGAACGTCCTTCGCCCGAAGGTAGAGACGATGCACTTGGGACGTGGCGTGGAAGCAATGTCGCTGACGGCGGTCGAGTTTACCCGCCAGCCTCATAGTCAGTCAGAACTCGATGGAACACGTGACTCTTATAAAGACGATCGTGACTTGGGGCAACTTATTGATCGTCTACAAGGCAGGCTGGGACGGAGCAACGTCTGCCGAATCGAGCCGACGCCCACGCACGTACCAGAGGCTGCACACAAGTTTGTGCCAGCCGACGAGACGCCACGCAAGATCCAGCTGTGGCCCCTGGTCCTGGCCGATCGGCCGACCCGGCTTCTCGACCCCGCTGAACCAGCCGACGTCACCTTTCTCAACCCGGAAGGGCCCCTGGCAACGCTCTGGTGGCGTGGCAGATCGCGAACGATCCTGACCTCGGTCGGACCGGAGCGCATCGGACGGCGGTGGTGGCGGTTTCGCCTGTCGCGGCAATCGATGGCGGTGCGGGATTATTACAAGATTCAATGCGAAGGCGGCCTGTGGCTCTGGCTGTTCCGCAAGCGACCGGCGGGGCAGTGGTTCGTCCACGGCATTTGGGCATGACATGACGCGCCCGAACATTCTCCTTGCACTGCGGTGTATCTGTGTGGTAGATGTTTGGTGCCATGCCGGATGACTCGCCACCCAAGTCTCGCGACCACCCGCACAGAGATCATGCCGAGTTCCCAACGAAACGCCACCATTGGACACGAGCTAAAGAGGTGGAGAAGGCAGAGAGCGGCGGTCGGACGCTGAGGTGGAAGCAGGGCTGGGGCGGCTTCAAAGACAAAAAAGAACGAGCTCGTGAGTATGAGCAGACCTTCGGCAGGTCGCCGCTCAACCTCGTCCGAAGCGGGAGTCAGGTAGCCTTTGCCGAACTCTGTTGCTTCAGCAACTTCACCTTCCTTACAGGGGCAAGTTATCCTGATGAAGTGGCTACACGGGCAGCGGAACTCGGGTATCACGCGGTCGGCGTGTGCGACACCAACACGCTCGCCGGTGTCGTCAGAGCCCACGTGGCAGCTAAGAAACACGGCATTCCGCAGGTAGTCGGGAGTCGAATCCAGCTCGATGACGGCTACGCGATCTACCTTTGGCCCACCGACCTGGACAGTTACAGCAGGCTGACGGCGCTGCTAACCATTGGCAAAAGGCGGACGATCAAAGGGCAGTGCCAGCTACATCTTGAAGACGTCGTGGAACACGCTGCCGGACTTATGGCGGGCGTTGAGACTCCCAGGAGGATCGACGACCGATTTGTAACTCGACTGCGAACTCTTCAGCGATGGTTTGATGATGATCATCTGTCTTTGCTCGCATCTTATCAGTTCAATGGAGATGACGAGGCTCGTTTGCGGAACATAGCAGTTATAGCGAAGCAGAATCGTGTGCCAATGTTAGCTACCAATCATCCTCTTTACCACGTGCCTGGTCGGCGGCTCATGCAGGACGTGGTCACGTGCATACGAAATGGTCTAACGCTGGACGAAGCAGGACTTGAACTTGAAGCTTCAGCTGAGCGGCACATGAAGGTGCCCGAGGAGATTGGCCGTCTCTTTGCTAGATACCCAAGTGCTGTGAGTCGATCTGTCGAGGTCGCTGAACGGTGCCGTGCTTTCTCGTTGGACCTCCTGAAGTATCAATACCCTGACGAAGTGGTACCCGTCGGCGAGACGGCAATGGGGCACCTTGAGAAGATCGCTCGTGCTGGACTTAAACAAAGGTTTTCCCAAGGTGAAGGCGGACTTCCAGAGAAAGTGCTGTCACAGTTCGAGCACGAACTGGTCTTGATCGACGAGCTTGATCTGCCGCACTATTTCCTGACGGTTGAGGATCTCGTCCGATGGTCGCGTCAGCGAGGTATCCTCTGTCAAGGCCGTGGAGCGGCGGCAAACTCCGTCGTCTGCTACAGCCTTGGGATCACCGACGCTGATCCCCGCCGCATTAACACGCTGTTCGAGAGGTTCATTTCTCGTGCTCGGAATGAGCCTCCGGATATCGACATCGACTTTGAACATGAGCGTCGTGAGGAAGCAATCCAGTACCTCTATACGAAGTATGGCCGCGATCGGGCGGCCATGACGGCGAATGTGATAACCTACCGGGGCCGATCAGCGGTGCGTGAAGTTGGCAAGATTCTGGGATTCGGTAAGGATGCCATCGATCGGCTGGCAAAGGGCATCAACTGGTGGAAAGGCGGACCGATCGAAGTTGAGGAGATCAAGGCTCAGAAACTAGATCTTGATCATCCGCTCACGCAGCACTTCATCCACTTGTCTGCGTTGGTACAAGGGTTTCCGCGACACCTGTCCCAGCACCCAGGCGGTTTCGTGCTGACGCAGACACCGCTAAGTCATCTAGTTCCCATAGAAAACTGTGCCATGGAAGGCCGAACCGCCATCGAATGGGACAAAGATGATATCGATGCACTAGGGTTCATCAAGGTCGATGTCTTAGGTCTAGGCATGTTAACTTGCATGGCTAAAGGATTTGATCTTCTTAGGCAACATGCAGGTATCGAGATGTCGCTGGGATCAATGCCCGACGACTGTCAAGAGACATTCGACATGATCTGTCGCGCAGATACCATGGGCACGTTCCAGATTGAAAGCAGAGCACAGATGTCGATGCTGCCGAGACTCCGGCCTCGATCGTTTTATGACCTGGTAGTTGAGGTTGCGATCGTTCGGCCCGGACCTATCCAGGGCGGGATGGTTCACCCATACCTTCGCCGGAGAAATGGTGAGGAGGAAGTTCCAGACATGAACGGCAAAGCGATCGAGTGGATTACCGAACGAACTTTCGGTGTGCCGATTTTTCAAGAGCAAGCAATGCTGATGGCAATTCACTGCGCAGGATTCACTCCTGACGAAGCTGATGGGATGCGGCGAGCAGTGACTGGATTCCGTAGATTCGGCGATATTGATTCGTTCGAGGAAAAAATCATCAGCGGTATGATCGGAAACGGTTACGAGCGCGATTTCGCCGATCAATGTTTTAAGCAAATACAAGGGTTCTCGACTTATGGGTTCCCTGAGAGTCATGCGGCCAGCTTTGCGTTGATCGCGTATGCTTCAAGCTACTTTAAACACCACTGGCCTGGTGTGTTCCTTTGTGCTATTTTGAACTCTCAACCGATGGGCTTTTATAAGCCAGCTCAGCTCATCCAAGATGCGCAGCGTCATGGCGTGACCGTCCTGCCGGTGGACGTGCTTCAAAGCCAATGGGACTGTACGATCCCAGTCGAAGATAACCTGATGACGGTCCGTCTTGGCATGAATCGAGTTAAGGGTCTCTGCCGTAAAGATGCCGAGAAGATCATCTTGACACGTCGTAAACAAGCGAAGGGACTGGAGCAGATCTGGCGAGAAAGTGGTTGCACCGCTCGTGCAATTGCTTGCCTCGCAAGAGCTGATGCTTTTCGCACGGTCGGCAAGACCGGTCTCGACCAACAGACGGCGATTTGGAACGCCGGAAAGCTGTCCGATTCAGATGAGCCACTGTTCAACAATGTAGCTAAGGCGGAACAAACCATTGTACTTCCCGAGATCAGGCCACTGCGCCGTGTACTCGCAGATTACGAAAATACTGGTCTCTCCCTCAAGGACCACCCCATCCGTTTCCTCCGAAGCGATCTTGCAGAACGTGGTGCTATTGCATCTGATCGATTAGCTGAACCCGAGTCGTTTCCTCAAGGATGCGTTGTATCCGTCGCAGGCATTTGCCTAGTTAGGCAACGACCGGCTAGTGCAAAATCGATTACGTTCATGACGTTGGAAGATGAGACAGGAATGAGTAACCTTGTTATCTATCCGAATGTCTTTGAGCGGTTTAGATATGTAGCTCGCGATAGTAAAGCCATGCTTGTAACAGGTCGTGTCGATCGTCAAGGAGAGGTCGTTCATGTAAATGTATTCAAGATGATTAGTATCGACGCACACCTGATCAACTTGAGAAGCATGAGTCGTAACTTCAAATAGTTGTTCACGCGTTACTCAGTGTTTTGCGGTGGCCGTCCCGAAGGAGGAGGCGGTGGCGGGCATAACCTGATTAACTGACACAATGCTCGCACCTCGTCGAGGTCGAACAGGACCTTGCCTGCCTGTGCCATGGCAGCTCGCATGGCGGGTATCGGCGT
Source organism: uncultured Tepidisphaerales bacterium (assembly GCA_964388485.1). Taxonomy (GTDB): domain Bacteria; phylum Planctomycetota; class Phycisphaerae; order Tepidisphaerales; family Tepidisphaeraceae; genus JBCDKH01. The sequence goes on along the minus strand of CAYMAS010000027.1, from coordinate 33,107 downwards.
GATTCTACAGGCGTCCGATGCTGTTCGACGGACGTAGCCTGCCGATACGGCGGCGACGCGTTCGTTCTGCTGTTGCCGCGCACTGCGTCCCAGCAGGCAGCGGGTGTGGCGGAGCGGATCGGTGCCGACTTCGAACTCGCGACTGCGGCGATCCAGCCGAGGGCGAAAGATCTCGAGGGCCTGATGGTCGGGTGCGACCGGTCGCTTTATCAAGCCAAAGAGGGCGGACGGGCGCAGGTGCGTATAGCGGCTTGATCGAATTGCGGCTTGATCAGATCGCGGCTTGATCAGATTGCGGCGAAGGAGCCGGCGAGCAACGCTGCCAGGCCAATGAGCGTCGCGAGCTGGAGTAGGATAAAGATCAGGGCGAAGGCGTAGGACTCGCCGCCGTCGAGCTCGACGATCAATTGCATCGCCACAGCAAGCGCAGCTGCGTAGATCATCAAGCCGATGATTCCGCCGCAAGGCACGACGTGGTAGACGAAGCTGCCGACCATCGCAGCTGCAGCGATTTGGAGGATGCAGACGAGCAGCGGGGCCCCGAAGCCGACCCCGACCAGCGTTGCCGCATAACCCGCAATGACGCCGAGAAACGTGTTGACGACCAACAGAATCAGGAAGTAAACGCCTGCCCCTGCCATGCCGACGGGGCCGCCGAAGATCAGACCGACCGTCAAAAAGAGAGCTGCCACCACGGCGAGCGTGATGGTCGGCTGCATCCACTGCTGGCGTGCGGCCTCGACCTCCGTCTGCCGTCGCCATTCCTCCTTGGATTGCGTTGCGATGGTTCGCTTCTTCGCCGTCGGCTGATCGACGCCGCGTTGCTTGACGTTCGCGTAATTTAGCGGCTTGGCCGCGGCGGTCTTGGGCCGTCGTTGCGGCTTGACGGGTTCATCGTCTTTGAAGTCGTACAGGTCGTTCTCTGCCATCCCGCCGCAATGTGGCAGGATGAGCTAGCCGGATCAAGCCCAACCCGGCGGCTGTCGCCAGGTGTGAGGCCGAGCCGCCTGGCAGTGCAGACTGCGGCTGACGAGGTTCAGCGTCCAAGCGCCGAGGGCGAACAGAAGGCGGGGCATCAGGCTCATGGGAGGCTCTTGATTCTCTGGCGGCGAAGGTCCATCGGCGGGATCGGGTGGAAGACGAACGCGACGCCGCTTGGCAGCGTTCGGTCCGGGAGGTTCCGGCTGGCGAGGACGTCGAGCATCACCAACGCATCTGCCTTGCCGAGATGAATTGCGGCGAAGCGGTCCGCTGCGTAGATCTGCCGCTTGCCGAGCGTCGGCCAAAGGCCCAGGAGTCCCAGCCAGCACCAAGTACTCATGGTGGCGGCGATGATGAAGACGACGGCCGCGACGCTGCGTTCCGAGCCGGCGATCCAACGCGCCAGCAGCAGACCGATAACGATCCAGCCAATCGTGCAGATCGTTGTGACGAGTCGGTGCTTGAGCCGAAGGTGGCCAATCTCGCGGATCACGAGCGACGCGGCGACCCGCGGCGAGACTTGGCGGAGCGTTTCGCTGACGAAGAGCCGTCGCCGTGGGCCGACGCCGTTCCAGCCGCCGGCGAGGGACCGCTCGCCGTGCTCGAACCACGACAGCTTCGGCATCGTCAGGTCTGCCGACTCGACCTCCCGACGGATCTCGGACTCGTCGCCTTGCCACTTCGACCGGCGCGTCGGGCTTAGTGGGTAGATGACGTGAAAGAAGGCCAGCGTAAGCAACCCCGGCATCGCCAACCAGTGCCACTGGTCGCCGCCCACCCGGATGCAGAAGCCGACAACAGCGCCGGCCGTCGTAATGCCGCCGAGCCACTGGAGAACGTGAACGAGATACGGCACCAAGACCGGTTGCGTCTGCTGCTCGAACGCCTGCTCGGTCTTCACCGCCACGTAGTCAGGACCCGCCTGCACAAGACTCGCCAGGACGCCGAGGACGAGCGCGGTCAAAGCGCCGACCACCTCCGGCGGCCCGTCGAACCGGGAACGATCCAGCCAAGCCGGCGCACCAAGTATGGCCGCCAACCATAGAAGGACGAGGATCGATCCGATGCCCGTGATGCCACACCACAACCGCCGCCGTTGGTAGGCCGCCGAAGGTTCAGAGCTTTCAACCGCGGCCGTCATGCGGCACCGTAAGGCCGCGGGGACGAATCCGTTTCAAAGCCGCTAGTGATCAATTGACCGGGCCGCCGATCGTGTCGATGAGGCGGTCGAGGTCGATCGGCTTCGGGAAAAAGTCGACCGCCGACGGGTGCTCGATCGACTTGCCGACGGTCGCGCGGTCGAATTGGCCGCTGATCGCCACGACGCGCCCGGGTCGACTCGTCAGCGGCAGCTTGCCCGCGGCGTCGATGAGGTCGAAGCCGTTCATCTCACCCGGCATGTGTAAATCGGTCAACAGGACGTCGTATCGATCGCCGACCAGCTTGCCGAGACCGTCTGACCCGTCGCCGGCCGTCATGACGATGGCTCCGGCGGTACGCAAGAGCTTCGCCATCGCCGAACGTGCGGCGAGATCGTCTTCGACGAGGAGAATCTTGAGAGGCATCGGAAGCGGCAGGCCGTGAGCAAGGGAAGCGACGCCCGGGTGGCGTGAGCGGACACTACGTCACAGGTTGAGGCGAAGCTTCAAGATGTCGCAACGGCTACAGATCGGCCGGCTCCCGCCAGGTGCCGTCGGTGCCGAGGATTTCGTAGGGCTGAAAGTGCGTCTTATACTCCATGGCGGAGCAGCCATCGACCCAGAAGCCGAGGTAGTAGTGCGGCAGTCTCTGCTCGCGGGCATATTGGATTTCCCACAACGCTCCGAAGGTGCCGAGCGACCGACGCGTCTGGGTCGCGTCGTAGTAAAAGTAGACGCTCGAGACCGACCGTCTGCCGATGTCGCAGATGCCGACGGCAAGGAGTTTGCCCCCGTCATCGCGATAGCAGAATTCGCGGGTACGGACCGGGGTGTCGTAGAGGAAGTCGACGAAGCCGGGCCAGTCGAGATGATCCCGTTCACCGTGCCGCCGGCTTTGATAACGGTGGTAGAGGTCGAACTTCTCCGGAGTCGGCTCGAGCTGGCCGGTGATGACGGTGATGTCCTTGTTGCGATTGAGCGTGCGACGAAAACGCTTGCCGGGCTTGAATTGATCGACGTCGACGCGAACAGGCCGGCAGGCACGGCACGTTCGGCAAGACGGCTGGTAAACCACGCGTCCGCTGCGACGGAAGCCGGTGTCCATCAGCTGCTCGTAAGCACCGGGATCGACGTTCTCCGCGAGAAACGCCCGATCCCGAGCCTGTCGATTCGGCAAGTAAGGGCAGTCGTGCGCGCCGAGCATGACGAGCGGCACGTCGACCGGCGGAGCAATTTGCGGCCAGCGGCTCCACCGTTGTCGACGCTCCGAAGAAGCAGCTTCCTGTTCGCCAACCACTGGCAGCGACTTTCTCACCTGCGGCAGACGACTGGTGAGACGCGACCTGGTGACAGCTTCTTCCAATGCTTCTCCTTACGGCTACGAGTTGCTCCTCGACCAACACAGCCCCATCGATGTCCGACCCGCTGATGCCGCAACATAGCGACCGATGCCGCCTCCTGCCGAGGCTCCAAACGGCAAATCCCGCTTCGTGGCACTTGTGATGCTTTCCTCGGCCGCACGACCGTCACAGCGCGGACTGCCTGCACGGCTTAACAACCGAGCTGTCCAGACGCCTCGTACGCTGCGACGCCGGACCTCAGGTCATGCTTCGGCTTCCATTTTAAGGCCTCCAATGCCTTGGTGCCGTCCGTTTCGGTGTGGTCCTGCGTGAATTCATACGGGTTCGGGAAATAGTCCGGCTCCAGATCCGTGGCCAGCACCTTGTTCAGGATTTGGACCAGGTCATTGAACGACCACGACCTCCCGGCACCGCCGTTGAAGACCTGGCCTTGTGACGGATCGAACTGTCGGTTCCGCGTCGCCTGCTCTGCCGCGAGATTCAGATTGATGACATCGTCGATGTAGACGAAGTCGCGACGCTGCTGGCCGTGCTCGAAGATCCGCGGCTGCTGGCCGTTGCGCATCATCTTCGCAAGCTTGTAGATCATGCTCGAAAGAGCGTTTTTGTGCCGCTCGTTCAGGCCGTACACGTTGCTGTAGCGAAGGCCGACAGGCGCGAAGGCGAGATCGGCCGCGTAGCGGTTGGCGAGTTGCTCCTTGGCCAGCTTGCTGAAGGCGTAGACGTTGAGCGGGTCAGGCGTGGCATCCTCGCGCATCGGCACGGGGCCGCGGCCGTAGAGGCTGCAGCTGCTCGCCCAAACGAGGCTTGATCCCCACTGACGGGCGAGACCGATGACCGCCCGAAAGCCTTCAATGTTGGTCCGAAGCAGCTGCTTTTGAGCGGCGGGAGAGGTGTCTGCCTTGCCACCCGCATCGACAACGCCAGTGATACTCGCCTGGTGGAAGATGCTGTCGAACGGGCCGAGGCTTTCTAGCTGCTGAAGGTCAGTGCCGTCATCAAGCGTCACGACGTCGCCGCCAATCCGGATGAACTCTACGAGGTTCTCCCATACGCCCTCGTCAAAAGTATCCGCTGCCACCACGTCCCTGCCCTCGCTTGCCAGACGCGTCGCGAGGTTCGAGCCGATGAAGCCGGCGCCGCCGGTGACTAAGGTTCGCATGCCACAACGTAGTCGCTTGCCGGACAAGATCGGCCGCAGCAACGGCTCAAGTCGGCATCATCCGCGACGCTTCGTCCGCGCGTGAAGCCACATTGTCCACAAGGGCGGACTAGCCGATCTGGATCGCCCGTGCAACGGCCAGAATTCTCAGAAGCGTTGCCAGCGCATAACTTATTGTCTTCCAATCAGTTTCTTCTGCGTCTAGCGATCTGACGAGGTGGACGGCCGAATTGTGAGCATCTTTGGCTTCCGATTTGATGGACGCTTCACGGCCGTTGCTCAACCTGTCGAGCCTGCTCTACGAGCCGCCCGTGCCAGGGCGGCTCGATGTCGTTGCGGCTCGCTGACTTGAATCCGCGTTATGGGTCCCTCCAGATGCGTCGGCGGACTTGCCATGCCGATGCTGACGAAGTGTCCGCACCTGAGCCCGCATCCAAAGATCCTAAGCCGAGACTTCCTCACGAGTCGCTCGGCGGAGGGGTGATCGTCGTCAAACCGAGGCGCTTTGGCGACGAACGCGGCTACTTTGCCGAGACGTTCCACCTGCACAAGTGGGCCTCAATCGGCATCAACGTGCCGTTTGTCCAGGACAACGAGAGCCTCAGCACCAACGTTGGCACCATTCGAGCACTCCACTACCAGGTGCCGCCGTTCGATCAGGCGAAGCTGGTCCGGTGCCTCAAGGGCAGCATTGTTGATGTGGCGGTCGACATCCGTCGAAACAGCCCGACGTTCAAACAGGTCTTCCGGGCTGAGCTGTCTGGCGACGGCGGGGAGCAGATGTTCGTGCCTAGCGGCTTCGCCCACGGCTTTGCGACGCTTGAGCCGGACACGATCGTCGCGTACAAGGTCTCGAGCGTCTACGACCCGCAAAGCGAACGCGGCATCCGCTTCGACGACCCCGACCTCCGCATCAACTGGCAGACAGACCTTGCCACAGCCACCGTGAACGCTCGCGACCGAGACCATCCGCTCCTGAAGGGTCAGCCGGACCTCTTTTGACACCCACCTCCTCTCACACCACCTCCACTCCATCATGAAGGGCGTCATCCTCGCCGGCGGCACCGGTAGCCGATTGTTCCCGCTCACCACGGTCACGAACAAGCACCTCTTGCCGGTCTACAAGAAGCCGATGATCTACTACCCGCTCGAGTGCATGGCCAAGGCCGGCGTCGAGGAGGTCATGCTCGTCTGCGGCGGCAACAATGCCGGCGACTACATCCGCCTCCTCGGCAACGGACACGAATTCGGGCTCAAACACCTGACCTACACCTACCAGCCCGACGCCACCGGCATCGCCGCGGCTCTGGGCCTGTGCGAGCGGTACGTCGACGGGGAGCCGATCATGCTCATCCTGGGCGACAACGTCCTCGAATACTCCATCAAGCAACAGGCCGACAACTTCCGCCAGCAGCTCTACGCCAACGACGGCAAGGGAGCCAAGATCCTGCTCGCCGAGGTCGAAAACCCCAAGGCCTACGGCGTCGCCGAGATGAAGGGCGACAAGGTTGTCGGCATCGTCGAGAAGCCCGAGAACCCCAAGAGCAACAAGGCCGTCATCGGCGTCTACTTCTACGACGGCCACGTCTTCGACATCGTCAAAACGCTCAAGCCGTCAGGCAGAGGCGAGCTGGAGATCACGGACGTCAACAACGCCTACATCGACGCCGGTACCATGACCGCCGACGCCGTCCACGGCTGGTGGGGCGATTGCGGCGAGAACCTCGACTTCTACCACGAGGCGGGCAAGAAGATCGCGGAGATCGGTGCCAACAAGGAAGTCTGACGTGGGCGTCCGCGACATCCATCACGCGCAGGTCACGACGCCGCGCATCCGGCTGGACGAGATGGTGACGTTCTACCGCGACGTCCTCGGCCTGATGCCGACGGACCGACCCACCGGTGACGGCTGGCGGCCCAACGGCGTCTGGTTCACCGTCGGCAGCCGACAGCTTCACATCGGCGTCGAGGAAGACGTCGACCGCACGGGAACTCGATCGCACATCGCTTACGAAGTAGATGACTTCGACGAGATGCTGGATCGCCTGCGATCCACTGGCCACGACTGCCAGACGGATGACGATGCGGGTGTGCCGCAGATCCCGGGCTGGCGGCGGTTCCAGACGCGCGATCCGGTCGGTAACCAGATCGAGTTCGTCGCTCGGGACGACGACGCATGATTTGCGACTTGTCGCCTGCTGCCGCATGATCGGCGGGACATGGGGATCTTCCGCCAGCTCGACAGCGTCCTCCGCGGCCAAGCCACCAGGGCGGAGATCATCACCAGTGGCCAGCTCGAGGTCAGCAGCCGGGCGATGCTTGTCGGCGTGCTGTTTCTCGGCGCGTTCTACGGGGCCTGCATGGGCTGCTTTAACGCCGCCAGCGGCGAGGGGGCGTGGCTTCAGATCGTCAGCAGCGCCATCAAGGTGCCAGCGCTCTTCCTGTTGACGCTGGTGGTTACGTTCCCGTCGCTCTACGTCTTCAACGCCCTTGTCGGCAGCCGGCTGAGCCTGGTGAACATGCTCCGGCTCATCATGGCCGCCATCGGCGTGATGCTGGCGGTCCTGGCGGGCTTCGGGACGATCGTCGCGTTCTTCAACTTCACGACGACGAGCTACCCGTTCATCCTCCTGCTCAACGTCGCCGTCTTCACCGCGGCGGGCATCCTGGGGCTTAGCTTCCTGCTCCAGACGCTGCGCCGCCTCGTCGAGCCGATGAAGCCGAAACAGCCAACGCCGCCCGTCGAGGCGGAGGTCGTGGAGACGGGCGAGCCCGTCGACACGCCATCGAAGGTCGAGGCGTTTGCAGCGAAGCACTCGGTGGCGGAGCAGCGACGGCAGGAGCCTGGTGCACTGGACCGGCTTCAGGCCGGGCCGACGGACGCGACGGTCAAGCTCATCTTCCGCGTCTGGGTGGTCATCTTCGCTCTGGTCGGAGCCCAAATGAGCTGGGTCCTGCGGCCGTTCGTTGGTGGCTACGCGCCAGGCGAATTCGTCTGGTTCCGCCAGCGGGGCGGCAGCTTCTTCGAGCGGCTCCTGAACATCGTCGGCGAGCTCTTCGGCATCCCGATCAACTAGTTTATGACCGTTGCCTTCGACAAGCTCGACTCGTCGCTCCGCCGACTGCTCGCGTCGCCGACGCCGAGCATCGGCGGGCGGAAGGCGTTGCTGCTGGGCACGATTTTCGCCCTGAGCTACGGCTTCGTTATGGGCACCTTCAGCGGCCTGTGGGACGGGCGGACGCTGCAGTTGGTCTATTCAGCGGTGAAGGTGCCGATCCTTCTGTTCGCGACCTTCGCCGTTGCGTTGCCGAGCTTCTTCGTGCTCAACGTGTTGGCGGGTGTCGGCAACGACTTCCGAAGCGTGCTGCGGGCGCTGCTCGCGACCCAGGCGGGCGTGACGGCGTTTCTCTTGTCGCTGGCTCCGTTCACATTCTTCACGTACGCCGCTTCTGCTGACTACGAGACAGCGATCCTCGTCAATGCAGCCTGCTTCGGCTTCGCGAGCCTCGCCGGGCAGTTCCTGCTGCGTCGCTACTACCAGCCGTTGGAGGCGAGCCAGCCGGTCCACAAGACGCTCCGCCGCACCTGGCTCGGCATCTACGCTTTCATCGGCATCCAGGCCGGTTGGGTGCTTCGCCCCTTCATCGGCCAGCCCGGCAGCCCCGAGCAATTTTTCCGCGAAACCGCCTGGGGCAACGCGTATGTCGAGCTCTGGGGAATCGTCCGCCGAGCGATCTTCGGTTGATGAGCCTCATTCCCCGTACGCCTCGATGATCTTCTGGATGACAGTGCTCGTGCTGCGACCCTCGACCAGCGGCGCTAGTGCGACGCGGCCGCCGCGGGCTTCGACTCGGTCCCAGCCGACGACCTGTTCCTTTTCGTAATCCGCACCCTTGACCAAGACGTCCGGCTGCACCGCCTCGATCAGGCTCAGCGGCGTGTCGTCGTCGAACGTGACGAGGTAGTCGATGCTCTCGAGTTCCGCCAGAACGCCGAGACGGTCGTCGAGGCCGATGATCGGCCGCTTGTCCCCCTTGAGTCGGCGGATGCTTTCATCCGTGTTGATGCCGACGACGAGCAGGTCGCCTTGTGCTTTGGCATAGCGGAAGTACTCGACGTGGCCGAGGTGGACGATGTCGAAGCAGCCGTTGGTAAAGACGATGTGCCGACCCGCGGCCCGGTGGTGGTCGAGTTCGCCGGCGAGTTCATCGGCCTTCCAGATCTTGCCGCGGTCGTGGCGGAGGTCGTTCACCAGCTCGCTGACGATCTCCTGCGGCGTGACCGGCTGGGCTCCAAATCGCTCGACCTCCAACCCGGAGGCCACGTTGGCCAATGCCGTCGCGTCCGCCCATCCACCGCCCGCCGCCCGGGCCGCGGCAAGCATCGCAAGGAACATGTCGCCCGCACCGGTCACGTCCGCCACGCTGCGGGCGCGTGTCTCCAACAGCCGACTTTCGCCCTCGCGCGTGGCGAGATAAGCCCCGTCCTTGTCGATCGTGATGATCACGGCTTCCAGATCGAGGTCCGCCAGCAGTTGCTTCGCCGCCTCCGCCACGCCGGGCTGCTCGTCGCAGTCGATTCCGGTCGCCGCCTGAGCCTCACGACGATTGAGCTTGATGCACGTCACCCCCTTGTACTTGCTAAGCGTCTCCACCTTCGGCGGGTCGACCAGCACCGGCACGTTCGCCTCGCGACAGGCTCTGACGACCTCGCGAATCACGTCGTCGCAGCAGACGCCCTTGTTGTAATCCTCGATGCAGACGACGTCGGTGCCGGTGGTGAGGGCTTGGGCGACGGCCTTCGTGACGACGCTGCAAGCTTCGGCGTCGAGGTCGCCGCTGTCCTCGTAGTCGAGGCGGATCATCTGCTGCGGCGTGCGGTGCTGGGCCATACCGACGAGGCGGACCTTGCTGGTCGTTGGTCGGCCATGGATTGTCGTCAGGCCGGTCGTCGTCACGCCCTCCTCCGCAAGCGTCGCTGCCATCCTTTTGCCGAAGTCGTCATCGCCCGCGACCCCGACGGCGGTCACCTCAACGCCGAGGGTCGCCAAATCCGCCGCGACATGACCCGCGCCGCCGAGCCGCGTTTCCTCGCGTTGAAAGTGCAGCACCGGCACCGGAGCCTCTGGCGAGAGCCGATCGGCGGTGCCATAGAGGTATCGATCGAGCATGAAATCGCCGACGACGATCGCCCGCTTGCCCCGGAGACGGTTGACGATGTCGATCAGCCCGTTGGCCATGGCTTGATGCTATCGGCCAGCCTTGGCCAACTTCGCCCGCTGCATGCAACGGCAGGTCTCGCCGGTGCTGTAGACTCACAGCCGCCCACGTTATGAGCACGATCCACGAGCCCGTCCTTTGCCACGTCCGCAGCGTTCAGCGGAAGATGACGCTGCAGACCTTTTTCCGGACCTTCGCCATCAGCCTGCTGGTTCTGGGCGGCATCGCGTGGGTGACGACCCTGGTGCTCGAGCTGCGTGGCCAGCAGTTGCCGTACGGTCCGTGGTACTGGCTCGGCGGAGCGGCGATGGTGGCCGTTGTCGCGACCTCCGTCTACGCGTACCTGCACCGGCCGGGCCCGCACCAAGCCGCCATCGCCATCGACGAGCGGCTCGGCCTGCACGAGCGATTCAGCACGGCCCTGGCTCTGGAAGGCAAGGACGATGCGTTCAGCCGCCTCGCCGTCGCCGACGCGACTGAGGCCGCGACGAAGGCGAACCTTCGCAAGAAGTTCCCGCTCACTTGGCCGCCGTCGTACGCGGGCGTGCTCGTGTGGGCGGCATTGATTGGGCTGACGGTCTGGCTCGTCGAGCCGATCGCACAGGCCGACGAGCCGGTGGCGGCCCCGCAGGTGGCGGAGCAGCGATTGGCCGAGGCGCGTGAGGCAGCCGAAGAGGCCATCGCTTCACAAGCCGCCGCCATCGCGATGGTGCCGCCGGAGATTGCGGACGAGGACGACTTCCGCCTCGCCCGCGACAAGCTCGCCGAGGCCCAGCAACTTCTGGCGTCCGATCCGACCAAGGCCCGCAAGACGGCCAAGGAAGCACAGGAGGCCATGGCCGAAGCGCTTAAGAAGCAGATTCAGCAGGGCGAAAAGTACGCCAAAGCCAAAGAGCAGGCGCGGGCGTTCCGTCAGACGGCTGCCCCGGCGTCTGACGAGCAGGGTGAGGTCGCCGATGCCCACCGAGCCCTGGCCGACGCTGACTTTCAGGAGGCGATGGAGCGGCTCGAGGAGGCGGTTGAGAATTTCGACGAGCTGACTCAGGCCGAAAAGGAACGGGCGGCCGAGCAGATGCAGAACATGGCCAACGCCTTGCAGCAGATGGCGCAGGACCCACAGGCTCAGCAGCAGATGCAGCAACAGATGGAGCAGGCCGGCATGACGCCGCAGCAGGCTCAGCAGGCGACGCAGCTCATGCAGGAAGCCGCCCAAGGCAACGAGCAGTCAGCCCGGAAGCTCCAGGAGATGGCCCAGCAGGCGATGCAGCAGATGAACAACGGCCAGGGCCCGAGCCAGCAGCAACAGCAGCAGATGCAACAGATGATGCAGGGCCTCAACCAGCAGGCCGCCGCCCAGACGCAGGCCCAGCAGATGAGCCAGATGGCCCAGCAGATGGCGCAGGCGATGCAGCAGCAGGCGAGCCAGCAGGGTTCCCAAGGCTCTCAAGGCCAAAGCGGCTCGCAGGGCCAAAGCGGTTCACAAGGCCAACAAGGGTCCCAAAGTGGCCAGCAGGGCATGCAGCAGGCGGCCCAGCAGATGCAGCAGGCGATGGCACAGATGCAGGCGGTGCAACAGCAGGCTCAGCAGATGCAGCAGGCTCAGGCAGCCAATCAAGGCGGCCAGGGAGGTCAAGGCGGTCAAGGCGGCCAGGGAGGAAAAGGGGGTCAGGGCGGGCAGCAGGCGGGTGGGCAGCAGGGCTCGGGCCAATGGAATCCGAACCAGCAGCCTTGTCCCGAATGTGGTAGCGGCAACTGCCAGGGCGGCGGAAGCTGCCCGGGTGGAGGACCCGGCTCCGGGGCCGGCGGCGGTGGACGAGGCCAAGGCGCCGGCGGGAACATGGGCATCGCACCAGCTCCCTTCAGCCTCAAGAGCGAGCAAAGCCAGAGCTTCACCGATGACGAAGGCCGCATCATCGCATCCACTCTTGTCGAAGGCGACGCCATCCGCGGCGAAAGCACAGCCACTATTCGCGAGGTCGTCGAATCGGGCCAGAAGGACGTGACCGATGAGGTCGATGCGCAGCGGATTCCCCGAGCGGCCCGCGATGCGGTTCGTGAGTACTTCAAGACGCTCGAGCGGCAGGCGGCGGGACAGGCGGCGGAAGGTGATTCGCCTTGAGGAATTTCAAGTCGCTACGCGAGAATTCTGACACGACGCAGCCAGCGGATTTGACTGATCCGCTTCTGGTAGCCATGGGCCTGCCCCGAATTCGCGATTGCAACGTGCCGCAAAACGCGGAGCAGGCTCCGCGGCTACCAGAGGCTCCCGGGCTACCTAGGACTTCGCTACTCACCTCGTCTCACCTGCTCGGCAGAGGCTCGGAGCGTCGTATCTCCGCCTCGAATTGTTTGCGGTCTGGCTGCAGCGAACCTTGCGCCTCGATCATGTTTCGCCGTTGCAGAAATGTTGCTGTGCCCCAGACGACCAGGCCCCACGACAGGCCAAGCAGCCAGCCGGCGGCGACATCGGTCGGCCAGTGGACGCCGAGGTAGAGCCGGCTCAGGCCCACCAGCACCGGCACGAGCAGGCCGACGAAGAAGATGTACCCTTTGAGCAAAGGTCGATCGACCAACTTAGCCAGCAGGATGGCGATCGTCAGGTAGGCCACGGCACTGTTCGTGCTGTGGCCGCTGGGAAATGACGGCGTGTGCGTGTAGCTCTTGTGTTTGAACAGCTCGGGGCGCGGTCGGTCGTAGATCTCCTTGAGCCAGAGGCTGATGAGCAATCCGCCGACGACGCTGGCGATGACGAAGAGGCTGGTTTTCCACCGGCTGCCGAGCAGCAGGAAGATGACGGTGCCGCTGATAACGAGCGTGATGACGGTCGAGCCGCCAAGGGCTGTAATGTCACGCCCGGCCTCTCTCCAGAATCCGCTGGCGGTGTCGTACCGCCCGCCGATGATTTGGAGCACCTGCTCATCGAATGGCTGGGCGTCCTGATCCTGGACCTCATCGGCGATGTTGAGAAAGCCCCACAGGCCAAGCGTCGCGAGCAGCAGTGCGACGATCGGAAGCCACCCGCGGCGTCCGAGGTAGTCCAGCGTTCTTCGAAGCGGCGCAGGCAGCATCGATTCAAGGTCGTCGAGGCGAATCATGTGGGTCACGTTAAGACACGCCGCTGAGTCGCACTACGGCCCTAGTTTTAGACTTAGTGCTGGAGATTGAGATTGAATCGCAACCTCACTTGACAGGGCAGCCGCTGCCGCTAGGTTGCTGACATGAATCAGACGCCTACATCGTCTTTGTCCCGGACTGGCTTCACGCTGGTCGAGCTGCTCGTCGTGATCGGCATCATCGCGCTGCTCGTCTCGATCCTCCTGCCGAGCCTCAGCCGCGCCCGCCTCAGCGCCGCGAGCACCGTCAACCTGTCGAACCTCCGGCAGCTCGGTGTGGGGCTGGAATTCTACCGAAACGACCACAGCGGCTGGTACCCGATTCACTCGTCGCTCAAGAGCACGACCACCCAAGCCACGCCGCCGACGCCGCGCGTGCGGTGGGCGGATCGGCTGCATCCGTATCTCGAATCGGAGGACGTTTTTATTTCGCCGCTCCTCGATGACGCGGCTTTATCCAACTTCGAGTTCATGAAGAAGTGGGCACACTCCATCACGCTCGACCCGTCAACTAACACGCTCGACGAGAGCGATGTCCGCTACTACGGCGGCTACGGGTACAACTACCACTATCTCGGCAACGCCCGCGAAAAGGCAGGTCACAACGGTCCCTACTTCGCCACGACCAGCACGATCAAGTCGCCGGTCGAAACCATCGCTCTCGCTGATACGAAAGGCAGTGCCGACGGTGATGTCGATGCCAGTGGGGAACCGATTTTCGACTTTCGGCAGGGCTCTTACGTCATCGACCCACCGCTGCAGTCCCTGATCCTCGGCAGCCGCGGCAGCCGGGACACGAGTGCCGATCCGACCGAGAGCGGCAACTATGGCTACACCGGCGGCGACGGAACGGGCGGTGACGTGGTGCCGGATCATCGCGGCACGCCTGACGGCCGCAACAGCAACGACCGCGTCGCCGTCCTCTTCGCCGATGGGCACGGCATTCACATGTCGCTCGAGGAGATGGACGATTACGACAAGGACGGCGATCCAGACAACGGATACTGGAACGGCCGAGCCGACCCGACGTTGCGATGAGGCCGCGTAGACTGCTCCGTGCTCGTCGGCCACACCGAAGCTCGCCAGCGACTGCACGATGCGCTCGGTGCTGACCGTCTTCCCCACGGCCTCCTTTTTGCCGGGCCGATGGGCGTCGGCAAGCGGACGGTGGCACAGGATCTGGCGACAGAGTTTCTCGGAAATACTGACGACGTTCGTCATCGTATCGCGGCGGGAACGCACGGCGATTATCACCTCGTGACGCGGCAGCTGGTCCGCCATCACGACCGGACCGGCAAGAGCAAGGCGATCAACTTCACGATCGACGTCGTTCGCGAAGAGATCGTCAAGCCGTCCAACCGCGCCAGTGTCGAAGGCCAGGGCAAGGTCTTCGTCATCGAAGAGGCCGAGACGATGAATCCGGCGGCGCAGAACGCGTTGCTCAAGACGCTCGAGGAGCCGTATGGCAGGACGTTGATCGTGCTTCTGACCACGACGCCCATGCGGCTCCTGCCGACGATTCGCAGCCGGACGCAGACGATGACCTTCGGCGAGTTGAGCCGCGACGAGACGAGGCAGGTCCTGTCGCAGCAGGGGGTACCTGAAGTGGATGCCGATGCGGCTTTTCGCGTTGCCGGCGGTTCGCCCGGACGGTGTCTGCAGTTTCTGGAGGACGGCATCATCGAGCGACACGCGGAGGCAGTCCGGCGACTCAGGGCCGGCGAGCCGATGGCTGACTTCCTCATCGCCGCCGCCGATGCTGCAGGTGAGGCGGCGTTGAAGCGCGATCCTCTCGGCAGCAAAGACGCCTTCACGCGTGACGGCTTCCGCCTCTGGCTCGGCCTCGCCGCGGATGCTTTGAGCGGGACACTTGCTGATGCACCGAACCTGCGGACATGTCAGCGGATCGAGGCGCTGCACCTCTGTGAGAAGTATCTGTCGGCGAACGTGAACAAGGAACTGGCCCTGCGACAGCTCGACCTCTCGCTCTTCGGTGCGTGAGCCTGGCTCTACCGTTGGTCATGAATCCACTGGATCGCGTGCGTGAGGAGATGGCTCGGCCGACGCGGG
Source organism: uncultured Tepidisphaerales bacterium (assembly GCA_964388485.1). Taxonomy (GTDB): domain Bacteria; phylum Planctomycetota; class Phycisphaerae; order Tepidisphaerales; family Tepidisphaeraceae; genus JBCDKH01. The sequence continues at coordinate 18,061 of CAYMAS010000027.1, read as the reverse complement.
ATCTGCCCAACGCGGTCACGCTCGCGACCATCGACGTCGTAGGTCGGCCGCGGACTCGAACGGTGCTGGTGAAGGATGTGGAGTCCAATGGCATCGTCTTCTTCACGAACTACGAGAGCGACAAGAGCCGCGATTTGAAGGCAAATCCCGTTGCGTCGATCAACGTCTACTGGCACGAGACGCTGATGCAAATCACTGTCAGCGGCCGAGTCGACAAGGTGAGCGAGGCCGAGAGCGACGCCTATTTTGCCACGCGTCCTCGCGGCAGTCAGATTGGTGCGTGGGCCAGTTACCAGAGTCAGCCGCTCGACAGCATGAGTGAGCTCAAGCGTCGCGTCGCGGAGGTGGAGCGGGAGTTTGAGGGACGCGACGTACCCCGGCCCCCGCACTGGGGCGGGTGGCGGTTGATCGCCGACGACGTCGAGATCTGGCACGACGGCGAGAGTCGGCTGCATCGGCGAGAGCGTTACCGGCTCGACAGCGGCAACTGGTCGATGACGCTGCTCAATCCGTGACCCCGTCGGTCGTCTTGAAGCACGATCAACCGCTACCGCTCGTAGAAGCTCTGCGACGGCAGGCGGAGGGCGTCGATGCTCCAGCCGGCCTTTGTCGCACCGGCGACGTAGCTGCTCTCGAGGAAGTCGAGCAACATTTGCCGCGGGTCGCCATTGGCTCGCAGATCGTCGTAGCTCAGCAACGCCATATGGCTGCCGCCGACGTCGTGCCATGCTCCAACCTTGAGCGCCATGTCCGCGAGGCCGTCGGGTTCGGGAGCCGTGTAGCTGTAGAAAGCGGCCTTGGGCGACTTCTCGTCACCTGGCCAGAAGCCGAATGAGATGACCTCGTGGCTGTACGCCTCGGCGTCGCGTGGGTTGTTGAACTCGCTCGGCTTCTTGTCGACCGCCTTGCCGCTGAACCGCGTCAGGGCGAGGTCGAAGCTGTGCCAGAAGAGGTGGACCGGCGTCTGCTTGCCAAGGAAGTCGCCCCGGAACTCCTGAAACGTACGCTCGATCCAGGAAAGTGCCCGGAAGTACCGGCTGACGGCTTCGGGTTCGAAGCCGCGCGGCTCGGCGTCCGACGGGAACGGCGTCTCGCACCAAGCCAAGTCGTACGGCTTGGCGAGGATGTCGAGATCAACGCCTGCCGCGGAGACGGCGTCGAGAATCTCCCGATAAACGAGTCGGCACGGCTCGCCATCAGCCGGTACGAACGTCTCGAACACGCCGCCGCGATTGTTGCGGACGATCACGCGTGGCGAGATCAGGTCGATCTCGATGTCCAGCGAAAGCAGTGGATCGTTGGGTGCGTACATCGTCCCCGTCGTCAGGCCGCGAGGCGTGATGTAGAGCGGCACATGCCACCAGTGGTTGCGACGCGGGACGAGCGTCAGGCGGATTTTGCCGATGATCTGGCACAGCAGGTGGAGCGACCTTCGCGTCTCGACCCACGGCTCGTACGGCAGCGGTGGGAGCGAGGGCGTCCACGCATTCGCCAGTGGCTGCGGCAGACGATCATTCGGGTTCGACATGTCCGGACGATACCTGCTAAACCAGGTGCCGGTGTCGCACCATCTGGCCGCGAGCAATGTAGAGCGTTGCTTCGGCCACGTTCGTGCAGTGATCGCCGATGCGTTCGAGGTTTTTTGCCGCCATGATCGTCGGCAGATGCCGATCGCGGCGTTCGGCCAGACCCCGCAGGTCTGCGTCGGCGTCCTGAAGCACCTGGCCGTAGAGTGCATCGAGCCGCGCGTCGCCGCCGATGACCTGCTCGGCGAGGCCGGCGTCGAGCAGGTTGTAAGCCCGCACCGCCCGACGCGTCAGCTCATCGGCGTCGGAGGCGAGTTGCTGCAGGGCGTCGATGATGCCGTAGGGCTCGCCTACCCGCTGGGACTCGGCGACAAGCGACGCGACCTGTCCCGCAACATTGCCGGCGCAGTCGGCGATACGCTCAAGATCCGAGTTGATCCGCAGCGTCATGATCGCCTGCCGAAACTCACCAGCAACAGGTCGGTAAAGACTCAGCAGGTCGATCGCCGACTGCTCGATGGCCACTTCCGACTGATCGATCTCGTCGTCAACCAGCATCACCTCACGTGCCAGCTTCACGTCACCGCGGAGCAACGAATCGGCACCATCCGCGACGGCACGTTGCACCGAACCAGCCATGCGGGCGGACTCCATTTTGAGCCAGTCGAACTTGTCCCGCATCAAATCGCTCATCGCAGCGTGGCTTGATCGTGAAGGGTTAGCGTAGGCCGCTGGCCGTTCTTACGGCCGGTTCTAAGAGTTTTTGATGAAGGCCTACAAAGAAGAAGCCCGCCCGCGGCAAGGCGGACGGGCTCAAGATGGGTCACGAAGTCGCCGCGTTAGCGGTAGAATTCGATGATCAGGTTCATGTTGACCTCGAACGGTACGTCCTCAGGTGATGGCAAGGCTCCGACCTTCGCTACTAGGCCGTTCGGGTTGAACTCCAGCCACGGCGGCACTTCGAGGCCGGCCATGGACTCCATGTTTTCGCGAACCAGCGGCTTGGCCTTCTCCTTGAAGCTGATCTCCATGCCCGGCTCGACGACGTAGCTGGGGATGTCGACCTTCTTGCCGTTGACGAGCACGTGGCCGTGGTTGACCATCTGCCGCGACGCCCAGATCGTGCGGGCGGCGCCGATGCGGCGGACGACGTTGTCGAGCCGCTGCTCGAGCTTCTGGATGAAAACCGTCGCGGTGTTGCCCTTGGACCGACGAGCGGCATCGAGGGTGCGGCGGAACTGCTTCTCCAGGACGCCGTAGTGGTAACGCAGCTTCTGCTTTTCGATCAGGCGGATGCCGTACTCGGTGTTGCGTCGGCCGCGATAGCCGTGAACGCCCGGAAGCTGCAGCTCCTTGGACGTGTGCTTGGGGATGTCAGCGATCGGAACGCCGACGCGTCGGCTGAGCCGGACCTTGGGGCCTGTGTAACGGGCCATGATGAAACCTCTGCCGCCTTCGTTAGGGCGACGCCGGAGCAGGCACGGCGGCAGGGCGAGTCGCGGGATCGCCAAGACGACTTAGGTGCTATGGCCGACGGGCTCGCGTGACTCCGGGTACGCGTGTCGGCATCAAGTTACAGGCGTCGACCATCGACACCCGCCGCGGAAGGACAGGGTAGGCAGCCTGATCCGAAGTCGGCGACTGTCAGTCGGTGAAGCGAGCGTCTGCCGCTTCGCCCGCAGTGGCGAACAGGAGCAGCCGGCCGTCGGTCCAGTCGCTGGTAATCGATCCACCCGCCGGCTCGCGAGTGATGGCAAAGGCACTGGCTTTTCCGATCGGCAGGCTCGGGCGGATGAGCAGCGTCTTGAGCAGCCGTTCTCGCGTCGCGTCCTCGAAGACATTGAACGTGCCGGCGGGAATGCGGTCCGCACCCTCGGGTCGCGTGCTGTCGATGATCCAGACTTGGTACTGCTCCGTCGTCGGCTCGTTCGGCGGGAGCCCGAGGGTCTGGACAAGGCCGCCTTGTCGCTTGTCGCTCCAGATCAGGTGAGCCCCGCCCTGCACCTCATTGTTCGTGGCTGCGAGGAAGACGCGAGCGGCCTCGGCTTCATGAGCTATTCGATACGACGGCGAACCGACCTCGTATTCGTCGTTCTCGTTCGTCCAAACGGCCAATTCAGCAATGGGTCCGTCGCTGATGAGCGGGCCAATGTCGACGGTGTTGCCAGCAAGCTGCTGGAGCTCGAGTGACGCGACGATGGCCGCCGTGGAGGTCAAAGCCGCCAATGCCCAGCCAGCAAGGCCGATGGTGCTTCGTCGCCGTGTCTGCCGACGCCGATCCGCCTCGGACTGCTGCCGCTGCATGCGATAGATTGCGCCGGCCATCGTGGCCCGCACGTCCTCGGACAATCGAGATTGCTTGACGGGCGGTCGGCCCTGCTGTTCGGCGGCGACGTACAGACCTGCAGAGCAGGCCAACTCCGTTCGCAGATGCTTGGCCTCTCGGGGCAGTGTCCGCGACAAAGCCTTGAGCTCCTCGATCTCCTCAGCATCAAGGTTGTCAATCGCCTCGCCGGCGATGAGCTCCTCGAGTCGGCCCACCAGTTGCGACGCTTGGCGAAGCCTTTCGCAGGTCACGATCGCAGGCCGATCATCCGACGGGAGCGACGTGTCGACATCGAAGCCCGGGTCCACTGGCTCTGCCGCTCTGCGAGACTGTGAAACGTCGCGAATCGTCACCATTGATGCACCACCACCTGAGACACTCGCAACCTAGTCCGGCGTCGCAACAACCTGAAGGTTTGCGACCCACCGCCAGAAAAGCACGGCAGCCCCGATGCCTCCGTGGACAACAGATTCGGACGCGCCGGCTCGCGGTTTCAATCCACGACAAAGATGACGCAGCCTTAACGGAAGCTGGCTTATCTCCCAGATAAGCAGGGGCTACTCCGCGACATCATCGCCGCCCAGGTGCTTTCTAAGCTTGATCAAGCCACGACGAGCATGAGTCTTGACGGTGCCGAGCGGCAACTCGAGCTCTTGGGCAATTTCCGGATACTTCTTGCCCGCGAAGATGCTCTCTTCGAGGACGTGCCGCTGAATCTCGCTGAGGTGGTTCAGGCCGCGAACGGCGAGACGAGCATCTTCAGAGACTAGGGCGACCTCGTCCGGGCCTGCCTTGCCGCAACTGACACCGGCCATAGCAGATTCGCCATCGCCAAGGGGCTTCAATCGGCGGCCGGCACGGCGGAAACCGTCGATAAGTCGACGACGCGTGATCGTCATGACGAACGTCCACTCGCTGGCAAGCGACGCATCGTAACGCTCCGCATGCCGCCAGATGTCGACGAAGATGTCCTGGCAGACGTCCTCTGCCTCGGCGTGGTTGCGGCACGAGCGTCGAACCTGAGCCCAGATGCCCGGCCCGTACCGATCGACACAAGCCTCGACAGCACCGGGCTTACCTGCGGCTATCTCCGGCAGCAACGGCTTGGGCTGGTCCGTCTTTGTGGACCGGCGAACGACACGAGAAGTGGTAGCGTCCCGCAGGAGGCCGAGCCAGCTGGAAGAGATTGCGGCGGAGCGACTGGACACGATGTGGAGAGGCTTGGAGCAAGCTTGCGACAGGCTGCCGCAGAGCTTGTAGCTTAACCGGTTCATGAGGTTCAGATCAAGGTCGTTTTAACACCCTTTTTCGGCGACCGTAGACCATGCAGCCGCGAGAGGGCTTTGCAAGGCGAAAACGTCTGCGAATCTTCTGCAGATGTCCGTCTGGCATGCAGCGACCCGTTGGTGTAGGTTGCCGCCGGAGATATGATGCACCCCCGCGGCAACGACTCGCAACGTAGAGCGGTAGATTGTTCGGGCTGGTTCGGCATGTCCGTCCTGGTCATCCTGCTGGTCGTCGCGGGTGGCACGTTCGTCATCGACAAGCCGGCGAAGCGTCAAGCGACCTTGGATCGGTCGCTCGACGATCTGCGACACGACGGCCGCGTTGTCGTCGGCTTTGGGCCGTACTCGCCGGATGCCTCGCGGTTCATCGAGACGCTTCATCCCAGCCACGTCGTCTGGTCGAGCGACGGAGGTGACGTGCCAGTCGGCGTGCTGACACTTCCGGTCGATGCTCTGTCACTTTCAGCAGGGAGTCGACTGACGTCGAGCACCGAATCGTGGCTCGCGGTGATCGAGCCGGATGGCGAGGTGCGGGCACCCATTCTTCTCGCTTCGCTCACCCGCTAAACGCCTGCTTCGTCCCGCAGCCGGTCGATCTGGCGGACGTAGGCCTTGATGTCGAACTTTCGTTCGAGGCCTTTGGCGTTCATGTAGCGGATCTTGCCGAAGACGTTCCGCTCCGTCCAGGGCCGATCGTGCAGGCCGAAGACCCAGGCGACATTGGAGTAACTGTTGGGGTCGCGGCCGTCGATGAAGTACTTGTTGTTGAGGTAGAGCAGCGTCTCGTAGCCGTACTCGGGCGTGTTGGTCCACTCGAGGACTTTCTTGCCCCAGTACATCCGCATGTAGTTGTGCATGAAGCCGGTCAGACGCATCTGGTCCATGGCGGCGTTCCAATAGGGATCGTCCGTCTTCGCCTGCTCCAAATTGCTGCGGGTGTATGTCGTCGGCCGCTTGTCGTCGCGATGTTCGGCCAGCGTCTTCTTTGCCCAGTCGGGGAGCGTCGCGTAGCTGTCGTAGTCGGACGGACTGTACCAGACGAAGTTCTTGGCAAGCTCGCGGCGGACGACGAGCTCTTCGATGAAGCTTTGGCGATTGTCGTTGTCCGGCACACGATCCTTCACCTGCCGGACGAGGTCGATCGGGCTGATCTGACCGAAGTGCAGGTACATGCTCATGTAGCTGTGTCGATCCGCCGACGGCTCGTTGCGGCCTTGGGCGTAGTCGCTGATCTTTTCCTCCAGGAAGCTCTCGAATAGCTTCGCCGCTTCGTTCTCGCCGCCTTCAAAGTGTCGGCTTTTCGGCACGTCGCGGTCGATCTTGAGCTGCTTCAGGAGCTTGGCCGGGTCGCTGAGATCGAGGGTCCCCTTCAGGTCGAGTCGAAGCGACGACTGCATCGGCGTCCCTGCTCGCACGTCGCCCAGGAAGTGGTCCCACTGCTTGTGCAGCTTCGATCGGATCGTGCGGGCGGCGTATTCCCGCTTATCGCTCGCCGTCTCCACCGGCACGACGATGCCGCTCTCGACCTGCTCGTACCGGCACGTTACAGCATCCGCCACCTCGTTCACCCACCGCCGGCATGGCCGCACGTAGCCGAAGTCGCCGACGAGCACCGAAGCGTTCTTCGCGTAATGGATCGCAACGTTCGCCGGACTCGCCTGATCGCAGACGAACTTGATGTTTCGCTTCGCCAGATTCTGCTCGACGTCTCGCAGGCCCTCGAGCATGAACGCGTAATGCCGCTCGTTGGCCTCCGGATAGTCGTCGGTCAGCCCGAAGCAAACCACGACCGGCTCGTCTCGCTCGTTAGCAAGTTCGATTGCCCGCTCCAGTGCGTGATTGAACCGCGTCCGCTGCGACGCCTGCATCCAGTAGAGGACGTAGCTGCCCTGCGGGTCGGGCTCGACATCATTCAGGACGCGAAGCCGGTCAGGTTCCTGCATGTGAAGAGGATACGGGACCGGTCTCTAGCAACACCGCAACGCCCAGGGACAAGGTCTGTGGGCGTTCTTCGGACGACCGGTTGCTCCACCCCAATAGTCGGCGGTGCCTCGTGTCGACGTCTTCCTCAGTTGTGCAGAAGCGAGCGGGGACATGCACGCTGCTGGCTTAACTCGGGCGCTTCTCGAGGGATGCCCGCACCTGACGATCGCCGCGGTTGGCGGAGACCACTTGCGGGATGCCGGCGCAGAGATTGTCTACGAGACCGTCGCGAAGGCTCGTTTCGGCCTGAGCAGCTTTCTGCGGGCGGGCGAGGTCTGGTCGATGCTCCGCGACCTGCGTCGTCGCTGGCGGGTGTCGCCGCCGCGACTGGTGGTGGCGTGCGACTCGTGGACTATGAACAAGCACGTTCTGAAGCTCGCCCGCGAGTTCGGGTGCCGGACGATGTACTACGTCAGCCCGCAGGTCTGGGCCTCGCGCGAAGGACGGATCGAGCGGCTCAAGCAACTGGCGGACGAGGTGGCGTGCATCCTGCCATTTGAAGAGGCCTGGCTGCGGGAGCGGGGCGTCCGTGCGACCTTCGTCGGCCACCCGCTGTTTGACGATTTGCCGCCGCCTGCACCGACGTCGAGCGACAACGTCCTGCGGATCGCCCTCAACTTCGGCAGCCGGGGCAACACAGTCGCCAAGAACATGCCGGGGCTTCTCGCCGCCGCCGACCAGCTTCGGCAACAGCACGCTGAGGCTTCCTTCATCACGCCAGTCACTTCAGCCACGCGGTCGTTCGTCCAGCAGCACGCGCCGCCCTGGCTGGAACTCGGCGACGACTTCGACGCTGTCGTCAGTCAGGCCACCTTCGCCCTCACCGTCAGCGGCACCGCGACGCTCCACACCGCCGCCCACAACGTGCCGATGGTCGTCGTCTACCGCGGCAACCGGCTGCTCTGGGAAACACTCGGCAAGCGGATCGTCAAGACGCGCACCTTCTCGCTCGTCAACCTGCTCCACCCGCAACGCCGGCGGGTGGTTGAGGAGATCATCCCGTGGTCCGGCGAACCTAGACCCGTTGTCGCCGCAGCTCGGAAGCTGCTGGACGATCCCGGTGCGATGGAGCGACAACGACGCGAGTTGGCGGCGGTCGTCGATCCGCTACGCAACGCCGCCGCCGGCAAGGCGGCGGCGGCGATGGCGTTGCGGTTGTTGAACGAGGCTCAGTAACCCAGCGCGAAGCGGATGTTCGTCAGCTCGCCGTACAATTCGACTTCGACCGTTTTCACCCGCTCGATGCGGCTGCTCAACGGGAAGGAGGAACCCTCCGCGTCGACGAGTGCTTCGAAGGGAACGTGGTAGATCGTGCCGGACTCCAGCGGCAGCAGCTCAGCCGAGTAGCGGCCGTTGACCCACAGCCTCCCGCCCTCGGGCCAGTCGATGCTGCCGAGGTTGATCAGATCGACGCGGTTCTTGCCGTGCAATGCAACGGCCCGAGCTGCTGCGTGGCCGATGACAGGCAAGTCGGCCGGGTACGCCGGACGCGCCTCGGCGGCGACGGGTCGGGCCGGACCTTCCAATTCGCCAGCCGCCAACTGTGCTTGCGGCACCTCTTCGGTCAGCTGAGCCGTCGTCCGAATTGCCGGCTCCGTCCTGGTGGCGCAACCGCCGGCCATCAGGATTGCCGCGATGAGAATCGCGATCGGCGGGTAGACTGCGACGAGGACGGAGAGCGTCTTGCGGACCGGAAGGGAGGCGAAGGACATGCCTGACTTATCGGACGCGTTGAGCAATTCGCTTCAGCGGGCGTTAGCATCCGCCCATGTCTGAGCCGATCGGCAACCTTTGCCTCGTCCTTCACGGCCACCTGCCTTACGTCCTGCACCACGGCAGCTACCCGCACGGCGAGGCGTGGCTCTTCGAGGCGGCGGCGGAGACTTATCTGCCGATTCTCGACATGATCGGCGAGGTCGCCCTCATGCAAAAGCGGCCCGCGATCACGATCGGGCTGATGCCGGTGCTGCTGGAGCAGCTGGCGCACGATCGCTTCAAAACCGGCTTCGTCGCCTACCTCGGCAGCCGGATCGAGAAGGCCAAGGCCGACGCGATCGACTTCGAGAAGGACGGCGATCTGCACAACAAGTACCTCGCAGAGAAGTGGGTGACGTGGCACGAGGAACGGCTGGCCCAGTTCGAGCGAATCAATCGCGACATCCCCGGCGAGTTCGCCAAGCGGTTCGAGGAAGGACACGTTGAGCTGCTGACGAGCAACGCGACGCACTGCTACATGCCGCTCGTCCTCAACGACGAGATGCTCGCCGCCCAGATGAAGTGTGGCATGGCGACGAGCGAGAAGCACCTCGGCAAGAAGCCCACCGGCATGTGGCTGCCCGAGTGTGCGTACCGCCCGCGTTGGCCTCACTGGATGCCAACTGTCCTGTACAACAACGCTCGCGATCGGCCCGGCATCGAGACGTTCATGGAGAACGAAGGCGTGACGCACTTCTTCGTCGAGAGCCACCTCGTTCACAACGCGACGCCAATGGGCCACAAGCACGACGGCAACTTCTACCCCGGCGCTGGCGGACGCGTGGGCGGCAACGACACGCTCGAACCTGTCGGCGTCTCGAGCGAGTCACACGATACCAGCGTCCACGCCTTCGCCCGACATCCCAAGGTGAGCGAGCAGGTCTGGAGCGGCTCCATCGGCTATCCCGCCAACGGCAAGTACCTCGAATTCCACCGCAAGCGCGGCGAACGTGGCCTGCGATACCACAAGATCACGAGCACGAAGACGCCGCTCAGCGAGAAAGAGCCCTACTACCCAGACGACATCCCGTCGCTCATCCACGAACACGCTAGCCACTTCTGCGACACCGTCCGCGGCACGCTGTTCGACTACAACCGCGCCACCGGCCGGCGCGGCACCGTCGTCGCGAGCTTCGACGCGGAACTCTTCGGCCACTGGTGGTTCGAAGGGCCGCGGTTCCTGCGGGATGTGATTCTAGACCTCGCCGGCGACGACCACGTGCGGCTCTCGACGACGTCGGAAGTCCTGCAGAACGATCCGCCGGACAAAGTGATGCGTCTGCCCGAAGGTTCGTGGGGCGAGAACGGCGACCACACCGTTTGGGCCAATGAAAGCGTCAAGTGGTGGTGGGAAATCGAATACCGGGCCGAGGGCGAGTTCCTCAAGCACCTGCACTCGTTGCCGTGGCGGGAGAACGAGGACGTTCGCAACCTGCTCATCAAGGCCGGCCGACAGCTGCTGCTGCTTCAGGCCAGCGACTGGGCGTTCGTCATCCATACGGGTGGGGCGGTCGACTACGGCATCCAGCGGATCAGCGACCACGCTACCAACTTCGGCCGCCTCTGCCGGATCGCCGAAAGCGTCAGCGACGGCCACGAGCTGTCCGATCTAGACAAGGTCGAGGTCGCCAACGCAGACGCGCACGACGTCATCTTCCAGGACATCGACCTCAACTGGTGGCTGCGGTAGAGCCCGCTAGGCCAAACGTGGAAACAAGGGACTGCCCGCCCCAAGCTGGTGGCCCGCCGCGGGAGCTGCTTGCCGAAGCTCATCGAGTGTCTTCCCGCTGACATCGACGCCCAATTGCTCCAAACCCGCCGCAGCCTTGGTCGGCAGGACCGGCAGAAGGGCGACGAGCGTCTGGTACAACGCCGCCGTCGCCGTTGCGAGCACGGCATCAAGCCGCGCGGCTTGCGACGCATCCTTAGCGAGCTTGAAGGGCTCGGTCTGGTCGATGTAGCCGTTCATCTTCCTGGCCAGTTCCACCGGCAGCGTCACCGCGTCCTGCAGCCGTAGCTCCTGCCAGGCCCGCGTCACGTCCGCGGCCAGGGCATCTGCGGCGGCGAGCAGGTCGTCGTCCTGCGTCGTCGCACCGTCGCGTGACGGCACGATGCCGTTGCGGTACTTGCCCGTCATCTTGAGCACGCGGTTGAGCCCGTTGCCGACGACGTTGGCGAGTTCTGCGTATGCTTTCGTCAACCCTTCGTCGGTCCAGTCGAGGTCGCTGCCGAATGGGGCGGCCCGGAGCATGTAGTACCGCAGTGTGTCGAGGCCGAAGGTCTCGACCGCGGCATCGATCTGCTCCATGTCGATGAAGTTGCCGAGCGATTTGCTCATCTTCCGACCGCCGCTCGTCCACCAGCCGTGTGCGTAGACGCACTTGGGCAACGGCTCGCCGAGCGCCATCAGCAGACACGGCCAGTAGACCGTGTGAAACCACATGATGTCCTTACCGATCAGGTGCACGTCAGCCGGCCAGAACGTCTTGTACTTCTGATCGTCCGGATACCCGAGTGCCGAAATGTAGTTGCTCAACGCGTCGACCCACACGTAAGCGACATGCTTCGGATCGTCCGGGAACGGCACGCCCCAGTCGAACGTGCTCCGGCTGATGGAGAGGTCGCCGATCGAGCCGTCGTCGAGGCCCATCTTCAGCTTGCTGACGACCTCGTTGTACCGCTCCCTAGGCCGTATCGCCTGCGGATTCTGCTCGTAGTGCTCGAGGAGTTTCGGCAGGTACTTGGTCAGGCGGAAGAAGTAGCTCTCCTCTTCGTACTGCTGCAACGGCCGGCCGCTAACGGGGCTCTTGTAGTCGCTGGCCTTGGCGTCGGTCTCGCTGACGAAGGCCTCTTCGCCCAGGTCGTACCAGCCTTTGTAGCTGCCACGGTAGATGTCGTCGCTCGATTGGAGCTTCTTCAGGATCTGCGTCACGACCTCCTTGTGCCGCGACTGTGTCGTGCGGATGAAGTCGTCGTTGGAGACGTCGAGCTTCTCAAAGTAGGCCCGGAAGCTGTCGGCCATCTGGTCGACCAGCACCTGCGGCGTCGTGCCCTTCTCCTCGGCAGCGGTGGCGATCTTCTGGCCGTGCTCGTCGGTGCCGGTGAGGAAGAAGGTGTCGTTGCCGGCGAGTCGATGGAACCGAGCGACGCTGTCGGCGGCGAGCGTCGTGTAGACGTGGCCAACGTGCGGCTCGCCGTTGGTGTAGTAGATCGGCGTGGTGAGATAGAACGTTCCGTCGGCCATCGTGGGGCGAGGTTAGTCGAGCGTCTCGACGCGGATGTTCGTGTTCGTGTAGATGCATGTCTCGCCGGCGATCTGCATGGCGGCATGGACCACGTCAACGGCAGAGAGATCGCTGTGCCGGACGAGCGCACGGGCAGCACTGCTGGCGAATTGGCCGCCGGAGCCGATGCCGACGACGCCATCGCTGGGCTCGATCACGTCGCCGTTGCCGCTGATGACGAGGGTCAGGTCCTTGTCCGCCGCGACGAGCATGGCTTCGAGTCGTCGCAACGCACGATCCGTCCGCCACGCTTTGGCCAGTTCGACAGCGGCCCGCCGCAGGTGCTCGGGATGCTCCGCCAGCGTCGCTTCGAACCGTTCCAGCAGGGCGAACGCGTCCGCCGCACCGCCGGCAAAGCCGCACAAGACGGGTCGGCCTTGCTTCTCGCCGAGCCGGCGAATCTTGTTCGCGTCCGCCTTGGCCACGGCATCGCCGAGCGTGACCTGCCCGTCGCCGCCGATCGCGACGTGACCGTCGCGGCGGACGCAGAGGATGGTCGTCGCGTGATAGACCGGTTTCACCATGTCGCACCTTAAGGCGACGAGCGTCGTCGAGTGCGACTAGCTTCCGCCATGCCGGAAGAAACGCCCACCGAATTAAAGTTCGCATCGCTCAGCGACGCCGTCACTCATGCGGAGAACCTGCTGCAGACGGGTTATCAAGCCCATGGCCAATGGAGTCTTGGCCAGGTGTGCCAGCACCTGACAGCATTCACCGTCTCCAGCCTCGACGGTTTCAGCATGAGACTGGGCGTGCCTTGGCCGCTGACGATTCTGACGAAGCGAATGATCTTCAGCGACAAGGCCGTGCGTCAGCCCATGCCAAAGGGCTTGCCGACGCCCAAGATGTTCAAGCCGGACGCAGCAAGCGACGATGCCGCCGAAGTCGCCGCCTTCGCCGAGGCCTGTCGGCGGTTCGACGAGCGGCTGGCAGCGGGCGGACCATTTGCTAAAAGCCCGCTGGTCGGGAAGATCACGCCAGAGCAATGGCACTACGTTCACCTCAAGCACGCCGGGCACCACTTGGGCTTCTTGTCGCCTGCGGGTTCGGATTAGCTGGTATCGGGTGCGAGAACAAGCCGACGCCTCCTGCCGAGGTGCGGCCCGTGGTGCAGCAGCCGGCGTTGGATCCGAAGCCGATGCCGTTGGGGCGACGAGCGTTGAAGGTGCACCGGCTGCCTGTGCTGAACGGTGCCGCGGACACAGCGTTTCAGCGGGTCGAGGACGCACCCATGAGCACTGCCGCCCGCCGACGTCTGGCGCTTGATGGGCTTCGGGTCGGCGTCGGCGGGATAGACGAGTTACGAGACATTTTGGAATTGGCTGGGGCTGAGTCGGTGACATCTCAGACGCTCTTTGCCAGCGGTTTCGGCCCCCAGACGTTCGACCTGACGGGCGTGCCGCGGGAACAGCTGGTCCTCTTTTGGCACGAGCCGGACGGCCTTCGCGGCCGATCGTTCGGACCCAGCCGGCTTCGTCTTGACGTCACCTTCGGCAACGCTCCCGGCGGTGCGGGCGAGGTCGTGGGCCTGCATCTCGTGCCCCGCGTCGAGAGTGAGCGGCAACGGACCCTCTTCTCTGTCGCCGGCAACGACCGTCTGCGTCCAGTCGACGGCAACGAGCGACTCGGCACCCTCGGATTTCGCGTCGACGTACCGGACGACAGCTTCGTGCTCCTCGCCCCGTCCTCCGCGGCGGAGCGGGCGACGAGCCTCGGGCGTCACCTGCTCACCGATGGCGAAAGCGATGCAGATGTCCTGCTCCTCTTTGTCCCGTCGCGTGTTACACTGACGCCGGTCAAGTAGTAGTCAAGTAGTAGGGTGGGCTTCAGCCCGCCGGCGAAAGCTACCAAGTTCCCGCCCAGATGGTGGGTTGAAGCCCACCCTACGACCAGAGAGATCAGCTCGCGTGTCGCGGGTCAGTGCGTTTGATGATGTCGGTGACGCCCGTCTGGTTGAAGCCTTTAAAGCCGTCATTGCGTTCGAGATTCTCGAGATGGCTGCCGATGGCGCCGTGCTTGCGGAACTCCTTCGCCTGGTGCTCGGTGATGAGCTTCCTGTCGAGCAGGGCGTCGATCCGCTTCGGGTCGACGTCCCACCGCTCGCCTTTGGTGAACGCCTGCTTGAGGTGCGGGAAGTCTGTGAACTTCGGCATCGTTTCAATCCCGGCCTCGGTCTTCATCTGCTCTTCTAGGGCGGCGAAGTCGAAGGTGCATTCGAGGTGGTGCATGCCCGCCTGCAGGACGGACTCGCCGTGGAGGCCGCACCAGAGGCCGACGGTGCCGAGGCCGCCTTGCTCGGGCGTGCGGTCTTCCATCGGCTCGTGGGCGAAGTCCGTCAGCATCTCGTCCTCGGAGATGTCGACGTCGTTGAACGTGACGATGCCGCAGACGGGCTGCTCCATGACCTGCGCGCCCCAGCCGGCCTCGGGGCCGGGATAGAACCGCTCGCGGCACTCGAAGCCGAGCTTCTCCCACAGGCCGACGAGTTTGTGGAAGTGCCGGCGGGACGAGCGGTAGGTGTGGTGATCGTGATTCGCCCAGCCGATGCCGAGCTTGTCCTGCCGAGCCTTCTGAAACTGGGCGGCGGTGTTGCGGCGCTGCCAGTACTCGCGCTCGGCGGCAAAGAAGAGGTCGCAAGCGACATCGCGGCCGACTTCAGAGACTGCCGCTTCAACCTTGACCTCTAGATCGTCAAGTGCTTCATCTTCGGTCCTGAATGAAAAGCTTTGCAGATTCTGAGACTCGGCCGAAGGTGTTCTAACTGTAACAACTTTCCGCGAGCGTGTTCTGAATAAGTCGAGATGGTGTAGCTTGCCTTCTAGTGGAGAAACAGGACCACCATCAAACTTATCCCACCCGTGCCTTTCTGATACGCGAAATTGAAGCGTGCCTCGCTTCCGCCCGCGAGTAGTCGAGTTGACTTCGATCAGCCTCGCGTCCCAACTCGGCAGGCGCGTCCAAGGCGACAACTCGTTGCTGCCGCCGGAGCTTGCGATGAAGTCGGCCACTGATTCGACTTTGATGTCGACGCCGCCGTGTCGGTTTTCCTCCTCCACGATGAGACGATCACCTTGTTGAAGACGAAGCGTTCTGAAGACAATCTGCGGAAAGCGACCGTCCGCGTTCCGATAGAGAGTTCCCTCCTCTACAGCGCTTGTCTCGGACCAGCCGGCAGCCTTCGCAGTCTCTAGCTCCTCGCTTGTCACGATGAAGATGGTGTCGATTAGATCCGCAAACCGATTCCCCGTCTCCCGATACAGTCGATCCGCGAACGCCTTCGCCGCCGGCAGCTTCTCCAGGAAGTCGTCGACCACCTTCTGCACGAACGCCGCCGCCTTTGGCTGCGGTTCCCACTGGTAGGCGGTCAGGGCGGCGGTGGCGTCGGCGGTCGTGGACATGGCCGCATCTTACCGAACATCGGGTAGAATGCAGTCATGGTCATGCAGGACTTTCGCAATCTCCTCACGGCGCAGCCGTTCGAGCCGTTCCGCCTCGCCATGTCGAGCGGGCAGACCGTGGACGTTCGCCATCCGGAACTGGCTCTGGTCACACGGACAAAGATTTACGTCAACGAGATGTTGCCGAACGGGCAGATCGGTAACACCGCCAACGCCTTTTCACTGCTGCACGTGACGAAGATTGAGTTTCTCGACCAAGAGCCGGTCGAAGCGGAGCAGGACGAAGCCGCGTAGCGGCTACCGTGCTTCATGCACAACGTCCTGCTCGTCGGTGCCGGGAAGATCGGCTCTGCTATCGCTAAGCTGCTGCAAGATACCGGCGACTATCACGTTCGCGTCGCTGATGTGTCGGCAGAAGCACTCAGCCGGCTGCCGGAAGGCGTGGAGCCGGTCGAGATGCCGGTAACCGATGCCAACAGGCTGGCGGAGGCGACGAAGGGGCGGCACAGCGTCATGTCCGCCGTCAGCTTCGACGCCAACCCCGCCATCGCCAAAGCCGCCCTCGATGCCGGGGCGAACTACCTCGACCTGACCGAGGACGTCGAGACGACCAAGAAGGTCCGCGACATCGCCCAAAACGCGAAGGACGGCCAACGTTTCATCCCGCAGTGCGGCCTGGCTCCCGGCTTCGTCTCCATCGCCGCCAACGACCTCGTCAAGCACTTCACGCGGCTCGATCGGCTCCACCTTCGCGTCGGCGCGCTGCCGATCTTCCCGACGAACGAGCTGAAGTACAACCTGACCTGGTCGACCGACGGCCTCATCAACGAGTACGGCAACCCGTGCGATGCCGTCGTCGAGGGCCAGAAGATCGATCTCCTGCCGCTGGAGGGCTACGAGCAGTTCAGTCTTGACGGCGTCATGTACGAGGCGTTCAACACTTCGGGCGGCGTCGGCACGCTGGCTGAGACCCTCGCCGGCCAGTGCCGACGCCTCGACTACAAGACCATCCGCTACCGAGGTCACCGCGACCTCGTCAAGTTCCTGATGTTCGACCTGCGCATGAACGAGCACCGCGGCGAACTCAAGACGATGTTCGAGCGGGCGATCCCGATGACGCCGCAGGACGTGGTGCTGATCTTCTGCACCGCCATCGGCGAAATCGAGGGCCAGCTCATGCAGATGACCGACGCTCGGAAGGTCTACCACGGCGACTTCCGCGGCCTGAACCTTAGCGGCATTCAGATCACGACCGCCTCGGCCATCTGTGCCGTGCTCGACCTGATCCGCGAGGACAAACTCGCGACGAAGAACGGCTTCGTGAAACAGGAAGAAATTGCTCTGGGTGAGTTTCTGGCAAATCGCTTCGGCCAGTGCTACGCGACCAGCAGCGAGAACGTCGAGAAGATCGAAGAGCCTTACGTACCGTCGGCCATCTGACCGCCGCCGTCACGCGGTCACGGCGGAATGCTGGGCGGGAGCTCGTTCGCGATCAGCCGGGTGAAGCTTGGTGACGAAGGCTGCACTAAGCTCAACAAGGCCCATGACAATGAACGGCCACAGGACCGGGACGTCTTCGCGAAAGCCGATGAAGAAGGGTGCCGTCAGCAGTGCCAAGCCGACCAAGGCGTCGATCGCGAGGTGGACAGCCACCGGCATCTTTCTCAGCAGGCCGAGCTCGAAGTCGGTCAGCAGCGTGTAGCAGATAACGCCGACGCCGAGCACGACGAGAAACCACATACCAACGCCGTCAGTCTGAAAGCCCAGCAGGAACGGGAAGGCAATCAACAGGGCGGCGCCGAGATAATCAAGAATGCCGTGAACGAAGGTAGGAACGAATCGCATGTCGAGCCGCCTGCAACCGGGATGCCGTTCGGCCAAAGCGCGTTGAACCTCTCGCTTCTTGAAAGCGCGAACGCCTACTCGTCGCCGCCCATGAAGCCTTCGAGCTTGCGGCTACGCACGGGGTGCTGGAGCTTGCGGATCGCCTTGGCTTCGACCTGGCGGACGCGCTCGCGAGTGACCTTGAAGATCCGGCCGACCTCTTCGAGCGTGTAGGTGTAGCCGTCACCGATGCCGTATCGGAGCTTGATGATCTCGCGCTCGCGGTAGGTCAGTGTCTTGAGGACCTGCTCGATCTTGTCCTTGAGCATCTCGCTCGTAGCGCTGTTGACCGGGTTGTCGGCCTTCTCGTCTTCGATGAAGTCGCCGAAGTAGCTGTCCTCGCTTTCGCCGACCGGGCGGTCGAGCGAGATCGGGTGGCGGCTGATTTTCATGACGCGACGCGTCTCGGCGACGGTCATTTCCGCGACCTTGGCGATCTCCTCCATCGTCGGCTCGCGGCCGTGCTCCTGGAGGAGATTCTTCTGGATGTTCCGCAGCCGGCTCATCGTCTCGATCATGTGGACCGGGATGCGGATGGTCCGGGCGTGATCGGCGATGGCCCGCGTGATGGCCTGGCGGATCCACCAGGTGGCGTAGGTGCTGAACTTGAAGCCGCGGC
>CAYMAS010000026.1:0-45561 GCA_964388485.1 uncultured Tepidisphaerales bacterium | reverse complement strand
GTCGGGGCTCGCACCGGATGAAGTTCCCGTGAACGATGACGGTTCCGTCGACTGGTCCGCCTTCGGCGACGCCTTCCGCGACGACGTCGTTCGCTATCTTGAAAAGACCGTTCTGCCCGGCCTCAGCGACTGCATCACCGGCGACTTCTATGTCACCCCGGACCACTTCCGCGACAACCTCAACACCCACCACGGCACTGGATTCAGCGTTCAGCCGATCTTTACGCAATCCGCCTGGTTCCGCTTTCACAACAAATCCGACATCGACGGCCTCTACTTCGTCGGCGCCGGCACCCACCCCGGCGCTGGCATGCCGGGCGTGCTCTGCAGCGCCAAGCTCGTCGACCGCCTCATCGAGCCGGTGAACGCAGTAGAATCGGCGTCATGAGCCCGACGAAGTCGCCGTTCCCCGGGATGGACCCGTTCCTCGTTCGCAGGTGGGGAGACTTTCACACGCGTCTCACGACCTATTTGAGTGACGCGATCAACCCTATCCTCCCGACTGCTTACCGCGCCCGGCTTGAGGAGCGGGTGATGGTCGAGCAAGAAGAAGAGGACGACGAGTTGCCGACGCAGTATCGGCCGGACTTGCACGTTTTCGAGCGATCAGGCGGCGACAGTGGTGGCACAGCCGTTATGGAAGCACCAGCGGCAGAGCCCGTCTTCCTTGCCGGTTACTCCGAGTCGCCGACGCAGCGGAGCGTTGTCATCTCAGACGCCGAATCGGGCGGTCGCATTGTAGCCGTCATCGAGGTTCTCTCGCCGACAAACAAGCGGCGTGTTAAAGGCAACGAGCAGTACCGCCGCAAGCAGAACGATTACGTCGACGGCGGCGTTCACCTGCTCGAACTCGACCTGCTGCTCGACGGCGAACCCACGACTCTCGCTGCCCAGCGTGGTTACGACGACAAGCACCGATCCGCCTTCCACGCCAGCCTTCACGTTTCCGAATCACGTCGGCCGCTCGAGAGGTACCCGATCGCGATCGACAAGCCGCTGCCGACATTCAGGCTGCCGCTCAAGCCCGGCGATCCGTCCGTTTTGGTCAAGCTGCAGGAGGCGTTCGAAACCACCTACGCGCGTGGCTACTACGGTGTCGACGTCGACTACTCGGATGCCGACAAAGTCCTTCACTCCTTCCAGACGAGAGCTGAAATGCGTTACGCACGCGAACAACTCGATCGCTTCTGCACGCAACGAGCTTCTGCTTAGAGCCGATCTTGCCGCGATCCGCTACCGCCGACGCCGAAGCAGCATCGCCGGCACCAGCCACATCGTGAGCAATGCCGGCTCCGGGATCACCGCCAACGCCGCGTCGGCAAGCAACGCGTGGCCGGTCGCGGTCGGGTGAAAATCGTCCCAGAACAGGTAGGAGTCGACGTCGGCCGCGATGAGGGACGTGTCGTAGCTCGTGTCGCCGGGGGTCAGACCGGGGGCGGCTTCGTCCACGGCGTTCGTCAGTCCGAAGGCCGCGGGCGAGGTAGTCGCCTGGTTAAACAAGCCGAAGACGTCGAGGCGGAAGAGTTCGATGTCGGGTCGCGTCGTCTCGAGATCGTCCAATGCGGCGTCAAGGGCATCGTTGAACGCGACGGACAAGGCCGACTTGCTCCCTGGGCTGCCGTTGAAGCGTGGCGTCAGGCCGATGTCCGGCAGGTTGGGCGTGAGGAACGACCGGCCGCCGGCGTCATACAGGCGAGCTATATCGCCCGCGAGACTCTCAGCCGCGTCCACAACTTCCGCTGCCGTGGTCGATCCGGCGACATCATTGCCGCCGGCGTAGACGACGTAGAGCAGATTCGAATCAGCCGCCCGATTGGCCAGGAAATCGTCGACCTGATCGTCCACGTCATCGACGACGAGGCTCGTAAAGAAGTCGGACCCGGTGGCGAGTGCTCCTCCGTACGCGAAGACGTCGCCGCCGGCAAGACTTCTCGAAACGGGACCAAGTCCTAGATCGTCTGCGAGCAGGTCGACGTAATTCAGTCCGTTCGTGAACCGGCCGTCGAAGTAGAACGGACCGGGCGTCGGCGCGATCAGAGGGAGTGACGTAGTGACCTGCTCAACGTTCCCGACGTCGCTCAGGCTGTCGCCGAAGACGATCAACCCGTCGAACGCGCCCGCGGATGTCGAGGCGAGGGGAACAGCGAGAGCGACGGCAAGAGTTTGGTGAAGCATGATCTTAAGTCGACTCTACTGAATCCGCCGGCTTATCGCGACGTAGAAGGGCCGCCCGCAGAAGTTGCGGGCGGCCATCTGGAGCGCGTGTGTCGGTCAGGCACACGTCAAAGTTAATCGGATCAGCTTCCGTGTTGCTCGCGAGCCTCGTTCTTTTGACGTTCAGCCTCGTCGGCTGCAGCGTCTTTGGCGGCGGCGACAACC
Organism: uncultured Tepidisphaerales bacterium; assembly: GCA_964388485.1. Classification (GTDB taxonomy): domain Bacteria; phylum Planctomycetota; class Phycisphaerae; order Tepidisphaerales; family Tepidisphaeraceae; genus JBCDKH01. The sequence continues at coordinate 43,182 of CAYMAS010000026.1, read as the reverse complement.
GACTTGGCATCGTCGGCCAGATCCGACGGCGTCAACCCGCGGGCTTCGACTTCATTCTGCAACGACTTGGCCGATGCTTGAGCGTCTTCTGCCAGATCGTTTGCCTTGTGCTTCGAATCATCTGCCAGCGTTCTGGCGCGTCCCTCGGCATCGGAAGCGGTTTGCTCGGCATCGCCTTGAGCCGCGTCGATGCCGCCCGTCAACGTTTGGGTGACTTCGTCGATGGCCTCGTCAGTGGCTTCGGCAAGTTTGCCAACGGTGTCAGCGGCTTGACCCTTGAGATCCTGGCCGTGGCTCTTAGCCTGATCGAGCACGTCCTGGCCGTGCATCTTGGCAGCATCGGTGATGCCTGCCGCGTGCGTCTTGGCCTGCTCGACCAACTCGCGTCCTTCGGCCTTGAGCTGCTCGGGCGTCAGGCCACGGCGTTCGGCCTCTTGCTTGGCGGCGTCGAGACCGGCTTCGGCAACCGTGCGGCCTCGCTCGTATGCCTCGCTCGCCAGGTCACTCGCCTGGTCCTTGACGTCACGGCTGTACCCGCCCATGAGCTGATCTTCACGCTGCGTCCGCGGAACGACGAGCCCCGCCAACACGCCCGCCGCCAGCGATGCCACTGCCGCGGCCAGCGGGTTCGACTGGATCGATTCACCCACCTTCTCCGCTCCACTGGATGCACCGCGGCGCGACTGTTCGTACGCCGATCGGCCATAGGCACCGGCCTGGCGCGTTCCGGCGGCGGCGTAATGCCGACCCTGGTCATGGGCGGTGCCCGCGGCGGACCCGACGGCTCCGGCCGCTTGGGAAACGCCCGACGCCGTAGCCGATGCACCGGCCGAGGCAGCGGAGCTGATTGCACCCGCCGCTGAGGATGCGGCCGATCCCAGAGCCGATGCGCCCGACGACGCGGCGTCGCCAAGGGTGCTGCCGATTCGGCTGAGCCAGCTTTCGCGGGACTCGCCTTCACGTGGCCCCCCGTGGATCCGCCTTGCCTCAGCCTCGTAGGCCTCGACGTCGTACGGCTTGCCGGTGCGGGCGTCTACGTAGCTGCCGCCGTATTGCCTCGGATGACCGTCATCAACGGAACGCGGCTCGTCGTCGCCGCTGCGAAGGGCGAGGTATGCGACCGCCCCGCCGATGCCGGCTGCAAGCACCGGGTGCCGACGGACCGTCTTGAGCAGTCCGGCCGTCAGGGCTGAGCCGCCAACGGTCTTGGCCGCGGTACCGATCAGGTCGGTGAGGTCACCGCCCGACGACTTCGAAGACGACTGGCCATCGTGGCTGGCGCGTGAGCCGGTGAAGTGGCCGACGGCCTCGCCGAGGAGGTTCGACGGCCGGAGTCGGTTGCCAAGCTGATCGAGGGTCTGGTTCATGTCGGCTCGGGTGCGATTGATGTCGTGCTGAATGTGGCGGGACTGCGTGTCGTCTCGCGGCGTGTCATGCGCTCGCGGCGTGTCTTGCGCGGGGTTCGGCCGGCTGTGGAGGTCCTGTGTCATGGTCTTGATGTCGATTGGTGGTTCGGGGGCGGGCAGGCGATGGCGGTAGGAGGTTCACAGGCCGACAGCGTCTTTGACGGTCTGCTTGACGTTCGACGGCTCCTGCTTGACGCCGGCAGCAGTCTCACGGGCCTTGTTCTGGGCCCAGAGTTTGTCGTCCTGGAGCGACTGAATCGTCCGCTCGGGTGCGACGGGTTCGGATTTGAGCTTCTCCTGGGCCTTCTTCAGGATCGTGTAACCGATAATCACGGCCGGGATGCTCGTCAGGAGGAACCCGATGCCGTTGGCGGCGCTGGCGTTGATGGCGTCGTCGAGCAGGCCGTCGATCAGCCCGCCGAGCAGGAAGCTGATTGCGATCAGCAGCCCAATCGCCCCTGCCAGCGCGACGCCGGCACCGAGGCCAAACTTGCCGCCCTGACTGGCGAAGAAGCTTGCCTTCTCGCTCGCCTCCGTTTTGGCGAGGTTGATCTCTTGGCGAACGAGGTGGATGGCTTCATCACTGAGCGTGCGAAGCAGCGTGCTCAGCGGCGGCGTATCGCCGTGGCCTGCGGGCGGCGGCACGTCGTGCGGGTCCACCGGTGCGACGTGCTCACTACGAGAGGGTTCGTCAGCGATGTGCTCCGATTGAGCGTGAGCGGGATCGTTGTCTCGACCCAGACCAACGTCGGCGGGCTTGGGAGGATGTGTCAGGGTTTCAGTGGGCATGTGGATCAGATCTGAAGGAGAGGAAGCGAAACGACGACCGGCAGACGATCATGCCTGCGGCGGGAGGTTGCTCGCGCCGGTTTTCTTCGGATCGTCCTCTTCCACCGTCGCCGGCGTGTCGACTACATCGTCCGTCGTCGAGATGGCCGGCGAACCGACGAAGGCGTCTTCTTGACGAGAGGCGTTGTCGCTCAACGGATCGTTCGCGCCGTCGCTCGGCAGATGGCCCGTCGGCTGATGCAGTCCGACTGGCGACGATCCGGTTTCGCCGACATCCTCCTCCGGAATCGGCCCCGGCACCGGTGCATCGCCCGCAGCCATGCCGCGCGACGAGAAGTCCTCACGCAGATGATCCTGCTGCCGATCGGCAACGTCGCGGTAGAGCGACTCATCGGCCTCGTCCGGCAGACCTCGCGCATGCGGCTGATCCGCCTTCAGGAATCGACTGATCCCCAGCCCCGCCACGAAGGCCGCACCCAACACCCACTCCGGCTGACGCCGCGTCACGCCCGCCGCCTCGCGTGCCAGGTCCTTGCCCGACGCGTTGCCGAGGTAATCCCGGACTCGATCCAGTGAATCGGCTGCGCCTTGGGCATAGCCGGCGACCGTCTCGTCATTGCGATTCCGCAACTCCTCCGCCGCCGCCCGAGCCGCAGCCGCCAGGTCGCCGATGCCGCCGAGCACGCGACCCTTCTGCTGGTCGATCGCTTTACTCGCCTTCGACGTGGCATCGCGACGAACTCGCTCGTACCGGAGCGACAGCTGGTGCTTGGCTTCGTCGATCTTCTGCCGCGCCTGCTCGAGCCGCTCGTGCGCCTCTTGCGTTCCGCGATCCCGGGCTTCGCGAGCGAACTGCTGGACCTCGTCGTAGCGACGATCGAACTCCTGGCGGGCCTTGTCCTTGAGGCCTCCTGCCCCATCCGTCCCTTCATGCGTCTCAGCCTCGCCGTAGGTCGTGTCGAGATCGACGGGCGCGGGGTGATCTGCAACGGCTACGGGAGCATCGGTGCGGGTGTCGTTCGTCTTCATCGTGTCGGTTTCGTTTGAAGTGGGGCTGCTCATAGGGGAAGCGTCCTTGTTTGCGGGTCACGTCGCATCACGCAAAGCCGATGCCGCAGCCTCACTTTCATCTGAGCGTGCGCATCCAGTCCCTGGACCAGCAACAACCCCGGCAGATCGTCATGCCCCGCCACAGAGCCCACCCCCCAACTCGCCAACCTTTCAGATTCGAGCGAAACGTCGGGTTTGCTCCTTGTCATGAACCGCTGCATCACCAACGCTCCAGTCATGCTCGGCACGCTTCTCGACGGTGACGGATTTCTGGCTCACGCGATCGACGGCGAGGCGGACGAGCAGGAGGTCGCCTTCGCTCGCAAGGTGCTCGTTCCATCGGTCGCCGCGGTCGCCGCCACCAGCGTCGCTTTCGGCGTGGCCAAGGCGTGCTGCGGCAAAAGCGTCGGCAAGGTCGACCCCTACGGCATCCTTCCCGCCGGCATGGCGATCCTCACCGCCGCCGTCGCCCTCTGGAGCTACCTCAATCCGCAGCCGACGCAGCCGGGGACCTTCAAGACCACGGTGAAGCGGGCTCGCCAGTCGCTGTAACGTCCGGCATGCCGGAGCCGACGATCGACACGCTCTGCCAGCATGTAGGCGAACGAGGTATTGCCGCGGTCACCCGCCGGTTCTACGAACGCGTCCGCCACGACGACCTGCTGGGCCCGATGTACCCGCCCGACGATTGGGAAGCCGCCGAGCGTCGGTTGCGTCTGTTCCTGGTCCAACGCTTCGGCGGCCCGTCGACCTACTCCGAAGAACGGGGCCATCCACGTCTTCGGATGCGGCACGCCCCGTTCGTGGTTGATGACGCCGCCGCGACTCGTTGGATCGACCTGATGACCGCCGCGATCGAAGACGCCGAAGCCGGCGGCGAGATCTCGGTCCACTTCAGGCCGGTCGCCCTGCCGTTCCTGGAGCAGGTGGCGGGGTTCTTGAGAAACCGGCCGAGCTGATGACAATTACTGCTGCACCGGGATGACGGTCGTCTGAAGCTGATTGAGCATCGCGTCCCTCACCTCGTCCGGCGTTGCGATGACGGTGGACCATGGCTGCGGATCGCCGGCGGCATCGAGCCGATACGGCCGGACGCCGCTGCGGTCGACTGTGAAGGCTACCCTCTGCTGCCGAGCCAGTCGCGGCTGGGCTGAGTCGACGTCCTCCCACGCCTGGAGCAAGACGTAGACGGTATAGGAATCGCTCCGCTGCGTCGCGATGTTGCTTAGACGAATCGCGTCCGCCAATTCAAGGTCAACCTGTTCAAAGGGAACGCCAAGAAGACCAAGGCTGCCGTCGTAGTCAAAGAAATCGCCCGCACCACTGTCCAGAGCCGTCGGGTTCTCGCCATTGGACCGGCCGCTGAGGTCAACCGAACCTGCGGGCCCTGCGGTCTCGGCCAGGCCCAGGGGACCGAGCAGATCAACGATCGACTCCACCCGCTCGCCCACACCGGTCCCATCCGACAGGTCAGCTGCAACGATTTCTTGAGCGTCAAAGTGGGTATCGACCTCACTGATGATCCCAGTGCCATCGAGGTCGAGCGGCAAGAGGTTGAGGATGCCGACTGGTGCCGTATGAAGATTGATCCGGCCCGGTAGGCCCAAGAGTCCGTCGTCATAGTTCGCGTACGGGTCCGCACCAATGGGCGTGGGATCACTCAGGAGCAGGTCGCTCGTCAGCTCGAAGACGGCGTCGACCGTCGTCGCCGACAGACCCGCAGCCGTCAGGACCGTCGAAACATCGACCGACTTCAGCGTCGGGTCGCCATCCAGCAGGCGGTAGTCGACCATCGGGAACAGGTCGCTGCCGGGGGCGTGCAGGGTCGTGACGTAGTCGAAGACGTCCGACGCCCAGCCCTTGTCGGTAATGACGCTGCCGTCCGCCGCCTGACCGACGAAACGACCGAGCGTGGTATCGTCCTCGGCGTTGGCCTCGTCGGCGATCACGGCATCGACTGTCACCGGGTTGCTCGCGACGATGCCTGTGCCAGTGCCAGCTGTGTCAACAATGTGGTAGCTGCCGATGTAGGGCACGTTGACAACATCGCCGTCCCGGGCGAAACCGCCGTAAGGATAAAAGGACCGACTATTGGTGGTGACCCGAGCACCAGGACCGGATAAGGCGGGGCCGACCACGATGACCCGATCTTCGTCCATCGTCGCACCAGTGCCCGCGGCATCAACGACACCAAGATCGGGAGAGACGTTGGCCGGGTTCGTGTCAATTGCGAAGTGAGTGTTGTTCTCGAGCTCCCCGTGGTACGCGTAGTCCCAGCCCCGCGGCGTGCTGCCCTCGACGCGGTCGTAGTGGTAGATGCGGTTGTTGTCCGGATCGTCCGCAGCATCTGACGAAGCACCGGCAAGATCGACAGCGTCCACCGGCACCATCAACTGCCAGGCCGCGGAGTCTGCTGTCGACAATGCGGCCGTGAGCTCTGGTGCGAGTGCGGCCCCTGGGATGGTCCCGCTGCTCTGCACCGGCCGCATCAGCATGATCTCGCGGAGCTTTCCGCCGGCGACCAGAACCGTCAGGTCAAACGTAGTACCACCCGTGCCGCTAACCGCCAACCCATTCACGGGCGACCCATCCTCAAGGACGAGGATGCCAAATCCGCCGCCGTTAGCCGGCATCACCGCGGGAAGGTCCACGATCGTTTCGAAGGCTAATTCTGGTCCACTATCGTCAACCGCGACCAGCTTCCAACCCCTCATGTTAATCTCGAACGGGTAAGGGTTGACAAGCTCGACTCCGAGATACACCGCAGCATCCGCAGTCGTTGCACCAGCTTGCAGGACCACCTCCCCGATAAACGGCTGCGCCTCGGTCCCGAAGACACGAGCTTCGAGGTCATTCGGCCCGCCGGTTGCGTCCGTCAATGCGACGGACGCCATCGTCACATCGGTCGCCCCACGGTCCGTGACTACCTCGACATCGCGGATGTCCATCGTGTTGACCGCCGCTAACGCACCTCTAAGGCGAACCATGGAATCGCGGGTGAGAACGCCTGCTCCCACACCTCGACCCGAATCAACGACGCTGCGAAACGCGTTCGACGCTCCGGGTGTCGCACCGGTGTCGTCAAACATCACGTTCCAGTACGCCCGCCACAGCTCGCCGAAGGCGGCCGTATTGAGCGATGCCCGGACCGGCGCAATGTCCTGAAGGTTGCCGTAAGCCGTGATACCGCCGGTGCCGCCAGTCGTATCGGCGGCCGGCGTGTAGAGCGGCATGCCGAAGGGCAGCTGCTGGTTCGCGGCCTCGGTCCCGCCGGTCATGAAGTCGCTCGGGCCGGCACCGGCGACGAGAGTGTGAGGCCGGTAGGCCGTCGAGACGAGACCGCTGGCGTTGACGGCGGTGCGAATCGCCCGGGGGAAGGTCTCATTGAACGTAATCGAGCCGGTGCCGGTGATCAGCTCAGCATCGTAGTCGATAGCCGTCGCGTCCGCTCCGAAGACGGTGCCGTTCGGCTCCATGCCGTGGAACGCGTCGTACCAGTACGACCGCCGTGCGGCACCGCTGGCTTCGAGATCGTCCGCCGCCGCACCAAGTGGGAAGTCGTCCCAGATGTAGTCGATCTGCGGCACAAAGTTGCCCGAGGCCACCAGCATCGACGTCGGCATCAGTGACTCCAACGCACTGCGATTTGTTGGCTGACGCGGCACAAGCCAGCCGCCGCCATTGTGATGAAAGTCGCCCCGCGCGGGCGTTGTCATGCCGATTGCACGGAACCGCTCTCCGCTCGCCGCAGATTGAATCCCGATGGTGGTTCCGCCATATAGCCGCTGCGCCAGGCCGATGCCGTACGCCTCGCCGAGCGTCGCGAACTGCACGTCGCCCCGTTCAGGCGTCTCCTGCGGGATCTCGACGTTGAAAATCGGATCAACCCCGTCGCCCGGCTCATCGATGAACCCGGTACGGTTGACCAGTGCCCCGGCCCGGTTGATAAGCAGCGCGTTGAAGTCGCCCTCCCCGCCGGCACCGTTCTGGTTGATACGTGTTGTCCCTTGGTTGTTGTCGAACAGATCGAGCAAGCCGATGTTGCCCGGAAAGATGCCGTAGTTTGGGTAGAGGTCAGCAGCACCCGCTTTGTCGAGATCGTCGTACAGATCGGCCACGTCGATCAGCCCGCCGGCGAAGGGCAAATCGCCCGTCCGCTCCAGCGCCGTGTCGATGTGCGGCAGGGCCGAATTGTCGACGATGCGAACGGCGTAGAAGTAGTAGAACCCGTCCTCATGGCGGTACCGGTCGACGTCGCCGACGCTGGCCGCAATGGCCGTCGCGAAGTTGGCATCACCCGGCCCCGGCACGATCGGCACGAGCCCGCTGTCGGCCACGCCGTCGCCGTCGGCATCGGCGGCGAAAATTGGAGTTTCGCCGGGATCCTGCTGACCATTGGCGTCAGCATCATCGAACAAACCAAGGAACTGACGGTTCCGGTCGTTCCAGAATTCAACTGTGGAGGCGGCGAAGACACCCAACGGCGGACTCGATGCAGTGTATCGCACAAGCCCATCATCTGCGTCCGTCGGGAAGCTTGCTCCCGTCGCATCGTTTACATAGATGCCAGGCGTGAGATTCCTACGCAGCGGATCGTTACCCTGAACCGTAAAGTCAAAGCTCCGGCCGTCGTCCGTGATGAGGTTAGCCTCACCTGCAGCGATTCTGAACGGGTCCACGAAGATCGCGTCGGCTCGAAATCCGGGGATGCCGACAAATGGGGCACTGATCCAAGGCCACTCAACGATATCATCCGTCGGATCCGCCGTACCCTGATCGTCCCGCCGGGGCTTCGTCGCTGCGAGGTGCGGGTCGGTCCCGCCGAGAGCATCGATGCCGAAGTAGGGGAAGAAGATCGGCGTTTGCGTTTGAGTCCGGCCGGTTGTTGCCGGATTGCCGTCCTGATAGGCCGCCATTGGGTCAAACGCTTGACCCGCGGGAAAGCCGCCGAGGCCGGAACTGGTTTGGCCCTCTGGTGCCCGCCACAGCAGCACGCTGCCGCCGATGTTCCGGGCTGCACTGTTGGTGCCCGTCTCCGCCGGATCCGCCACGCCCTCGCGGCTGAACAAGTCCAACGCTAACGCCAGCTTCGCCGCGTCGCTCGCGGCCGATAGATTGCTCTCGAAAAACCGTGTCGGCGGCCGCTCCTGCACCGTCTCGTCACCGCCCCGCGAACTCGGCGGCACCTGCCCCGCCGCCAGACGACTGCTGATCAGAAACGCACTCCCCAGCACCGCCAGGAGCGTCAGGAGCACCACCACGAACAACAGAATCAACCCCCGCCGTTCCCTTCGCGGGTGACGATGGATAATCGATCGATGAGGACGCAAGCCGGGCACGCCCCATCCTTCGCACCGTCCGCCGCCTCGCGGAAGACGATTTCCCGCGTCTCAGGCCGCTATTCGCACCGAAACAGGTCGCGACCACGGGCCCGCCTGCCCCCGCGGACCCGCCCAACGCCCGACGAACGTCGCCATCTTTCCTTTCGTCCCCTCTGCCTGCAGGTGCCCGACACCCTGCTCGGCAACCAGCTGGGACAGCGGCGACTCGAACTTGTCCTGCCGAAGCGTCACCTCGTTGCTCGTGTAGACGTTGAGCAGCCGAAGTCCCGTCGTCCGGGCGGCTTCGGCGTCCGAGAGGCTCACGAACAGCTGAAGCATCGCACACCCCGGGGGCTTGCCACGCTTAGCCACCTCGCCCGTCCATCGGATGCGGTGGCTCGTGTTGTACGTGTCGACGAAGAGGATCGGGGCTGCCGTCGGGGCCTGGCTGGGCGTGCGGGTAAGCTTCCGTGGCCGGATGCCGATATCGATCAGGTCCTTCTTGCTCAGATCCGGCAGGGCACGGATCATCGCGTAGTGCATGCGACAGACCCGCTCGGCTGCGACGCGTCGCTCGTTCTTCTGGGCCACGACGACCGTCGTTCTCGTCGTCGGCCACGTCGCTTTGGCAAGCGTATCTCGAAAGGCCTGCACGACATCGACGAGTTCCGTCAGGGCTTCGGAATCGACCCGGTACAACGCCGGTCGCTTCGAAATGCCGTTGACGAAGGTACGCATCCAAGCGGCGGCACCAGCGTCGGAGCGGGGAATGTTGCGTTGACTCATGGAGTTCATTCTCCTTCTGCCGCCCTTGGCCCCGGCCTCATCCGGCGACCGCTGACCCACGATCAGCTACCGCCTCGTCCGGGATCGTCCCGGGGCGACGGCATGCCCCGGAGACCATGACGTTTGCAACAGATATCGGCCGTTTGCCCCAGGTCGATTCAACAGCATACCGCTTCAACGGCCGGGAATGGGGTTCTTGGACGTCATGGTCCTCTTGTTCCGGCTTCGGCTCATGAGCCGATCGACGCGGTTCATGAGCCGCGTCGCTCGGCTCGAAAGTCGACGTCTGCGGCTCATCAGGCCGAGTCGTCGGCAGTCGAGCCAGGCCCGCCGGCCGTAGAGCCGCGACGGCCGTCCGCCGTGCCCCGCTGCTCGTCCGCAGGGCCGATCCTTAAGGCCGGTGGGCCGAAGTTCCCGGTCCAAGTGCCGCGTGTGACGTCTCGCCCGCCCGACGCCGATCTTCCCGACAGCAGCCGATGGCCGTGAGTCATACGGATCGTGTGTGTCAGCTGCGCATCGGTCATCCCGAGCGAAGCCGAGGGACCTCGTTCGAAATGTGTCGTCCAGGGCGAGGTCCCTCGACTCGCTACGCTCGCTCGGGATGACGAGCTTCTGGTAGAAGCGCTCGTTCTAAGCATGATCCGTATCAGTCTTGTGTCTTCCCTGTCACGAGATCCAGACCCCGCGTCCTACGAAGCCTGGACTCCCGCCCGTATCCGGCCTGTCTCAACATTCGCGGCGGCGGAGGCACGGCGGCTGTGGGCTCGAGCCCGACCTGAGCGTGAGTCTGAGTAGGGTGGGCTCGAGCCCACCATTTGCGTTCGCGATCCACCGGCGGGTGGCGGGTGTGGAATGGCGGATGGTGGGTTGAAGCCCACCCTACCGGGGAGACAGAGCCCGAGTAGGTCGTGCTTCAGCACAACGAGCATACCGCAACGTCGTGCTGAAGCACGACCTACAGATGCTCCCCAAAGCTTCATGCGCATCGTCGCCTGGCCCACCAACCCGTCGTTAGTTCGTCACGTGCGGCACGCGGAACACGAGCTCCATCCGCAACGGCTCGTCGAGCCGGCCCCGCTCGTCGACGGCCTCGACGATGACGCGGAACAGCTGCGGGGCGAGGGACTCGACGACCGGCCCCGCCGCACCGGCCGGAACATTGACGCCGTTGTAGGCGGCGTAGGGGCCGACGTAGTTGCGATCGACCACCGCCTCGGTTCCGCCGCTGCCGCCGGTGCCAGCCGTTCCGCCGGTGCCATCCACGTCGTAAGGGGCGGCCGTCAGGAAGACCATGTGCCCGATCTCCATCGGGCCCCAGGCGCAGAAGTACTGCGACCATTGACGCTCGTATTCCTCGGTGTTGCCCGGCTCATTGACCCCGGCCGCGTCGCCATCCCCGTCGCGGGCCAGGGCGAGGTAGTCGACGATGTTCTCGCGGTCTCGCGAGACGCCGCTGCCGTCTCGGGGTCCGGGGAGCAGGCGTTCGAAGGGGTAGCCGCTGTTGGGGTTCGGCGTGTAGTCGGCCAGCGGGCGGACGTCGGCGTCGAAGCGGAAGAAGTCGACGCCGGCCGGAGTGCCGGCGGGTCCGGCGATGAAGTCGTTGCCGTCGATGTCCCGCGGCAGGCCGTAGAACCGCGTCTCCCGCACCGTAACGCCGCCTAGCTGGCGAAGGACAAAGTCGATCACACCGTCCGGAGCCGCAGCGGTGATCTGGCCGTAATTTGCCTGCGTCGGGTTGTCCTCCTGCGTCAGGTAGTCGCCGGCATACTCGACGATGAACTGCGTCGCCCCGTCGAGCAGGATGTTGGCCCGCCGCGCGACCTGGTCCTGCGTGACGGGCGAGCGGATGACGGGGTTTGTCCAGATACGTTGCGGGCGTTCGGTAATGTCGGTGTTATTGAACTGCGTTACGCTGAACATCTCGTCGTACCACGGGTTCTCATTGGGATCGGTATCGAACAGGAAAGAGTTGTAGAGGTTGCCGCTCGCCCGATCCTCGCTCTGAATCGCCAGCGTGCGGTCGAAGAACGTGAGTGCGTTGATGCCGAAGACATTCGCCCTGCCGTCGATGTTGTCGAAACTGCCACCGGCACCTGGCGCCGGCCCGTTGGGCTTGATGTAGCTTGGGGCGGTTGGACTTGGATTCTCCACGAGGCGCGGCCGCGACCCCTGCGTCAGGGGCTGCATCTGCGGATTGCCTCCAGTGCCGCCGTCGATCAGCTCGCCGTTAGTCCCGTCGGTCCAATCGTCCCATGTCTCGTTCCCCTGCGTGTCCCACCAGTCGGCCCGCACGTGGATGATCGGGTTCTGTTCCGCATCCGTTGGCGAAACTGGAAAGCTAGGGTCGAACTCGTAAGGGGCGAGCAAGAGGCTCTGGCCGCGGACGAGCGTAAACTCGCTGGCGAACCGGTTGTTCGTGTTTTCGCCCGCAGTGCCGGCCTGATCAAAACCCGGCTGAAGGTGGAAGCCTGGAATGGTTCCGGTCGCGTCGTCGCCGAGGCCGTTGTACTTGCGGCCGTGGCCGTACCAGACCCACGCCTCGGTGCTGCCGACGGGGTCGGTCAGGTCGCCCTGGTTGCCGAGCAGGTTGGTCTGGGCGACGAAGCTGCCGTCCGTGAAGAAGCTGAAGGTGTCGGTGCGGAAGCTCCGACGGCCGTATTCGAAGCGGCTCTGGATCTCGCCGTCGACACCCGCCTCGCCGGCGACTCCGTCGTCGTCGACGTCGATCGTGTACATCGCCGGCCCCGGAGCAGTGGCAGTCTCGTATTCGAACGGGTTGGGCAGCGAATCTTCCGCCGTTGCCGCTTCGAGCTCGGCGGCCTCTTCGTTCAGGAACGTCCCGACACGGCTGCTGTAGAGAATGATCGCGGGTTGAGGCGAAACACCATTGAGAAACTGGCTGCGATCCGTTCCCTCACCAGGAATCGGCATCATGCCGCTGTCGTAGTCGCTTGGCTGCGTCTCGGCGGCGATCTGGTCGGTGCCGGTAAAATCGATCTGTAGGCTGGTCCGGACGCTTTCGAGGCCGGCGGTGGCGCGGGTGACGGCTTCGCTTTGGCCAATCGTGTCGCTGGTGGTGCCGAAAATCCGGGCGATGGCGGCAACGAGGAGCAGGACGAGCACGACGCTGATCATCAACTCCACGAGCGTGAAGCCGAGACGACGGTGACGCGAGATTGGATGGAAGAAGTGCTTCATCACAAGGACAAGGAGGCACGTGAGGCGGCCGATCGGCTACGGCTCGCGGATGAAGAAGTTAACCTCGGGGCCGGCGAGCGTGGAGATGACCTGCGACGGGCCGACGAACGGGTTAGTCGTTTCATTCCAAGGCCGAGTAGGATCGCGGAGCATCCGGCCGACAAGGTAGCCGCTGACGCCGCGCACGTCTTCCCGTTCCCACTTCTCATCTACAACATCAATCTGGTTGTCTAATTGTGTCGAAGGGTCGAGCTCAAAGAAGATGCCGTCCGCCGTGTCTTCTAATCGCTTGCCGAGCTTGTAAATGCGCATCTGCTCAGGACCCTCTTGAGCATAACCAGGAATCGGAGCAGTCGAGAACGGGGTCTCGTTACCGAAAGGTGGGGGCGGAGAAGTGATCGTCCCGGGCGTGTCAGGAAGCCAACTGTTAGCGAGTTGATCCGACCAGAGAATAACTACCGCGCCTTCGACCACAGCCTGCCGGATGGCCGCCTGATAGTCCGGCAATGACCCTGGGGGAAACTCGATGAAAATCTTGTCCGGTTCGTCCGCAACGATGAGCCCGTTCGTGACGAACTCGTCGGTAGTGTTGGCTGTCGTATCGATCAGCTTGTCGCCTTCGAGCGTGTTCACGATGATCGGAAGCGGATTATTCCAAAGGTGAACCTCCGCATCCGTAGCCGATCCCGGATTGTCGACGACGGCAAAATGGGATGTGGAGATTGCCGGCACGTTTCGAGCAGCTATTGCCACCATCGCTGCAGGAATCGGGTAGGGGCTGCCTGGGTCCGGAGCGGTAATAGCCGCCCGCTGATAGAAAGGTATCCATGCGTAGCGACCGCCCGGCGTGGTGATGCCATTAACTTCCACAGTCGTACCAGCTTCGATCTGAACACGATTGAACAGTGTGGCGTCGAACGCAGGAACACCAAACTGGTATTCTGTCGTAAAATTGATGCCCACCACCGACGGATCATCAGCGCGAATCCCGTTGTTCAGGTTTGGAGTCGTGGGCGAGAAAAGATTCTCGATCGTCGGGTAGGTGAAGACACGATCATCGGCGATGTCGGGAAATGTCTGATCTGCCAACACTCCGCCGTAGATGGGTCCAGCCGAGCGGGAATCCTGGATCGCCTGGCTCTCGACCAGATGGAAACCCGACTCGATCAATGCCGCACCCGCGGCTTGTTCGCGAAGGTCGCGGACCTGGCGGGCGGCGACGGGGAGCATCGTGGCGATCATCGCAACACCGGCACCCATGACCAGAACCGCGAACATCACTTCGATGAACGTGAAGCCGCGACGACGCTGAGGAAGGAGGCGGAAGAAGTGCATGGTGGAACTAGTCAGCATCGCTAAGTTGGCCGCTAGCACGATTGATCAGCAGCGGCTTTGTATTGGCGTCAAGCCAGCGCTCCTCGGCGTACTCATCAGCGGTGTTGGCCGGCCGATCATCCTGCGGAAGGTAGAATGCTGGCAACCCGTCGCCTTTGGTCGTGTCGAAAGAAGTAATTACGTCATCGCCGACGACGCTCGCTCCAAGGTTGCCGAGCCAGTGCTGCGCGGTCCCGTCCTCCTGAGCATTGTCGAAGGACTTCTCGTCAAAAATGACGAGGCCAATCGTGCTGCGTAGTTCTAGCCCGTTGAACCCACCGCTTGGCGACGCAGCGGCTAGGACACTTCCAAGGCTACTCGCCGGCAGAACCAGATAATCCTGGCGGAGCAGCCGTCCTTGCGGACTAAACAAGATGACGCCGGTGCGAACGTAGCGCTCGTAAAAAACATTGTTGTTATCCAGGGCACCTTGAAGGCGAAGGTCGTCATCGAGGCCAACACCTGTGATGAGTTGCACGCCGATCCCGGCAGGCAGATCGATGACATCGAGTTGGCGAACGCGGTCGAGCGTGGGCTGGCGGAAGAGAGCCCAGGCTTGTTCACTGGTGCTATTCGCAAACTCGACACCCGAGCCGGCTGGCCCGAGAGCAAATCGATTCGCAAGTTGAGGGTTCGTGGCACCCGTTCCAGGAGGAGCGGCAACGGCCTCAGCTAGATTGCCGTCGCGATCCGGTATCGGGCCCGTTGAAGCGGTGGCTGGATTGGGCGATCCGAAGATCGGCCCGTCGTACTGGCCGGTATCGAATGGATCGTTCGTTCCCGATGGTGGGCCACCGGCAGTGTCGTCAGACTTGTCGACGGTCTGGGTCGTCCGTTCGTAAGTCAGGACGATCGGACGGTTGCCGAAAACACTAAGGAAGTTGATACCAGCGACATTCTCTAAGCCGTCGAAGTCTTCACCTGTGCCATCGTTCACGTCGTTTGCAAAGGCGATGACGCGATCAGAGAACATAAACGGCTCGCCGCGAGCGGTTTCGCCAAGCGGGTCGTTGTTCGAGCCAGCGTAGTCGGCGGCGGTATTGCTTAGGAATGCCTTGTACTCGTCGTAGGGATCGGGATCCGAAAGATTAATCTCTAATGCGACAACGGCCATGCGAGTCCGCTCGTTCGCTTCGTCGTAGAAGAAGAAAACACCCGCGGGCTGTTCGAGCTTGATCGCCTCCGCCCGGGCGCGGCTGAGGGCGGCGGAGACCATGTTGCGGGCCGAGGCGCTTTTGCGGCCTTCGGTGATGGAGTTGAAGGCCGGGACGCTGACGAGCAGGATGATCACGATCACGCCCAAGACGACGAGCATCTCGACCAGCGTGAACGCTCGTCGTCCGACCGGCGTGAACGCTCGTCGTCCAGCCGAGGTGAAGCCGCGGCGAAGTTGGTTCGGGCGATCGCTCACTAGTTGCGGATGGCGCGGGTTTCGGTGGAATAGAGGTTGTCGTCGCCGGTGGTGTAGTCGCCGTCGGGGCCGGCGGACATGAAGAAGGCCTGGCCGTTGACCGGGACGATCAGGTCCGTTGTCGGGTCCCAGCTGTCGTCGCCTTCGAACGTCAGGCCGAGCAGGCCGGTGGGCGGGACGTAAAGGATGACGCCGCCGAAGCCGTCGAGCAGCAGTGGCGGATCGAGCGGCACGTTCGTGACGCCGGGCGGGTTCACCCGTGCGCCGGCAGGCGTGTCGAGCGGCTGCGTCTTGGCTGATGCGGTCAGGTCATCGAATGCCGCCTGGTTCTGCTCAACGCGGAGGAGCTGCCGCATCACCGCCTGCGTTCGGGCGGCGGCGACCGTGTCGAGCAGCTTGCTGATCTGGCTCGAGTCGAGCGGATCGTCATCGACAGGATCCGGATCGTTGATGCTGGGCGATGGAGAGTCCGACAGGTCATCATCGCGAACGTCGAGCGGCAGGTCCTCCGCCACTTCCAAAGTCAACGCGGCATTCCTGTTACCGAACGACGTGTCGATGGTGCTGTACCAATCAAGTCCAGTTGCAGTCGCATAGGACGAACTGCCATCTGGCGTCACCCGCGGCGGCAACTGTTTGCCGTCGTCAGTGTCGCCGGTCTGGGCGAAGACGCTTTGCATCGAATTGAGCGACTGGAGCCGCAGCTCCGTCTCGCGGCCTTGTGTGTTGCCCAAAACGCTGCTGAGGCCGACCGTGACCATGGCGGCGATCAGCACCAGGATGCCGATCACGACCAGCAGCTCGACCAGGGTAAAGCCCCTGTCGCGGCTGGTGCGGGAATCGTGGCGAACGCAGTTCGGCATTGCCCCAACCTTACGGCGTGTCCACCAGAGGACCGTTATCCAACGCAGCATCGGGCACGGTCTCATCCGTGAAGGCAGAGGGGCCGAAGATGCTGTCTTCGTAGCTGTAGAGGTTGTCGCCTCGGGTGGTGAAGTCGCGGTCGGGGCCGGCACTGAGGAAAAAGGGTCGGCCGTTGGCGGCGATGCCGAGCAGGCCGGTCGTGTCGGCGATGTAGGCGTAGGGCGTGCCCCACGGGTCGAGCAGACGTCGGCCGTCGTAGCGGACCGGCGGGAGCGTCGCGAGGACGCCGGTGTCGTCGAGGAAGGGGCTCAGCGCCCGCAGCATCAGGCGATTGTTGTCGGTTGATCGGCTGTCGATGAGGCCGGGCGTGGGCGTCCAGCCTTGGAGCGTCTGGACCTCCGGCGGCAGCAGTCGTTCGACAGAGGGCGGCTGGTCGTGGCGGCTGAGGTAGGCGGTCAGGGCGTTGTCGAGTTCGCGGAAGGTTCGGCTGACAGTGTCGCGGCGGGCTTCTTCGCGAACGTTGCGGGCCAGCGAGGTGACGAAGCCCAGGGCCAGGCCGATGATGGCGACGGTCAGGAGAACGTCGCTGCCGCCGAGGCCGCGTCGTGGGCGAGGCTGGTAATCGATCTGCGTGCGGATCCGGAACATGACGGGCGTCGAGGACGATACGCGACGCGATACGGAATCTATTCGAAGTCACTCAGCTACCGGAGCGGCGTCGCTCGCGACGCAGTTGGAGTCGTGGTGAAGTCGTGGTACGGGACCGCAGTCTGATGGCGTCCAACGCGGTGCAAGCACCGCCGCTCCGGCGAGAGGGGATCGAAACAGTCCGATTAATGGCACGCCGATCGACGTCGCTCAGTTCTGCGGCAGGACGAGGTCGACGTTGGACTGCAGATCGCTGGCGGCACGGTTGGTGCCGTCGACTTCTTCGACAAAGGCATCGGAGGGGCCGGGCGTGATGAGGAGGTAGTCGGCATTGACGGGCGTTTCGCCCGGCTCAGTGATCGCGCCATCGCCATCGGTTGCATCGAGCGTTCCGTTGCGGTTGTCGTCGCCGAGAACACGAGCGAAGGTGCGGAAGTCGAAGATCGTCAAGCCGTCGTATGCCTGCGAGAGCTGGGCGGGGACGGTGCTCGTGTTGTCCGCCCAGTTGTAGCGTCCCGACTGCCGGTTAGTACCGGTGTTGGAACTGACGTAGCCGCGAACTGAATCGAGAGGCGGCGATTTTTGCCGGGCCGGGTAGTAGAGGATCGGCTTGCCGCGTGCGTTGAGGATCACGCTGCGGGGGCCGTAGGAATCGGGGGTGGTGTCGTCGATGTCGTAGTCGTCGCGGCTGACGGCGAAGCTTTCAAGCGAGAGATAGGGCTCGAAGACCTTGCCGGTGTAGGCGTCGTTATTGGTTCGGCCGTCAGCCGGATCGAGAACCGGTGGCGATGCGGAGTTGTAGTTGACTCGGTTTTCGCGGAAGCCGACAGGATCCTCAAGCGTGCCGTGGCCATCCTGGAACAGGTAGAAGGCATCGCCTGGCGTCTGGTCTGAACCGTCGAAGAGCTCGTCGCTCTTAGGGGCGATGCCGAACATGGCACGGGCCAGCAAGCGGGCGCCGCGATCAGGCGCAAAATTCAACGGGTCGCCGGCCGTGGTCGAGAATCGAGGGATGTCGCCGAAGTCCTGCTCGTACGCGTCCAGCGCCAACTCAATGGCCCGCAGGTCGGCTTGGATGGCAGCTTCGCGGCCGGTGGAGACGACGCGGATAAGGGCGGGGATCGCGATGCCCACGAGCAGCACGATGATGCCGATGACGACGATCAGCTCCACGAGCGTGAAACCGGCGGCACGGTGGGTCTCGCGGCGAATCACGGAGCGACCTTTCCGAAGCTGGTGATGTCGTCTTTCGTGCCGTAGACGCGGTCGCGGCCGGCGGAGATCAGGATGTAGGAGTCGCGGCCACGGGCAACGTCGCTGGCGGAGCCGCCGGTTGGATCGGCGATGTAGGGGATGGCGTCGTAGGGGCCGGGTTCGTCGATGCGGTTGTAGCCGTTGCGATCGGCAGCACTGTCTGGATCACTGACGCTGGCGTCGACAGGACGAGTTGGATCACCATCGAGGCCGACCTGAAGTCCATGCCACTGAATAGCACTGGCATTTTCGAGATCTCCTGACTCCGAGACACTGTCCCGGCCGACGCCGATGTAGGCCCCGGTTTCACTTTCGCCGGTGTAGGCGACCACGTGGTTCACATCGAACGTGAACCCTGTGCCGCTGCCGGCGATGGTGGCACGGGGCGTCGTCGAGAAGCCCGTGCTTCCGGCCCGCAGGTAAAGCAGCGGCATCGGATCCGGGTAACGATCGAGGATCTCGGGAATGAGCGTGTCCCGAGCGTCGGCGGCATCATCGATGTAGTCGCCGCTGTCGAGCCCTTCAGCATTCGGCCGAAGGCCAAGGTCCCTGAGCGGAAGATCAAGGTAAGCCTGCTTGCTTCCGGGCTGACTGCCGAGCAGCACCGGACCGGAGCCGACGCGGGACGGGTCGTAGACGATGTTGCCGCCGCTGTCTCGCTTCAAGCCGCCGACGAGGCCGAGGACCAGGTTCTCGGTGCCGGTGATGCCAGTTTGATCGTTGATGAGGACCGTCGGATCGGGGTTGCCGTCGTTGTCGAGGTCGTGATCGAACGTAGCAGCGGACGTGTCCATGTTGATCGTCGGACGCGGGTTAGCCGTCGCGTAGGCGGGGTCCACGAGGTCGGTCACGTAGAGCTGGTTGTCCGGGATCGGCCCCGGAAAGGCTTCAAAATCTGCCTGATACGCCGTGATCGCGTTCTGTACCGCCCGCATGAGGGCCTGCGTGTCCGTCCCGTAAGCCGCCGTGCGGACGCGGCTGACGACGGGGACGAGAATCCCCACCAGCAACGCGATGATGCCGATCACCACGAGCAGCTCGATCAGCGTGAAGCCGCGAGGCGACGGACGGGCAGGCTGGTGACGGGTCGGCGGCATAGTGCTCTGGGTAGGGTGGGCCCCGGCCCACCATCGGGATCAAACACGACGTCGCAGAGGTGGGCCAGGGCCCACCCTACGGGATACTTACAGGTTTTGCACGAGCGAGATCATCGGCATGAACAAGGCGATGACGATGAACCCGACGATGCCGCCGAGAATCACGACCATCACCGGCTCGAGGATGCTCACCAACGAGCTGACCAGCACGTCGACGTCGTTGTCGTAGTTGTCCGCGATCTTCACGAGCATCTTGTCGAGGTCGCCCGTCTCCTCGCCGACGTCGACCATGTTGACCACGATCGTGTCGACGATGCGAGTCGCCCGCAGCGGGTCGGCCATGTTCTCGCCTTCGCGGATGGCATCGTGGACCTTGACGAGGGCTCGCTCGAAGACCTCGTTGCCGCAGGTCTCCTTGGTGATGTTGATCGCGTCAAGGATCGGCACGCCGGCGCTGATGAGGGTGCCGAGGGTTCGCGTGAAGCGGGCGATGGTGCCCTTTTTGACGATCTGGCCGAGGATCGGCACCTTCATCTTGACAAGGTCCGTCGCATACCGCCCGCCCTTGGAGAGGCGGATGAGCTTCCAGAGGACGACCAACGCGATGGGCGAGAGGGCGACGTAGATCCAGCCGTTCGTCGGCGGGGCCATGAAGTTGGCCAGGTTGATCAGAAACTGTGTCGCAGCGGGCAGTTCAACGCCGAAGTCGGTGAAGATTTCCTCGAACGAGGGAATCACGAAGACCATGATGCCCGTGACGATCGCGGTGGCGATGAAGATGACCGCCGCTGGGTAGATCATCGCACCGATGACCTTCTTCTTGAGCCTCGCGGCCTTCTCCATGAAGTCGGCCAGGCGGGCGAGGATGATGTCGAGGACACCGCCGGCCTCGCCGGCGTTGATCATGTTGACGTAGAGCTTGTCAAACGCCTTGGGATAGCTGGCCATCGCTTCGGAGAGCGAGGAGCCGCTTTCGACTTCTTCGGCCACGCCGCCGATGACAGCCTTGAGCAGGCCGGGCTTTTGCTGTTGCTCGAGGATCTGCAGACTTCGCAGGATCGGCAGGCCCGCGTCCTGGAGCGTCGAAAGCTGTCGAGTGAAGTTGACGAGCTGCTTACGCGAGACGCCGCCGATGGCGAGGGGCATCTTGCGTTTCGGTGCCAGCGGCTGCGTTTCGGCCTTGCCGCCTTTGCCGCTGGATTTCTTGGTCGCCTTCTTCGCCTTTTCCTTGATCTTCGTCGGGAAGTAGCCTTTGGCCCTGATTTTGGCGATGGCCTCGGCATTGGAGGCGGCTTCGAGCTCTTCCTTGACCTCCGAGCCGCTGGGGCTCATCGCTTCGTAGACGTAGACAGGCATGGCGTGCGGCTGGAGTCCATTCGGATGGCGGCCGAGTGCTGCCGTGCGGCAGGAGGCCGGGGCATCGTACGAGATGTCCACCACGATGGCGACGAAGCCGATCCCTCAGCTGATCGCTCAGTCGATGCCGCCGAAGCTGTCGGCGAAGAGGTCGGCAATGGCTTGGGTCGCCTGCTCGGCGTCGCTGCCTTCGGCCTGAACCGTCAAGTCGGTGCCCTGCGTGGCGGCGAGGGTGACGACCTGCATGACGCTCTTGGCGTCAGCTTCGGCACCGTCTTCCACGCCCGCTTCGGGATCGCCGGTCGGGCGGATCAGCTGAATGTCGCTCTCGAACCCGGTGGCGCACTCAACGATCTGCATCGCCGGTCGGGCATGCAGGCCGTTGGGATTGGCGACGGTGACGGTGCGTGTGATCTTCAAGCGGCGGGGCTGAAGCGGGACAAAAGACGAACGGCGTCATCAGGGTGTTTGGCCGTCGGCCTGACGCATCAAATCGACCATCGCCTCGCGGCTGGTCGCGTTAAACAGATCGCGGCGGAACAAATCCTGTTGCAACACCTTGAAGATGGTCTGCATGGCGTCGAGGTGCTCGCGACTGCGATCCGGCGGGCTTAGGAGCAGGACGACGACCCGCACCGGCTTGCCGTCGAGGCTGTTGAAGTTGATGCCCCCGTCGCTGCGGCCGATGGCGGCCATCATCTCCGTCACCTGCGGGTGCTTGGCGTGGGGGACGGCGATGCCTTTGCCGAAGCCCGTGCTGCCCTGCCGCTCGCGTTCGGCCAACGCGTCGAGGATGCCCTCGGTTGCTTCACTAGGCAATCGATCCGCGGCGACGAGCGTTTCGACAAGCTCACGCACCGCCGCATCACGGTCCGTCGCCTTCAGCGACGGGACCATGGATTCGGCAGTAAATAGGTCGGTGAGTACCAGCATCCGTGCAGCGGGCTGAATCCGATCGCTAGGGCTAGACCGGCTGGTGCCGAATCGACTTGTCGGCACCGGTGTGCTTGCGGTTGCGGTGCCGCTCCTTGTGCTCGGTGAGTTGACGCTCGAGCTTCTGATAGCACTCGTCGATGCACTTCTCGACGGCCTCGCACCGGCTGTTGGCGACGAAGTTGTTGTTGTGCTCGGCGTTGACGAGCATCTCGACGTGGAAGCCGACGGGATCGCCCTTCTCGACGACGACTTCGATCTCCTGAATACGATCGTAGAAGGTCAGCAATTTATTGGCTTTGTCTTCAGCGTGCGTCTTCTGCTGGGCGGAGATCTCGACGTGTCGGGTGGTAACGAGAACGTGCATTGGGTTCCTTTGGTTCCTCGAAGATGTCGCCTCAGACCGGATCGGGTTCGGCAGTCCGCGCCGGCTGCGGGGCCTGGGGCGAGTTGGGGTCGGGCAGTGTAGCTTGCGACGACGCCGCTGGCACGGCAGCGGGCTCTGCTTCGGCCGAAGCATCCTTCTTCCCTAGTTTTGCGTGCTTTGCCCCCGGCTGTGCAACGCCGCCGCTGACAAGGAGCTTCATGGCCTCCTCGACCGTCATCGGCAGTTCGACCACTTCTTTTCGCGGCGCGACCATCACGTAGCCGCTGAAGGCCGTGGGACTGCTGGGAACGAAGAGGGTGATCGTCTCGTCCTGTGAAGCTTCTGCCAAACGCTTCACGCCATCGCCGGTGACGAGGGCGATCGACCAGATGCCGCTGCTGTGCGGCCGACATGCCACCACTCGGCTGCCGGCGAACTGCTTTTCGCGGTCAGACAGGATGAAGTCCGTGATCTGCTTGAACGTCGGATAAACCGCCCGCACCACCGGCACCCGAAGCACCAGACGCTCCAGCCCCGCATACAACGCCCGCCCCAGGAAATTGCCCACCAGCAGGCCCACCAGGTAGATCAACAGCAAAGCCAGCAACACGCCCAGCGGCTTGGTGAACCAGGCCTCCTCGAAGTAGTTGCGGATGAAGCTGGCGTTCGTCGGATCGACGAGGTTGTTCTGCTGCAGCAAAAACCACACTTGCTTGATCAGCTCGATCAAGTACCAGCCGATGGCGTTCCAGAGGAAGTCGAAGACCCACCACAACACGCCGATCGTTAAGATGGTCGGCAACAACGTGCCGAGGCCGCGCAGGAAGAACGAGGCGGATTGTGCCGCAAAGGAACGTCGTGCTGGCCGCGTCACCGAATCGATGCGCGCAGGGTAGTCGCTCGCGAAGGGTCGTGCGGGTCCAGCTTCTTCTGGGGTAGCCGCGGAAGGTCACTCCGCGGCGACCGTCTCGCGACGTTCGAGTTGCCGGAGCGTCGCCGCAGCGAGGCGGCGGACGGTGGGATCTTCCTGCTCCAGCATCGTCGTCGCGTAACGCTGAGCCACCTCAGCGTCCGTCACGAGACTGCCCATGCCGAGCAAGCCGATTGCCTGCGCCACCGGCTCCTCCGACTCCGCCAGCGGCGCGAGGATCCCCGCCCGCGATTCGTCCGCCACCAAGCTGGCGGCCCGGAACCGCAACCAGGCGTTGGCGATGCTCCGCGAGCCCTCGGACCGAACATCGCCGACGATGGCAGCGCGGCGGAGCTCGTCGATCATCGTTGCACCAAGCTGCTGCCACCCCTGCAACTCCTGCTGATTGCCGTCTTGCTGAAGCTGCTCGATGCGGGCACTGATCCAACGCAGCTGAGCGAGCGTCGCGTCCGCCGCCGCGATCTGCTCTGCCGGCTCGCCGTCACGAAGCTGACCCAGGCGGCGGTTGATTTCGCCGCGAACTTCGGGGTTGTTCAAGTCCAGCGGCAAAGCGCGTCGGCTGAAGACGCGTTCGAGCGACGTCGACTGCCCGCCGACCGACAGCCCATAGGCCATCACAGGCTCGCCCTCGGGATCGTCGGGATTGGTGACGAGCCCGGACGCGGGATTGGTCACCACCTCGCCGAAGACGGTCAGCTGGATGAGCGGATTCCGGGCGAGCACGGCAGACAGCTCCGGGCCGTCGATGCGAACGACCTGTTCGAGCCGTTCGCCCGGCTCGAGCCGCGTCCGGCCGGCGAGCGTGGCGGTGGCGGCGGCGGGGACGCGTTCCTGGATGAGCCCGCGGACGTTAGCGTCGAGGCGGATTTGATCTGAGAGCAATCCGTCGGGACCGATGGTTAGGACGTCGTCGCCGCTGTTGCGGACGGTAACGGTCGCCAGCATCGGCTCGCCGTAGCCGAGACTGACACGTTCGGGCGTGGCGAGCAGCGAGTAGAAGTCCCGCACGCCGTCACGACGAAGCAGGTTCAGCAGGCGAAGCGGAAACACCTCCGCTGCCTGCGAGACGGCTTGGGCGGCGGCGGGATCGGGAATCAGACCGTCCGCCTCAAAGGCCGAAGCAATGGTCGCCGAGGCCAGACCGGCGGGCGTGTCGGCGAGGAGTTCGCGTGCTTCGGGAACGACGTTGTCGCCCTCGTCGCGACGCATCAGCAGCAGTCCGAGTCGCGACAGCGGATCCTCTTTTGCAACGGCTTCGAGCTTCTCACGTGCCGTCTCGAGATCACCTTGGCGATACGCCTGCCAACCGCGGAGGCGCGCGACGACCGGCGAGCCGTCAGGGACCAGACGGTCGAGCTGGTCGATCAGGTTCGGGTCCGTCGCCATGCCGCCGCTGTAGAGGTCGAGCCACGCGCGGTCGCTGAGCAGCACGGCCGCGGCGGTTTGAGCCGCGGGACCCCGGCCGACGCTTTGCGTGACGACATCGGCAAGGGGCGGCAGATCCGCGGCGGGTTCAATGGTTTCCGGCACCGTCTCGCTGGCGGCGGCACCGAGGCGGGCGTTCATCCGCTCGCGAATCTGTCGCAGCCCTTCCTCGTTGCCGCCGATGAGCAGGGCAAAGAGCAGATCGATCGTGCCGGCGGCTTCGGCATCGCGAGGATCGGTCGCGGGGTTGGCCGGTGCGTTGGCACTGCTGAGGGCTTCCTGTGCTTGCCGAGGCCGAGCGGCGGTGATGAGGGCGGCGGCGCGGTCGGCGGTGAGGCTGATCGGCGGCTGGCTGCCACTGGCGCGGTAGGCGGTTTCGGCTCCGGTATAAAAGGAGCCCGCTTCGTCGATGAGACCGGCCGAGGCGAGTTCGGCGGCCATCGCCTGCAGCAGCTCCGGCCGGGCGACGTTCGCCCGCAAGAGCTTCGCCAGCACCTCGACCCGCTCGGCACGACCTTCGGTCGCTTCCGTCGTCGCGACGAGCCGGCCGTATTCGGCTTCAAGGGCGCGGGCGTTGTACGGATCGAGCTCGACCGCCTTCGTCACCATTGCCGCGGCGGCTTCGTCCTCGAGCCGCTCGCTCAGCATCACCGCCGCAGACATGGCCGCGTGCGAGCGGACTTCGTCGGCCAGCGATTCGAGATTGGCCAGTCGCTCAAAATACTTCAGCCGTTCATCGACGCTCTGCAGCGTCTCGGCGGTGAGATCGAGATACCGAAGTTGCGCCAGCCGATCATCGGGTTCGAGGCGGCGGTAATGATCGAGAGCTTCAAGCGTCGGCTCGATACCGCTGACGATGAGGCGGGCATCGACGAGCTGCCGGGCGAGGCGGGCATCGTCGGGAGCGAGGCGGACGGCGAGTGTGGCGAGGGCTTCGGCTTGCCGGGCCGGGGCGATGCCGTCGGCGGTGTCGAGGGTGGCGGCCGCGATCTGCGAGAGCTTGTTTGCGGCGAGGCTGGAGGCGGCATCAGGCTCGGTGGTTCCCTCAGGGAGGTCATCGAAGGTGTCTTCGACGGACGCCATCTCCGCGACCTCGACCGGCTCGTCTTCCAGAGCTTCAACGGCTTCGTCGAGGTCCTCGGCCATCGCTTGAGGCAGCGGCTCGACGGGCACGGCAGCCTCCTCGCCGACGGCAGGCTGTGTCGTGGTTCCGGGCGCGACGGGAACCGTGGCAGGTGAGAGCTGCTCGAGTTCGATGTTCGGCAGCGTGGTCGGTCGAGTGGCGAGACCCGTCGTCGGACGCGTGGCGGGTCGTGTGGCGGGTCGCGTGGCGGGTTGTGTGGTTGGTCGCGTCGTCGCCTCCGGCATGGTGGCGGGCCGGACACCGACGGGCCGAGTCGGCTCAACCTCCTCGTTGCCGCCGCCGCAGCCGCTGAGCAGGGCGGCAGAGACGATGGCCACGGGCACGGCCGCGGATCGAACGAAGTGGCTGGTGTGACGATGCACGAGACTCGGCTGAGAGGAGAAGCTGGACACGCGGCCGCAGAATAGGGGCAACCCGGCTGACTTACACCTCAGCGTCCACTCACCACGCCCGGACCGCCAACACTCCCGCTGCCAACACGGCGGCGAATGCCGCCAACAGGCAAAAGCTCCCGAACAATCGGTCGCCCCTGCCGCGGCGATAGAGCATCGGCAGCACCGCCCAAGCGATGACGACCTGCCCCGTCGCCAGTAAAGCCACGCCCGCAAAGCGGACCGCCCACCCCGCCAGATCCGGCCGATCCGCAGTCTGGGCGTGCACGACCGCCGTCTGCCAGCACCAAAGCCCCGCCATCACCATCGCGACACCCGCTGCCGCGGGGACGAGCGCGAACGAGCGGGCGGCGAGGGACATGATGGCTCAAAGATACCGTGCCAGCTCCGGTTCCGCCTCGGCTAGCTTGGCCACGTCAGAAACCAGTTCGACACGCCGCCGAAGAAGGGCTGCGGACGCATCGTCTTTCATCTCGACAGCCGCGGCAAGGAGGATCGCGGTGCAGCGGGCCATTTCGCCGGTCGGCATGAGCTCGATCATCGGCAGCGACTTTGTCGAGCCGTCGTGGATGAACAGCCACTGGCCGCTCTTGGCATCAATGCGAAGTTGCAGCGACAAAAGCCGCAGCGCTTCGTCGAGATCAGGCGGGTCGCCTTTGGGATCGGGTTGGTAGAGCGGCATGAGCGCCGCCGCGGCTTCGGCGAGGCGGCCGACGGACAGATGCGCTTCGGCGAGCAGCAGGCGAATCGTCCGCTTGCCGCCGGTGAGCGGTTTCTCGGGACGACTCAGGACGAAGGCCGCCAGTCGTGCCGCATCGTCGTGCCGGCCCTGATTCTGTCGGACGCGTGCCATGACGGCGGCGGCTCCGACCGTCACGGGCCGGAGCAGGCAGAACGTCTCGAGTGCCGCCAGAGCCCGATCTTCCGCCAAATCACTTCGCCCGATCGTCGCCAGGGCGGCGGCTTCGCGGACGCGGCGGCCGTGCTTGGCGGCATTGAGGCCGAGCATCACCCAGACGCCCGCTGCCGCCATGCCGACAAAGCCGAGGATGTCGCCCGTCCGACCCAGCGCTCCGGGCAGGAAGACGCTGGCAATCACGACTGCCGCCAGGATCAGGACGGTCACCCGCGCCGCCACGAGCCGCTGACCCGTCGCACGGACAAGCTTGGCGGTTTCTTTAAGATCGACGGCAGAATTCATGGCGGGCGAAGCGACTATCAGTGTACGAAGCCACTTCAGCCGCGGCTCTTACGATGAGAGCGGTGCTGTTGCTGGTAAGTCCTCGACGTCCTTTACCTCCGGATACCGCCGCGAGAACTCCGCGACCGTCGATAATGCCGTGGCATCGAGCCACCACTGACGAGCATCGTCTTTGCGGCCGATCTTCCTTGCTGCAATCGCCGCTAAGGCGTAAGCGTCACCGACACGCAGGCCGAGTTGATCGCGAAGCAGTTCCCGCTTGACCTCGAACATCTCGACGGCTTCGGCATTGTGGTTCGTCTGGATGTCGCGATAGAGCTCGGCGAGGATCAGCGGTGCCGGCTCGAAGTCGTCGGCCTTGCTGACTTCGGCAGGCGGGCCGGGATCGCCGTCAGCGTCCATGAGGGCTTCGGCGGGCAGATCCGGCTCGGGCTCGGGTCGCGGCGGCGTGTCGGTGTCCTCGTCTTCCATCTCCTCCATCATCCGGCGGCCTCGGGCGAGCGAGCCCTGCACCCGTCGCACCTCGCCGCGAAGCTGGTCGAGCGTGTCGTTGGCCTCGCCGAGTCGGCCGGTGCGGAGTTGCAGCATCGCCAGGCCGCATCGGGCGTTGAAGCGGGTCGACGGGTCGCTGCGGGCATCTTCAGACAGCTCGCGTGCGACCTCCGCCGCCTCGTCGTAAGTCTCGTAGCGGCCTAGCACGCGGACCAGCAACGACAACGCCTGCCGCCGGCTGACCCACAACCGCATCGGCTTGCTCAGCAAGTCCCGAAGCCGTCCCGCCGCCTGCGACCATTCGCGAAGTCGGACGAGTTCCTCGCACCGCTTGACGGACCGCCGCTCGTCCCGTGCCGCCCCGGCGAGCCGGGCGAGGTAGACCGTGCTGGCGATGGAGAGGCCCAAAAGCACGAGGCTCACCGGCACGCCGATTTCCGGCCCGGCGAAGGCGGCGACGGCGACCGCACCGGCAAGGCAGCCGAGACCGAGCATCGGCAAGAACGCCAGCCACGGCGTCGCCTGCGGCTCGCTGGCGTCGAGTAGGTGCTCGACGTTCAGGATCGGCTCGGCAGTTCCAGCAGTGTCAATTCCAGCAGCATCGGGTTCCGTCATGGGCAAGCGACAGTGTACGAGCGTCAGTCCATCTGGAATCCGCAGCAGCGGTCGCTAAGCTTGCCGCAGCCCACCACGCGCTTCAACCACCAGACCGAAACCGAAACAACCCATTCGACGCCACCCGCGTCCCCAGGAGCACTGCCATGCACATGATTGAAGCGATCATCAAGCCCGACAAGCTTTCCGCCGTCAAAGCCGCCCTCAAAGGGCTCGGCATCAGCGGGCTCACCGCGATGGACGTGCAGGGCTACGGCCGACAGCTCGGCGAGACAGAGAGCTACCGCGGCGCCAAGGTCGAGGCCAGCTTTTTGCCGAAGGTCATGATCAAGACGGTCGTGCCCGAGGCCAGCAGTGCCCAGGTCATCGACGCCATCAGCTCCGCCGCCCGCACCGGAAGCGTCGGCGACGGCAAGATCTTCGTCTACCCGGTCGCCAACGTCATCCGCATCCGCACCGGCGAACGCGACGCAGACGCGTTGTAAAGCGCGTTATTGTCCCGCACACGCAAGAGCGTGTCGTCTGCTTCAGTAATTCCTGGAGCGGCGTCGCTTGCGACGCGCTTCTGAGCAGTTCAAGCGTCCCGAACCACCAGACCTCAGAAACGCGTCGCAAGCGACGCCGCTCCGGGTTTGTACTGATGCGACGTTCAGGACTCGCTATTCCAGAAAGCTCAACACCAACGGCTCGATCGTCTCGCGGAGCGTCGGATTTGCATATCCGATCCAGTTGATGCCCGTCGTCAGGTCCAACGGCCCGTCAAGCGGCTGACCCTGGTCGTCGGTGATGACGATACCGCACTCCTGTGCCACGAGCAGGCCGGCACAGTCGTACGGGTGACAGCACAAGCCCTCAGGCTGTCCCTGCTTCGCGTAGAACCGTGGCCGCAGGTCGGCGTTGAACCGGTCTCGGCCGCAGCAGAGTTCGTACCACTGCCCGCCGGTCGAGATGTACTGGTCGTCGAAGACCGTCGCCCGCGTCACGTCGGCCTCGCCGATGGTGGCGCGGACGACGTGCTCCATGAGCTCACTCGCCAGCACCTTCGTGCCGGGGAAAAAGTTGGAGATCTGAGCGAAGCCGTGGTTGATCGTCGTCGCCCGGCTCGGCTGCAATGACATCGTCTCGACGTCGCCCGTTCGCAGATCCGTCCGCCGACACGTCGCCCCGCCTCCGCGCGTGGCGACGAGGGTGTCGGCGAACCCCATCTTCGTCGTCGGCAACTCGGCCATGACGCTCGCGAAGCAGTCGCTGAGCTTGGTGCCGGGGCCCTCGTTTGGCGCGACGGCCGCGAGGAAGAAGGCGGGCCGCTTGTCGTACATGAGACCACGCGTGCCGTCGATCGGGTCAATGATGACGCGGATCTGGGCTTCTTCCTTAGAGGTGCCGGCGGGGAAGACGCGTTCGCCCTCTTCGCCGTTCTCATCCAACACGCCCTCAGCAATCAGGATCAAGGGCGTCGCCTTGCCCCACGCCACACATGCCGCCTCGATAGCGGGTTCGACGACCGCATCGATGCCGTAGATCGTGTCGGCTTCGTCGCTCCGTTCGACGCCGGCAAGCTCTTCAGGCGACTGCCGGTTCTCCGTCACGTGCCGGCGGACGTCGTTGGCCATGGAGACGAGACGTTCCAACGCGGCATCGGGCGAGATCATGGGGCGATCATGCGCGGGGCGTTGCTGGACGTCCACCCGCGAGCCACAGACCACCAGCGGCAACTTCTGGTAGTGCCGCCTACCGTCGCCGCCCGTCTCATGAGTGCCTACGACGCTGCCGCTGTTACCCTCACGAATGTCACCAAGACGTACGGCGACCACGTGGCCGTCAACGACCTGTCGCTCGTCGTGCCCCGCGGTTCGTGCTACGGCTTCATCGGCCCCAACGGCTCGGGCAAAACCACCACGCTCCGCATGATCATGCGGATCCACGAACAAAACGAAGGCACCGTCGACGTCCTCGGCAACGTCAACGCCGACCGACCCGACGATCGCGTCGCCTACCTGCCCGAAGAGCGTGGCCTGTACAAGCAGATGAAAGTCCGCGAGGTCCTGCGGTTCTACGCCCGCATCAAAGGAGCCGACGCGTCGAAGGCTGCCATCCAGACGTGGCTCGACAAGCTCGACCTCGGCAAGTGGGCCGATGCCAAGGTCGACCAGCTTTCCAAAGGCATGAGCCAGAAGGTGCAATTCATCGCCACCGTCATCAGCAACCCCGAGCTCGTCCTGCTCGACGAAGTCTTCAGCGGCCTGGACCCGGTGAACCGGGACACGATGACCGAGCAGATCAACGAGCTCCGCCGTGCCGGCAAGACTGTCATTTTTTCCACCCACGATATGGCGACGGCCGAGCAGATGTGCGACCGCATCTTCATGATCTACAAGGGCGACAAGGTCCTCGACGGCACGCTCGGTGAGATTCAGCAGACCTACGGCACGGACACGATCCGCGTGCAGGTCGAAGGCGTCGGCGGCGATCCGATGCAGAGTCTGCCGGGCGTCGCTCGTGTTCGCGATCTGGGCCAAACGCAGGAGCTGGCCCTGGAGCCCGGTGCCGACGAACAGGCGGTCCTGGCGGCGCTCATGCCGATGGGGCGGATCAAGCAGTTCGAGGTGACGAGCCCGAGTCTGCAGGACATCTTCGTCCGCATCGCCAAGCCCGACGCCGAAGACGTGAAGGACCTTCAAACCCCGTAGGGTGGGCCCCGGCGTACCTCCGATCCCCGACCGACAGAACCCGATGGTGGGCCCGGGCCCACCCTACGAGAAGCTATGACCAAGACGCTCGTCATCGCGATTCGCGACTATCTCGCGGCAGTCAAGACCAAGAGCTTTGTCATCAGCTTGGCCTTCATGCCGGTGCTGGTGATCGGCGGCATTCTCATCGGCCGTCTGTCGCGGGACGTGGTCGACACGACACCCAAGAAGATCGCGGTGATCGACCGTTCCGCCTTCGATCAGGCCGAAATCAAGGCGACGACGCGTCCGAACGCGGGTGGTTTGGCGGCGGGATTGGCGAGACTGCTCGGCGTCGAGTTACCGGACAACTTGCCGAACCTGCAAGACGATCGACCGCTCTACCAACTGCTCATCGAAGCCGCCCAGGAGCGGGACGAGGAGATTCGCGACGAAGACGGCAATCCGACGAAGGCCCCGTACCTGATCGAAGCGATCCCGCTGGCCTCCGACGCTCCCGACGATCTGGAGCAGCTTCGCCTCGACCTGAGCGACCGGGTGCGGGACGGCGATCTGTTCGCCTTCATCGAGATCGGACCCGCGGTGAGTGCCACCGACGCTGAGGACCTGCAGGAAATTCTCTCGGCCTCCGTCGAGGCGGCCAAGGCGATGGAGGATCTCGAACTCGAAGCCGACAATCCCCTAGCCCTGCTCACCGCCGATCTGCCGCCAGAGTTGCATCGATACCAGGACCTCTACGGCATCCGCTATTCGTCGAAGAGCACGGCGAACATCGAGGTGAGCAACTGGATCCGGACCACGCTCACACCGATCGTGCAGTACCGCAAGTTCGACGGTCTCAACATCCCCAAGGAGCGGTTCGATCAGATCATGCAGCCGCTGGCGGTGAATCAGCGGGCACTGGCCAAGCTCGACGATGACGGAGGCGTGACTTATGAATCGCAGCCGAATCAACTCGTCGGCCTGTTCATCCCCGTCTTGAGCGTCTTCCTGCTCTTCGGCCTCATCGCGACGGCGGCGTTTCCGTTGACGACGAACATCATCGAAGAGAAGCAGATGCGAATTGCCGAAGTGCTGCTCGGCAGCGTGCGGCCGTTCGAGCTGATGCTCGGCAAGCTGCTGGGCGGCGTGGCGATCAGCCTGACGCTGGCAGCGATCTACGGAGCGGGCGGCATCATCGTCGCGTTGCAGTTCGACATCCTCAGCCAATTCGGCATGGACTTCTTCGTCTGGTTCGCGATCTTCGGCATGCTCGCGACGCTCATGATGGGTGCGATCAGCGTGGCCGCCGGTGCGGCGGTGACGAACCTCAAGGAAGCGCAGAACATCCAGACGCCGATCGTCCTCTTGCCGATGTTGCCGGCGATGGTGGCATTCAACATTGCTCAGAACCCGCAGGGACCGCTGGCACAGGCGTTCACGTGGTTCCCGCTGACGACGCCGATCGTGAGCGTGATGCGGATTGGCATCCGCGACGGCATGCCGACGTGGGAGCGACTCGCCGCGGCGGCGTTGAGCATCGTGACGACGCTCGTGCTCGTCTGGCTCGCCGGCCGCGTCTTCCGCCACGGCATGCTCCGCAGCGAGAAGGCGGCGGGCATGGGAGAAATGATGCGTTGGGTCACCCGCGGGTGAAGCGGGTTATGCTCCCCACATGCCCGACACGCCCGGCCTCCGCGACGCCGTCGACCGCGTCCTGATCTCGCAGGACGATTTGCAGCGTCGCGTGACGCAACTCGCCGCAGAGGTCACGCGGGACCACGCCCCGGACGTGCTCGGCGAGGAGGCGGAGGTGACCATCGTGCCGATCCTGACCGGCGCCCTCGTCTTCGCGGCCGACCTGATCCGGGCGATCCCGCTGCCGATCAAGATCAATCTGCTCGCCGTCAGCAGCTATCCGGGCAAGAGCATCAAGTCGCTGGGCCCGGAAGTCCTGGGCCAACAGCTCGGCCATGTCGAGGGTCGGCATGTGGTGCTGGTCGACGACATCCTCGACAGCGGCAAGACGCTGGCTTCAGTGGTGCCGCTCGTCCGCGACCTCGGTGCCGCGAGCGTGCGGACGTGCGTGCTGCTCAAGAAGCAGCTGCCCGATCCCGCCGCCCACGAGGCGGACTACGTCGGCTTCGAGGTGCCTGACGAGTTCGTCGTCGGGTACGGGCTCGATTTCGACAGCGTCTACCGCAACCTGCCCGACATCTGCGTTCTCAAGCCCAAGGCGTTCGGCGGGTCAATCGGGTAGGATGCGGGCATGGCAGCGACCCTTGAAGCAGAGGTTCAGGACGCCCAACAGTTGCCCAAATTCCGCGAGTTGACGCCAGCGGAGCTGGCTTTTCTCGAGGACACGGCCGGCGTTGAGTTCATCGACGACGAGTTCATCGACAAGCGGACCGGCGAAATCATCAATCCCGAAGACGATCCCGATCAGGTACTGGCACCCGTGAGCCGCAAATCCGTTAAAGTCGCTGCTCAGATTCTCGGCCTCCTCAAGGCGGAGGATCTTCTCGGCGAGCGTACGGAGATGTACGGCTCCGAACTCAGCTACACCTGCTTCGCTAGTACGCAGGACAATCCCAATCGCACCCGCCGGCCCGACATCTCGATTATCCGCAAGGAGCGACTTCCTGAAGCTGACACCGGACGGGTGTACGTCGTGCCGGACCTGATCGTGGAAGTCACGTCACCGGGCGACAACGTCACCAAGCTGGACCAGAAGACGGTCGAGTACCTCCAGGCTGGCGTTCCGGAAGTTTGGGTCGTCTATCCCGAAACCCAGCGGGTCCTCGTCCACCACGACGACCGCATCGAGCTCTACACCCCCGGCAAGACGATCAAGCTCCCCGACCTCCTGCCCGACTTCGCCCGCGATGTCGCCGATTTTTTCAAGTAGCCGCCCCGTCGCCAAACCACGCCGCCAATGACTGGCGCACGATCTTGCCCACGCCGCTGAACGCGATCAGCAGCACCATCACCACCACCGGCACCGCCGAGTAGGCCAACGCGACCTTCACGTCGCCGAGCTTGCTGAAAATCATGTAGCCCGCGACGTACGTCAGCACGACGGCGAAGATGATCTTCAACACGTCACCAGGTAGATACACCGCCAGCTTCGCCCCGAAGTAGCTGCCGACCAGCATCGTCGGCGCTACCCACAGCACAAGGCGCCAATCGACCGCTCCGGCCTGGTGATAGCCCCAAATCGCCGGGGCCGCCGTCGGGGCCAAGATCATCGCCAGACTCGTCCCCTGCGCACCCGCCTGGTCTTTGGCGAACACGAGCACCAACAGCGGCACGATCACCGCCCCGCCGCCGAGGCCGAACAGCCCGGCAAACGCTCCGATGAACAGCCCGCACAACAAGAGTGCCCACCAGTGATCCGCTAAACCTGCAGCCATGGCTCCGGTGTAGCCAGGCCGCCACGACGTGACAAGCCTCGACGTGACAACCCGCCGCCGACCCGCAACACTGCCCCCATGACCCTCGCCGCGACGGACCCGCGGCCGACCGCACACCACGGACGGCTCTCCTCAACTTCCGCCATCGAGCCCCTTAAACGCTGGGACCTCGCCACGCCCGACTTCGAAGCCGCACGCGAACTGGCTCGGCACCTCAAGCTCAGCCAGACGCTTGCCGGCATCATGACGTCCCGCGGCCACTCCGCCGACGACCTCGACGCTGCCCGCCGGTTCCTCACGCCCAGCCTGGGCGACCTCGACGACCCCGCCACCATCCCCGGCCTCGACGACGCCGCGATCGAACTCGCCGACGCCATCAAGGCCGGCAAGAAGATCATCATCTACGGCGACTACGACGTCGACGGCATCACCGCCAGTGCTATCCTCTGGCACGCCTTTACGACGCTCGGTGCGGATGAAGACCACGTCGAGTGCTACGTGCCCCACCGCATCGACGAGGGCTACGGCCTCAACGGCGACGCCCTCAAACAACTCGCCGACGACGGCGCGGACGTCGTCGTCACCGTCGACTGCGCCATCACCGCCTGCGACGAGGCGAAGCTCGCCAAAGACCTCGGCATCACCCTCATCATCACCGACCACCACGAGTGGCGGACTGACGACGCGGGCGAGCCGATCATCCCCGACGCCGACCACGTCGTTCACCCGCGTCTGCCGAGCGCCAAGTGCAACCCGGAGCTCGTCGGGGCGGGCGTCGCGTTTAAGCTCGCCTGGCAGGTCGGCAAGCACCACGCGGGCGGGCCCAAGGTCGGCGACGCGATGAAGCGGTTCCTCATCGACGCCCTCGCCCTCGCCGCCCTCGGCACCGTGGCCGATGTCGCCCCGTTACAAGGGGAAAACCGCATCATCGTCAGATTCGGTCTCGGCGGGCTCACGAAGTCGAGGCTGCCTGGTGTCCGCGCGCTCATCGACGCATCGGGCCTGGGCGGACGCGACCTCGATTCGATCGACGTCGGCTTCAAGCTCGGCCCACGCCTCAACGCCTGCGGCCGCATGGGCCACGCACGCGAGGCCGTCGAGATGTTCACCGCCGCCACGCCCGGCCGGGCCCGCGACATCGCCCTCGACCTCGAGGAGAAGAACAAGGAACGCCAAAAGGTCGAACGCCAGATCGTCAAAGCCGCCGAGCAGGAGGTGATCGAGAACGGCTGGAACGAATCCGACTGCCCCGCCATCGTCGTCGCCGGCGACGGCTGGCACCCGGGCGTCGTGGGCATCGTCGCCTCACGCCTCGTCGACAAGTTCCACCGCCCGACCATCGTCCTAGGCCTGGATGAAAACACCGCCGCGGGCTCGGGCCGAAGCATTGACGGCTTTAACCTCGCCGAAACCTTACAAACGTGCACCGACCTGCTCATCAGCCACGGCGGCCACGCTATGGCCGCGGGGGTCAAGCTCGACGCCCTCCACCTCGAAGTGTTCCGCGAACGCTTCACACAAGCCGCCCGTGAGCAACTGCAGTCGAGCGACCTCGTCGCCCGCCTCCGCTGCGACGCCGAGATCTCGCCACAGCACGTCAGCGAATCCCTCGCCCGCGACCTCGCCCGCTTGTCCCCCTGCGGCCGCGGCAACCCCACGCCGATCATCGTCCTCCGCGGCCTCGACGTCATCTCCGCCCGCTCCTGCGGCAAGAACGACGACCACCTCCAACTCCGCTTCGCCGACGGCCACGGCGGTTTCATCAAGTCCATCGCCTTCGGCCGCGGCGACCTGGCGACACAGATCGCCCCCGGCGCCCGCCTCGACGTCGCCGCGGAGTTGAGCCTCAACGAATGGAACGGGCGTGTGAGCGCGGAATTAATGATTCGGGATCTGATGACAAGCTGACGCTGGGCAGTATGTTCGACGCGTGATCCGCCGCCTGCTGTTGCTCTGCCTGCCTCTCGTTTCGCCCTCGATTTCGCTCGGCGAGAGCGGGCACTTTCAGACGCTTGGGCTAGAGCCCGTTCGCGGGTTCGGCACGAACTTTGGGTTTTTTAGCGATGATCGTCCGGAGCTTCTGGTGCAGTCGCTTAGTGGCGATGGCCTGCACTTGGGCGGATCACTGAACATGAGCCAGTCACCCGCATACGTCTTCGGCCGACCGTGGCGTTATGACCTGCAGCAGCAGAGCTTCATGACGCTCACTCCTCCGGCCGACGCGCCCGACGGGATGAAGTTCTGGTACGAACCACGCGAGGGCCTATCAGAACCTGGCTACGGCTCTCTCCGCGGGATGAGCACGAACGGCGATGTCGCTGTCGGTCAGTTCTACCACAATGCCGTTACAGGTCTGATTAACCCAGTTAGCCCCTTCCCGTCCGAAGGTTTCGTCGGCTTCCGTAGCGAGGCATCCGTCTCGTTCGCGGGCCCGGTGGCGGACATTGGCGTTCCAGGCGACTTCGCCCCTGATGGTCCTGCTCCGCACTCGACACGCCTGACCGCTGTTACCGGCGACGGCTCACTGAGCGTCGGCTACGGGTCGATCGAGCAGGAGACATTCACTACAAGTCCGAGGCATGACGCTCGACACGCTTCGGCTGGAGGAGGCCCGGCGATTGTCGCTACCACATTCGCGATCGTCGCGGACGAGTCAGGCAACGTCACACGGCTCGATGCCATCAACGCGACCGGTGCGCTGACGAATCAGCAGGCACGGGACGTTTCGTCGGAGGGTCAGTACATCGTCGGGACGCAGAACGGCGGCCAGGGCGCTTCGTTCGATTCGACCCACGTCTTTCGCTGGAGTGAGGCGGTCGGCTTTGAGTCGATACCAGTCCAACCCTTTCCCTTACCCGCAAGCTCGGCCTACCGGCCCTACCTCGACAAGACGCTGGCAATCAGCGGCGACGGCTCCACCATCGTCGGCAGCGGCAACGAGGGCGGCTTCATCTGGCGCGAAGACGGCGGCACGGAGATCCTGGAGTTCCTCGGTGCCACCGACGTCAACCACGACGGCTCCGTCATCGTCGGCGGCAGTTACATTGGCGGCGGAGCGTTCTACCGCTGGAACGATCGGCACCTCAGCCTCTACGACCTCGTCGATCGTCACGGCCTCGATCTCCCGGACCACCTCGCCCTGCTGGCCACGCAGGTCAGCGACGACGGCCGCACGATTGCCGGCGGGATCAAGATGGACGTCGATGGCACCTACCTCAACGACGCCTTCGTCCTCCGACTCGACGCCCTCGGCGACGCCACCGGCGACGGACGGGTGGATTTGGCGGACTTCACGTTACTTCGGAACCACTTCGGCCAAACCGATGCCGACACACCCGACGGCATGCTCCGCTTCAGCGACGGAGACTTCAACATCGACGGCGTCGTTGACTTGGCCGACTTCACCATCTTGAGGAACAGCTTCGACAATGCCGCCGACCTGCCCGTTCTCGACGCGTGGCATCAAAGCTTGGTCCCAGAGCCCGCGGCGGCAGCTGCACTTCTTCTTCTGACTGTCTCCCTGCGTCGGCGGAATTGACGTGTGGCTGATCAACGTTCGTCGGTGGGATCCTGAGTTCGATCGCAATAATGACACGCTTGCTACGTTGTGGAAGCATGAAGCCTGTCACTCTCGCAGCCCTCATGCTTGCTGCGCCCGCTGCAGCGGGCGGCATTGACTTTTCGCCTGTCACCGATCCGATCGGACAGTTCGTCCAGTCGCGTCCGTTCCTTGAAGGAGCCGGCTTGATCCTGGCAGATTTCGATGGCAACGTTCTGCACGAGCAGTATTGGGGCTCCTACGACCGGTCAACAACTCTGCCGATGGCATCGGCTAGCAAGTGGATGAG
This sequence comes from uncultured Tepidisphaerales bacterium, assembly GCA_964388485.1. Taxonomy (GTDB): domain Bacteria; phylum Planctomycetota; class Phycisphaerae; order Tepidisphaerales; family Tepidisphaeraceae; genus JBCDKH01. The sequence goes on along the minus strand of CAYMAS010000026.1, from coordinate 5,198 downwards.
TGCTGCGGCGGTGATGAGTCTAGTCGACGATGGTTTAGCTGATCTCGACACACCCCTTGACCAATATCTGCCTCAATTCGCGGGATTCGATGATGGTCGTGGCGATGTTACGCTGAGACAGATGTTCAGTCACACGAGCGGCATGATCGGCGAGAGCCCGTTTGTGAATGATCGAACGCTAACGCTTGAAGAAGCAGTCGATGCAATTGCCATAACGCAGAACCTGATGACCTCCCAACCTGGGGAAAGGTTCAACTATGGCGGGGTGTCGATGCACGTCGGCGGACGAGTCGCAGAGGTGACGGCTGGGATGGACTGGTCGACTCTGGTGAACGAACGTCTCGGCGCGATGCTTGATGTCGACGACATTTCGTGGGCTGGCTTGGGCGCCACCACGAATCCGAGGCCGGCCGCAAGCATTGAGACATCCGCCGCAACCTACCTCGACTTTCTGTTATCAATGGTTAACGGCGGTGGAGCGCTGCTGTCACCTGAAGCGGCAACTATCATGTTGAGCGATCAGGCTGAAGATGCGACCGTCGGGTTCACTCCGCCGAGCCTCGATGAGTTTCTCGGCTACGGACTGGGCTCTTGGATCCTGCGTCGAGGGAACGACGGCAGTCCCGCAGTCTTTTCTAGCCCAGGAGCCTTCGGTACCAGTCCATGGGTTGATCTGGAAAACGAGTATGTCGGCATCTTTGTCATCCGCAACTCGAATATCAGCGTGACGCCCTTGGTGGAAGACGTGCGAGACTTTGCCGAAGCTCGAGTCAATGCAGCCCCATCGTTGGCCGGTGACGCGGATCGTGATGGAGATGTCGATTTGGCTGACTTCACGCTACTTCGCAACAACTTCGGAACCGTGCCAGGGCGTTTCGTCGGCGGAGATCTGGACGGGAACGCCATAGTCGATCTGGCCGACTTCACGATCCTGCGGAATCACTTCGGTGAAGTGTTAGAGCTGCCACTGCTCGACACTTGGTATGCAGCTACCGTCCCAGAACCCATCGTGGGAGTAGCGGCTACGGTGGGCTTGGTGGCGATGCGTCGGCAGCGTTGAGTCGTCGATTTGCTCTTCCTAGATCGTGGTTCCGCCTCCGTACGGTGAAGCCATGAAGCACCTGTTCATCGGCGGCACGGGCAATATCTCGGCGGCGTGTGTCCGCTACGCGTTGTCGCTCGGGCATGAGGTCGTGTTGCTCAACCGCGGCAACCGGGAAGGCGTCGAAGGAACCGATTCGGTCGTCGCGGACATCGATGATGCCGACGCGGTCAAGCGGGCTCTGGGGGATCGGTCGTTCGATTCCATCTCCAACTTCATCGCCTTCACGCCAGACGCTGTGGAGCGGGACCTGGAGCTCTTCGCCGAACGGTGTCGGCAGTACGTCTTCGTCTCATCCGCGAGTGCCTACCAGAAGCCGCCGCGACGTCCGGTCGTGACGGAATCAACGCCGCTGCACAACCCGTTTTGGCAATACTCGCGGAACAAGATCGCGTGCGAGGACCGGCTGATGCAGGCATACCGCGAGCAATGCTTTCCCGTCACGATCGTTCGGCCGAGCCACACGTACGACACCATCCTGCCGCTGCCGCTGGTCGGGGATGCCAAGACAATGCTGCAGCGAATCCGCGACGGCCGGCCGATTGTCGTCCACGGCGACGGAACGAGCCTCTGGACGATCACCCACTGCGACGACTTCGCCGTCGCCTACGTCGGTTTGCTCGGCAACCCGGCGGCGATTGGCGAGGCAATCCATATCACGAGCGACGAGGCGTTGACCTGGAACCAGATCGTCGACGCCATCGGCCACGCGTGTGGCGTCAGCGACGTCGAAAAGGTCCACGTGCCGAGCGACCTGATCGCGAAGCTCTACCCGCACCACGAAGGCACGCTGCTCGGCGATAAGGCGCACTCCGTGCTCTTCGACAACACGAAGGTCAAGCGGCTCGTGCCGACCTTTCAGACGAACGTGCCATTCCACGTCGGCATTCGGCGGACGATTGCATGGTTCGACGCTCAACCGGAGCCGGATGCGGAGGAAGCGGCAACAACGAACGCGATGCAGGATCGGCTGATCGAGATGATGCGGTCGCTCTTCTGATCGCCTTCGCAACGCCAACGCACCGACGGCTACTTCGACTTTCGGACGACTTCGATCGTCGTGTCGAGGCCACGGTCCCACTCGTCGCGCGAGATCGTCATGGCCGGCGCAAGGCGGACGACGGTGCCTTGCGTCAGATTGATGACGATGCCCGCCTCGAGTGCAGCCGCGACGAGGTCGCCGGTCGGCTTCTTCGGCAATTCGATGCCGAGGAACAAGCCGTCGCCGCGGACGTCGCAGTCCGGCAGCGCGTCGCGCAGCTTCGCTTTGGCGACGTTGCCGAGTTGCGTCGCGTGACTGAGCAGGTTGTCCCGCTCGATGACGTCGAAGATGGTCGCGCAGACGGCCATGCACATCGGATTTCCGCCGAGGGTTGAGCCGTGGGTGCCGGGGATGAGGTGGCCCGCGTGCTCTGGCTCCGCCCAGCAGATGCCGACCGGCAGACCCCCGCCGACTGCCTTGCCGAGGGTCATGAGGTCCGGCTTCACATCGCCTTGGAAATGCTGGTGGCCGAACCACTTGCCCGTCCGTCCGCCGCCGACCCAGACTTCGTCGAAGATCAGCGACAGCTTGCGGTCGTCGCAGAATTGCCGGACCTGCGCGGGAAACTCGTCCGGGTACCCGTGCATGCCGCCCTCGCCGCGTATCGGCTCGAACATGATGGCGCATGTCTCATCATCGACGTGCTTGACGAGATCGTCCATGTCGCCGCCAGTCGCGTGGACGAAGCCGGGCACGGGTGGGCCGAAGCCCTGGCGGTGCGCATCGGTGCTGCCGGCCGCGATCATGGCGAGGCTTCGGCCGTGGAAGCTCATGTTGAACGTCACGACCTTGTACCGGCTCGGCGACATCGTGCTGCCGCGACGCCGGGCGATCTTGACGGCCGTCTCGTTCGCGTCCATGCCGCCGTGGCAGAAGAAGGCCCGGCCATCGAACGCCTTGTCGCGCAGGTGCCGGGCCACGCGGAGCTGCGGCTCGGTGTGGAACGTGTTGCCGACGGTCCAGAGCTTCTCGCTCTGCTCGCGCACGGCGGCGACGAGATCGGGATGACAATGTCCCAGGACGGCTCCGCCGAAGCCGGCGAAGAGGTCGAGGTACTCGCGGCCGGTGTCGTCGAAGAGCCGGCTGCCCTCGCCTCGGGTCATGCAGACGGGTCGGCGGGCGTAGTTGCCGACGAGCAGTTGGCCAGCTTCCTCGAGATCCATGTCCAACGGTAAGCGTGCTTAGGCTGCCGGCGATGACGAACCTTCTGCTGGTGGGCGATGTAGGCGGCACGAACACGAGGCTGCGACTGGTGCGGGCGGACGACCCGCACGCCCATGCCTTACGCGAGCAGACCTACGGCGAAGCCAAGCCGGTGAGCGAGAGCTTGAGCGACTTCATCGGCCAGATCGACGGCCCCACCCATCGCGTCAGCGCCGCCTGCCTCGGTGTCGCGGGACGCGTGGTCAACGACGACGTCCGCATGACCAACCGGCCCGGCGAGTCGATCACGAATGAGAACGTCGCCCGCAGCCTCGGCATCGAGCCGGGCCGCGTCCGGCTGGTCAACGACATGGTCGCCCACGCCAGCAGCGTCGACCTGTGCGAGACCGAGCAGCTCCGTGCCGGGCACGTCGAAGGGGAAGCGGAGGCGATCGTGATGCCTGGCACCGGCTTCGGCACGGGCTTGCGACTGATGGGGCCGCACGGTTGGATTCCGATGCCGAGCGAGGGCGGCCACGTCGATTTCGGCCCGCCGACGAAGGCAATGGAGGCCTTGCGTGACACGGCTCGTCGGCTGCTGCACAGCCATGATCGCGAACGTGTCTCCTGGGAAAACATCGCCAGCGGCCCGTCGCTTCCCGTGCTCTATGCCTTTGTCACCGGCGACGATTCGATGGCCAAGGTGCCGCCGAAGGAGGTGACAGACGACCTGAACGACCCGGCCAAACGGGAGACGGCCAAACTGTTCCTCCAACTCGTTGGCGCCCGGGCCGGCAACCTGTTGCTCGGAACGTTGGCAACCCGCCGCATGACCTTCGGCGGCGGCATCCTCAACGATCTCTACGACCGCGAGCCGGACCTCGTGACGCTGACGCTCATCGATGCCTTCACCGCCTGCGGCCCAACCGCCCTACGCGACACGCTCCGCCACGTCCCGCTCACCCTCCTCCGCAGCCCCGACAGCGGCATCATCGGCGCCGCAGCCATCGCGCGGGACCTGACGTGAATCAGTCGCTCGTCGGAATGCCTTCGAACAGCTTCGCGACCGGGATCGTGAAGCCCGGCAGCACGTCCTCGCCGTCGAGCGAGTCGGCGATGCCGAGCGTTTCGACCTGCTCCATGCCGCCGCGGTAGATGGTGACGAGCTGCTTGCGGCGGTCGATCACCCACGCCAGCCGCGTGCCGCCGTCGAAGAACTCGCGGAGCTTGCGGTCGATCTCGCGGGTGGTATTGCTTTCCGACAGAACCTCCACAATCAGATCAGGCGACAACTCCGGCACCGGCTCATCACGCGTCGGAGCCCGCTCCGACGTGACGTAGGTGATGTCAGGCAGGCGGACGTTCCCACCTTCAACCCGCATCTGAGCATCAAGGCCGTTGAGGATCCCGCCAGCACCACTGCTCCTGATATGGATTCCGAGGTCTACAAGCAGCTTTACGGTCAATTCACCTTCTCTGTAGCCCACGGCTTTCTCCACGATGGTGCCGTCGATTAATTCGGCCGGTGCAATTCGTTCCCCGTACTCCAAACAATCCTGCACTGTCGCGGTACCTGGCGACGGATTCATGACGATTCTGTTCAGCGGAATGCCGCCGAGATCCGCTAGGAAGTCCGGCAGCTTCACGAAACGAGACGACCGCGTCTGCTCGGCAGACGCGGTCGACCGATCGGCAACGAGCGTCGAGGCCATGTCTACATCTTACACGATCAAGCGTCGATCAACTCACCCTCGATCGGTGCCGTAGAGAAGGTCAGATTGCCGCTGGCCTGGTCGGCGTCGACCTGGATCGTCGATCCCGGCTCGAAGTCGCCGGCGAGGAGCTTCGTCGCCAAGGGGTTCTCGATCCGCTGCTGGATGACGCGCTTGAGCGGCCGGGCGCCGAAGAGCG
>CAYMAS010000025.1:0-46179 GCA_964388485.1 uncultured Tepidisphaerales bacterium | reverse complement strand
ACCCGGCCCCGGCCAACGCGTTCGCCCACCTCGACTCCTTCATCTACCTCGAGCGTTCCATCGCCTCCAAGGGCATCTACCCGGCCGTCGACCCTCTGGCGTCCAACAGCCGCGCCCTTGACCCGCAGATCGTCGGCGAGCGTCACTACGAGGTCGCCCGCGGCGTGCAGACGATGCTGCAGCGTTACCGCGACCTGCAGGACATCATCAGCATTCTCGGCGTCGACGAATTGAGCGAAGAGGACAAGCTGATCGTCAACCGGGCCCGCAAGATCCAGCTCTTCTTCAGCCAGCCGTTCTTCGTCGCCGAGGTCTTCACCGGCTTCCCCGGCAACTACACGCCGCTGGAAGAGACCGTCAACAGCTTCGAACGCATCCTCAACGGCGAAGCCGACACCATTGGGGAAGGCAACTTCCGCTACGTCGGCGCGCTGGACGAAGCAATCGAGAAGTCGAAGAAGGCATAGAGCCTCTCCAGGTCTCTCTGTTCGTCTATCAGATGGGCACAAGCGCATCTCGGGTAGCCGAGTGTCGTGCTCATGCTCACGACGCATCAACCGCCGCCTTGAGGTAAGCTGGGGCCTGTGAACAAGCCGTACCCGAGCGTGTTGTGCGATTCCCTGGAGCCGCGGCGTCTGCTCGACGGCGGCGGTGAGGCGACCGGCTACTGGGCCTCCTATGCCGGCAATCAGCCGGAGGGACCGCTCACCGGTCACGTTGTCTACGTCTCGGCCGGCCACGGCTACGCCTACGACAGCTCGTTCGACGCTTGGCGCACCGGCCGCGGCCTGACCAACCGCATGGTCGAAGACTTCGGCAATCAGGACCAACTCCAGTACTACGCCGACTACCTCTGGCGAGCCGGAGCCACCGTCGTGCCGCTGCGGCCCCTAGGGAATCAGATCAACGAAGTCATCGTCGATAACGATGACCTCGCCGCGGAGCCCGGCGACGCGGGCGTTTCCTACGACGGCAACTGGTCGAGCAGCGGCAGCCCGGTCTTCTACGGCGATGCGGGTGACGAGGCCTATCGCTTCGCCGCGACGAGCAGCACCGAGTCAGCGGTGGCAACGTACCGCCCGGATCTACCCGAAGCCGGCATCTACCCGGTCTACACCTGGGTCCTCGACGGCGGCAATCGAGCGAACCAGCTCTACACAGTCGCCCACTCCGGCGGCACCAGCGAGGTCCGCGTCGACCACCGCCTCGTCGGCAAAGGCTGGGTCTACCTCGGCAGCTATCACTTCGATGCCGGCACGGAAGGCTCCGTACAGATCAGCAATCAGCGGGACGGCTCCGGCGGCAGCGTCGTCATCGCCGACGCGATCCGATTCGGCAACGGCATGGGCGGCATCCAGCGGCCCGGTGGCGTCAGCGGTGTGCCGCGCGAGGACGAGGCCAGCTTGTACTGGCTCGAAGCTATGGTCGGCCAGGGCACCAGCTTCTCCAGCCTTCGAACCGTCTTCGGCGATGACGAAGCCGCCAACGTCGGCACGCCCGCCACCTTCGCGGCTCACATGAACGCCGCACCGTTCGGACAAGCCGTCTACCTCGGCTACCACTCCAACGCCACCGCCAACGGCACCGCTCGCGGCACCGTCAGCCTTATCAACAGCGGCAGCGGCGGAGCCACGCCCAACCAAGCCACCTGGGCGACGCTGACGGCCAACGAGGTCGAAGACGATCTCGTCGCCCTCACCACCGCACCGAACAATCTCTTCGAGCACGTCTGGGCCCAGCGACCCGCCACGTTGGCCAGCAGCTTCGGCGAAATTCGCAACAGTCGGTTCGGCGGCGAGATGGATGCGACCATCCTCGAGGTCGCCTTCCACGACAACCCGCAGGACGCGGAGCTGATGCGCGACCCGAAGGTTCGCGATGCCGTCGGCCGATCGAGCTATCAGGCGACGGTTCGCTACTTCGACAGCTTCAGTCCGCTCGCCGTGACGCCAATGATGCTGCCGGACGTGCCGCGGGAACTCCGGGCGACCACGAGCACCTTGGGGAACATCGACCTCTCCTGGCGGCCTGGCACCGTTTCCGGTGCGACCGGCGATGCGGCGACGAGCTTCGCGATTTACGCCTCGATCGACGGCCAGGGCTTTTCGCCCATCCAGGAAGTGTCCTCGGCGACGACCTCCATCACGCTGTCCGCTCCTGATCTTGCCGCACTGGTGCCGGGGGCATCGTTCGGCGACGCCTTCTTCTTTCGTGTCGAGGCGACCAACACGGGTGGCCGGTCGTTACCGTCGCGGGTCGTCGGAGCCCGGGCGCGGCTGGATGTCGAGGAGCCGCGAGTCCTGCTCGTCAACGCCTTCGACCGCATCGAACGGTCGCAGAACCCGACGAATAATCGCTCGCTCTTCTTCGCACCCGGCAACAGCGGAGCGACCGGCGGGACCTACGAGAGGGTCAACCCTCGCCTCGTCAACACCTTCGACTACATCGCAGACGCCGGCCGGGCGGTGGCGGCCTTCGGCGACGAACGAATCAGCTTCAACGCGGTAGAGAACGAAGCCGTCGCCGACGGCACGATCGCCCTGAGCGACTACGACGCCGTCATCTGGTTGGCCGGCGAAGAGTCGACCGTCAACGAAACCTTCAGCCTGACGGAGCAGGCGGCAGTCGCAAGCTACGTCGCCAACGGCGGCAAGTTGTTCGCAAGCGGCGCGGAGATCGGATGGGACCTGGTCGCCCGAGGCTCGACCGCGGATGCCACCTTCTTCGCCGACACGCTCAAGGCGATCTACGTCTCAGACGACGCCGGCACCTACGACACCGCCGGGCAGCCGGGGTCGATCTTCGACGGCTTGCTCATTGGGTTCAGCGACGGCACCGACGACTACGACGTCGATTTCCCGGACCGACTCGCCCCCGTCGCCGGCGGAACAGCGGCATTGACCTACCTGATCCCCTCCATCGCCACAGCGGGTGTGACCTGGTCTGGCGGAACAACGTCGGAGGCGGCGAAGGTTGTGACGCTCGGCTTCGGCTTCGAGTCCATTCGCGGCGAAGCCGACCGGCATGAAGTCATGAGTCGCGTGCTCGGGTTTTTCAACCTGGACAGTCAGGACACGCAGGCTCCGACCGTTCTCGATGCCGGCTTCGACTTCGAAACGGCGCAAGGCATTCGCCTCGTCGTGGATGAAGACGTCGCGGCCTCGCTGGCGGTTGAAGACCTGACGTTGCTCGACCTCGACTCCGGCGTGACGGTCGAGCCGGCGATCGACTTGCAGGTCGGGCCGGACGGCCGGACCGCGTTCTGGCGGTTCGTTGAGCCGCTTGCGAACGGGAACTATCGGGCCGTTGTTCCTGCCGGTTCCGTCACCGACGCCGCGGGTAACTCGCTGGTTCAAGAGGTGATGCTCGAGTTCTTCGTCCTCGCCGGCGACGCGACACGGGACCGGCAGGTGAGTCTCGCCGACTTCACCACCTTGCGATCGAACTTCGGCCGCAGCGACGAACCGCTCTTCAGCGAGGCCGACTTCAACTACGACGGCGTGGTGGATTTGGCCGACTTCACGATCCTTCGTAGCAACTTCGCCATCACGGTCGCGACCCCAGCAGGCAGCCTGTTCACCGATGAAACAGACGAAGCTTCAATCGGATAGCACAAAGAGTGCGGTTAGCGCTCATGTCGAGCGACGTCAAACGCGGTGGAGGATCACCCGCGCTGCCAAAGGAGTAGAACAGGCTGGTTGAGCAGGCCGTAGTGAGGTAAGCTTCTATAAGAGCCCGTCCCATGCAGTATCAGCCCGCTTTTGCCGAACCTCTAGAGACCCGCCGCCTGCTGACCGCGGGGCCGTCTGAAGCCTTCCTGACCGACGGTCAACTCGAATGGGGCGACAGCATGACGGTTCCGGAGGTTCGGGCGTTTCTAAACGACTGGGGCGGCTACTTCAGTGTGCCGCGGGCGGATGTCGACGGCACGACGTTCGATCTGGCTCAAGTCGTCGTCGATGCCGGCTTGACGCACGACATCAACCCGCAGGTGCTCCTGACGACGCTTCAAAAGGAACATTCGGGCATCACCCGAACGACGCGGCCGACCGACAGCCAGATGGCCTACCTCATGGGCAGCGGCCAACCTTCGACGGCTCGGCTGCAGTTCTTCGACGCCGCCGATCGGCTGCGGGATTATCTGACGGAACTCGACACGCAGGGCTTCACCCGAAGCGGCTGGCGAGTCGGCGTGGGGAAGGCGACGCAGGACAATGTCACCGTCACGCCCGCCAACCGCGCGACGGCAGGGCAGTTCACCTACACGCCTTATGCCGGCGTCGAGTGGGGCGGCAGCTTCGACCAGATTGGCGGCGTGTTTCTCTTTGCCAAGTGGTGGGAAAACTTCGGCTTCGACGACCGCTCCGGACCGTTGCCGCAGCTGGAATTCGAGGTCGACTACGCGACCGGTCCCGCAGTTGAGGTCTTCTTCGACGAGCCGGTGCTTGGCTTGTCTGCGTCGGACCTTCAGTTGTTCTCGACCAGCTTTATCGGGACGGCTCAGACCGTGGTGCTCGCTGACGATGCCCGCTCGGCGGTCTTCGTCCTGCCGACGGATCTGCCGATGGGCGATTATGCCGCGTTGTTGCCGGACGGTGCGGCGACTGACGGTGCGCTCAACGCGTCACCGGCGGCAACGCCTCTGACGTTCCACATCCTGCCCGGCGATGCCGACTCGGATCGGGCGGTCGACCTCGCGGACTTCACCATTCTGCGGAACAACTTCGGTTCGCCGGGCGTCTTCAGCGACGGCGACTTCAATTACGACGGCAGCATTGATCTAGCGGACTTCACGGTGCTCCGCAACTCGTTCGGCCTGAGCCTTGCGTCCAGCTCGGCTTCGCTGTTCAGCGATGCTGAAGACGATCGCTCTGTTGCCTGAGCGCGATCTGGTTCAAATTATCTTGGCGTCAGGCAACATCTTGTTATGGTGCCGACGGAGGACGGAAGCCGCACGTGGCCCCGTCGATGTTCCGTTCACGCATGAGAAGATGCCATGACCGATTTGAACCTGCGGCTCCGCCGCGCTGCCGTTGAGACCCTCGAAAGCCGCCGCCTCCTCGCCGCCGTCTCCTGGGACGGCGGCGGCGACGGCTCGACCTGGACCGATCCGCTCAACTGGTCGAACGACGCCGTCCCGACCGCCAGCGATGACGTCACGATCGATGTGCCGGGCGACTTGACGATCGTTCTCAACGGCAATCGCACCGTCGGCAGCCTCGACAACGCCGAGACCATCGAGGTGACCGGCAGCAGCAACGGCGGCACCGGCGTGCTCAACGTCGGCGGAACCTCCGCGACCAACCAGTCCTTCAACCGCGGCACGATCCGGCTCACCAGCGACGAAGACCTCGCCGCCCGCGATGCCGCGCTCGTCATCGGCCGCAACAACAGCCTGACGAACGTCGCCGGCGGGACAATCGAGCTCGTCACAGGTGCCCAGACGTCGTCCGCCGACCGCGACATCAACATCCAGACGCAAGGCACCAGCGGCACCTCGCCCGGCACGCTCATCAACGAAGGCACCATCCGCGTCGACACCGGCGTCATCAGCGACATCCAGCAGATTAACTTCGGCGGCAACCGCGAAGTCTTCGACAACCGCGGCACGATCGAGGTCGACGGAGCCGACGCGCAGCTCGACATCCTCACGATCTTCACAACGAGCGGCGACGTCGATGCCACGAACGGCGGTCGCGTCGACATCCGCGGCACGACGACCACGCTCCAAGGCGAAGCGACGACGGCCGGCGACGTCGTCATCCGTAACACCGACCTCTTTGTCGAAGGCACAGCGGCGGGAACCGAGCTGAACTTGGTCGCCACAAACGACCTTTTCGCCCTCGACGATGCCGACGCGACGCTCGTCGTCACCGGCGACGACGGCACCGGCGACGGCCGGCTCAACGTCGAAGCCGACCTCACCAGCACTGGAACGATCATCCTCACGGGTGCTTCGACGAGCACCGCTCAAGACGCTTTTCTAATCGTGTCGCAAGGCGTGACCATGACGAACACGGGCACCATTGCCGGCGAGGCCGGTGCTCAAGCTTCCTCCGCCGATCGCGACATCCAGATCGAGTCCGGCAACCTCAGCGGCGGCATGCCCGGTGCCCTTATCAACGACGGCACCATCACCTTCGGCCCCGGCGTGAGCGGCCAGATCGACGACATCAGCTTCGGCGGCACGCCCGCCGTCTTCCAGAACAACGGCATCTTCGAAGCGAACGGCGTTAACGCCGAGGCCGATATCTTCCTCGACTTCACCAACGCCGCCATCCTCCGCGGCATCAATGGCGGCCTCGTCGACGTCAACAACAACGACGTCACCTTCGAGGGCCAATCGACCACCGACGGCGACGTCACGTTCCGCAACACCGACCTCTTCGTCAACGGCACCGCACCCGCGGCCGCACTGACCCTCGTCGGTACGAACGACCTCTTCGCCTTCAACGACGCCGACGCCACGTTGCTCGTCACCGGCAGCACCCTCGGCGGCGTCGGGCGCCTCAACATCCCGGCTGACCTGACCAATCCCGGCACGATCGTCCTGACGAGCAACGTCGCGACGGCAGGCTCCGACTCGGTGCTCAACATCGACCGCGGCGTCACGTTCACGAACACCGGCACCATCCTCGCCGAGGCTGGGGCACAGACGTCGTCGATCGGTCGCTCGATCGACATCGCCGACAGTGGCAGCGGATCGACGGTGCCCGGCTCGTTCGTCAACAACGGCACCGTCACCTTCGGCCCCGGCGTCGACGGCCGCATCGACAACGTCAACTTCGGCGGCACCAACGCCGTCTTCGACAACAACGGCACCGTCGAGTCCGACGGCACGGCGTCTGAGCTCGACATCCTCACCGACGTCACGAACGCCGGCACGCTCGCCGGTAACAATGGCGGCGAGATGCTGGTGAACACCGGCGTCGTCACGTTTGCTGGCTCGGCGACGGTCGACGGCACCGTCACCTTCCGCAGCACCGATCTCTTCATCGAAGGCACCGCGCCCGGCACCTCGCTCACGCTCGTCGGCACGAACGATTTGTTTCAACTCGACGACGCCGACGCGACGCTGCTCGTCACCGGCAGCGTTGAGGCCGGCAATGGGCGTCTGGAGATCGAGGCCGACATCACCAACGCCGGCACCATCGTCCTGACGAGCAACACGACGAACGTCCTTCAGGACGCACTGCTCGTCGTTCAGCAGGACACGACCTTCATCAACGCCCCCACCGGCGTCGTGCGCGGCGAAGCCGGTGCCCAACTTTCGTCTGGCGATCGTGACATCACCGTCGCCAGCGGCAGCTCCGACGGCACACGCGGCCCCGGCACCTTCCGCAACCTCGGCCTCATCGACTTCGACGACGGCACCTCCGGCCGAATCGACGACATCAACTTCGGCCCCGAAGACGCCACTATCGAAAACGCCAACGACATCGTCGTCCGCGGCGGCAGCGATCTGCAGCTGGCCGTCCTCGACAACACCGGCGACATCCTCGTCGACGGCGCCAGCCTCGTGGTCGGCGCCGAGACCAACATCGTCGACAACGACGGCGGCTTCCTCTTCGCCGGCCGCATCACCGCTACCAATGGCGGCGACGTCGCGCTGCCCAGTAACCGCTTGCAGTTCAACGCCGACCTGACCGTCGATGGCGCGAGCACCGTCAACTTCAACCGACTCCAGGCGAACAACGGCGCGATCCGCCTCACCGGCGGTGCCGATGCCACCATCGCCCCCTTTGCCAGTCAGCTCTTCGAAAACCGCGGCATCCTCGACCTCGGCGTCGGCAGCACGCTCACCATCGACGGCAACGCCGCCTTCGCCGGCGACAGCCAGCCCGTCCTCCGCACCGTCATCGACGCGACCGGCCAGGGCCTGCTCGACGTCGACGGCACCCTTGACCTCGGCCCCCCCACCGCCACCAGCACCACCCGCTTCGACCCCGACCTCGCTCCTGGCTTCGACCCAAGCGTTAACGACCGCTTCACCGTCGTGACAGCGATCGACATCGTCGACGCCTTCGACAGCTTCCAGGGCGGCCTCGACCCGAGCGGCGACATCCTGACGGCCGAATCGTCGGCCACCAACATCGACGTCGTCATCGCTCCAGGCCCGCTGCCGCCGGCACCGTCGATTCTGGGTCAGGCTTTCGAGTTCGAGACGCGGCTTGCGGTAACGTTCGACTTCGACCAGAACGTCAGCGCCTTCCTCGGGCGAAGCGACATCGTCATCACGAACCTTGACACGAGCGAGGTCCTGCCGCAGTCGGTTGGCGTGTTGACGTTCAATGAGACGAGCAACGTCGCGACGCTCGACCTCACCGGCCAGATTTCTGACGGCAACTACCGTCTGACCGTGCAGGCCAGCGACATCTCCAATGCTGCCGGTGTGCCGGCGAGTGGGGCACCCATCACGCTCGACTTCTTCGTCCTCACTGCCGATGCGACGCGGAGCCGCGGGGTCGATCTTGCCGACTTCACGGTTCTACGCAACAACTTCGGCAGCACGAGTGGGACGCTGTCGACGGGCGACTTCAACTACGACGGCACGGTTGACTTGGCGGACTTCACGCTGCTTCGGAACAACTTCGGAGCATCGCTAGCGCCGCCTTCCAGCACGCTCGACTTGCTCTTCGGCGACGACGAGCGGTAAAGCAAGTCGGTCGTATCAACAACCTTGCATTTAGCAAGCTGTTGCGATCCTCATGATCCTCTGGCATGATCCTGCGGCCGGGCGAGAAAGCCTGGCCGTTTTTCTTTCTCCCGAGGGGACATCATGCAGATTCATAGAAGTTCTACCCGAGCTGCCTTAGCCGCCGCCGCGTTTCAGACGCTCGAAGCCCGTCGCCTGCTTTCCATCGCCGTCCCGGAGGGTGGGCCGAGCGATACCGATGACCAGTTTGCCGAGGCCATCAGCATTGCCGTCGACGTGCCGTTCGCCGGTTCCCTGGAGACGGGCGATGACGTCGACATGATCGGCGTCTTCGCATTTGCGAATGAGACCTGGTTCTTCGACGTCGACACGGTCAGCGGCTTAGCCATCCCCTCGTTGCGCCTCTTTGACGACGCCGGCAACGAATTGGCGATCAGCACCAGCTCGCAAGAGGCACCGGGTGAGCTTCCAAGCAGCGAAGGCTACATCGAATTCACGTTTGAGACAGAGGGCAACTACGCTCTCGGCATCAGCGACCTCGACAACGTCGGCTACGACCCGATCACCGGCACGAACGATGTCGACACCGGCTTCATCGGCGACTACGAGATTACCGTCAACTTCGGCGATGACGGTAACGATGAACTGAGCGAGGCGTCGCTGGCTCAGATCGGGGGCTTCCGCTCTGCGACCCTCGACTACGCCGGAGACGTCGACACGTTCAGTTTCGAGGTGCCGAACGACGAGGACGTCGTGAGCTTCGAGTTCGATAGGAACAACACGGCAGATCCGGTTCAGGGCGTTGTGGACGTTGAATTGCTCGATGGGAACGGCAACGTGCTTGCGAGCAGCTTCACTAGCCGCGAACGGCCAGGCGAAGAATTCGGCGTTCAAGGCGAGGAGCCGTTCTTTGAGTTTGAATTCGCCACCGCCGGCACCTTCTTCGTGCAAATCAGCGGCCGCAATGGAGACGCGGTCGGCGACTACTTCATCGATCTCGTCCCCGGCGACGCCAACGACACGATCGATCCAGGTTCGGCCATCATCTTCAATTTCGACGCGTCGCAAGACGCCCAGCTCGCCTTCGGCGGCGACGTCGACATGTACCGCGTCGACCTGCCCACCGACAGCACCTGGGGCTTCGACCTCGACGTGCCCAGCTTCAGTGCCAGCCTCGACACCTTCGTCCGCGTCTTCGACGATGCCGGCAACGAGCTTGCGTTCAACGACGATGGCACCGCGCCGGGAGAAAACCCTGGCCTCGCCTCCTTCGTCAGCCTCGATCTCGCTGCCGGCACCTACTTCGTCGGCGTGAGCGATTTCGGCAACGAGTTGTACGACCCGGTCACCGGCAGCGGCGACAACGACTCCGGCAGCGATCCGGATGACGTCGGCTTCTACACCCTCGACGTTCTCAACCTCGGCACGCCGGAAGTTGACTTCGCTGCCAGCAACTTCGAGTTCGGTCAGAACATCGGCTTCTTCTTCAACGAGCCGATCGACCTTGCCAGTTACGATCCGAGTGACTTCATCGTCGAGGAGATTCGAACGAACACCATCATTCCGACCGAACGCTTCAACCCGTTCATCTCCGGCAACGGCATTTTCCTCGACTACGACATCACGACCTTCGGCACGCTCCCGGACGGCGACTACAACCTGACGCTGCTCGACGGAGCCCTCACCGATCTCGACGGCAACGCCAACCAAGGTGAGGTCACATCGTTCGTCACCTTCTTCCTCGCCGGCGACGCCAACCGTGACCGCACGGTGGATCTGGTCGACTTCACCACGCTTCGGAACAACTTCGGACGCAGCGACTCCCCGCTGTTCTCCGAAGCCGACTTCAACTATGACGGCACCGTCGATCTGGCGGACTTCACGATCCTGCGGAACCAGTTCGGCAAGGACCTGTTCCTAACGATTCCGCCGGTGAACGGCTCGCTGTTCGTCGCCACTGAGGAGCAAGGCCTCTTCGCCTAAGCCGGCACATCCAACCCGAAGCGGCGGATCTTCTTGAAGAGCGTCGCCCGGTTGATCCCCAAAGCAGCGGCTGTTCTCTGACGAGACCAGCCGTTGCGTTCCAGTGCGGCCAAGAGCACGGGACGCTCCAGCGCTTCCATCGCCTCTTTGAGCGGCAGGTTCATGACCTGCTCCAGGTCGGCTGAAAGTCCGAGGCCGTCGCCAACGGGATCGGTAGCGAGTCGAACGGGATCGGGCAGATCATCCACGTCGATCACGAGTGACCGGCACAGAACGGCCGCGCGTTCAATGGCGTTTTCGAGCTCGCGAATGTTGCCGGGCCAGTCGTAGTTGCCCAGGGCTTCGGTCGCGGCCGGTGTGAAGCCGTCGAGATCGCGGCCGAGGCGGTCGCGAAAGCGGTCGAGGAAGTGCATGGCCAGGAGCGGCACGTCGCCCGTCCGCTCCCGCAACGGCGGCAGGTCGAGGCCGACGACGTTGATGCGGTAAAACAGGTCTTCACGAAACTCGCCGGCTTCGACGAGTTCCTTCAGATCTCGATTCGCTGCCAGGACGAAGCGGACGTCCGCCTCGCGCGGCGTGTCGCTGCCGAGCGGCTCATATAGCTTGTCCTGCAAGACCCGCAGCAGCTTCGCCTGCATCGCCAGCGGGGCCGAGTTGATCTCGTCGAGGAACAGCGTGCCACCCGACGCCGCCGCGATGCGGCCGGCTCGATCGCGATCCGCTCCGGTGAAGGCACCTTTGACGTGACCGAACAGCTCCGCCTCCAGCAGATTGTCCGGCAGGGCACCGCAGGAGACTTCTACGAACGGCCCGCTGCTTCGTCGGCTGAACTGGTGAATCGCCCTTGCCAGCTTCGATTTGCCGGTGCCGCTCTCGCCGCGGATCAGCAAGGTAGTCGGCGTATCGGCGACGCGGGAGACGGTTTCGAAGATCCGCTGCATTCGCGGGTCCTGCCCCACGATGCCGCTGGTCTCTCCCAAGCCCAGCACGTCCTGCAGACGCCGCTGCAGGCGGCCGTTGTCGCACAAGAGGGCCTGCTGGCGGATCGCCTTCTTCGTGACGAGCCGAATTTCGTCATCGACAATCGGCTTGACGAGGTAGTCGAACGCTCCGGCACGCGTGGCCTCGACGGCACCTTCAATGCTGCCGAACGCGGTCGTGACGATGACGAAGCTGTCAGGCCAGTCTTGGCGGAGTGACCGGAGCATCGGCTCGCCGCCAAGGCTCAGGTCGGCGATGATCAGGTTGGCCGGCGTTTGGCGAAGAATTGTCGAGCCGGCTGAGGCGTCGGCTGCGGCGGAGACGGTGTAGCCGTCTTCCCGCAACACCTCCTGCAGGGTTTCGAGCAGCAGGGCGTCCTCATCGAGGAGCAGAATGTGAGCATCAGGGGAGGCCATGCGAGGTCGTCGCTCCACGACGGTTGCCGCGTGCGCATTAGTTTCATCGGCTGATCCGCCGTCGCGTGTACAGTCGTCGCGTGCGGATCGCGACCCTCTTCAGCGGTGCCGGGACCACGGTGCAGAACCTCATCGATGCGACCGGTGACGGCCGCCTGCCGAACGTCGAGATCGTCCGCGGCCTCAGCAGCCGACGCGACGCCGGCGGCATCGCTCGCTGCAACGCAGCGGGCGTGCCAGTCGATGTGGTGGATCGACGTGAGCATCTCGCTGTCGGCGATCACTCAACCCACGTCTTTGCAAAGCTTGATCCGGCGGAAATCGACCTCATCGTGCTCGCAGGCTGGATGAGCCGACTGGTCGTGCCGGAGGTCTGGTTGTCGAACCGGATTGTCAACGTCCACCCGAGCCTCCTGCCCGCCTTCGGCGGCTACGGCATGTACGGCCGCCGGGTGCACGAGGCGGTGCTGCAACGCGGCTGCCGTGTCACGGGCTGCACGGTTCACTTCGTCGACAACGGCCTGGACACTGGTGAGATTATCGAGCAACGCGTGGTCGACGTCCGGCCCGACGACGACGTGGCAACGCTCGCCGCCCGCGTCCAGGAGGCGGAGCGTCTGGCGTTGGTGGATGTGCTTGTCATGCTATCTTCCCCGTGATAGGTTAGTACGATGTCTGATAAGGCCGAGGCGAATCGACGTGCGCTACAGCAGTACGCGGGGCGGCAGCCGTTTCATAAGTTCATCATTGGATTTGAGAGCGGCGACAGATACGAGGTGCGTCATCCGGAGAACCTCGCCTTTGATCCCGAGTCTGGCGGAAATGCGGACGTCTCGATACTCCTGCAGCGCGTGTCGGTCCTCACGTCGCTTGATGCGATTACGGGTGTAGCTCGCGTAGTCGAGGATGTCCGCTTCGATCGCCCCGAAGCAGCTTAGCGCGACAGGCTCTTGCCACGCCGGGCAGCGGCAGCGACGGCGGTATCGACGAGATCAGCAAGGCCTCCTGCGCCGAAGGCCTCCAACGCCGCCGCCGTCGTACCGCCGGGGCTGGTGACGCGGCGACGAAGTTCTGCGGGATCGAGCTCAGGCTGCTGATCCAGCAGGGCGGCGGCTCCGATGCAGGTTTCTCGCGCCAGGCGGGCCGCGGCATCGGCGGGCAGCCCCGCCGCGACGCCGGCTTCTGCGAGCGCTTCGACGAACCGAAAGAAGTAGGCCGGCCCGCTGCCACTGACGGCGGTCGCCGCGTCCATCTGCGACTCATCCAGCCGTTCGACCAGGGCACCGGCGAACAGCGACGCGGCGAGATCGAGATCCTCCTCCGTCGCCGACCCGCCCCGGCACATCGCCACGACGCCTCGCCCAGCCAGCAACGGCGTGTTCGGCATCGTCCGGACGACCCGGCCGCCGGGCAACTGCGATTCGAGCTTCGCCGTCGTCACACCGGCGGCGACGCTGACGAACAACCGATCCCCGGCCTCCTTCGCTACAGCAGCCGTCGCGTCGGCCATCATCTGCGGCTTCACCGCGAGCAGAACAATGTCTGCCTCGCCTGTTGCCATTGCCGCATCGGCGGCGAAGGTCGCTCCGTCCACCGCGTCGACCTTCGCCTCGTCCGGGTCGTGAATCGCCAGAGCGGCCATCGGCCGCGGGTCGGCCGCGAGCATCGTCCGGGCGATCGCGCCGCCCATGTTGCCGCAGCCGATGAGCAGCACGCGCGGCTTCTTACCGTTCGTCATTTCGCACGCTAGCCGTGGACGCATTATCGTTGCGGCATGCCGACCGTTCTGACCTTCGGAGAGATCATGATGCGCCTCGCAACGCCCGCCCGACTGCGGTTCGAGCAGACGCCGCACCTCGACGTCACCTTCGGCGGCGGCGAGGCGAACGTCGCCGTCTCCCTCAGCCGCTTCGGCAACGACGCCCGCTTCGCGAGTCGCCTGCCCGACAACGACTGGGGCGACCGGGCGGCGGCGACGCTTCTGGCTCAACGCGTCGATACGACCTTCGTCGCCCGCGGCGGCGACCGGATCGGCGTCTACTTCCTCGAGACCGGTGCCGGACCACGTGCTTCGAAAGTGATCTACGACCGAGCAGACTCCGCCATCTCGCAGATCGAGCCCGGCGACATCGACTGGCAGGCGGCGATGAAAGGCGTCGACTGGTTCCACTGGACCGGTATCACGCCCGCCCTCGGCCAGGCCGCCGCCGACGAAACCCGCCGTGCCTGCGAAGCCGCCAAGGCCGCCGGGGCGACGGTCAGCGTCGACCTCAACTACCGTAAGAAGCTCTGGACGAAGCAGCAGGCCGGCGAGGCGATGGCCGAGCTGATGCCGTTCGTCGACGTCTGCATCGCCAACGAGGAGGATGCCGAGAGCGTCTTCGGCATCAAGGGCGCGGACGTAGAGAGCGGCAAGATCGACAAGGAGCGGTACGCCGATGTCGCCAGGCAATTGACGGAACGGTTCGACTTCAAGGCCGTCGCGATCACGCTCCGCGAGTCGATCAGCGCCAGCTACAACGGCTGGTCCGCCATGCTCTACAAGGACGGCACGCCGCACTTCGCCCGTCGCTACGAGTTCGACATCATCGACCGCGTCGGCGGCGGCGACAGCTTTGCGGCGGGCCTCATCCACGCCCTGCTCCGCGGCGACGAGCCGGAGCAGGCCGTTAACTGGGCCGTCGCCGCCAGCGCCCTGAAGCACACCATCAGCGGCGACCTGAACCTCGTGACCGCCGACGAAGTCGACCGTCTTGCCGGCGGCGATGTCAGCGGCAGGGTTCAGCGTTGATACCGTTCGAAGGTGGTGAATCTACATGGGTACGCATCACAAACTGTTCATAATTCCTCTTTGCTGCTTTGGCGGTGCCAAAGCGGTCCGTGAAAAGTTTGCAGGACCGTCTCGCTACCGCTACCTTGGAGAGAAGAAGGAGCGGTATTCACCTGTTGGCCGCTTTTGGAACACGAGGCAAGCCATCCATGAAGCTAATCTACCCGTTGGTATTCTTTCTTGGAGCAATCGCGCTCCTTCATGCGGCACTTCTTGGCTGTGCTCCAGGTTTTGCTGCTTACGAACCGGTTCAGGTCGTGCCGGATGCTAGTTTAGCAGAGCGAGGCAGAATGGCTCAAGATCTGCTCGAGATAGAGATTCCTAATGATCCCGCTGCGGGTTCCTCGCCAGAGCTTGGGAGCGGTTCATTTCATCTTGGCTTCGAAGGAACAGATGTGTCTGTGCCAGATGACAGCTTCATCAACGCGGATGTAGCTGAGCAAGGAGGAATCGATCGCGGTTCAAGGGTTGTGATTGCCGTGCCATCGCGTAGGCAGCAACAGACGCGAGTCGACAATAATGATGCTGAAGCCTTCAGTACCGACGGTTTCTTCAACATCTCAGAGCGTGAGTTCGAGCGAAGTTTCCTAAGGCATGGACTGTCGGTTGTTGACCGATCGGTTTTCGAGGCGAAGCTTCGCGAGCTTCGGGATGCGGAAGCAACGACAAATCTTCACTCAGAACATACGAAGGCGTTCAACGATCGGGCGGCCAACCTACGGAGACTCGTCGAACGAGGGGCCATTACTGATGCCGAGTATGAGCGGCGACTCGCTGATGCCATAGAGGATGTACCATCACCGGGTCGTCGGCGGGTGGCCGGTCAGAATGAGGTCGTTGATAGTCCCGAACTGCTCCGAGCGGCGAGAAGCGGTGAGGTGCGGGCCTCGTTCATTCTACAGATCGGCCAATGTAGCTTGATCCGACGCAGCCGGATCGTGGACGTGCGAGAGCATCCTGACTTTGCCGTCGCGGAGACACGCTTTCCGGGATTAGCCGAAGAGCTAGCCGCTGGTGGTGGGCGGACTGAACTTCCCTTGCTTGTGGCGACGGTCAACGCGAAGCTCATCGATGTCCGCTCCGGCGATGTCGTCTGGCTGGGCAGCCATACGTTGGACTCACTTGAGTCTCTTCGTAATGACTACAAGCTTGTGTACGGAGTCAAGCCACAGACGAGATTTGACGCGTCCCGTCGCTCTCGCATCGTAGAGATCCGAGAGGATTTGGAGGATGTTCGTCAATGGGCGAGCTTCGTGGCGCAGGCTGGCGGCTTGGAAGGAAGTCCACAGGTTCAGCCGCCTACGACGTACGGAGAGATAATCAAGCTCCGTGATGAGCTAGGCGATCAGGAGCTATCGGTAGCGTCCATGACGGCACTGAGCCAAAGGTTTCACGAAAAACTTCGCGAGCTGGAGCAGCTTCTGGCAGCGGAGAGGAATTCGGCGAGGTACCAGGTTGAAGGACCCGCTATTCGCGCCGATGGTAATGGCACCACGGTCAATCTGCTTGGAGAGGAGCGACGTCGCGCTCTTGCTCGTCTAACGACTCGCAGCCTCGTCTCGACGATTCGCCTCGCTGATAGCGAATAAGCTCGTCCTGGCTCATCCCTGGAGCGCAAAGCTCTGCCTGCACAGTGGCATACGTCCCTTCCGGGAGTGGCTAGGCCAGCTTGTCCGCCTCTTCCAGCGTCGTCTCGCCCGCGGCGGCTTTGTCGAGGGCGGCGTCTTTGAGGCGTTTGTAGCCGGTTTGGCGGAGGGCCAGGTGGAGTTTGCCGGCGTCGGCGCCTCCGAGGATGGCGTCGCGGACGGTCTCGTCGACGTGCAGGACCTCCGTCACCGCGATCCGGCCGGCGTAGCCGGTGCCGAGGCATTTGCTGCAGCCCGCGGCTTCGTAGAGCGTCTCGATGTCAGCCGCACGCTCACCGAGGAGACGCTTCTCGCTACTCGTGGTCGGACGTGCCTTGCGGCAGTGGGGGCAGAGGCGGCGCATGAGGCGCTGGGCAATCACGGCGGTCAGGCCGCTGGCGACTTGGTAGGGCTCACAGCCGAGGTCGAGCAGGCGGAAGACAGCCCCGACGCTGTCGCGGCTATGGACGGTGCTGAAGACGAGGTGGCCGGTCATCGCCGCCTGAGCCGCGGCGGTGGCCGTTTCGCTGTCGCGAATCTCGCCGACGAGCACGACGTCCGGGTCCTGCCGGAGCACGCTGCGGAGCAGGGCGGCGAAGGTGTTACCCTGCGCCTCGTTGACAGGCTGCTGCGTGATGCCGTCAAGGCGGATTTCGACGGGGTCTTCGATGGTGACGACGTTGCGTTCCTTGTTGTCGATCGTGCGGAGCATCGCGTAGAGCGTCGAGCTCTTGCCGCTGCCGGTGGGTCCGCAGACGAGGACCATGCCCTCGCTCCGCTTCGTGATGCGGTCGAGCAGCTCGAAGTCCTCCTCTTCGAGGCCCAGGTCCCAGAGGTACTGCGGCGCATTGGCGGCGTCGAGAACGCGGATGACGAGCTTCTGGCCGTAGAGGCCGGGCGTGAAGCTCAGGCGGTAGTCGACGCGTCGGTCCGGCACGCGGCAGGCGAAGGAGCCTTCCTGCACCTCCTTGTTCTTGGAGATGTCGATGTCGCCCAACACCTTGACGACGGCTGAGAACTTCGTGCCGTTGACCTTCGAGAGCTTGGCGAGGTCGGTCATTTGCCCGTCGACGCGAACGCGAAGCGTCCAGCCGTCGGCATTCGGTTCGAGGTGGACGTCGCTGGCGCCGGTGCGGAAGCAGACGAGCAGGACGAGGCGGAGCAGCGTGATGCTCTCTGCCGGCGGGCCGTTATCGTCCGGATTGGCCTTGTCCTTGGCGAACGCGAGCTTGCCGCGGGCATTGAGGAGCTTGAGGTCGTTGGGCTTGACGCTGCGGCTCGGCAAGCCGGAGACGAGCTTGGAGATCCGGTCGAGGCTGGTGTCTTTGCCGTTGGATGCATCGGCTGAAAGGCTCTCGAGGACCGGCGTCTTGCTTGGCTTGTCGCCATCGTCGTCGACCTTCAACCGGACGTTGCCGACCGTGACAACGTCGCCGTGCCGCAGCCGCTTGCCTCGGGCGTCGACGGGTTCGTCGTTGACGAGCGTTCCGTTGCGGCTGCCGAGGTCGCGGACGCCGAGCATGCCGCGGCGATATTCAACGACGGCATGGAACCGGCTGGTTTTGTCGTCGTTGAGCTGCAGGACGTTGCCGAGCTGCCGACCGATGGTGACGGCTTCGTCACCGACCTCGATCGTCTTCCTTTTCTTGTTCTGTTCGAGCGTCAGGGTCGCCATCTAGGAAGCATTGTAACTGATCGACCGTCACCGCGTCAGGATCTGTTATGATGCGTCCATGGCCAATGCCACCACGTCGCCGAAGATGACGCTCAAGGCGGTCGACCTGAGCGAGCGACAGGAAGCGATCCCGCCGTTGGAGAACGGGGATCGGCTGACGCGGCATGAGTTCGAGCGGCGGTACCTTTCGATGCCGGGAGTCAAGAAAGCAGAGTTGATCGAAGGAAGAGTCTACATGCCGTCACCGGTCCGATTGAAACATCACGGGTTCCCGCACACGTACTTCTCCGGGTGGGCCTTGCTATACCACGCGAAGGTGCCGCAGGTTCTCATCGGCGATAACAGCACCAGCCGCCTAGACCTCGACAACGAACCGCAACCCGACCTCATGATGCTGCTTCCCGAAGCGGCAGGGGGGCAGACGAAGTTGGTGGACGATTACGTGGAGGGCGCGCCCGAACTCGTTGTTGAAGTCTCGGCCAGCACCACGAGCATCGACCTTAACGACAAACTCAACGCCTACCGCCGCAACGGCGTTCGCGAGTACATCGTCCTGCGGGTCCGGGACCACGTGCTCGACTGGTTTGAGCTTCAGGGCAGCGACTATGTGCGGCGAGAGCCCGATGAGGCGGGGCTAATTAAGAGCAACGTCTTCCCCGGCCTTTGGCTTGACGTGCGAGCCGTCATGAACCGCGACGCCGCTAACATGCTCGCCGCTGTCGAGGCCGGCTGTCAGACCGACGAGCACAAGGCCTTTGCCGACCGGCTGGCTACGCTGGACGCACGATGATCGACCTGAAGGCTCTGCGGGACGACCCGGACCGTTTTCGCGAAGGTGCCCGACTCAAGAACGCCGATCCGTCCGCGGTTGATCGTGCCTTAACTGCGGATGAGCGACGGGTCGAGGCGCAGCAGGAACACGACCGACTCAAAGCGGAGCAGAACGCCGCCGGTAAGACGATCGGCAACCTCCCGCCGGACCAGAAGCAGGCGGCGGTGGCGAAGCTCGGGCAGCTCAAGGCGGGCGTCAAGGCGGCCGACGAGCGGATGCGATCGGCAGCGGCGGAAATGGCAGAGGCGGCGCTCCTCGTCCCGTTGCCGCCGGATGACGACGTGCCGCGTGGGAAGGACGACACGGAGAACATCGTGGTCCGGAGTCACGGCGAGCCGCGACAATTCGACTTCGAGGCGAGGGACCACGCGACGCTCTGTCGCGACCTGAAGCTCTGCGACTTCGAGGCGGGCGTGCGTCTGGCGGGAAGTCGCAGCTACGTCCTGACCGGCAACGGCACGCTGCTGCACCAGGCGGTGCTGCGGCTGGCGTTTGACCTCATGATCGGCCACGACTTCACGCCCGCGACGGTGCCGGTGCTCGTTCGAGAGGACGCGTTGGTCGGCACCGGCTTTTTTCCGGCAGGTCGCGACGCCGTCTACAGCGTCGAGGCAGATGGCCTTCACCTTGTCGGCACCGGCGAGGTCGGCCTTACTGGGCTGCACATGAACCAGACGCTCGACGAGAGCGACCTGCCGCTGAAGTACACGACCGTCAGCACCTGCTTCCGCCGCGAAGCCGGAACCTACGGCAAGGACGCCGCCGGCCTGTACCGCGTCCACCAGTTCGACAAGTGCGAGCAGGTCGTCATCTGCCGAGCCGACGAGCAGGAAAGCCGCCAATGGCATGACCGCATGCTCGGCTTCAGCGAGGAACTCCTGCAAAAGCTCGACTTGCCGTACCGCGTGATCGACGTCTGCACGGGCGATCTCGGGGTCAAGAATGCCGCCATGTATGACATCGAAACGTTCATGCCGAGCCGCGTCCGCGACGGCGACACCTCGACCGGCTATGGCGAGACGCACAGCGCCTCGCGCCTCTACGACTACCAGGCGCGTCGGCTCAATCTGCGTTACAAGGACAGCGACGGCAAGACGCGGTTCTGCCACACGCTCAACAACACCGTCGCCGCCAGCCCGCGGATCTTGATCCCGATCCTCGAGAACTACCAGAACGCCGACGGCAGCGTGACGGTTCCGGAGGTCTTGCGAGACGCGGTCGGCAAGGATCGGCTGACCTGACGCACGTGGCGCGCCCGTTGCATAACGATCGGCATGTCCCAAAGCAGCCAGACGACGACCGACCACGAAACGATCAAGCAGTGGGCTGAAGCCCGCGGCGGCAAGCCGGCGACGGTCGAAGACACCGCCGATGGCGACGGGGCGGGCGTGATTCGTCTCATGTTCCCCGACTCGTCGCAGTCGAACGATGGGAAGCTCAAGGAAATCTCCTGGGACGAGTGGTTCAAGACCTTCGACGACTCGAAGCTGGCGCTGCTCTACCAGGAGGAGACGAGCGACGGCAAAGAGAGCAGCTTCAACAAGCTCGTCAGCCGCGACTAGTCGAAACCCGAGTTTATCGGCCGCGGGCAAGTTCCCGCGTGTTCACCGCCAGTTGCACGGCACGAACGGCACGGCGGCGGGCAGGACGTCGACCTTCAGCGGCAGCGTGCCGCCAGGGTCGCCGTCGATCTGGACCGGTGTCTTCTCATCACTCGTCACCTCGACAGAGGTCGCCCGCGTCACAAGCACGTCGCTCGACCGGTGGTGCCAACCGGCGGCGACGCGGGTCATGAGTTGCACAAGTTCCCCGACGTGGCGGCAAGGTATGCAGACGACATCGAGCAGGCCGTCGTCGCTCAAGGCGGCCTTTGCGATGGGAAAGCCGGTGCCGTATTCCGGCGTGTTAGCGATCACCACGATGCCACGCTCGGCAAAGACCTCTCGACCGTCAGCGACAACATGGAGCTTTGGGAACATCCCGCCGATCAGGGCAGCAACCGCCGGCCTGGCGTAGCTGGCTAGGCCAATCGGGCCCGTCCGATGGCGGTCAAGTTCCGCGACGACCTGCGCATCGAAGCCGACGCCCGCCATTAACAGAAAGACGTTGCCGTCGGCAAGCTGTGCCACATCGATTTGCCGGGCGACTCGACGGTCGATCGCCGTCACGACGTGTCGAGCCACACGATGGGCCAAGCGACGTCGGCCCGGCAGCAGGCTCCGTCGTGACACTCGCAGGAGGTTCGTGCCGAAACGGCCGGTCGAAAGCAGATCTGCCGCGACTTGTCGGGATCCTTCGGCGGCGATGTGGAGCAGGGAGCGGTCCAGGCCCAGGTGCTGGCTCATCAAGTTGGCGGTGCCGAGTGGAACCGGCAACACGCGCGGCATCTGGTCGAGCGGCCTCGTCTTGATGAGACGGTCTACGGCGCATCGCAGCGTGCCGTCGCCGCCGATGACGACCACCACGTCGACAGTTGCATCGACCTCGGCCCGTGAGGGATGATCAAGACTGCGCGACGTGTCGATGGCCCGGTCGGCTAATTTGGACGCCACGGCATCGGCGACGAGTTTCCCCATGCCGCGGCCAGCTCGCGGATTCGCGAGGATCGCCACGCGTGAAGCCGCTGGATGCATCGTGGGTTGCCGCTCAGTCACTTGCATGGATGTTAAGTCAATCGCGGGAGCCGTCGAAGAAGGCACAAGAGATGGTCCGTACGCCGACTCCAGCTTCCGAATGTCGTTCCCGCGGGCGCGGCTGGACGTTCATCCGGATTGGGCTGCAGGACCGACTGCTGCTGAGCGTCGGCGGACTTGTCGCAGCCAGCGTGCTCTTCACGTCGGCAGCGGCGGCGGAACATTCGGCGGGCATCCTCGCGGCCGCGGCCGGTGGGGCAGCGGAAACGTCGGCGTGGCAGGAAGCCCGGGGTGGCATCCTCCGAGGCGTCGGCGGCACTGCCTTGGCGGCACTGGCGTTCATGCTGCCGCTCGTCTACTTCCTCATTTCCCGCACCTTCAAGCCGCTTCGACAACTCAGCCGCGCCGCCCGTTTGGTCGCGGAGGGGCACTTCGAGCAGATCGAGCTTCAGTCCCAAAGCGGCGACGCGATGGGTGAACTCGTGACGACCTTCAACGCCATGGTCACCCGGCTGCGGGAGCAGAAGAAGCTTGCCGATGACGCCAACGCCAGTCTCATCCAGACCAACCTCGACCTCGAGAGCATCGTCGACAAGCGAGCAGAAGCACTCGAAGCCACTGCCGCTCGGCTCAGACGTGAGATTGATGAAAAGGGCGACTTCTTCCGGGCCGTCAGCCACGACCTCAACGCGCCGCTCCGCAACATCGATGGCATGGTGGCCAGCATCGCACGCAAGTACGGCGATGACCTGCCGGACGATGCCAAACGCCGGCTTGAACGCGTTCGGCACAACGTGCAGGTGGAGGCAGAGTTGATCAACGAAGTTCTCGAACTCAGCCGCATCAAGACCGTTCAAGGAGAACGCGAGGACGTGTTGGTCGCGTCGCTCATCTGGGATCTTCGCAACGTCTTCGAGCAGGACCTTCGTGACAACGGCATCGACTTGCTCGTCGAGAGCGAAATGCCGACGCTGCGGGCTGAGAGGGCCCGGCTTCGGCAGGTCTTTCAGAACCTGATCGATAATGCCATCAAGTACATGGGCGACGGCGAGCGACGGGTGATTCGAATCGGCTGCACCACTCAGAACGAAAAGCTCGCCTTCTACGTGACCGACACGGGCATCGGCATCAGCGAAGCCGAGGCGGAAAAGGTCTTCTACGCCTTTCGTCGCGGGACCAATCACGGCGCCGTCGCCGGCAAGGGCGTCGGCCTTGCCGGTGTCAAGGCGATCATCGAAACGTACGACGGCACCATCCGATGCCGCCCGGGCGATGACTTCGGCATCCGGCGCGGCACGACGTTCGACTTCACGATTGATTGCAAGCACCTCGCTTCGGAGCATCGGGAGACAACTACTCCGTCAGACGGCATCGCCGCCGACGAAGATGCGTTGCAGACCGGCATCGTCAACGAAGATCCTGCGGTGTCACTCGCCGCCCAGCCACGTCGGGCGGCGTGAACAGGAGGAGCTGTCGTGTGTGCTTCACACCTTCATTCTCTCGACAGGCGTCCGCCGTTGATCCTGCTCGTTGACGACGATGCCGATCTGAGGTTGTTGATGCGGGATGCCATCGAACTCGCCGAAGATCACGCTATCAGCGGCCCAACGGCAGACGTCATCGAATTCGGCTGCGGCGAAGATGCTCTCGACTACCTGCGGGCAGATCACGAGCCGCTGCCGGACCTGATCTACATGGACGTCGAGATGCCAGGCATCGGCGGTTTGGAAACGGTGAAGGCGATCAAGGCCGACGCGTCGCTCAAGCACATTCCGATCGTGGTTCTCAGCGGATTGCAAGATGTCGCCGCCCAGGGAAAGCGGCTGGGCGCGAACGCCGATCAGTATCGGGTCAAGCCGCAGGACGCGGAACATCTGGCCGAAACGGTGCTGGAGAGCACCGACTACTGGCTCAACGTGCGACAAGCCGAACCGAACGGATCGAGTTGAGAACCGTGTCCGCCTGTGCAGGAACTGGATCGTACATCAATCACACGCATCATTATCAAGGGGAGCACTGTCATGTCCGTCACTCAAGCGTCCATTGAAACTCGAACACGCCTGCTACTCGTGGAGGACGACGTCGATCAGCAGGAGCTCATTAGCGAGGTCCTCGAAGACGCCTTCGGGCAGGGCTGCGTCGACGTGCTCGGCACCTGCAGGGCCGTCGATGCTATCGGGCACATTGACGACTACGGCTTAGCGTTGCTCGACGTGAATCTGCCGGACGGAAACGGGCTCGACCTGCTGGCCAAGATTCGCCAGCGGACGCCGACGTTGCCGATCATGATGCTCACCGGTGAGAACGACACGGCGTTGGCGAAGCAAGCCATTCGTGGCGGGGCGTGTGATTATGTCGTCAAGGCCGGTGCGTATCTGGAGACGATGCCGCTGACCATCGAGAAGAACCTCGCCGCCGGCCTGCAGAACAATGAGCGTGCTTCCGAGGCCAAAGCCCTGCGAGACAACCTTGCCAACGAGAAGGCGGCTCGCGAGACGGCAGAGCGTGAGGCGAGCGTCGATGCGATGACCGGCTGCTACAACCGCCGCGCCTTCGAGCGGTTGGGCAGTTCACTCTTTTCCGAGGCCTACCGCAACGACTCGCTGCTGTCGATGGTGATGATCGACCTCGACAAGTTCAAGCAGGTCAACGACACGCTCGGCCACGCCGTCGGCGACGACCTGATCCGCACCGCCGCCCGGAGCATTCTGGCGAACATGCGGCAGATGGACGTGGCCTGCCGATACGGCGGCGACGAGTTCGTTCTGCTGTTGCCGCACACTGCGTCCCAGCAGGCCGCCGGCGTGGCGGAGCGCATCAGTGCCGACTTCGGACTCGCGACTGCGGCGATGTTGCCCGACGCTCAGCCGCGCACCATGAGCCTCGGCGTCGCCGAACTTCAGGCGAGTCAGCCGAGATTAACCAACCTCGAAGGCCTGATGGTCGCGTGCGACCGGTCGCTGTATCAAGCTAAGGAGAGCGGGCGGGCGCAGGTGTGCATCGCCGCTTGACGAGCGTGTCGTGCATGAACTCGGCCTGCTCCGTCCGCAGGATCAGACTCGGCCCGCATGAACATCGAGCGGCATCTAGCCGTCGGCCATGACGAGGTGTGTTGCTTTTCTCAAGGAGAAAGAAGAAGAAACCCGATGCAACGCGTTGTTGAACAACCTCGATGACCCCAACGGGGTCGGAACAACCGGCGTTTCTTAGGGAGAATCGGCAGATAGTGGCTGGTGGCGTCGCAGAATCCGTCGCAGACGGGTTGGATGAAGTGAATCAGGTATGGCCGCAGCTGACCGTGATGGGTCGGCTGGCGGTCGTGCATCTCGTGCGTGAACTGACAGGAGTCGATGATGACGAAGCGTGAAGACGAGGCCTCCGGGTTCTGCCCGGCGGCTGGTGATGATGTCGTGCTACCAGGTGAAAGCCCCGGCGTCGGTCGTTCGGAATCGTCGTCGCCTCGCCCCGCGGCGAGCGACAGCGAGCGAAGGGCGGCGACGATTCAGGACGACCAGAGCCGGGGCGGCCCCGGTGGCGGGAGTGAGGAGGATTCGGAGCCTCCCCGGCCTCCTCGGGCGAAGTCACCGGCCCGGACGTCCTACGCCTCGATCCCGGTGCACATGCCACGCCTCGCGGCCGACGAGCTCCGCCAGCTGGCGGCAGACAACGGCCTCGCCTTCAAGCACCTGACGTCGGTCTGCCTGTCGATCGGCCTGGCCCACCTGCGGCCGCATCTGGTCGCCGCGGCCGCCGCCCAGCAGGAGGTGACGTGGTGACCGGCACCGGCAGCTACAACCACGCCGTTGCCTCGGCAAAGCGGTGCCGTGACCTCGCCAAGATGGTGCACGGCAATGTCCGGGCGTTGCGACTGACCACCTCGACCGGCCGACCCGCCCTCGACGCCCCGGCCCGTGACGAGCTCGTGGCGATGTACCGCCGCCTCGACGGCATCGCGTCCGACCTGGCGGTAATGAGCCGTCAGTCGATGGAGCTCGCCGATCGCGTGATCTCCCGCCACGGCTCCCGCGGCAGCTACCACCTGCAGGCGTCGGGCAGATGAACCCATGAAAGAACCCTGCCGCGACCTGGCTTGTCGGTCTCGTCGCGACAGGGCTGAACGAACCTCACCAGCAACCTGATGAAGAACAGAACAGCCTACGCGCCTGATGGTCCTGTCGTCCGTGCCTCCGCGGTCGGTCATCGGCGGGCGGGGGGGCGGCGCCAGCCGCCCCCCGCCGCCGTGCCCGCTCGTGCGTCGTCGTCCCCACCTGTCAGACTTGAACAAGAGAGGAATACTGTGGGACGACTACCAGCATGCAGCGGGATCGCGACGGGTGGCGACCTGATGATTTCGCCGCACCGATGTGACTGCCGGACCTGCCCGACCTGCGGTGAAGCCCTCGGCACGCGACTGCGGATGCGGATCCTCGACAAGATGGCTCACTTCGAGCAGGCGGGCATGCTGTCGCTCACGGTGGATCGCAACGGCCGCACGACGCCCGACACTGCGGCAAACGTGAACGGTTTCGGCTCGGCAGTTGAGGCTCACCGGCTCGTCACGGAGAAGCGTTACGTCGCAGAGTTGATGCGTCGGCTTGGCGTGAAGGTGTGGGTCTCGGTGTTGGAGTTCCAGACGAAGACGGGCGAGGGCTGGCCGCACTGGCACGTCCTGCTCGATCCGAGCTCGTGCCCCGGCGGGGAGTTGAGCGTGCGGAAGGTTTGGCAGACATGGCGGGACCTGTGGGGCATCGGCGGGTGCGACTGGTCGCCGCCCTCGGACTACGCCGACTCGCGGCACGCCGTCAACTATGTGACGAAGTACCTGACAAAGCATCCCCGCGGCGGATACCCGCAGTGGGTTCTGAACAGCAAGCGACGCATCCGCTTCGTCTCGTGCTGCCGCGTGCTGAAGTCGCTCGTCGGAGAGGAGGGAAAGGAGCGGGGCAAAGACAATGATGACCCGCAGCCCGTCACGCCTCTGATCGATCGCATGAGCCGGTGCGAGGAGTCGAGCCGTGTGTGGCAGGAGGTGACGGACCGGGCGACGGGCGAGGTGTCGGTTCGTTTAGTTGGTTTCATCCCGCTTTCGGCGGACCGAGTTGTGCGAGACGCTCGATCGGCGGGATTGTCAGCGGTCGTGCACCAGGGCGAAAAGGGCCGGACGTCGCGGATGATCTCGGGTACCGGTTTCGATGGGCTGAAGGGTCTGGTCGCTCCCGATGGCGGCTGCTGGCGAAGCGACTTCCGGCGGCGAGTGCTGGACAAGCGTGCCGCCCTCATCGCCTCCAACCGCTTCGCCCGCCGGTGCGGCTGGGCGGGTGGCGACGAACCGGAGCGCCGGGCGTTGACTCCTGAAACACACTTAGTAGCATGAGGTAGCATGGCAAAGTTGAAACTGTCAGTCACGATTGACGACGAAGTGGTCGAGGAAGTCGACCGCCTGGCAGATGCCTTTGGCATCAACCGGTCGCAGATGATGGAGAAGATGCTGCGGGCGAGTGTCCGCGATTGGGAGCAGGACAAGCGTGACTACGAGGGCATCGTCACGCCGATGCTGCTCAAGGCGTTGATTAGCAGCCCGACCTTCACGCGGGGGTTTGCGAAGCTCGTAGGTGAGGAGATGTCAGCCGAAGACTTCGAACGTGCGAAGCAGTGGACGGAAGAGCAGACGCAGCGGGGCAAGCAGCGGCGGTTGGCGAAGCGGAAGAAGACGGCTGATTCGGGGCCGGCGAGCGATGAAGGGCTGGTGCCGGCATGAGTGAAAAAGCTTTGAAGCTCGAGCCGCTGCTGGTGAAGGTGCGGGAAGCCGCACGCCTCCTCGGCGTGTCGGAGCGTCAGCTGTTCAACCTCACGGCCGCGGGCGAGCTCCGGCCGATCTACCTGGGCCGTGCGAAGCGGTACGACCCTGCCGACCTCCGCCGGTTTGTCGATCAACGGAAGGGGGCCGCACATGGGCGTCGCCAGTGATCCCAACGGCAGGAAGCGTGTGCAGTTCTTCGACCTCACGCGGAAGCGTCAGGCGATCCGGCTCGGCAAGGCCTCGCAGAAGCAGGCGGCAACCTTCGACCGCGGCGTGCATGCGTTACTCGCGGCCCGTCGGCTCGGACAGCAGCCAGACCGGCAGACCATTGAGTGGCTGGCCGCACTGTCACCCAACCTGCGTGCGAAGCTCGTGAAGCACGGGCTGGCAGATGCCGGATTGCAGAGCCACACGGTCGGGGAGCTCGTGGCGGAGTTCGAGCGGCAGGCGGCGGTGAAGCCGGGCACCCTCACGACCTACCGGCAGACGGGACGGAGCATGAACGACCTCCTCGGTGCCGACACACCTCTCCACGCCCTCACGCCACTGCACGCTGATCGCTTCCGCACTGGCCTTGCCGAAGCCGGTCTCGCCACGGCGACGATCAGCAAGCGGGTGAAGACGGCCCGACAGGCCTTCAAGCAAGCGCTCCGGTGGCGGTGGATAGAAGCGAACCCATTTGCCGACGTGCGAGCTGGGCAGCAAGTGAACCGGAAGCGGCAGCGGTTCGTGAGCCTCGATGAAACGCAGCACGTCCTCGATGCCTGCCCGGACGCGGAGTGGAGGCTGATCGTGGCGTTGGCCCGTTTCGGCGGGCTACGGTGCCCATCGGAAGTGCTCGCCCTGACATGGGAAGATGTGCAATGGAGCCGCGACCGATTCACGGTGAACGCGTCGAAGACGGAGCGACATGCGGACGGCGGTGTGCGGCAGGTTCCCATTTTCCCGGAGCTCCGTCTGCATCTGCTGGACGTGTTCGAGCTCGCCGACGCGGGCTCGACGCGCGTCATCACCCGGTACGCGAAGGGGTCAAACCTCAACCCGCAGCTGACGCGGATCATTAAGCGGGCTGGCCTGAAGCCCTGGCCGAAGGTGTTCGGCAACCTGCGTGCGTCTCGTTCGACAGAGCTGGCCGCTTCCTATCCATCGCACGTTGCCGCCGCGTGGCTTGGGCACTCGCAGCAGATTGCGGACCTCCATTACCGACAGGTGACGGAAGCCGACTTCGGGCGTGCCGTGGAGGCGTCGCAGAATCCGTCGCAGCATGGGCCGGCATCAAGTAGCACGGAACGGCAGGCGATCGATGAAAGTGCTGCTTTTGCTGGGAAACTTCCGCAACCTGCTGCTCGGTGCGACTCAGTGCCGAACGGCTCGATGACCCCAACGGGATTTGAACCCGTGTCGCCGCCGTGAAAGGGCCCCTCACAGCTCGTGAGGGCGGGTCGGCCGGAGGTTTAGGGCAGGGTTTGGGGCGGGAGACGCCTCCCGTCGAAGAAGTATATCGCGGACAGACCCGTCAGGCGACTGCTCCACGATCAAGCACCCCGGCTCGATGCGGTCGTAGTGACTTCCTGGCGATGAGCAGGCCTTCCTCGCCGGCTCGCCGGACCACAGCGGGCCAAGGCACCCGCTCAACCGCCGCAGCGATAACACCGCCGCGTTGTCGATTGTGTCGTCGAACGTAGCCGGCCCGGCCAGAGAGTTGCTCCTTCGTGAAGAGCGGGCCCGAAAGCGGCTCGCCGCGGGCATAGTCGCTGTGTCGCTTCACATCGTCTTGAAGTCGATTGAGGTAGCTGGCCTCCACGTCCACGCAGCCGCCGAGCACGCGAAGGCCGGTCACGGTTACCTCGCCCCGGTCGATCCTGCCCGCCTGCCGCTTCTCCTTGGCGGTGACAAATCCCGACTCACGGATGATTTGCTCAGCCAGCTCGGCGAGGTCACGGGCCTGCTCCTCGAAGTCGAGCGGGCCGGAGATCGTGATGTCGTCGACGAACCTCGTGTAACGCAACCCCTGCTTCTTGCACATGCCGCCGATGCGGGCATCGATTCGGCTGGCCGCTTCCGAAGCGATTATCGGCGACGTGATGAGCCCCTGGGCCAGCCGGCCGCCGTGTGTGCAGAGCCGGGCGATCAAGCCAGCAACTTCTTCATTGCATCTGAGGCGGCCCGCGAAAATCGCCCCGACCTTGTGTCGCGAAATGGTCGGGAAGAAGCCTCGGATGTCAGTCGTGTAGGCGAACGTCGACCGCCGGTGTCGCAGGAGGTTACGTCTGGCGTCACGGCCACGCTCGCCGCCGAAGCTGAACGGCGTCGGCGGTAGTCGGTCCCGCATGAATAGGTGGAGCCGTCGCTGAACTTGTCGGAGCGGCCCCTTCGGCGATACCACCACTCGCGGGCGGCGGTACGGCCGCGACGGGTCGATCAGGTCATATACCTGAACGAGGTTAGCTGCTCGATCGGCCAGTGCGTACAGCGAACGAGGAGATACCCCCGTGACCCTCGCCAGCTCGCCAACAGTTTGGAGATGCAGCACCGCTAGTCCCCCCTCGCATCGCGTTCACGGCGGCGAGCATCGATCACCTTGTCCCACTCCGCAGTCAAACGCCTGGTCGCCGCCTGCATTCCTTTTGGAAGTCGCTCAAGCTCGCCATGCCGGCACCACGCGTAGACGTACAAGTCGACGCCGTAAACATCGCGAAACTTCTCCAGCAGTTCAGGCGAGGGGCGAGCTTTGTCGTTCTCGAGGTTCGAGAGGTGGACAAACGAAACGCCAAGGCGGTCCGCAGCCGCCCGCTGTGTAAGGCCAAACTCCTCGCGGAGCGTTCGTGCTGTGTCTCCGAGCTTCATCGTCATCAGGAGGCGAGGAACTGCGGGTTTGGGAGGTCTCAGACCTTCTCGTCGTCGTCACCCACGATCGCCAGGAGGGCTCTCGCGGTAAGGTGCTCGGCCTCGTCGAGATCGGGGGGATCGTCGGCTAAGCAATCGGTCACTGCGTCTCGGATCGGGTCCAAGACCTCCCATGAAGTACGCCCGCAGTCGCCGTCCGCCCCGAGCTCCGCCCACCAGTCGACGATGACCTGGTGGCGAAGTGGAGTGAACGACGACCTGTCAGGCGGATCGAAAGGGCTCCTCATTGGAGCCTCCTTTCACGTTGCAAGCTGCACGGACGTCCAGCCGCACGATGCGGCCGAAACCCTGAGTACAGATGCATGGACCAGCAACAGGTACTGAACCAGCTTCCTTCTCATCTTAATAAGAACAGCACTTGGCTCTTCCTATCAGATCGTCCGGCACCGTTTGATGTCTCCTTTAGCACGAGGTTTGGGGAGCGGCATCGACGGTCTCAGTGTGAGCTGTGACCACGGTGCCGGCGGGTCCCACAGTGGGACAGCACCAGGCGAACCTGATGGGGAGCTTGCAGCATCCGCTGACGCGGCAATGTTAAACCCGCAGTTTAACGGTGTCAAGTTCCACCCGGGTCTGTAGTCGCAGTTGCATAAGCGGGCAATCCTCTTCGAGGCTGGCCAGTCGGCGGGAGCGAAGGGCCGTCTCTACGCCGTTTTTGTCGTCTCTGCGTATTGCTTCGCCTTGTCAAGTTTGCGGTGGACCAGCGAGATCGTCGTCAGGATGTCCAGAGCGTCCTGCTCGGTCATGTCCCACTCGATTTTTGCGTTGTGAGCGAGCGGGTTCCGAACGGTGCCGTAGAGACCTTTCAATAGGCTCACGAAGCCTCGCTGCTCGCCCTTGAGGGTCTCCGATTGCAGCGAACTCAGGGCGAGCATCGGCGAGCCGCTCTTGCCAAAGCTAAACGCTGCGTCGATCAGCTCGTGGCCATCCGAGTTCGAACCTGTCATACCGCGAATCTTCGCGGTGACGCTTTTCATCGCCTCGAAGACGGCGTGGAAGTAGTTCTTGGCGAGGATCTCGGCGTCACAGAACTTCAGCACATCGCCGTGGACGTTTCGCTGCCGAAGTTGAGAACGGAGCCGATCAGCCCGTTCGAGTGCGTCAGTGAGATTAGTCGCCGCCTTCCGAGCCCGCATCTTGCCATCATCGCCGAGTTCATAACCTGACAGGGCGAGCACAGCGTTCAGTCGCACCCGTCGACCCTCGAAGACCTCCGGCTTGTCGGTGTAGCGAACTGGGCTCATCGCAAGCCCAATGAACTTCAGCACATGGTTGCCAACCCGGTGCTCGTTCTGGAAGTTGATGAAGCCGTTGAAGATGCGAACCCACTTCGTCAGCCCCGGCGAATCGTCCTCGATCCCGCAAGCCGCAAGTAGATCGCCGAGTTCGCTGCCCGTGAGCCCATCTTCCGTGTGACCGATTGCCCTGGCAATGCCTTCCAGATGGTCCCGACCGAAGGCTGGGATGCGGCGATTGGTGCTGATGCTCATTGTGCTACCCTGGCAGCCGCACCCGTTGTTGGACGGACCAGCATGCGATCAAGCTTCGGATAACGCCGAACTTTGTCCATCCACTCGATTCGCTGTTCCACCGTCATCGAATGGTACCTTGCCTGGATCCGCTTCCACGCAGACACCTCCTCCTGGTCGATGGCGTCTGCTTGGCTCAGCATGAAGCTTCCCGTTCGATCCACCGCGTAGGCGATCTTTTGATTGAAGTACGTTTCCGCCATCTGTCGAACCGTCGATTTCAGGAAGCGGTTGAACGACGTGGACCGATGACGGGGTTCGAGCGTGTGGAGGTGCTCGAACGTTGCGTCGTCGACCGCACTCTGCCACTGGTCCGACATGCACTCCTCGACCGGCTCCTGTGGCCGATCGGGCCACGCGTCCTCCTGATAGGCCTCCATCCAAGAGCCGAGCCGCCACCCCGATGTCAGGTAGTCTCGGATATCGCTAGGAATACCAGCTAGTGGCAGATCGACGAAAACATGTCGGGTTGTGGCAAGGAACACCTCCCGATCAAGATCCCACGTCACCTCGCTCAGCTCCAAGCCCGTCGGCTCGCTGTCCCAGCTCCAGCCGCTGCTCCAGACCTTGGAGCCGTCTGTGGGCACGAACGGCAGGCCAAACTCCCTTGTCACCACGATACCAGGCTGCTGATCCGGCATCAGCGGCTCGTAGATGAGGTGAAGGTCGAGCAGAACGGTGTAGGTCACGAGTGCCTCTAAATCAGGCGGGCAATGTCGCTCCAGTTGGAGCAGATCGCGGTCGCCGGTACAACAATATCGAAGATTCGCCTGCCGCAAGTGGTGGATATGGACCCGGAACAGCAAGCACGCCAAAACATCGACGCCAACCTCGCCGCCGCCGGGTGGGCGGTGCAGGATCGTGCTGCGATGAACCTTTACGCGGCCGAGGGCGTGGCCGTCCGGGAGTTCCCGCTCGTGGCTGGGCATGGTGAGGCCGACTACCTGCTCTACGTGAACGGCGAGGTTGTCGGCGTTGTCGAGGCCAAGCCGGAGGGGCACACGCTCAAAGGCGTTGAGGCCCAGTCGAGCCGGTACAGCGAGGGTTTGCCGCCGGACCTCCCGGCCCCGCACCGGCCGTTGCCGTTCCTGTACGAGTCGACCGGCCGCCTGACGCAGTTCACCAATGGTCTCGATCCGGATCCCCGAAGCCGCGAGTTGTTCACCTTCCACCAGCCGGCGACCCTCGCCCGCTATGCCGCCCTCGGCCGCCACCAGCTACGGCAACGCCTCCGGGACCTGACTGACGAATCGCTTGACGAAAAGGACCTCTGGCCCGCCCAGATCCGGGCCATCCACAAGCTTGAGGAGTCGTTCGCTCGTAGCCGGCCACGGGCCCTGATCCAGATGGCCACCGGCAGCGGCAAGACCTTCACCGCCGCCAACTTCTGCTACCGACTCGTCAAGCACGCCAAGGCCCGACGCATCCTCTTCCTCGTCGACCGGGCCAACCTTGGCAAGCAGACGCTCAAGGAGTTCCAGCAGTTCCGCCCGCCAGACGACGGCCGACGCTTCGACGAGCTCTACGGCATCACCCGCCTGACCGGGCAGTCGATCCGCGACAGCGACAAGATCGTCATCAGCACGATCCAGCGGGTCTACGCGATGCTCCAGGGCCGCGAGCTCGATCCCGCCGACGAGGAGGGCAGCATGTTCGACTCGGCCCGGCCGCTCACCAGCGAGCCGATGCCCGTCGCCTACAGCGACGACCTGCCGATCGAGGCGTTCGACTTCATCGTCACCGACGAGTGCCACCGCAGCATCTACAACCTGTGGCGTCAGGTCCTCGAGTACTTCGACTCATTCCTGGTCGGCCTCACCGCCACGCCCAGCCGGCAGACGATCGGCTTCTTCCACCGCAACCTCGTGATGGAGTACGGCCACAAGGAGGCCGTTGCCGACGGAGTCAACGTCGATTTCGACGTCTACCGGATCCGCACCCGCATCACCGAGGGCGGCTCGACCGTCGATGCCGACTACTACGTCGACAAGCGGGACAAGCTCACCCGCGAGCGTCGCCAGGAGCTGCTCGACGCCGACCTCAGCTACGACGCCCGCCAGCTCGACCGCAGCGTCGTCGCCGAGGACCAGATCCGCACGGTCGTCCGCTCGTTCCGCGACAAGCTCCCCGAGATCTTTCCCGGCCGCACGGAGGTCCCCAAGACGCTGATCTTCGCCAAGGACGACAGCCACGCCGAGGACATCGTGACGATCGTCCGCCAGGAGTTCGATCGCGGCAACGACTTCTGCCAGAAAATCACCTACCGCACCGGCTTCATCCGCGTGAAGCAGCCCGACGGCAGCGAGACGTGGGAGAAGACGAGCAACATGTCGCCGGAGGACGTGCTCGCCGCCTTCCGCACGAGCTACAACCCTCGTATCGCCGTCACCGTCGACATGATCGCCACCGGCACCGATGTGAAGCCGCTCGAGTGCCTCGTCTTCATGAGGGACGTCAAGAGCAGCCTCTTCTTCGAGCAGATGAAGGGCCGCGGCGTCCGCGTCGTGAAGCAGGCGGAGCTCAAGGCCGTCACCGGCGACGCCGATGCCAAGGACCGCTTCGTAATCGTCGACGCCGTCGGCGTCTGCGAGACCGACAAGACCGAGAGCCAGCCCCTCGACCGGCAGAAGTCGGTCGCCACGCAGAAGGTGCTGAACGCCGTTGCGATGGGCAACCACAGCGAGGAGGTCGTCAGCACCCTCGCCGCCCGCCTGGCCCGGCTCGACCGGCAGCTCGACGACGAGCAGCGGGCTGAACTCGAGGCGATCGCCGGCGAGTCGATGAGCTCGCTCACGAACCGCCTCGTCGCCGCGGTCGATGCCGACAAGCAGATCGACCAGGCCCGCGTCGACAACGACCTGTCACCCGACACGACGCCAGAGCCTGCCCAAGTTGAGGCCGCCACGAAGAAGCTCTGCCGCGAGGCTGTTCGCCCATTCGCAAGCAACGTCGACCTTCGCAACCGCCTCGTTGAGATTCGCCGCGACAACGAGCAGACGATCGACACGGTTAGCCAGGACGAGGTCGTCTTCGCCGGGGCAGACCCCGCCGCCCGCGACAAGGCGGCCGAGCGGGTGGCCTCCTTCCGCGAGTTCATCGAGGAGCACCGCGACGAGATCACGGCCCTCCAAGTGCTCTACAGCCGCCCGTACCGCGACCGCCTGAGCCTGCGGGACCTGAAGGACCTTGCCGACGCGATCAAGAAGCCACCGCTGTCGGCCACGCCGCAGGAGCTGTGGCGGGCGTACGAGGCGTTGCGGGGCGGGGGCGGCAACCGATCGAACCTCGCCAAGGCCGCGGACCTCGTGTCGCTCGTCCGGCACGCAGTCGACGAGTCCGAGCCGCTGACGCCGTTCGCCCAGGTGGTGATGGACCGCTTCGAGCGGTGGATCGAGGCCCAACGGCAGGCCGGGACCGACTTCTCGGAAGAGCAATGGCAGTGGCTCAACCAGATCGCCCAGCACATCGCCACGAGCGTTCGCATCGAGGCTGAGGACTTCGAGTACGGCTGGTTCGCCGACCGCGGGCAGATCGGCAAGGCCCACCAGCTCTTCGGCGACCGCCTGACGGGACTGCTCGACGAGCTCAACCGGGAGCTCGTGGCATGAGCGATCCGACCAACCATCAGCACTACCCCTTCGATCTGACCGCTCTTCCAGTGGGCTGGTCCGCCCGCTGGATTGGCGACGTGACGACCGAGGTGTCACCTGGCTTCCCCAGCGGGAAGCACAACCGAACTGGCACCGGGGTGCCGCACCTGCGGCCAATGAACGTCAGTCCGCTCGGCGAGATTGACCTCGACGATGTGAAGCACGTCGCCGCCGATGCCGACAAGCGACGACTCCAGGTTGGCGATGTGCTCTTCAACAACACGAACAGCCCGGCATGGGTCGGCAAGACCGCCTGCATTCGACGGGAGGACGATCTTGCGTTCTCCAACCACATGACGCGGATTCGCTTCCGCAACGAGATCATGCCTGAGTTCGCGGCCACGCAGATGCACTACCTGCAGGTCTGCGGGTACTTCCGCCATCGCTGTCGGAATCACGTCAACCAAGCGAGTGTTGCGTCGAAGACGCTCGCCCAAACGGTGCCCCTGATCTTCCCGTCGCTTGATGAGCAGCAGCGGATCGTCGAGCGGGTCGAGCCGTTGCTGTCGGACGTAGACGCGGGGGTGGCATCGCTGCGGCGGGCGAGGCGGAAGACCGCGGCCTATCGGGCGTCGGTGCTCAAGGCCGCCACGACCGGCACGCTGACCGCCGACTGGCGGGAGCAACACCCCCAAGGGGAGTCGACCTCTACTAACCCCGACGCCGAGCCGGCCGATCGCCTGCTCGCCCGCCTCCTGACCGCCCGCCGCGACCGCTGGGAGCAGGTCCAGCAGGCTGCCTACGCCAAGAAAGGCAAGCGTCCCCCGAAGAACTGGCAGTCGACGTACAAGCCGCCGGTCGAGCCCGACGTCAGCGACCTCCCGGACTTGCCGACGGGGTGGTGCTGGGCGTCGATCGACCAGCTTGGGAAGCTCGACCGTGGTCGATCAAGGCACCGCCCCAGAGGTGCTAAGCACCTACACGGCGGCCCTCACCCGTTCATCCAGACTGGTGATGTGCGGGCTTCGAACCAGTACATCCGAGAGCATCGGCAAACGTACTCGGATGCCGGGCTTGAGCAGAGCCGGCTCTGGCCTGCTAACACGCTCTGCATCACGATCGCCGCAAACATCGCGGAGACGGGCATTCTCGCTTACCCGATGTGCTTCCCTGACAGCGTGGTTGGCGTCAC
This sequence comes from uncultured Tepidisphaerales bacterium, assembly GCA_964388485.1. Classification (GTDB taxonomy): domain Bacteria; phylum Planctomycetota; class Phycisphaerae; order Tepidisphaerales; family Tepidisphaeraceae; genus JBCDKH01. The sequence continues at coordinate 9,530 of CAYMAS010000025.1, read as the reverse complement.
TTTCGAGGCTGGAGAAGTGAGCGTGCAGTATGTCGAGCTGTTCCTTCGGACGGCTCGTGATCGACTTGATGCCTACGCCCCTGCAACGGCTCAGAAGAACATCAACAACGAGATTCTCCGGGCGGTTGCTGTCCCGCTGCCGCCGCTGGCCGAGCAGCGGGAGATCGTGGACCGGGTGGAGGAGCGTCTGAGCGTGGCCGACGCTGCGACGGCCGCCCTCGACGCCGTCGAGGCCCGAGCCGCCCGCCTCCGCCAATCCATCCTCCGCGACGCCTTCACCGGCCGCTTGACCGCACAACCTGCCGCCGCTGCTGCAGGGTCCGGTGGCGATGCCCCGCCTCTTCAACAGGAACTCTTTGATGCCGCCGTTGCTTAACGAACAACAACGCCAGCGAGCGATTCAGCTCATGGAAGCCTACCTCGCCTCACGCGGGATCGACGGGCGTCCGACGCTGGAGGAGGTTCGTCAACGCGACGAACGACGGGCACACGTCATCCAGTCCCAGCTCCGTCCGCTACTCGACGCTTATCTGAGCAACGACTTACCACTCGGCGAGTTCAAGTCGAAAATCGACGGAACGAACAAGCGGGAGGACCACTGGGGCTTCAAGGGCATCAAGGGCCAGATGTTCTTCAACATGCTGGTCAACGTCGGCGACGAGGACGACGTGAATGCGGAGCTGAGGGCGGTCCTGCCCGTTCCGAGCGACGACGACACCGCCCGAAGCCGGCTGCGGACCTTCGCCTCGTTTGTGAAGAGCGTTGGCGAGTTGCACGTCGAAAGCGGCGGGACCAAGCACCAGCGGCCGAAGATCGGCAGCGTCCCTTTCTTCGTCTCGTACTTCTGGCAAGTCCAAGACCTGAAGACCTGGCCCGTCTTCTACACGGCGACGGAGCGGGCCTTCAGCGATCTCAACCTATGGCAACAGCCGGAGGACGCGGGCGAGGCGTATGTGCACTTCAAGCAGATGCAAGAGGAACTGGCCGATGTGTTCTCCCAGGCTGCGGAGCGACCGTTCAACCTGTACGACGTGGAGCACGTCTTCTACCACCACAATGGCAATCCGTATGAGGCCGCTGTCACCGCTCAGAGCTCAAGTAACAGAGTGAGCCTGACGTCACCTGCGGCGGAGGATTCGATCTCGGTCCCGCCGGAGCCAGCATCTACGCCCATCAAGGCCCAGCAGCCGCTGACGAGCCTCCCGACAAGCTACGTGCCACCGATCGTGAGCGTTCTGCCGGCTCTTGCGGCACACGAGGCGTGGACCGTGCCGGCGGCTGAAGCATCGGGCATGAGTGTTGATCGGGCGTTTGAAAAGCACGTCGATGCCGCTTTGTCGATCCTCGGCTATGACACGAAGCTGCTAGGGCAGGGGCAAGGCCGTGTGCCAGACGGCCACGCCGTCGCCCACGAGCACAGCTACGGCCTGCTCTGGGACGCAAAGGTCCGCCGCGGCGGCTACAGCATGGGCACCGATGACCGCACCATCCGCGACTACGTCGACTCCCACGGCCGCAACCTGAAGGGCCGGCGGCTGCGGAACCTCTACTACGTGCTCGTCTCGAGCACCTTCCCGAGCGACTTCGAGACGGCAGTCCGGATGCTGAAGATGGAGACCGATGTCTCCGAGGTGATCTTCCTCGAGGCGTCGGCCCTCGTGGCGATGGTCGACCTGAAGCTCCGCGACCCACACGGCCTGTCCTCTGGCCCTGACGGCCTCCAACGGCTCTTCAGCAACAGCGGCATCTTGACGGCGGCCGACGTACGATCAGCGTTGGAGAACTGATGCCAACAAGATGACCCTGTAGCGTAGACTCTGCCACACTATCCGAGGGCTTCGGACGCCATCACGCTGCTGAACAAGACATTTTCTGCCCGATAAGCTATGCTACTCGCTGACCTCGTCGCCCACAAAGATCTTCAGCTACCTTTGAAGAGCGATGGTTCTGTTGAACATCATGTCTTCCTCGCCGACCTGTTCTCGAGGTTCGACGCGGCGGTCAAACTTCTGGATCCTGGGGAGCCCGCCGCGTTTGAAATACTGGCGGGGCATCCTGCTGCACTGGCTCAAGCTAACGAGCTCGTGGAGGTGCAGAAGGAGCACGACAGTGGCGATCCACGGTCCGCAGCAGAGCGTGGTATGTCGCTCTTTGACTCAATGCAGCCGCTTTTCGAGGATGTCCAGTTTTACAGGACGTCTCCGTTGTCATCGCGTTTCTATCGAATGAGGGCTTCGAAGGGCGAGGTGTTGTCGAAAAAGGAGTTGCTCGACATTCCCCGCGATAAGCGTCAGTTCGCCGGCCCACAGCGTTACAGTTTGGGAGGAATGCCAACGCTATATTGTGGTGGTTCAATCTACACATGCTGGAATGAGGTAGGACAGCCTCCCCTCGATCAAACGTATGTAACTGCACTATGGGTGCGAGCCAATCCGACCGTAGAGATCCTGGATTTCGGGCGTTCGCCAAAGTACCTGCACGGGTGGATTGACAAAAACCCACACCCGCCTGCGACCGATCCAAGCAGGCAAGCTTGGGTAGAGTTCGTCGCTGCGTCAGTCTTGATTTGGCCTCTCGTTGCGGCATGCTCAGTACGAGCAACCGGTCGTGGAGATCCTTATATTCCGGAGTATGTCATCCCGCAGATCTTAATGCAGTGGATTGCTAGAGGTCAGAAGTACATTGGAATCCGTTATTTCTCGACCCGTTTAACTCCATGTGTCACAGATCCGGCCGGCATCTGCAACTTCGCAATCCTTGGATCTACAACAAACTTCGGTCGCCATCATGTCGAGTTCCGGGACAACCTTCGCATGACAGAGCCGTATTCGTTCCGAGCCTTGGATGCGAGCCAAGCTGACCTTGTCAATCAAGCAAATGCTGGGCATTACGCTAAGGATCATCCATCTTACTATATCGAACTCGTTGACGGGTTTCCGGAACGATATTCCCTGACGACGTTCGGAAGGGTAGAAGGCAAGATCAACAACATAGCGACAAAAGAGTCTCTCGCGGGTGGGGGTAGCCTTCCATGAAAAGCAAGATCGTCTCAGGGCTCGGCAGTCGGGTTTGGAGCCACGCCGGCGTTCTACGCGACGACGGGCTGAGCTACCTGTCGTACGTCGAGCAGATCACGTTTCTGCTCTTCCTCAAGATGGCTGACGAGCTGTCTCGGCCGCCGTACAACCGTCAGGGGATCATCCCAGACGGCTTCGGCTGGCAGGAGCTCGTCAAGCGGGACGGCGATGAGCTCGAGGTCCATTACCGCCACACTCTGGAGACGCTCGGCAAGCAGGCGGGCCTGCTCGGCGTCATCTTCCGGCGGGCGAAGAACGAGATCACGGACCCAGCCAAGCTCCGCCGGCTCATCATCGACCTGATCGACCCGCACCAGTGGGTGCAGATCGACGTCGACGTGAAGGGGACGGTCTACGAGGAGTTGCTCAGCCGCAGTGCCACCGAGAGCACTGGCGGGGCGGGGCAATACTTCACCTACCGCCCGATCATCCAGGCGGTCGTCGACGTGATGCGGCCGGGTCCGAAAGACACGATCATCGACCCGGCGGCCGGCACGGGCGGCTTCCTGCTCGTTGCCCACGACTACGTTCAAGAGCACCACGGCAAGGACCTCGACCGCGATGAGAAGAAGCGGGTGAAGGAGGAGCTGATTCGCGGCGTCGAGCTTGTGCCGAACACGGCTCGGCTGTGTGCGATGAATCTCTACCTCCACAACATCGGCCGAGCCGGCGAGGGGGAGAGTCCGATCGAGAGCGGCGTCGACAGCTTGGCGAGTTCGCCGAGCCGCGAGTACTCGATGGTCCTGACGAACCCGCCGTTCGGGAAGAAGCAGACCCTGCAGACGGTCAACGACGAGGGGGCGATCGAGCGTGAGGAGCAGGTGATCGTCCGGCAAGATTTTTGGGCGAGCACAGGCAACAAGCAGCTCAACTTCCTTCAGCACGTCTACACGCTGCTCGAGGTCGAGGGCAAGGCGGCGGTGGTCGTCCCCGACAACGTCCTCTTCGAGGGCGGGGCCGGCGAGAAGATCCGCAGCCGGCTGCTGAAGCAGTGCGACTGCCACACCCTGCTCAGGCTGCCGACAGGCATCTTTTATCGGCCGGGGGTGAAGGCGAACGTCCTGTTCTTCGACAAGAAGCCCGGCCGCGAGAAGCCGTGGACGGAAGCCCTCTGGGTCTACGACCTGCGGACGAACAAGCACTTCACGCTGAAGCAGAACCCTATCAAGCGGACCGATTTCGACGACTTCGTCGCCTGCTTCAACGCAGAGAATCGCCGCAAGCGGCAGGCAACTTGGTCCGAGCAGAACTCGGAAGGTCGCTGGCGTCGCTTCGGCTACGACGAGTTAGTCGCTCGCGACAAGCTCAACCTCGACCTTTTCTGGCTCAAGGACGACGACCTCATGAACGGCGACGACTTGCCGGCTCCAGAGGTGCTCGCGGCGGAGATCATCGAGGATCTCCAAGCGGCACTGGATCAGTTTGCTGCCGTAGCGGGATCTACCGGCGATGAAGCAGGCGGAGTGTGAACAGCGTTAGCCAAGACAACTACGACCGATCGGTCAAGGAAAGCCACCACGGGCCGTCCGGCACATCGCTCTTAGGCCTATACCGAGCGACCCGCTCGATCTGACGGAGAGCGTTCGCAGTAACTGGATCATCGAGACGACTGGCCGTTGCCCAAGCTCGGCAAAGCTCCGGCGTTCCCACAGTCGCGATTCCGAACTCGATCGCGATCTTGCGTCCGAGCCGATCATCCGTCACCACAGGCAGTTTTCGGCAGACACCAACCGCGATCGACATTGCTTCACCGTCACCGAGCCGCGACGCCAATGAAACGAAGAGCTGCTTCTCCGCGTCAGTTAAGGCTCCGGCTCGTCCGAGTAACCCCGCGGCAAAAGCGGGCTCAAGATTCACCCTTTGGCGTTCGCTGCTGACCTCCTCCGCATCCAGTCGAATGAAGATTCGCTCTTGCTCTACAGCCTGAGCGACAAGCAGCTGGCACGGGAGCTTTCGGAGAACCTCCTCGATCGGTTGACCCAACGCACAGAGATTGATGAGGCAGCAGGTGTCAATGAGGCAGAGCGACTCGGTCACAACGGAACCTCACTTCATCTTAAACAGCGACTGCTCAAGGGGCAGATTCACATCCGTCGCTTCGCCTCCGTTGCTGACCGCCGCGTGCCGCTCGTACTTGGCGACCATCTCACGAGCTCCGATCCTGTCGCTCCGAAGATATCGGGCAAGTTCGCTCTCCGAAATCAACTCACGGACGAATGCCTGCACCGCGAGAAGCTGATAACGCTCCGGAAGGCCACGCGTCACATCGCTGGCAGCATCCTCCGGTATCGCGAGATCTTTACGGGCGGTGCGGACTTTGAACTTCGACTCGACCAGTAGATCCCAGGTTCCTTTACCTATGAGACCGAGTCCCTCAAGGCGGTAAGTCATCGACTGAACGGAGACGTCGAAGAACGATGCCGTCCGCACCAGATCGCCGACCTGAAAATCCCCACTCGCGTCGACCGTTTCGTTGAAGTGTCTGCGGACGCCTGGTGCTGGCATGAGGAACGCCATACCGAACATCTCGACGAAGCGTTCATTCGCTGGCTTTCGCTCGCCGCTGAAGAAATAGTCGACTCCGGGTTTGTGACGATCGACGAGGAAATGGCCGTATTCATGGACAAGTGACGCCCGTCGACGCTCCCGTGGGTGCTGCGAGTTGACCATGATGCAGCAGCCGAGTTTGTCGACGAAGGCGTAGAGGCCAGCAACCCGGCTCGGAAGGTGATCGACGAAGATGCGAACTCCTACCTCACTCTCAAGGAGGCGTCGAAGTCCAATGATCGGCTTGTCACCTAACTGAAGACGAGATCGCTCGCCAGCTGCGATGTCCTCTGCGAAGTCAGCTAAGCTCCCACGCGTTGGAAGACGCACCTCTGGCGGGTAGTTTGAGACGAGCGGAGCATTCAGCAAATGCTCGAGGGCAATGTAGTCTTCGGCGAAGGCTTCGAGCGAGCCGATCCCCTGATGGACCTGCTCCGCATCACTTGCTGAAGCATCGACGCCCATCCGAAGATGCGGCTCGATCCGCACAGGCTCCTGGTCTCGCACGAGCTCATGGACCTGACGACCGACTACGCCGGCAAGGGTCAGGATCTCATCCGTCGAAGCCGCACGCTTGCCCTTCTCGATTGCTATGTAGGTAGGTCGGGAAACACCAAGTTTCCGAGCGACTGCTTCTTGGTTGAGTCCCGCAAGTTTCCTGAACTTGAGGAGGCGTTGCCCAAACACATGTGGGTCGATGCTCTTCATCGTCAGCACCTGCTCAGGCGGCTTCAAGAGGAGTGGATTGCTCAGACGCGAGACGGGCCCCAACCGAGTCGAATCCCCTCCCTCTGCCGTCTGCAAGCCACGCACGGACCTGCTTCGCATACGTGACATGCAGGGCGGCCCAACGATCGAGGGTCGTGCCGTGGTAGTCCTCGCCGGTGATCCTCAAGTGGTCGGCGAGACCAGCAACATCCTCGCCGCTTTCAAGCCTCTCCAAGTCGATCGCCTGTGCCTCTAGGAGCCGGATGGCTGCCGCCTCGTCGGCTCCTCTCGGCAGCAACCTCGGGTCAGCTAGGAAGGCATCCTTCGTCGCCGTACTCCCAGCAGCGTGCATTGCCACTTGGTGGTCGATGCACGCCGGACAATGACCGCACTGTTTCGCCGGACCTGATCGCCGTTGCGGGTAATGGACGCAGGAGATCGCGTGCTCGATGACCGGTGAACCGCCGCTGGCAATGGCAGCGGCGACCACCTCACCCTTCGTCTCCCACTGAAACGGCAACTGGAATCGGATCGATGATCCAGCTACTGCCGTCGAAAGTTCGCTCATCATCCGAAGGAACGCCGGATGGGCCCCTCGCGTCGCGAGCCCGCCGAAGCTCATGCTGGCGACAGGTGGAAGATTGAGGCTACCAACACCATGTTCAAAAACGAGCACCTTCCCGACACCGAGGCACGCAGCGGCAGCACCGCCCAAAGCGGTGAAAAGGAAACCACGAAGTCTTTGCGATCTCTCCTGCTCAGACAAGCGAGGCGGGGCCAGAAGGGTCGTTCTCGCCGACGCGGACTCGACTCGACGGAGGGGACGCGGCAGCAACGCTAGTTGGCGACGAATCCGCTTTCTCTGATGTGGTTGATGTTCGGCAGTGACGATGAAGAGGTCACGGTCGCTCGTGGTCAGATGAGCGATGAGCCCGGCCGCGGAATCAAGACCGCCACTGTACAGTGCAACTTCGTCGATATTTAGCGGGTGCAGGCGACGCGTCACATGACCCTGGCGTTTGGCTTCGCCGGGTAGAAAAACCAGTTCAATCTGGTCCCCGCTCAAGAACTCAAGGATCTGACATATCCGGACATTTTGAGCGGTCCAGAAGTCCCGGTCGCTAACGACGCACTCGATTCGGAAATGGCGGTTCGGGAAAGACTTCGACGTTAGCCGAGGCCGTCGGATAAGTCGATCTGCGGCGTAGATCGCTGCTGCTATTCGAACCAAGTCTGCTTGCAGCGGAGTGACCGGGAGGCAAAGAGACTCGGAGAGCCGGAAGAGGTCACATCGGAAGTTGCGGTCCAACTCAAGGTCAAGCGTTCCCGTGGCAGGAGCGGTGACGCGAGCAGTGAAAGTCGGTTGCCTGCTCATGGCCTCACCCCGTTCCCCCCATGGATCGTCGCCATAATCGACAGCCCGTAAATCGCCGCGTGCTTCCCAAGCTCGCTTTGATTTCGGTAAGTTGAGTTGCTGCAGAGTTTCTGCCTTGCGGCCCTTGGCTTCTCCACAAAAGACTGAGCAAAGGTTGACGCATCTCGTCGGATCTCGCTGAACGCCTCGTCAGTCCGTCGTGAAGCATCCGAGACAGACTGAGCGTCAGAGTCCCGAGCCAGCACATCCCGCATCTGCTGTTCCGTCATCCGCAGGTGCTGCCGCATCGCTGACTCCATGATTTGTTCGCGATTCTCCATGAAGCCAGCGGATCTGCGGATCAACTCCACGAACTTGTGGTAATGCAGCTCTCGGTAGGCTCGGTTCAAGAAGGCGTGATCGCCATCGATGGCTGCATCGAGGACCTCCTCAAGCGAGAAGCCTCCCTTCCTGAACTCTCGGCGAACCTTGCCCCAACAGTCAGCGAGTGACTCGCGGAGAAGGTCCGCTACTTCCTCAGTGGGGGCACGGCGACGCAACGCTTCAAGCGGCTTTCGCCAGCGGCTTGAGCATCGGATGTCCAGCGTTTCGTTTTCCGCCATCGGCATGCTCCTGTTCGGGCTTCCGATAGCTTAGCCTTGACAAAGTAAAGCGTCAAGACGCCGGAACGGCGAAGCTGTAAAAAATGAGGAGTGGTTGTCGATGCCCGTCGGCCCGGTCCTCGCGTGAGAAAAACGGCTTCGGGTGCGAGAGGTTGCGGCGAATCGCCGTTGAACCCTCGGGGGGCCGCCGGCGACCCGCGTCCACTTCAGAAGCTGATCCCTTCCCACACGTGGCTAGGACCGACGTCTAGATCGCTTGGTTACGCGGCTCGTCTGGCGAGCAAGGGCGGCATCTATGAGGGCAGAGATACCCGCTTCTAGCCGAGCATCGTGGAGCTGTTTCAGCAGCCTCTTTTGGTCGTCTGGGTTCGCCTCAATCCACCCGAGCATAGCCGCGGCGACACAGTCGCCAATGGGCTCGCCAACAACATCGACTTGTTCACGGAAAGCCTGAACGACGGCATCGTCGGCATACACGTTCAGCTTCACTTTGGCCACGCCCCATGATTGTGCCGTCGGCCCAGAATGGCGGTTCAAGAAAAAGTCTTGACTAGCTGGATTGGCCGATCTACCGTCCGGCCGTTCAAGAAAAAGTCTTGATTACCATGAGCAAGCGAAGCTACACGAGCCGTGACGACCAACCCGTCCGCCAGATCCGTGCCGACCGGGCGAAGTTCCGTGAGGCGACCTCGACTGCAGGAGTCTTCCGGCGTGAGCGGGACGTGATCCTGTCGCTCACCAAGTACGTCGGCCGTGTCACCGACGAGCTGGATCTGGCGATGACGCATCGCGAGGCCTTGAAGATGCTCACCGCTGTTGCCGCGTGCCTCGCTCACGAGGGGACGCAGAAGTCTTCAGAGGCCGCAACAGACCTGCTTGAGGAAACGCACCGCTGGGCGGGGCCGGGGTCACCCCGCCCGGCATCTCGACGTTCGAGCGAGCGGGGTCCCAAGCCGGCCGAGCGACTGCTTGATGATGCCGCGTTTCGGGACCCTGAGCACGCTGTCGAAGGGCTTGATCCCGTGCGAGCCCTCCGGCTGCTCGAAGAGGCCGAGCCGAGGCTTGCCGCCTACGCCGAGCGTCGCATGGCCGCGGTGCTGGAACCGCTGCGGGCGGCCGGCTGCGAGCAACATGTGGTCCTCCAAGTTCACCGTGAGGTGGTCACCATGCTCGTCACCTCGCTCCTAACGCTGCGGCAAGCCTACCGCGACCTTTACGAAG
>CAYMAS010000024.1:45049-47111 GCA_964388485.1 uncultured Tepidisphaerales bacterium | reverse complement strand
GGCGGTCCTCGAAGCTGCGCTTCTCCTTCCGCTCGCCCCAGAAGACCTCGTAGTTGCGGTTGCTGTTGAACGGCGGATCGATGTAGATCAGGTCGACGCAGCCGTCCGGCAGCTTTTCGAGCCGTTCAAGGTTGTCGCCGCAGTAGACGACCCGCGTGTCGACGAGCGACGACGGCTTGGCAGGTCTGGCGGAGGATGTCACGGTCGAGGCCACCCGGCGGGAGTGTAGCGGGACGCCCGGACATCCGCCAAACGCAGCCGACTTGCCGACAGGCCTGTGCAACGCTCTCGCGGTTGAAGCGATGGGGATGCGCTCGTCCGGCAACGGTGCGGCAGGCATCGTTGCGGGATGACCGGGAACCCGTTCAGGACGATGGCGACGGGGCTTAGCGCTTCGGCGACGGAACACGGATCGCCGGCGACGGCTGGTGTGACGCCGGCGACGGATGGTCGGGCGTGGGCGATGGTGTGGCGGGCGGGGGCGACGGGGCCTTTGTCACCGGCGACGGAAGCGATGTCGCCGGTGACAGGGTCCGCGATCGGGGTGACGATGGTTTCGGCGGCGGCGACTTGGGCTTCGGCGACGATGACGGTGGCGTCTTCCTGCCGTTGTGGCTCGGGTCGCGGCGGGGATGGTCGGCATGTTCGTGGGCGTCGCTCTGGCGTTGGACGGGGTTGTTGGGCAACGGGTTGCGCGTTGCGGCGTCAGCCGGGGCTTTTGCCGGTTCGCGACGGGAAGGGGGCCACTGTTGTTCTGGCGGAACGTCCGGTAGTCGGCGGCGGGTGGGGTGGGGAGGGGTCGGGTGGTGGTGGCCGATGTCGGGCGAGGTCGCCATGGGACGTCACTACCTACCTCGTCAGGACAACGCCTTTTCCGCGGGGGTCGGCAACTTCGCCACGCGGATCGGTCGGCAGCCGGACCTGTATGGGCTGACGGAGGCCGACGCCGCGGCGTACGCGGCGGCGGAGCGGGCGTTTGCTGCGGCGTACGGCGTCGCGACGCGGCCGGAGACGCGGACGAAGTCGGCCGTGTCGGGCAAGGACGAGGCCCGGCGGCGGCTCGAGGCCGAGACGCGGCGGCTCGTGCCGATCGTGCGGGCGACGCTCGGGCCGGGCGCGGCGGAGGAGCTGGCGGACCTGGGGCTGCCGTCGTCGACAATGCGGTGCAGCGCGGTCCGCGTTCCGGCGGAGGCGCCCGACGTTGGCGTGGATGCGCTGCCGGGTGGGAGGCTGCGGATCAAGCTGGGCATCGCCGGTCGTCAGGACGGCGGCAGCGGTCGGCCGCGGGACGCGATCGGGGCGATCTATTTCGTCCACGCGGGGGAGGCGGCGTTGCCGACGGAGCGGTGGCCGATCGCGGAGATGTCGACGAAGACGGAGGCGATCGTTCTGCCGGATCGCGAGTTGCTGTTGCCGATGCGGACGCCGCGCGTGTGGGCGACGGCCTGCTGGCTCGGGCCGCGGCTCGATCGCGGGCCGTTGGCCCGGCCGGTCGAACTGGCGGTCGCCCGCCCGGAGGCGGCGTTGCCGGATCAGGTGCGGCTGGCGGCGTGAGTGGAGATGAGGTCGTTCGGCAGGCCGACGCGGTCGTGCAGGCCGAAGGCGTTCCGGATGGCATCACCCGCGTCGGGTGGCGGCAAATGCCGGCTCAGGCTTGACCTGCGACGACGTCTCAAATAGCTTTTCTTGGTCATGCCTCGCGGGTTCACGCTGGTCGAGCTGCTCGTCGTCATCGGCATCATTGCGCTGCTCGTCGGCATCCTGCTGCCGACCCTCAATCAGGCTCGGCAGTCCGCCCAGGCTGTGACGTGTGCCAGCAACGTCCGCCAGCTAAGCCTCGCCGCGACGCTCTTTTCCAACGATAACGACTACCGGGCCGTCCCGCACAACCGCATCGACAACCGCGGCACGGCCAGCGAGATCAACCGCGAGTGGGGCTTCGGCTACATCGACCCGCTCGCCGGCGACGAGGAGAAGTTCGAGGCCGGGCTGCTCGGCCAGTACGGCGACACGCCGATTGAGGTCACGCAGTGCCCGAGCTACCGGACGCCCGATGGCATCA
>CAYMAS010000024.1:0-45039 GCA_964388485.1 uncultured Tepidisphaerales bacterium | reverse complement strand
CACGCTGCTGTGGCCTATCGAGGTGCATTACGGCTACAACGGCTACCTGCTCAGCACCGACCGCGATGCCGACGGTGATTGGCTGGGGCTGAGCCTCGGGGCGATCAAGAACAGCAGCCAAGTCGCTTTCTTCGCCGATTCGGCGGCGGAGCAGGTCGTCGCGGGCGGTCGGCAGGCGGTGCCGAACAAGGACCTCATGCCGCCTTTGGACGTGCCCGGCCCGCCCGACACGTTCACCGGGCCGGTGCTCACCAGCGCCGTCGGCCCGACCTTCCACGCCCGCCATCGCGACCGCTCCATCGCCAACGTCGGCTGGGCCGACGGCCACGTTTCGGCCGTGCGACCCGTGCAGTACATCGTCGCCGATCCGGTCAACGGCGTGGCGGCGCAGTCGGACTTCTCCATCACGGCCGCCCTTGGCTTTCTCGATCCGAACGACGACGACGTTCGCGAGAACGACCTGATGTTCGTCAAGTAACTCCTTCAACTTCCCAGCAACTCACGAAAATGCACATGCGACTTCTCACGACCCTCCTCGCCGCCGGCGTGGCGACGCCCGCCTTCGCCGCGGTCCAGACGTTCGACCTCGCTGGCCCGGACCAGACCGGCTACCTGTCGCTGGCGAATGTTTCCAGCGGCGCGACCGAGGCCGTCGCCCTTACCCGCCTGCCGAACTACCCGATCTACGAGACGCCCGGCGGCATCTGGACGAGCATCGTCGCCGAGCCGCTGTCGGCCGACTCGATCTACGCCGCCGAGCTCGACGGCTTCACGGTCCTCAACAAGACGGTCACCGAGTCCGACTTCGCCACGCTGTCGGCCGGCACCGTCAGCTACGACGATGCCTCGCTGACTGGCGTCGGCGTCGAGACGATCCCGGCCTCCGCGTTGACCATCGACGTCAATAAAGACGGCTTCAGCCCGATCAACTCGCCCAACAACAACGGCAGCGGCGTCGGCAACGCCGGCTGGGACTACGTCATCGACGTGACGAACCTCGTCGGCGCGGGCCTGACCTTCGTCGACGGAAATCTGACGAGTGCCGAGTTCGATGCCGACGTCTCGGTCCTGCCTCGCTTCGGCGGCACCGACACCGGGGCCTTCTCGACGAGCTACGACGGCACGCTCTCCGTCACGGGCGATGCGTTTGCCTTTGACGTCGACGTCATGCAGGACGTCGGCACGTTATTCGGCACGCTGAGCGACACGCGTCTCGTCTTTAACCGCGCCGGCTCGATCGCCGCCATCCCGGAACCGGCGAGCCTCAGCCTGCTGGCCGTTGGCGGACTGCTCTTGGCCCGGCGTCGCAACAACGTTTAGCTCAACCCCCACCTTCCACTCATGATGACGACGCTCCCGCTCCGCCTCGCGCTAGCCGCCGCCGTTGCGCTGCCGCTGGCTTCGACGACCCTCGTCACCGCCGATCCCGCGACGCGACCTGCCGCGACGGAGCCGGTGCAGCCGACCGCGATCCTCGACGACGACGGCCGGATCGATCACGCCGCCGTCACGCGGTTCGTCGAAGACCGCTTCGCACAGCTCGACGCCCCCGGTGCCGTCTTCGTGCTCATGCCCAAAGAGGGCGAGCCGATCGTCCTGCCGCTGGGGCATCGCGACGAAGATCGGGCCGAGCCCGTCACGGCCGACGACCGTTTCCGCCTGGCGAGTGTCACGAAGCTCTACGTCGCGGCCGTCGTCCTGCAACTCGCCGACGAAGGCGTGCTCTCGCTCGACGACCCGATCGGCGACTATGTCGACGGCGTGCCCAACGGCGATCGCATCACGCTCCGCATGCTCGGCCGACACACGAGCGGCCTAACCGACGCGATCCGCCTCAAGCCGTTCCAGCAGCAGATCGCCGCCGAGCCGGCCAAGGTGTGGGAACCTGGCGAGATCCTGGATGCCGTCTACGCAGCCGGCCCGGTTGCCGAGCCGGGAGAACGATTCCTCTACGCCAGCACGAACACGATCCTTCTTGCCGAGGCGGTCGAAGCGGCGACGGGTCAGAGCTACCGCGAGGCGATTCGCAAGCGGATCCTCGAGCCGCTCGACCTGACCGGCACCGGCTGGGAGGCGGCCGACGGCAGCGTGCCTTCGCCCGCGCCACGCGGCTATCGCTACGGCAAGAAGGACAACCCGGTCGGCTACGGCGACCAGTGGTTCGACGCCACCGACTGGAGCGCCAGCTGGAGCGGCGCCGGCGGCGAGATGACCGGCACGGCCGTCGATCAGGCCCGCTTCCTCCACGCCCTGCTCGCCGGTGACCTCATCAGCGTCGCCGCGCGCGACGAGATGTTGCAGCTGAGGGACCTGGGTCGCTGGGGCCTCTTGTACGGCTTCCACGCCGGCGGCATGGCGGGCGGCACCGTCGTCGGCCACACCGGCGACGTCCCCGGCTTCAGCAGCGCCGCCCTCTACGTCCCGAGCCGCGACATGGCGTTGGTGTCGCTGGCGAACCTTTCCGCCGGCCTCGATAAACTCACGCCCGCCGGCGAACTCGTCGAACCTCTGGCCAAGAAGGTCGCCGCGAACACGACTGTCGCGAATGATGCTTCGACGAACCCCTGAAGCGTCAGCGTGTTGTTGGTAGTTCCGTCAGGTGCCGCCGAATCAGGTCCTGGTCGATGCGGCCGGTTTCGATGAACTCCTTATGAAAGCGGGCCGACGGCTTAGGCGTCCGCTCGAAGGTGTCGCGGTCAACTGACACGAGACCGAACTTCGGCAGAGATGAGCCCCACTCGAAGTTGTCCATTGTCGACCAGTAGAGGTAGCCTCGGACGTCGACGCCCAAGTCCATCGCCTCGCGGATGGCGCGGAGGTAGGTCACGAGGTGGACGATGCGGAAGCGGTCGTCGTCGCAGGGGGCGCCGTGTGCGGTGATGATGACGGACTTGTCCGTGAGGCGTTGCAGCCCGCCGCGCAGGCCCCCGGGGTACATCTCCTCGTAGTAGAACCGCTTGCCGATGAGCTGCATCCGCTTGTGGGGGAACGGGTCGGCGGACAGGTCCTTGTTTCGGCCGTCGACGATGTGGCGGACGTAGTGGTTGATCGCCCAGAAGTCGATCGCACCCTTGAGCTCCGGAATCTCGACGGCGTCCTGGTCGGGGTAGACGAACTCGCCGGTGCGGATCGCGTGGAGGAAGTACGCGTTGTTGATGAAGTCCATGTGCCGGCACAACATGTCGTCGATCGGATCGAACGCCCGCAACGGCTCGTAGACGTGCAACGCCAGCGCCGAACTCACCGGCTGATCGCCGCGGCTCTTGAGGTAGCGGTAGAGGTGGGCGTGGGCGCGCATCCACTACAGCTTCTTCTTCGTGCCGTAGTAATCGCCCATGTTCGTCTCGTTCCACACGTTCCAGGCGTAGACGGACGTCTCGATCCGCGGGACGAGCTTCTCGACGAAGCGGTAGAAGTACCGCAGATTCGCCTCGTCGTCGAACGCGCCCTTCTCCTGGAACCACTGCGGGTGCGTGAAGTGGTGGAGCGTGACCATCGGCTTGATGCCGCGGGCGCACAGCCGTTCGAGCAGGTCGACGTAGTGGTCGATCGCCGACTCGTCGAAGCGTTCCTCGGCCGGCTCGATGCGGCTCCACTCGACGCTCAGGCGGTAGCACTGATGCCCCAGGTCGGCGACGAGGTCCACGTCCTGGCGGTACAACTCCTAGTGGTTGCACCCCTTGCCCGATGGCTCCTCGACGTCCCACTGCGACCAGATGCCGCCCTTCCGTTTGAGTTGCCAGAACTTGGAGTGGACGTTGTAGCCCTCGATCTGGTGGGCGGCGGTGCCGCTGCCCCAGAGGAAGTCATCGGGAAACTTAAAGGAGCTGGAAGAGGTCGTAAATGAGACGATGCGGATGCTCAAACCGTAGAGCGGCGACATGCTTCCAGTGCAGCGGCGATGGAAGCTTGTCGACTCCGGCCTGTCGTCACGATGCTGCGACTTGACCTCGAAAATTCCACTCCCTGACATCCTCGTCAAGGCGATCAAGGCCGAAGTATCAGGCCCCTCAAGACCAAAGCCGACGAGGCCGCCACGGGCTCAGGAACGGATGTGGCGGTGAGCACGAGGTTGCCGAAGGCAAGGTGGTCTGCGTTGCTCGGTCCGGAGTGGCCCAGGATCGACAGCTTGATGAACGGTTCTACTCCCACGGGACCAGCGTTGTTGCCGCTCCGCCTAGCGAACGGGAACGTCTAATTGAGGAAAATGCCGAGCAGGCCGAGATTGAAGTGCTTGGCGACCTTGAGCTGCAACGCGTAGGTGAAGTCCGTCGATTCCACTTAATCGGCGACGTCAATCTCTTGATGAGGCATCGGCTCCTTGCGAAGGAGGTCGATCGAGTTGATCTGCAGCCTGAAGCGGCCGTCAGCATCGTCGGCAACGCTGATGCCGAGGACGACAGCACGGTTTAAATCGAGCGGCTCGCACCCAGTTGCAACACCACGTCGGAAGAAGGTCCACAGATTCATTTCAACCGTTCGCCACTTAAGAGCTGGCGCCGGTGAGGGTAGTCACTTTTCCAAGCCGATGCGGGTCCAGTCGAAGAGGTTGCCCGGGTCCACCTTGGTGCCGGTGGAATACTCGCTGTGGGCGATGACGTGCTCGCGGTCGAGATGGATGGCCTCGTGTCGATCGACAAGGTCAACGAGCAGCTTGTTGAGAGCTTCGTACTGCGGGTCCGTAAAGCCGAGGTCGGCGGGATCGAGCTTGGCATAGGCATCAGCGGTGATGTACTGGGCCATCTCGTCTTGGGTGCCGATGGCGAGCATTTCGATGCCGATGGAGTGGTGATTGAGCCGATTCGTTTTGTGTGGCTGGCCGTTGATCGTCCCGCGGCCGGCATGCCAGGCGGCGCGGGTTTCGGGCACGAGGCGGTAGATCATGCCGTCGCGATCGATGAGGTAGTGAGCCGAAACCTTGTACCGCTCGAAGATGGCAGCGACGCGCTCGACGTCGTGCGGGTCTTGCGGGTTGGCGACGACATCGCTGGCGAAGTGGAGCATGACTGTATCGACTTCGCTCATCGGCACGCGTCGCTCGGAGGAAACCTCCAGCGGCAGCGGGCGGTCGATGATCGTCGGGCCGCCGGGGTTGGTACCAGCGAGCAGCAGAAGTGACAGAAGCCAGATCATGTCGGCATGCTACCTCGGCGACGCGTCGACCTCTGCTGGCACGCGGGATGCGTCAGGCCAGGCAGCCGATGTTGGAAGCTCGTTCACCGATCCTGCCACCCGAACCTGTGGGTGCTGCGTGCGCCGAGGTCGACGTGCTGATCCTCGGCGGCGGCTGTGCCGGGCTTTCGCTGGCTTGGCGACTCCTCGATCCGTCGAGCAACTGGAACGGCACCGTCGGCATCATCGAGCCGCGGAAAACCTATGAGCGCGATCGCACCTGGTGCTACTGGGCCGGAGCGGGCGGCATCGACAAGGCGGTCCCGCAGGAAGTGACGGAGGCAATCGATCGCTCCTGGCCGTCCTGGCGATGCGTCGGACGAGACGGCCACGACGTCAAACGAGGTGCGGAAGGCCTGACGTACAACGCGCTGCACGCGGACACCTTCTACCGGATCATGCTGAATCGGCTGAGGAATCACCCGCGACTGACCTGGTGGCAAGGGCGGGCGACGTCGGTCGACAGCGGCTGGGTCATGCTTGACGGCGGCGATAGACGCGTGAGCGTAGGTCGCCTCGTCGACACCCGGCCGCCGAAGCATTACGACCCTCGCGGCGAATGTGTGCTGCGGGCGACTGGCGGTGCAATGGTTCAGCAATTCGTCGGACGGGAGTACGAGCGGGTGGATGGTGAATCAGTCGATGCCGGCACCTGCACGTTGATGGACTTCCACAGTGTCGACCTGGCACCGGATGGCGAGATCGAGTTCCTCTACGTGCTGCCCGAGACGAACGACAAGGCGTTGCTCGAGTGGACCGGCATGTTGGCGGAGCCGATCGAGCAGGCCGAGGCATGGCACCGGCTCGACGCGGCCGCGGAGCGAGCGATGCCAGGCTGGCGGCCCGTGGAAGGCGGACATGAAGAAGCCGGTTTGCTCCCGATGACGCCGCAGAGCGACGACGTGCCGCAGGACGGCCAAGTCATCTGCTTGGGTGTCGCCGGTGGTGCTTGTCGGCCATCGACGGGGTACGCGTTCCTGCAGATTCAGCGGCAGGCTGATGCCGTGGCGGAGCAGATTCAGCAAGCGGCTCCGACCCTCAGCGTGCCGCGGCGGCCGCTGATCGTGCAGTATCTCGACGCCGTCTTTCTCCGTCGCATGCGGCGGGACCCGGGTGCGTTTCCTTCTGTTTTCCACGACTTGTTCCACAAGGTGCGTCCGGATCGATTGGCTCGTTTTCTCTCCGATGTGCCGCGAGCAGGCGATGTTGCTTCGGTCATCGCGGCCATGCCCAAGCACCCCTTTGCCAGCGAGGCGGTGTTCGGCAGCAGAATCGGTGATCGCCTCGGCCAATGGATTCGCGACGACGCTTGGTCGGCCCATCGGCGGCTCGGCATCGCCCTGACCCTGCTGGCGACGGTGCTCGTCGGGCTGACGATGCTTGCCGGCCCGATTCCGATGGCGATTCAGGCCGCGGTGCTGGTATTGGCGGCGTCCATCGGCATGGCCCACGGTGCGACGGACGTCTGGCTGGGTCGCCGTATGTTCGGTGACGAGGCAGCGGGGCGCCTTCGGTTCGGCGGCGGCTACCTGCTGCTGACGGCAGCCGCACTGGGCATTTACTTCGTTTCACCCACCCTGTGGCTTTTGGGCTTTCTCGTGTTGAGTGCGTTGCACTTCGGCCTAGGGGAGTTGCCGGGGCTGGTGCCCCGCTCGGCAGGAGAGACGGCGGGCAGTCTCGTACGCGGGTTGATGCCGTTGACGTTGCCGACGGTCCTTCACGCTGACGCGGTCGCCTGGGCGATGACATCGCTGGTCGGCCCCGACAAAGGCGTAGCGACGACAGCCATTCTGTCGCACCTCGCCTACCCGACCCTGGCCTGTGCGAGTATTTTCGTGATTCTGTTCGTCCTGAAGCGACATTGGCTTCCAGCGACTGAATGGGTCGTAGTTGCGGCTGCACTTGTCGTGCCACCGCCACTGCTGGCCTTTGCGATTTACTTTGCGGTTTGGCACTCGGCGCGACACCTGCTGAGCGACGTAGTTGATGCCACCCGCGCCGGTGAATCTGCAGACAAGCCGTGGTTACCCGTCGTGGTCGCGACGGTCCTGCCGGTCGGGGTGGCGGCGCTGGCCTGGCTTCTGCTGATGGTCATCGAAAGACCCATCGGTCTTTCGGGGGCGTCGTCGTCTGCAGTCCAAGTCGTCTTCGTGACGCTCGGCTGCCTCACGGTGCCGCACATGGCTCTCGTCGCGGCTTCGGCCTGGCGAGCGACATGGACGCCGACGTGCCGCACTTCGACCCCTTCCTTCTCGACGTCCTACCGACACCCAACCCCTACGAGGATCTGAATCATGGTGATGGAGAACTATATTGTGTTCGACCCTTGGGCGAACTTCGTGATCGCCCACGTGCTGAGCCTCGGTGCCGCGGCCATGTTTGCCGGGCTCGTCTACTTCATCGTCACGGCGAAGCAGATCTCGCCGAAGTACCGCATCGCCAACTGGCTCGGCGCTGTCGTTATGGTCTCGGCCGCCCTCGAGCTGGGCAACCAGTACCTCGTCTGGAAGGCGGCGATGGTTCCGCAGGTCATCGGCGGTGAAACGATCTTCGCCGCGCTGGGTGAGTCACGCTTCAGCAACGGCTACCGCTACGTCAACTGGTCGATCGACGTGCCGGTCCTGCTCACGCAGATCGTCGTCGTGCTGGGCCTGGCGGGCAAGAAGTTCTGGAGCCCCGTCATCCAGTTCACTGTCGCCGGTCTGCTCATGATCTACACCGGCTACATCGGTCAGTTCTTCGAAGCCGTGCCCGAAGCGGGCACCTTCGGCGAGATGACGATCGGTGCTGTCGCCAACATGACCGGCAACACGCTTTTGGCCGAGAACATCGGCCAGACCGCGACATACTGGGTCATGTTCGTCGTCTCCTGCATCTTCTACGCCTGGATCCTCTACCTAGTCGTCGCCGTCGGCTTGAGCAAGGAGAACCTCGACAAGCTGCCGCCCAAGGCGCAGTGGTGGATGAAGGCCGTCGTCTACACGCTCGTCGGCTCGTGGATGCTCTACCTCGTCGGCTACCTCATGCCCGCCGTCAGCATCAGCCAGGAATCGGCCGTCATCCGACAAATCGCCTACACGATCGCAGACATCGTCTCGAAAGTCATCTACGGCGTCATGATCGGCTACGTCGCCGTCCTCCGCAGCAACGCAGAAGGCTACAGCGAGGATCGCCTCAACCGTCTCGGCTACGACGCGGCCGGCCGCTCGGCCACCGAGTACGACCCGACGACCTCGACCACGACCACCGCCTGAGCCGGTGCCCCGCTTTGATCGCGGCGTCGTGGCCGCTCTGGTCCACGATGTCGCTCTCATGATGGTGCCGCTCGGCGTCATCGCCCTTCCGACGGCCGCGATCGCGCTCTTCTTCGAGGAGTACGTCGCGGCCGTCGGTCTGTTGGGACCGATCCTCATCGCCGTCATCGCGCTCCTCGTCATCGCATGGACGCGGCGGCATCGGGGCGAGGAGCGACCCTCGCCGACTGCCATCGCAACGATTGGTTGGTTCCTAGCAGCCGTGGTCTGCGCCATGCCGTTCCTCATCGCTGCGGCCTGGACCGAGAATGCCACGCCGACGCTCGGCAAGTTCGCCGATCCGATCAACGCGTTCTTCGAGTCGATGAGCGGTCTGACAAGCACCGGCTTGACCATCACGATTGAACCGCGAGACCTGCCGATGTCGCTCTTGTGGTGGCGGTCGACGATGCAGTGGCTCGGCGGCGTTGGGATTCTCTTCATCGTCCTCGCCGTTACGGTCAACTCTCAAGAGTCGCTTGATCCCGGTCAAGACGACTCCAGCGACGATGAGGCCAACGCCGACGAGGAGACTGACGATGATCGCCAGATCGGGCCCGTCATTCGGCGAACCTGGCTCGTTTACGGCTTGCTGACGGTTGCGTCATTCATCGGCATGTGGATCCTCGGCATGCCTTTGTGGGACGCAGCGAACCACGCCCAGACCGCCATCAGCACGGCGGGCTTCTCGATCAACAGCAACAGCCTTACTGGCTACAGCCGGCCGGTGCAGGCGGTGGCGATCGCGACCATGATTGCGGGCGGTCTGAGCTTCTTCACGCTGCGACACGTCCTGTTACGCGGCAAGGTGCCGATCCTCCTGCGGGATCCACAGGCGTGGCTGCTCTTTGGCATCATCGGAATCGGCACGCTCGCGCTCTGGCCGCTGACGTGGATGAACGGGTTCGACACGTTGTTCCAGATCGTCACGACCGTTTGCACGGCAGGCTTCAGCACAGTGCTGCTCGCCGACCTCGGCTCAGGAACGCTCGTGCTCCTGACGATCCTCATGCTCGTCGGCGCCTCCGCCGGCTCGACGTGCGGCGGCATCAAGCTGGCGCGAGTTCGCCACTTCGTCGTCGGCCTCTTCGGACGCAGTTGCACTGATCCGGCGCTCGTCGAGCCGTTGCGGCGGACACGGATAGTCATCCTGTCGTTCGTGCTGACCTTCGCCGCCGGCGTTGCGATCCTGACGCTTGCGGCAGACGTCGCGCCGCTGGCTGCCTGCTTCGAAGCTGCCAGCGCCCTCGGCACGGTTGGCCTCTCGGTCGGCGTGACCCATCCCGACGCTTCAGCGACGACACGTTTGACGCTGATCGCTCTCATGTGGCTCGGCCGCCTCGAAACGATCCTGTTCGTGTCGGCAATCCTTTCGCTCTGGACCAAAAGCCGGTAGGCCGTGCTCTAGACCAGCCCTTCATCGCCGAGTCGAGGTGGGGATCAATCGAAGTGAAGCTTGATCACGGACCGAGCGTGACGAGCGTCATCGGGTCGAACGGATACTTTTCCAGCAACGCCAGCACATCTTGCCGCGTCACCGCGAGAATGTCATCGAGCTCTTCGCTTAACGGTCGATAGATCCCGTCGTAGACCCAGCCTGCACCGATCGCCCGCATCCGACCGTTGCTACTCTCGCCGTGCAGCACGCTGCCGCCGGCAATCTTGTTCTTGGCCCGCTCGATCTCGTCGTCCTTCAGGTCCTTCCCCACATTGCGGAGGACGTCCATCGCTTTGCCGACAGCCTCTTCGGTCTTGTCGGGATCGCACGTCAGTGACAACGCGAAGCTGCCGGCGTGGTCGTGCGGGTACGGCGACAGGTCCGCTTCCTCGCAAATTGCCGGATCGACCAACGCCCAATAGAGGCGACTGCCGTCGTTGTCGCCGACAAGATCGGCTAAGACTTTGGCGGCATAGCGATCTTCGTCCTGTGCGGACGGCCCGGCTGACAGACCCATGACGTATCGCCGCGTCAGCTTCTCGTCCGTCAGGTGCGACGTGGATCCCGCGGCTTTGACAGGTTGCAGCTGACGCTCGAAGCCGACCGGCTCCCAGTGGCCGTAGTGCTCATCGGCGAGCTTGACGATCTGGTCGAACTCGAACTTGCCCGCGACGCTCAGCACCGTGTTTCGCGGTCCGTAGTGCGACTGCAGGTAGCTCGCCATGTCGTTCCGCTTCATGCCGCTAATCGTTTCGGCAGGGCCGAGGATGCTCATCTCCAACGGATGCCCCGCGAAATGCTTGGCCGTTGTCACTTCGAACAGCCGGTGGCCTGGATCGTCAGCATACATGGCAATTTCTTCGAGAATCACCTGCTTTTCCGTCTCGAAGTCTTCCTCCCGCAGCGCAGGCCGGAACAGGTGGCCCAGGTGCTCCATCACGTCTCGCGTGAACTCGGGCAGGACCGCCGCGTGGTAGGCGGTCATCTCCTGCGTCGTGAAGGCGTTGTAGTTGGCACCAAGGTCGTCGAAGATCTGGTTCATTTCCGCAGCGTCACGAGATTCGCTGCCCTTGAACATCATGTGCTCGAGGAAGTGGCTCACTCCGTTGAGCTCCCTCGGCTCATCCCGCGTGCCGGTGCGGACAAAAAGGCCACAGGCGAAGGAACGCGACGTGGGGATCGGCTCAGCAAGGACGGTCAGGCCGTTGTCGAGTTGGTGCTCGAAGTGCGTCGACGAATCAGGAGACGGCATGGCTCAGGCTAGTGCGACTTATGCGGCCTGCGGAGGCACAGACAGCGCTTCGGGTCCAATCAGTACGGTTGTGAAGTCGGTTGCGGGATGAGCCGCCAACCACGCGTTGAGGTCGGCCAGCGTGATCCCGTCGATGGCGGCGAGGATCTCTTCGAGCGTCCGAAGCCGGCCACGCGTCAGCCAGTCGCGAGCGAGGCTGCCGGCCCGGGCGGACGAGCTTTCGCCGCTCATCACCGTGCCCGCCTTCAGGCCGATCTTCGCCCGGTGCAGCTCCTCTTCCGTCACGCCTTCTGAGATTTTGCCAAGCTCGTGAACCAGGGCGTCGAGTGTCTCCTGCGCCCGCTCGTTGCTCGTGCCCGCGTAGCACATCACGCTCGCAAAGTCGTCGCCCGCCACGTCCGGACCGGCCAGTGAGGTGTAGCTCGCGTAGACGCTGTAGCACAACCCCCGCCGCTCGCGAATCCGGTCGAAGAGCCGCCCGCTCATGCCGCCGCTAAGGCACTCGACCGCGAGTCGAGCAAGGTAGTAGTCGTCGGCTGTCTCCGGCACAGTCGGGTAGCTTAAGGCGATGTGCGTCTGCTGCGAATCCTGCTCGACGTGGTGAAACTTCCCCGGCGGCGGCGTGATCTCGTGCCTCGGTGCCTCGCCCGGCGGCCAGCCGTCGAACAGCCGCTTCGCCTCGTCCACAAATGCCCCCGGCTCCACGTCGCCCGCCATCGACAGCACCGCCCCACGCGGCTGCCAGCGATGGGCATGGTCGTCACGAAGCCCGACGGCCGTCAGCTTGTCGAGATGGTCCAACTCGCCCATCGGGTTCCGACTGAACGGCCCCGGCCACGCCCATTGCCGCAACATCACCATCGCCAGTGACTGCGGACTGTCGGTCAAGCCTTCTAAAGCGCCCCGCGCCAATGCCACGCTCGGCCCGACGCTCGCCTCCTCCAACGCCGGCCGCCGCACAATGTCGGCGTGAGCGGCCAATCCCTTCATTACGTTCCTCGCAACGCCCGCCGCGGTGAACTGGATGTTCATCACCCCCACACCGCCACCTCGCCAAAGCCCGAGTGAATCCAGGTGCTCCGTCAATTGCCGAGCATCGCGATCGCCAGCTCCCCGCAACACGACCTCCGACAACACGGTCGCCGATCCACACCGATTCACCGGATCCCCCGCCGCCCCCGCCGGCACGTGCAACTCCATCGCCGCCGAGCGCACCCCTGCCATCCGCTCCGCCACGAGCGTCAGGCCGTTGTCCAAAGTCTGCTGAAAGAACGGCGAATCACCAGAAGTCACCCACAACGGTAGTCGACGCCGGTGCGACTGACCGGCGAGCCAAACAACAAGATCCCGAGCCTTCGCTGCTGGCGTCAACAGGAGACACGAGACACCTGATCAGAGGCACACGTCAATGCCGGACTACGCGTCGTGTCACAGGTGATCGCTACAGTCTCCGAATATGGAGGAAGCTATCGGTCAAGTCACCGTCGTCGGCAGTGCAAATATCGACTTCATCATGCGGCTGCCGCGCCTGCCGGAGCGTGGGGAGACTGTCACCGACGGCGAGTTTCGTCAGGTGTTCGGCGGAAAAGGAGCCAACAGCGTCGTCGCGGCGGCAAGGTCCGCCAGGCAGGGTTCGACAGCGTTCGTCGCCCGACTCGGCAACGATCCGCTGGCACCTGTCATGCTCGAAAGCTTCGGCAACGACGGCATCGACCTCACGCACGTTACGGTTGATGCGGACGTTCCTAGTGGCACCGCGCTCGTGATGATTGGAGCGGATGGTGACAACTATCTCAGTGTCGCACCGGGCAGCAATGCGCTGTTGAAGCCGCACGATGTCACGGCCGCAACAGAAGTCATCTCGCAGTCGGCTGTGTTGCTGACGCAGATGGAGGTGCCAGCCGAATCAGTCAATCAAGCACTCGCGATCGCCTCTTCGGCCGGCGTCCACTGCGTCCTGAATTACGCACCGGCGACGGGTCAGACGATCCAGGTGGACCGCCGGATCAACACGTTGATCGTGAACGAGACTGAGGCGAGGCAGCTCGCCGGTCGCGAAGGTGACGACAGAGCCTTGGCCCAGGCGTTACATGAGCGTGGCCCGGAAGTGGTCGTCCTCACGCTCGGTAGCGCGGGCGTCCTGGTTCTCGACGGGGACGGCTGCCGCACGATGCCGGCATTGAAGGTCGTGCCGGTCGACGCGACCGCGGCGGGAGACACGTTCTGCGGCGCCTACGCGACGGCGATTGCTGAAGGCAACACAGTGGATGATGCCGTCGCCTTCGGTCAGACTGCGGCAGCACTATGTGTGACGAAGCTTGGTGCACAGCCGAGCATTCCGACGCGCGACGATATTGAGCAACGGCTGCGGGCCGGTCCCTGACGAGTCGAGAAAATGAAGAGCCGCCCGCGGTGCGACGCACCCGCGGACGGCTCGATATCTTGGAGAACGAAGTGGATCAGCGTCGACGACGCATGCCGAGGCCGATGAGACCGACTGCAGCCGCCGCCAGCGAGGTTGGCTCTGGAATGGCCTGGAAGCCGATGTCATCGACCAGCAGCGTGGAGGTGCCGGGCGTGAAGCCGTTGAGCACGATGACCTGAACTTCGTCGAGAAGGTCGACACCAAAGTCGAAGCCATCGCCCTGGGTGGCCAGCGGATTGGCAAAATCGGTCTGAGCGACGAGAGTCACCGGCGTGCCGTCGGTCGGGATCGGGTTCGGAAGGTAGAAGGCCGGGTCGCTGCCGGGGACGATGTCCTTGTTCGTGAAGTTGTACGAGCTGCGGTCGCCGTCGTCGGCGAGCAGAACAACCTGGACCTCGAAGATGTCGGAGGTCGGCACGCCGTCGAAAGCGGCGGTGAGCGTCAGGCTGTCGGCCAAGCTCGGGCTGAACGACACCTTGTCGGCGAGTTCGACGCCGACGCCGAAGCTGTTGAAGCCGGCCGGCGGATTCGAAACGACATTGAGCGTATCGGCGCTGTATGCAAAGCTACCCGTGCCGAAGGTGTAGTCGAAGCTGTCGTTCGACGAGTTGACCTGACCCGGGTCGGTGCCGAAGTCGACGAGCGTGACGGCGGCCGAAGCGGTCAGCGGCAGCGTGAGGGCGGCAGCGGCCGCGGTAGTGATGATCGATCGCATATGAGTTTCCTCCGTAAGAATGTCCTGTGGCGACCCGCCCTGCACCCTAGTGCAAATGCGTCCGCCGCGTCGGAAACGTAACACATCCATTCCGCTTTGGAAGCCCTTGTTTCAGAAATTGTCTGTTCGTCGCGTCACGATCAGTCGATTCACCGGGTCCAGTCCCAGCCAAGTCAAGCAAAATCGGTACTATCAGGCAGACTTTCCTCGCCGTTCGAGCACGATTTTATTCCGAGTCTCCGGGTGCCCAAGTGACGCCATTCTGGCGTTCGTGCTGCTTAGTCGTTGCACCAAGGTGCAGCAGCAGAGGTCGCTTCACCCGGGGCGTCAAGCCGACCCAGCGACAGGATCGACAAGTCCATGAGCGTTCAAGGCCCCGCTAAGGATGAAGTCTCAAGCAACCTTCGGCGGGCTAACCGTATCGTATGGGTGGAAGGCGATCGGCAGCACCTTCGCTCGACAGCGACGCTCGGGGTGAATCACCTTCCGCATCGCCAATCGTGCGGCTTCGCGGCCCAAGCTCGTCTCCGGGAGCTTGCACACGCCGATTCTCGCGCCGGTCGCGTTCGTCACGTCCGGGCCGAAACCGATGATCGACAGGTCGCCCGGCACGCTCATGTGAAGCCGCAACGCTTCAACGTAAACCATGCCCGCGTACTGGCTGGTTGAGGCCAAGACAGCC
Source organism: uncultured Tepidisphaerales bacterium (assembly GCA_964388485.1). Classification (GTDB taxonomy): domain Bacteria; phylum Planctomycetota; class Phycisphaerae; order Tepidisphaerales; family Tepidisphaeraceae; genus JBCDKH01. Next base: position 30,062 of record CAYMAS010000024.1, on the reverse strand, counting down.
GTCGGACGATCGCGGCGGCGAAGCATCGGGCGAAGCGTTTCTGACGGGCTCGGCTGGTGGCTGAGCGTCGCCTCGATGCTCATCTCGGTGACATGCGGGGTCAGTCCCGCTGAGGCGATGGCATCGAGGTAGCCGGATCGGCGATCCTCCACGCTGTAGTGGGAGTTGCTCAGCGTGGTGGAGGTCAGAAACTCGATCCGTCGGTGACCGAGACGGATTAGATGCTGCGTCGCCTCGAAGGCGGCGGCTTCGTCACTGAAGTAGACGCAGTCACTCGACCGCTTGGCGTTGACCCAGACGACCGGAAGCTTGACCTGTGCGACAATCTGCTCGTACCGCTCAGGTAACGCGCCGACGGCGTGGAACATGATGGCGTCGCAGGCGGCACTACGAAGAATGCGAGGCATTGCATCAGGCTCAGCCAGCGCCGCCCCGTCGACACGCTCGAGAACCAGATGCTGCTTGAGCGCCGCCAGCTCGTTCTGCAAGCCGGACAGCAAGCCCCAGCTGACGTAGCCCGAGTCATCAGCATTGGACAGCAATGCCATCGTGTCGAACCGGCCGCGACCGATCGCTTGAGCCGCAGCGTTGGGACGGTAGCCGAGACTTTCCGCCATCTCGCGGATCTGGATCGCCCGCTTAGCGGCGTGAGGGCGGACGTAGTCGACCTCTCCGCGAAGCACCCGGCTGACCGTCCACCTCGAGACGCCGGTCTGCTTTGCGATCTGATGGAGAACGTCGAGAGACATCAGCAGGAACAGCGTTCGAATGGCGGAGCGACGCTGTGAAGGCGTCTTGGCAGAAAGCCGGAAGCTACTTGGCCAACCCTTGATGGTCAAGATGCTTCCAAGCAGATTCGAAAACTGCGTCATCGGTGCCGCTGAGACGACTCCTCCGGGAACTGCACGTAGGTGCATTGCCCTTGACGCACAGGCATCCGAGCGTTAAGTTCAGTCAATGCGGTGAACCCGCAGGGGTCATGATGAGGATCATGGCCCTTCCCGAAGCCGCTCGGTTGCCACCCGACGGCTCACTCTGCGGGCTGCCAAGCTCGTCATTCTCTGGAGGACCCATGTCGGACAAATCACTGAAGGTCTCGCGCGGCTTCACCTTGGTCGAGCTGCTTGTCGTCATCGGCATCATCGCGTTGCTGATCAGTATTCTCTTGCCCACGCTCAATCGAGCTCGCGCCAGTGCTCAGACCGTCGCGTGCCTTAGCAACCTTCGCCAACTCGCGGTCGGCATGCAGTTCTACACGAACGACCAGAATCAATCGTTGCCTATCGGTATCTTGAACTTTACCGACGACAACGGCGACGCGCAGGTGACGGATTGGTCGTACATCCTCGCGATCTACGTCGCCCAAGTGGAAGGCAGCGGTGTCTACAGCGATCTTGCTGATGCCGACAAGAATCAGGCTGCAGAAGTCTTCCGTTGCCCGACGGCAACTTGGAATGGGGAGCCGACGAGCTTTCTGGCGAATCACTACAGCGCTCATCCCCGTGTCTTTGCCGACATGGACAACGGCGCGAAGGTGATCAAGATCACCTCGCAGTCGAAGCCATCGGAGCTTGCTGTCGTCTTCGACGGAGTTCAGAACTTCAACTCTGTACCTGAAGGCAACGCCTTCCCTGTAGCCATCCGGCTCGACGAGTGGCGGTTCTACTTCGACACGTTCCTTCGCGAGACGGAGACGCTTGCCACCGCATCGACCAGCGAATCGATCGATGGCGGCGATAACACCGACGCGCCGGCGCTTGGCGCTGGTAACTCCTTCAACATTCGTTGGCGTCACAACGACGACGACTCGACGAATGTGATGTTCCTCGATGGTCATGCTGCCGCGCAGAAGTACACTGATCAGATGAACACGACGATCAAGCGCAGCAACATCGCTGTCGAAGTCACGCCCTGAGTACTTCTCCGATCACACGATGTGAGCGGCAGTCCACCAATCCAATTAATCCAAGCAGTGTCCCGCAGCAAGCTGAGGACGGCACTGCCTGCGATCTGCTATTCAATCCCAATCCGTGCCGACATCAACACGGCAGCGTCTGACAGGAGGAGCACTCACTGATGTTCACGAACGATCCGACCACCGCCACCTTCCGAGCTGGACGCACTGCCTGTGCGGCAGTGCTCATCGCCGGACTTGCTGCCGCGCCCTTCAACGTTGGTGCCGCCGAGCCCGATCTGCCGACGGTTCCCGACCGTGCTGAGACTTGGACGATTGAGGTTCAGTCCGGCGACCTTGCACTTTTGAGCGACACCACAGAGTTCGCCAGTGCGCCCGACTCGTTGCGGCTGGAGACCGATGCCAAGGGCAGTGCCGGTCAGGCCTTGTTTCGCGTGGAGGTCGAGCCGGGTCAGGATTTGGGCGTCCGCGGCAACATCTTCAGCAACGGCGACTTCGACTACGCCGCCGTCGCCCTGCTCGCACCGCAGTCGGCTACGCCTTGGCAGGAGATCACGCGGATCGACGGCCTCACCTCGTGGGACGCCTTCGCCGGTGTCGTGACGGCTCCAAAGGACACCGACATTTTCTTCCTCGCCATCTCGCTCGATGGTACGGGCAAGGTCTGGTTCGACGATCTCGAACTCGTCTCTCCCGACGCCATAGCAGCACCGACGAAGCTGACCGACTTCAACAAGCAGCCGAACGTCACTTACGAGGCGTTCGAGAACCAAGTCGACGCGGCCGACGGCGTCCTGCACATCAATGCCGACAGCGGGCAAGGCGGAGCAATCTTCTTCATAAAAGGCGACTTCTCTGCCTATGCCGACCAGATGCCAGTCATTCGCGTGAAGGTCGGTGCTGACAACCAGGCGAACGAGGTTCGGCTGCAACTGGCGGATTCGGATGAGAATCAAGCGACCTTCGCGTATGACCTGAGCAAGGCCAGTGCTGATGAGTTCAAGGTCCTGCAGCCCAAGGACATGGCGACACTCGGCAGCGGCGCCTTCGATCCGGCGAAGCTTGCGATGGTCCAGGTGCAGGGCAATTGGCAGGCGAATGCCGTCGATGTTTTTCTTGACGCCATCTCATTTTCGAGCGATAGGGCTGCCGAACGTGAGGCTGCCGCTCGTGACGAGGCCGCTGCGATGGAAGCAGTGATGGCCTCGATCACGCGAAGCGACGCGAGCCCGAGCATCCAGTACGTCGGTGCCGTCGCGCCGGACGTGGTCGCCATCACGATCGATGCTCAGCAGGTGAAGCTTTACGAACCCGAGCCCTACGTCGAAGTCGAAGGCGATGTCATCCGCACCAGCGGCCCGGACATCCTCGTTTGGAAAAACGGCGAAGTTGCGACCGAGCCGCGGCTGCAGGTGCTGCACCGCGAGAATGAAGAAGGCCGACTTCTCCCGTTCGCCGAGTACGGCACGGCCTACGGCGACTGGGAGCCGTTCATCGTTCGCTTCGAAACCACGGGCGACCCGCTCACGGTGGAGACGGCCGATGCCCCGGAGGCGTACCGCATCCAAGGCGGAGCTGTCGCGGAACCGACGCAGCCGGCCGACGTGTGGATCAAGTCCAGGCCGATCAATTCCAACACGCTCGACGCCAGCAAGAGCTATCGCCACGTCGTCTACCTGAAGCTTGATGAACCGCTTGAGGATGGCGTCAGCTACACGATCTCCTTTCCCGGCATCAACACGCAGGCCGAAGAAGTCAGCTACACCCACGCTCCGCGTTCGACGCGCAGCGAGTCGGTTCACGCCACGCACGTCGGCTATCGCCCTAGCGACCCGTACAAGCGGGCGTACCTGTCCCTCTGGGCCGGCACCGGCGGCGGACAATCGTTCGATGTCGAGACGTTCGAGCTCATCGACAACGCCACGGACAAGACGGTCTTCACCGGCGACGTTGAGCTCGGCTTCCCTGCTGACCAGGACGAGCAGCTGAACGTCGTCGACAACCACGTCAAGGCCGACGTCTACTACCTCGACTTCTCGGAGTTCAAGACGCCTGGCGATTACCGCGTTTTTGTCCCCGGCGTCGGTTGTTCGTACCCGCTGACAATCGCACAGGATGCTTACCTCGACGACTTCAAGACGTCGATGCACGGCTACCTGACCCACCGCAGCGGCATCGAGCTCGGCGAGCCGTTCACCGACTACATCCGCCCGCGGCCGATGCACCCGGATGACGGGGTGAAGGTCTACAAGATCGAGACCACGCGGTTGCTGCCGGCGGTCCAGCCGGTCCAAAAGGAGCTGGCCGAGATCTTGGCCGAGGGTGGAATGGAGGCATTGGAAGCTCGCGAGACCGATGACGCCTGGGGCGGCTACATGGATGCCGGCGACTGGGACCGGCGGTCCCAGCACCTGGCCTCGACTTACGATCATTTGGAGCTTTTGGACCTTTATCCGGACTTCTTCGAGGATGTGAAGCTCGCGCTCCCGCCGGAGGAGGCGAACGACCATCTGCCGGACGTCTTGAACGAGGCGCTTTGGAACCTCGACTGTTACCGCCGCATGCAGGAGGAAGACGGCGGCGTGCGAGGCGGCATTGAATCGACTGAGCACCCGCGATCGGCTGAGGCGAGCTGGCAGGAGACGCTGCTCATCGCTGCGCTCGGCCCGGACCCGGTGAGCAGCTACCAGTACGCCGCAAACGCCGCCAAGGCGGGTCGGCTGATCGCGAAGTACGACGAGGAGCTTTCCAAGGAGTACATTTCCACCGCCGCCCGCGCCTTCGATTGGGCGGTAGAGAACGCCGACCGCGTTCTCGAGCAGGAGGCGGCGCGGGGCGAACACTACAACGAAGGTGCGGCCCTGAGTGAACTGGCCGAGTGGGCCCCCGTGGCCGCAGTGGAGCTCTATCACGCCACAGGCGACGAGCGGTTCCACGAAGCCGCCAAAGCCAAAGACGCCTTCAGCAACTTCGACCCGAATGCCCCGGGCCTGGGCTGGTTGGCCCGATACGCCTACGCAAGTCTGCCCGACGAGCTTGGCGACGATGACCTTCGCGCCCAATGCGTCGAGGCCGTTGAGGGCACGGCACAGATTGCCATGGATTTCGCCGCCGGCAACGCCTTCGGCATCTCGACGCTCGCGCCCGGCATTCCGATGATGGGCTATCTCTCCTACTACTCGGTGCCGGAGACGGCCATCGGCTGCGTGTTGCCCCGGGCCTACGCCTTGACCGGCGACGAGAAGTACCTGCACGCCGCACTCGTCGCGGCCAACTATCCGTTCGGTGCCAACCCGCTGAACATGACGTTCACCATCGGGATCGGCCACGACTACCCGCAGGCGCCGCTCCACATTGACAGTCGCATGACAGGCCAAGCACCGCCCGACGGCATCACGGTCTACGGCCCGTACAATCCAGACGGCGGGTTCGCGTTCGACGGCTGGGTCCACCAGTGGCACCTGCAGGACATGCAGCCGGGCAGCCGAACCTGGCCCTCAGCCGAGTGGTACGTCGACATCTACCTCTTCCCGTCGATGAACGAGTACACCGTGCATCAGTCGTTCCGCCCGAAGAACTTTTACCTCGGTTTCCTCGCGGCACGTGAGGCTCAATGAGTAGAGAAGGCGACGCGAACGCATCAGGTTCAATGCCTATCCACGGGCTGTTGTTCTCACAGATCGGCTATGAGCCGGATCGGCCGGTCCGTGTGATCGTCCGGTCGACGTCGCCGACCTTCGCCAACGAGGCTGCCATCTGCCGGCTTCGGTCGGCAGATGGCCTGTCGTACGACCAACCGCTGAGGCCTTGGGGCACGCTGTGGGGCAGCCACTGGTGGATCGCCGCGTTCCCAACCGGTGTGCAGGAGGGCGAGTATGACGTGTCGCTGTCGGGCGGGGTCGAACTGCCGCTTCGCGACGTAGGTTTGCGGGTCAAGTCGGGGGTGCTGTGGGATTCGACGCTGAGGCCGATGGCGGTCGAGATGCTGCAGACGCGGCAGCTCATGGCCAAGGCCAAGAGCGGCTGGATGGACGCGGGCATGATGTGGCAGGAGAGCAACGCGCACTCGTCGATGATCCTGGGCCTGCTCGACGTGCTGGAGCACGGCCACGTCGACGCCGACACGACCGCGGCCATTGAGGATCAGGTCGTTAACGGCTGCAACTACCTCGTCGTGACGCAGGACAAGGCCGCCGAACGCGGCGAGGCCGACGGGGCGTTGTGCCACGACGTGATCGGCCACGAGAAGGAGATCTTGCCCAATGACGCCAACAAGGCTGTCGTCGCGTGGCGGCGGACGGCTCGGATCCTATCGGATCGACATGCCGACGACCGCTCCCGCTTCGCCTCTGCCGCCGATCGGGCATGGCGTTGGCTTCGCGAGGATGCACGGCCGATGGGCGATTACGGCTTCTCCCGCTTCCAACGTGGCCTGCCCGATGACACGCCAGTCCCAGGCAACGTGTGGCCGACGCGGGATCTTGTCATGCTCTGCTGGGGCGCGTTCGAAGGCTGGCGTGCGGGCGACGAGTCGGCAAAGCAGGCGTGCGTCGACGTGGCCCGCCAGATCATGGCGCGGCAGGTGTCGGCCGAGGAGCCTGAAGCCGGCTTCTACGGCCACTTCCGCGAGTTCGATACGGTCGGCTTCACCGAGAAGTCGTGGACGCACTCGATCATGGACGGCGTCTTCGGTGTCGACGCAGGCGGCTCGTTTCCGAACTACCTCGTCGTCCTCGTCGAGATGCTGGAGGCTTGGCCGGACCACGCCGATGCACCGGCCTGGCGCCAGACGCTAACGCACTTCGCAAACGGCTTTCTCATTCCCGGCTGCCGGGCCAATCCGTTCGGCATCGTTCCGCAAGGCGTCTTTGGAATTGACGGCCTGATGTGGTTCCCCGGTCCGTTCCACGGCATGAACGCGATCTACGGGCTGACCGCCGCCCTCGCCTGCGAACTGCATCGTGCCCTGGATGACCCGGAACTGCTCGATATCGCTTACGGCAACTTGCAATGGATCGCCGGCCTCAACGCGGGCCTCACCCGCCCGGCCATGGAGACCGGCTGCGTCGTCTATCGCACCGACATCGAGCCCGACCACGCCCTGCCGGTCAGCATGATCCATGGCATCGGCTCGCGAACCGCCGGCACCTGGTTCGGCACACGCGGCGTCATCTGCAACGGCTTCTCCGCCGGCGAACAATTCAAGTTCGATGTGCCACCCACGCCCGCTAACGACAGGCCAAGCTCCTTCACCGACGAAGACTGGATCCCCCACTCCGCCGGCTGGCTATCGGGTTTAACCCGGCTGATCAACCGCTGACTCGCTACAACTCCGCCTGATCAGGCGATGCACAAGGTGGTAGCGTCGGCGGCGACCTTCACCAAGTTCGAACGGGAACGACATGAACATTGCATCCTTACTTCCAGTTCTGTCCCTGCTTTTCCTCGCCTCATCCGATGTCACTACGCCAAAATTCGGGCCCAACGGCTACTGGCCCGGCGACTTCGAACGCGGCTTCATCGGCGGCATGTACAGCAACAACCACGGCTGCCGCCTGTCCGACCAAGTCAACCGCACGGACGGCGGGACCCGATCCTGGAAAATAACACCCGGCTATCAGCACCTCGAGCTGCTCCTGCCTGCAGAACGCAAAGCCAAAGTCAGCTTCTGGGCCAAGTCCGACACGCCGCAGACCCTCGACGTCAACGTCATCACGCCAGCCGAGGTGACAAAGAAAAACCCGGCGGGCACCCGCAAGATCATCCACACCATCGACATCAAACCAGGTGAGGCGTGGCAGCAGTACGAGCTCTCGTTCGACATGGTCGAGCCGTTCCCCTATTTGCGGGCGAGCGAGATCCTTCTCTCGTCGTACAACGCCGGCGACGCATCGTGGTATATCGATGACCTGGAGATCCGTTGGGAGCAAGATACCGAGGCCGGCTGGAAGAACGTTGGCGTCATCACCAACGGCGACCTCGAAGCGGGTGACACGGCATGGGCGGATGCGACGCTCGCCAAGACCGACGATGGAGGCTCGGCCTTGGCAGTCGGGACAGCAGACTCCCCCGTACCAGTCAGCCGGGCCTCGCATCAGAGCTTTGACGCCACCGCGATCGCCGGCAAGCGTGTTCGGATGGCCGCCGACATCGCTTACGAGTCGCACGAGAACGTCGACGACAACTGGTCGGCGGTGGTCATCGCCATCAAGGCCGACGGCAAAGTCATCCCGGCGATCGACCGCTGGCCTCTGTGGATGCCCCTAGGCATGGCCGGCCCGGTGGGGCAATTCAAGACGATCGCCGCGGAATTCGACATTCCCGAGGAAGTTCAAAGCCTTCGCCTGGAGGTGGTGGCACAGCCCGGCCTGACGACAAATGTGGCCCTGGTCGACAACATCCGCATCCAGATGGCGAGCGAAGACTAATGGCGCGCAACAGCATCGGTGACGACGATGGCACCGCGTGACTTGGCACACGCTCGTTCCGCCCCTAGCGTGCTCCTTCCGCGGCCGGATGCCCGAGCGGACTAAGGGAACGGATTGCAAATCCGTGATTCGTGGGTTCGAATCCCACTCCGGCCTTCCTCCTCGACGCCCGCAAAAGCGGGCGTTTTCCCATGAAATTCTCCCTGTTCTGCGGCCACGGTTCGGCCGGTGGCCGAGGCGGCAGCTGCCGGCTGGATCGTGTCCGGCAGCATTGCCACACCGGCCGCCAGTTCGTCGGCGTCGGCATGGGCGTAGACGTTGAGCGTGAGTCGAGCATCGCCATGGCGGGCCAGGGTCTGTGGGACCTTCAACGACACGCCGGCTGAGGCGAGTCCGGTGACGAAGGTGTGTGGCAACGCGTGGAAGTCGAGCACGCGCCCGTTGTGATCGACGTCGAGCAGGAAGTCGCTCGCCTCGCGGTTGATCCGCTCGGCCGCATCGTCGCCCGCCTCGGCGAGCCATACGTGCCGGGCGTCCGCCAAGTCGGCACGCAGCATCGCGGCCGCGTGGCTTCGATTCGGCACCTCGAGGGCATCCGCCGCCGGCATGACGCCGATGAGCGACGTGCGAAGCTCAGCAGCGACATCGGGCCGGAGCGGCAACGTCGCGGCCTTGCGGTTCTTCCCCGATGCCGCCCGCACGGTGACCGTCGCCGCCTCGTCGTCGGCCGGCAGGTGAAGGTCCGCACGCTTGAGCCGTCGAAGCTCGCCAGCACGAAGGCCCGTCGTCGAGGCGACCCGGTAGAGCAGTGCCCTCGAAGGTCCGTCGAGGCCGTTGCGAAGCGGCCCGGCCTCGGCGGCGCCGAGCAGACGTTGCAGCTCGTCAGGCTTCATGGCTCGGCGTTCGTGCGGGCGGTGCGTCACCGTCACGGGCTTGACCCGTAGCACGCCCTGCATCGCCGTCGTGTCCCTCGCGTGCTCATGAGCGAGTAGCCACCGGACGAAGGCCTTGAAGGCCGTCAGGTGATGGTTCGCCCCGGCTTGGCTCATCGGGACGCCGCCGCAGCCATTGACCTTCGGCCCACGCTTGCCCTCCACCGTCGGCGGCTTCGGTCCGCTGCCGTCGCGGAAGCTCGCGAGCAATCGGCTCACGGGCTCGGCCTTCACGTCGGGCGACCACTTGAACCGGCAGCCGGCGATGACCCGAACGACGCGGGCGTGCGAATCCTCGGCATGCTGGCGAGTGCGACCGGCGTCGAGCAGGCCGTCGCGGAACCGCTCCGCCAGATCGGTGAGCGGAACGGCGGCGGCGAGCCGCTTGGCGTCGAGGACATCCCACTTCGCGAGCTTCTCGACAACGTCGGGCGGGAGCTTGTCGGCCCGGCGCTGCAGGTCCGGCGGTGCGGGTTCGCCGGCCGCCCGGTAGCTGATGAGCTGCCCGATGAGCCGGGCGAGTTCGTTCGTGGCGGCCTTGTCGGTGAAGCCACGGAGCTGGCGACGCGTCCGGTTGTGGTCGTGGAAGCGGATCGAGTAGACGGCGGCCTTGCCGCGTTTCGTGATCGTCATGATGTCATCCTCGGAAAAGCCGGGCTCGGCGTTGCGGCCAGGACCGGCGGGAGCTTAGTGAATCGCGAAGTGCTGAGGTGAAGCGGGTCAGCTCGGGGAGCGATGCCCGTGGTCGGGCGTCGAGCCCATTGGGTTCGGCGGAAGAGGCGGCGCATCGAGGTCGACGCCGGGGTTCTTCTCCTGCATCCACGCACGATCCAGCTGACGGTGCTCTTCGGCAAACGCGTTGAGGTCGAACATCGCGGGCAGATCGGGCTGCTCCTTGCAAAGCCGAAGCAATTCGCGGCCCGCCTTTTCCGACTCGTCGGCGAGTTCCTTGGCCGTGTTTGTGCGACTCCAGACCTCATCGACCTTCGCGTCGATCTTGGCCTTGGCTTGATCGGCGGCTCGTCGCTCCGCATTTAACGCCCGATGCTCCTCCTCGTGCCCGCGAAGGCGGTCGTTCCTTGCCCGGGCCGTCGCCTTCAGATCTTCGATCCTGATCCGGTCAGCGACGTGTCGCTCCAGCTCGTCGGGCGTTCGCCCCGCTCGGTCAAGAACTGCCGCCACCTCATCGACGTCGGCTTCGTCGTTGAAGTCGTAGACGAGTTTCAGGTAGGCGTCGTGGGCGGACAGCTCTTCGGCGTGACGCTTCGACTTGAGTTTTTCCAGCAGTTTCATAGTGTGGTCCTCATGGGTGATGGTGGCTCAGCCGCAACGTCGCGGCCGAAGGTGATTCGTTTTGACGCTCGTACTGAGCGACGGCGGGCCCGGCCGCCGCGTTGGCGTGGCAGGTCAGGACGTGACGGGGCGGCAGGTCGAAGCCGACGCACCGCATGCCGAGACTGCGGCCCGCGATCTTCAGCAGGCGACGAGCCCGACACGCGGCCGGCGGGCCGTCGCCCTGCGGGACGAACGCGAACGTCCAGGCGTTGCGGTCGCGAGCGACTTGGCGGGTGAGGCGGGTCACTTCCCTACCTCGGCTTTCTGCTCATCGAGCTGCTGTGCCTTGTCCAGCGTGATCTTCTTGCCGCCAACGGTGAGCGTCCCGGCCTTGGCCTGCTCGTACAGGTCCAGGACAGAGAGAAGCCGTAGCTGCTCACGTCCAGCGTGACCATCGGCAGACGGCTCGGCGTACCGGGGCGACAGCTCGCGGCGGAGTTCGACAGGCAGCCCGTCGAACCAGTCGATGCAGTGTCGCCTTGCCGCCTCGACTTCACGCTGCCGTTTCTCCTTCTCCTGCCGCTCGGCTTCCTCCGCTGCCGCCTGTCGAGCGGCCGACTCACGTCTCGCTCGACGCATCGCCAGTTCTTGCCGAGCAGCTTTGACACGTTGCGGCATCGCTTCGTGCCACTGCTCGACGGCGAGCGCTTCGATCTGCTCCTTCGAGATTGATGGCGTCGATGTCGCGCCGAGGGTTCGCACCCGTTCGCTCGCGAGCCGTTTGATGTCCGGCGGCTTCTTCCTGCTCGCCCTTCGCCGAAGCGACTGCAGCGCCCGTTGCAGCTCTTCGCTCCCATCGACCCGCTCGAACGCTTCGGCGGCAAGACGACGCGTGAAGTGGTCCGCCTCGGCTTTCCGCTGTTCCTCGGAAGCCTTCGCCTCCCGGTCCGCCCGTTCCTTGTCCGCCGCCTCCCGCGCCTTGGCCGGACCCTCATCCCTCAGCAGGCTCGCGAACACGGCTGCCGGGTCGTCGCCGACGAGCCCGTTGTCGAGTTGCCCTGCCGCTTGCCGCACGACCGCGTCGACCTCGGCGGCGTCGCAACCTTCCCACGCCTCGACTACGGCATCGTGCATCGCCTTCAGCAGGCGCGTCCGGTTCGGGTCGGTGATGTCTCGACTGGCGAGGAAGTCGCGAGCTTCAGGAAGTCGCTTCTGCGCCTCTGCGTCCGTCCATCTGTCAGCGAAGCGATTGACATCATCATCGCCGCGACTGCGGCCGTTCTGATGATGAGAGTTCTTCTGAGAGTTCCTGAGAGTTTGGGGGGCGATCTTCGCCCTTGTACAACGACCATCTTCGCCCCTGTAGAAAGTCGAAAGCTGCCCCTGTAGACCTTCGTCTAGGAGGGCGATCTTCGCCCCTGTACGACGCGCTTCCTGCCCCTCAATCCAGTCGGCGGACGGGCTTGTCAAACGACGTCTCGTCGGGATGCCTTCGCCGTGGCGACCTCGTCGTCCCCCGCGACCGCCGGCGACTGTTTCGACGAGCCCCGCGTCGGTGAGCTTCTTCATCGCCTTGCGGACGTGGGCACGGTCGACCTGCAGGTCCAATGCCAGCGGGTCAAGGCTCGGCCACATCTCCCCAGTCATCACGTTCGCGTATGTGTGCAGCGTCGAGTAGAGCCGGTACGCGACGTTGCCGAGGGCGGGGACACTCATCGTGTGCCTCAACCGCCAGCGATGCATCGCCTGTGCCTCACTTTCTCTCGACGCCCCTTTGCTCATCGTCCCTTCCTCCCACCGCCCGGCGTTGCCGTGCGGACGTGAAGCAGCTTGCCGCCGGACATCGGCCAGGCGACCGCCAGTTGACGACGTTCGAGTTCCTGGACCGCATCGGCCTCGGCGGCGTCGAGGACGAGCACGGCTGGCCTCACCGACCGAAGTCGCCGCAGCAGCTCGCGGGCACGATCCACGACCGCGACGGGAGCAGGTCCGTAACGCACCGGCTCGTCGCTGAGTCGTCGGCGGAGCTGCTCAATGACCTCGGCCTCGGAATCGTGAGCCGATTCTCGTCTAGTTTGCGACGAGGTGGTGTATGATGATGGTGGCCGCGGACAGGCGGCTGGCGTTGATGCCATGTTCGGATTCCTCAGGGGTCCAGGACTCGCAGCCGTGGGTGGCACCCTGCGGCTGCGTCCGTAGGTAGTCGGGTCACGTCATCGCCGTAGTGAGCCTGTGCGGCCCGCTGGCGGTCGTTCTGGTTCTGGGCAGGGTGTTGAGTGTCCCGCGGGTCGCGGCGGCGTAGGCGGCGGCTGCGTCGGCATCACGGGCGGGGAACTCGGCGGCGATCCACGCGTCGAGGTCGGTGCGTCGCCACATGAGCTTGCGGCCGATCTTGAGCGGCATGGGGCACCAGCCCGACTTGTCGAGCTTCCGCCAATGCGAGACGGTCATGTCGCAGTAGCTGGCGGCCGTGTCGGTGCTCATGACCGCCGGCCACGGCCTCGACGGCGTGCGGGCGTCGAGTTCGTCAGCAGGTTCAGGCACCGGCACGACGGCCCCCTTCCACGTCGGCGGGCCCACGGCATCGCTTCGCGTCGATCGCGTTCAAAGCGTGGCGGACCTGGGCGACGGTTTCGGTGTCGAAGAGCCGAGCCTGCCCCGCCTTCGCCGCCGGTCGGATGTAGGGGCGGGTCCGCAGCACGTGCCGCACGCGGTGGAGCGGCACGCCGAGTTCGGCCGCGATGACGCCGATCGTGATGAGTTGTGGCGGCTCGTCAGTCCGCTTCGTCTGGGTCTGCTGCAAGGTAATTCTCGCTGGCTGGGTAGAGCACCATCGCCCTACACATACTGCGAAAGGACGCGCGTCCACCTTGCGTGACCACCCTCGCAGGTGCCAGTTTCTCTTGAAAACAGGCAGAAGAAAAAAATCTGGTGCTGTCTGCGTAGGCCAGTAGCGCCCGCGTCCGGACGCGCGTCCGGTTACGCGTCTCTTCCAGCAACTGCTAGGTTAGACGGCAGCCGCTGGTCCCGCCGATCATCACTCTTCTGCTGGTTGATGAGTCGACCTAGCTCAGTCATTCGGGGATCACGTTTCTTGCCTGAATCCGCTTCGCCCTTACGTGCGGTCAGGTACGACGAATGAGCGATGACCTTGTCGATCAAGCCCCGCGAGCAGCCGACATCACTCGCAAGCTTGTTCCTACCGGGCCATTTGCCACTTGCTTCCCTGACGATCGCCTCGGCCTTCGCCTTAGCATCATCTGCTGACATACCAACCCCAACAGCAACTTGAGTATCGGGTGAGGACGCGGCCGAATGTTCTGCAGCTACTGGTGGAACGGCTTCGGCACGCGGACGGAATAGTGCGTCCAATTTCGGCAGCTCCGGCACCGCCTTTAGACCCGCAAATAGCCGGGCCTTCGCTTTCACTGCGGCCCGCTCCACATTGAAACCCAGACGATCAATCAGCTCTAGATTCACCGGCAGCTTCGCCGGGTCAGAAGCCAGCGACTTCAAAGCATCTTCATCGAGTGGATGAACATCGATTTCGGGACGGTATCGGACAATGTCTCGCATGAGTACGAATACCGCCGACTCAGATTCGGCCTTCGCCAGAGCGGCGTCCCATTCAGAAGGCAGCAGCCCTGCGCCTTGCCTCGTCGGCCACCATCGTTCAACGTAGGAAGCGTTTCTCGCAAGCTTCGGCGGCCATGGTGAACCGTCGAGGCGACACAGAGCCTCACGCATCGCACACGCGGCTCTTCCAATGTTCTCCCACTGATTTAATTCTTCCAGCCGCTCAGACATCGTCATCCTTCGGGTAAAGCCGGGCCGCCCGCCCCGGCCGCGTGGGAGGATGAACCACGTCGGCCGGAGCTGCGTTCGGCAGGGATCAACCGCCTGCCCGACAACGTGCTAACAGTTTGTTCATGCCTGGCCAACGCGCTCCACGTCGGCCGACATCCTCGTCGCGAGCGTCGTGGCCGCGTCGAAGCCACCGGACGCACGTCAGCACGCCCGGCAGCGGGTTGTTGATGGTTCAGCCCCAGGTCGCTTCTTTGACCGTGAACACTTCGCCCGGCTTCACGCCCTCCGCCAACGCCTTCCACACAGCGTCCAGCACATCCCGACGATCTTCGGGCCGCAAGCTCTCGTCCACGAGCACGATCTTGTCACGCCGGAGGATTCGCACCGCGATGTCGGGCTCGTCCTCCGACTCAAGACCACCCGCCGACACGAAGATGACGCTGTAGCCGCCGGAACGGCCGGAGGGTTCAGGCCGTTTCATGGCTGCCTCCTTCCGGCACCAAGTCGTAGTCGGCCGCGGCGAGCAGACGCCGGGCGACGTCGAGCAGGTCGTCATGGGCCGAGCCGAGCAATAGCAACGCCGCGGGCGTCGGCGAGCCGGTTGTCTCGGTTGTCAGCCTCGTGTTCCCGACGTTGATCGACGTCCGCAGCAATGCCACGGCAGCACGCACCAGATCGTCGCGGCGGCAGACCAGCGGGGCCGTGTCGCTGTCGTCGAAGTCGAAGCCGGCGGGCGGCCGGGCGATGACCTCGACATCGCCGAAGTGACAGTGCACACGCAGGTTGCTGTCCAGCATGCAGTCGTCGTAGAGGACGGAGTCGCGGTCGACGGTCGTGACAACGCCGGCCGAGCCGTTGCCGTCGCGGTCGAGGATGACGTCGCCGATCTGTGGCTTGTTGTCGTTCTTCACTGGTCACCGCCCTTCGCTGGCGGGAGCGTGGGCTGGCCGAGCGAAAGGCGAACCTCGTCAACGTCGGCGGGCTGGATGCAGCCGAACCGAAGTCGGCCGGCGGGCGTGAAGTTGTCGCCGCCTGGGCGGGTGAGATTGAGACGTATGGTCGGACATACGTCCTTGACCTTCGGTGGTGCCGATGGCATGATAAACTCCGTAACGGGCCACCGCCGGCTTTGGCGAGAAGACGGCAGCCCTGATTGGAAGCGACACCCGGCCCTGTGCCGGGTGTTCTTTTGGAGATCATGACAACCGATTGATTGTCTGTCAAGCGATTGGTTGCACAAGCGGCGAGATGATGCCATACTGCCGAGCGTGTCGATGCTCGAAGGGATGCCCCTGGACCGCGGGAAGATTCGCGAGCTTCGTGTCTCGAAGGGTTGGTCGCACGCCGAGGCCGCCAGACATGCGGGCATGGCGAATCGCCAGCAGTGGGAGGCTATCGAATCCGGCCGCCGTGCCGACCCGTCGTTCAGCACGGTCCAGCGGATCGCCCGCGCCCTCGGCGTGACGCTCGACGAGCTGGCGGCGGATGACGAGGCCGCGTCTTGATATCGACAGGCAATCAGAAGAAGTAGCCGTGGTCCATCTTGAACCGGTCGGCCAGCGTCGCGATCTGGTCGCGGGTGAAGCCCGACCGCCGGCCGGCCATGATGTCGCTGACGAGCGTCTTGCTCTTGCCCAGGACGTCCGCGAGCTGCGACTGCGTCATGCCCTCAGATTCGAGCAGGTGCTCGATCCGCTCCGGCAGCGTCGAGACCGGCTTGTCGAAGTGCTCGCGGTCGTAGGTCTCGATGAACGCAGCGACGGCCTCGCGGTACTCCCGTTCGCCCTCATCGAGCTTCGTCCGCGTCACAAGCGGGTCGATGGCGGCAACCGCAGCGTCGTAGTCGTCGTCGCTGAGGATCGGCCGAGGCCGCCAACCGACGGCGAGCTGGTGGTAGCTGCTCGCTGCGGCCCTGGCCTTCGGCGACATCTTCGGGAGGGTCAGTGTCAGGGTGTTGTCGGCGACGGTGGTGCTCATCGGAGTTGTTCCTTCCAGCGGTTCTTGGCGTACTCGGCGTGGGTCAGAAGTGCCTTGACGAAGGCGATCGGTTCCGGCTGGTTGTCGAAGTCGAAGCCAACCAGCAGGCGGTATGTGTTGCCCTTGACGTCGAAGACGTAGACGAGGTGCCGGCCGCCGACGTTGACCGAATCGGTTCGGGGGAATTCCTGACGGACGTCGGCGAGCGACCGCCATGATGCGGACGACACCTTGGACAACCAGCCGTCGAGCCAAGCCGCAGCATGCGGTTGTTCTCTCTGGAAGCGTCGGATCGTCCCCTTTGCGATGACTCGCATTGGTTCTAATTTACAGCACCGCCTGCCCGCGTCAACGCTAAAGTGCTGGGAGACAGCACGGGTCCGTCCGGCCGTGAGCCTGCCGCAACGCCATGAATGACACCACGCCACCGATCACGTTCACGCACCGCGGCTACACCGGCGTCGTCACCGACGTCGAGGCCGATCTCATCAGCGGCACCGTGCCGGCGATGAAGGACGTGCTGCATTTCGAGGGCCGCACGCTCGCCGAGGTCCGCGAGTCGTTCCAGCTCGTCGTCGATGAGTACCTGGCGATGGCGGTCGAGAAGGGTTTCGAACCCGACCGGCCGAAGTCGGGGCGGATCCTTGTTCGTGTTCCGCCGGAGCAGCATCGGCGAATTGAGGAAGCGGCCATCGCCGCGGGCAAGAGCATGAACGACTGGATCGTGGAGCGTCTGACACGCGACGCTGCGTAAACCGCCACGTGCAGCCGGCCGCATCGCCAGCAAGGCCCCCAGCGGGCTCGCTGGCGGGAGATGTGCCGTCAGGCGAACCCAGTGCCAACTAAGCGACGCCGGCCCGCCAGCGACGTCGTGAGCGGGGATTCAGCCTCGGCCCGTCGGGAGGGTGTACGACACATGGAACGGCGATTGTTCCCTTTGCCACGAACTCGAAAAAGTCGCCAGGAAGGACCCGCGTTTCGTCCCGGTGCAGGATGTTGAGCTTGTTCACGGTTCGGGTGCGGTTGCCTTCGCCCATAACCTGCTGTCGTGCCCCGCCTGCGTCGCGATCCAAACACGAACGTCGGCGGCACGCTCCGCTTCGACAAGTCGCCTCTACCGCGTGCTGGGGCCGTGGAGTTGTCGCGTGCCGTGGCGAGCAGCCCGCTGCTGACGAAGCTGGCGGGGGTTCTGAATCGGGACGAAGCGTGGACCGATGGCGGCAAGCTGAAGCGGACGCACGTGGCCCGCCTGATGGGGCTCAATAGCAGCAAGTCGCTCGATGCACTTCTGGTGACGGCAGGGAAGCTGCTCGATTCGCATCGCAATGATGGCCGGAGCGAGTAGATCGCGGGCAAGCCGGGTGTGCTGTCCGGAGTCGGCCACTACTGCGGATGGCCTTCGGCGTGGTGCAGGACCTGCTCCGCGATCAGCCGAATCGCCTCGGCGTCAAGGACTGGCATGAGCCGATCGTCCGCCTCCAATGTGATCAGGACGAAGTGTTTACCGCGATGGGCGAAGGCCGTCACGTTGTCCGGATCGGCCGTCCGCGGCGACGGCGTGGTGACGACCCCTACGCCGTAGCCGTGTGCCTCCATGATCTTCTTGAGCTTCACTGCGTGCTTCACTGCGTGCTACACTGCACACGCGTCGGCCGCCGTGTAAAGGTGATTTTCGGGTGCCATGTCCTACAGAGCACTCGGCATCAGATCACCGTCAGCGGTCCTTGGTCAACGAGCGCCCTGGTGTGCTGTGCCGTCTGCCGGGTCGCCTTGAGCAGGTCTCGCTCGAGCGAGCTGCCGCCGAGCGTCGCGGCGGCCCGGGCGCTGAAGGTGCCCGGGCTTCGACCGTCCGCTCGATCGCGTCGCGGCTCTGCTGGTACAACGCCCGCAGCTCGGCCTCCCGCTTGTTGTCCACGCCGAGGGCCTTGAGCATGACCTCGAAGTCCGCGGCTTACAGCTCCCGCCGCAGGTACTTCGCCAAGGCATCTTTGCCGCTCGCTTCGGCGACGTCGATCTGCAGTTGTCGCTCCAGGTCATCGGCCGCCTTCAGGTTGCCCCGGTCCGTGCGATCATCTTCCTTGCCCTTCGCGTCGTCGTACATCTGCAGCGCCTCGGCTGCTCGATCGGAGCCTTCGCCGTACATGTCGGTGAGGTCCCGAACGACGCGGGCACGTTCGATCAACCGGGTGAAACGACGCACCTCGTCCTCGTCGTCGCTCGCCTCAGCCAGCTTGACTCGCAGGCCCAGCAGGTACTCCTCCACCTTCTGGTATCGCTGGCGGTACTGCCCAATGTACTTCTCCGAGATCGCTGCCCGCCGCCGTTCCTCCTCCTCGACGAGCCGCGTCAGTTGACGCTCGATGTCCGCGGGCTTGACGTCCTTTTTCTCCTGCTCCGCAAGGTTCGCCAGCCCGGTCTTCTCGAACCGCTGCAGGTCTTCAAGCTCCCGCAGCATGTCCCGCATCTCGTCGTCCCTCAGGTAAGGCCGCAGCTCGTAGCCGAGCCGGCGGCTTTCGCGATCGCTGAGGTCGTTGACCTCGCTCACGCCGATCGAGTCCGACAAATTCGCTCGAAGGCGGGCGAGGTCTCGCAGGTCCTGCTCGCGTGCGAGCTGCTCTTGCTTTCGAAGTTCGCGCTCCTTCTCCGCCCGACGCTCGGCTGCCTTGGCGTGAATCGCGGTCGTTCGTTCTTCGGCATCGCGGATCAGGTCGATCCTGAAGTTGTGGAGCCGCTTCAGCTGATCCTCATCATTCGCGACCTCGGCTTAGTCGAAAGCCGCCTTCAGCCTGATTTCCTGCTGCTGCATATACGTCTGCAGGTCCTCGATCTGCTGCTCTTCCAGCGTCAGTTCTGGCTTGATGCTCGCCTCGAACTCGAATCGGGCATCGGTCATCGCTCGAAGGTTGCCCTGGGAATCCTTCGCCATCTTCCGCCGAGCATCAGGCCCAGCGCGATGCCGGCACCGAGCCCGCCGATGGCGGCACCGATCTTGACGATGCGACTGCCGAACGCTTCGAGCCGGGCCTCAATGCCGCGCAGGACCGGCGTGAGCTTGTCCTCGGCGTAGAGCAGCACGAACGCCTGCCCCGCCTAGATTGCTGTCGCCGGCATGCTCTACGGAGACGCGGCCGCGAGGCACGGTCGTCATGTGCCCGACAGCACCGGTGCCCCGCAGCCGCAAGGCTGCTCAAGATTCGGGAGGTGGAGACGCCGAATAAGCGGCCACATCGGACATCGCCGCGGCGTAGATCACCGACCTCGGCCGGCCGGTTTGCCGTTCTTGAACAGGAGCTTTCGCTCCGGCTGCTGCGGCTTGAACAGGTCGCTGAACCCGAGCTTCGGCTTCGACTGTGCTCTCCGCTGAACCGGTGCCGAGGGTTTGCCCTTGAGCGGGACCGCGGACCGGAGCTGTTCCCGCGTCGCCCCGTTGAACGCGGTCGGCAAACAGGTGAGCATCATGCCGGCAGTCACACCGGACATCAGGTGCGTCGAAGAGTGCAGGAGCCTGGGCATGACCTACGGAGTCCCCGAACCATCACACCGCCCCGCCGACGGCCTGCAACGGCCGTGTCTCGCCGCACTTCGTGCACCTGACGAGGCATCGGTGGATCGGCCCGCCCGGGTGCCCGCGTACCGCCGCAGCGTGAGCCGTGGTCGAAGGTCATCAAGCCGTCGGCCGGACAGCGTCGGCAGGTCGCGGAGCCGCTCGTAGTTCGTGCTCCGGCAGGAACATCGCGGGTTCATGATCTGGACGCCCGCGGCAGTCGGTGACGCAGCCATGATCTACCGACCCTCCACGTCGACCGTCGAGTTCCGCTCCCGTGCGATGAGGTCCGCCCGCACGTGTTCCGGGAGCGTCGGCCACGCCTCGACCAGCTCCGCCAGGTCGGCCGGGAAGGGACGTACGTGGGACGCAACGGACCCTTCGGACCCAAAGTCGCTACTTAATTCCGACTTAGAACCTTCGCGTCCCTGATTGCAGATCCGTGATCCGTGGTCTCGAATTCCACTCCGGCCTTCCACCCCATCGCCCGCAGAAGTAGGCGTTTTCGTCGCTGTGTCAGGCGGTGAGGCGGTCGCGGAGGTAGGGCTTGAGTTGGTCGACGCTCACCTTCTCCTGCTGCATCGAGTCGCGGTGGCGGACGGTGACGGTGTTGCCGCTCATCGTGTCGCCGTCGATCGTGACGCAGAAGGGCGTGCCGACTTCGTCCTGGCGACGATAGCGCCGGCCGACGGCACCGCCGGCGTCGTAGGTGGCGGTCATGTCGGTGCGGAGGTCGTCGTAGATGGCGGTCGCCTTCTCGGGCATACCGTCCTTCTTGACGAGCGGGAAGACGGCCACCTTCGTCGGGGCCAGGTGCGGGGCGAACTTCATGACCGTCCGCTTGTCACCGTCGACTTCTTCCTCGCGGTAGGCCTCGCAGAGGACGACAAGGACGGCCCGGGTCAGCCCGCTGGCGGGTTCAATGACGTGGGGGATGAACTTCTCCTTGGTCGCCTCGTCGTGGTACTTCATGTTTTGGCCCGAGTGTTCCTGGTGGGCCGAGAGGTCGAAGTTGGAGCGGTGGGCGATGCCCTCGAGCTCGCCGTAGTCGGGGGCGGTGAAGGGGTACTGGTATTCGATGTCAACGGTGCCGACGCCGTTCTTGGCGTAGTGGGACAGCTCGTCTTTCTCGTGATCGCGGAAGCGGAGCTTTTCAACACTCACGCCGAGCGACCGCCACCACTTCATGCGCTCGTTCTTCCAGAAGTCGTACCACTTCTGCGTTTCGTCCTCGTGGCAGAACCACTCCATCTCCATCTGCTCGAACTCGCGGCTGCGGAAGATGAAGTTCCGCGGCGTGACCTCGTTGCGGAACGACTTGCCGATCTGGGCGATGCCGAACGGCACCTTGACCCGCATCGTGTCGAGAACGTTCTTATAGTTGAGAAAAATGCCCTGGGCGGTTTCGGGGCGGAGGTAGGCTTTGGCGTCATCTGTTGCCAGGGCACCCACCTGAGTCTGAAACATCAGGTTGAAATCGCGAGGTGGAGTCAGAGAGCTCTTTTCACCTGTGAACGGTGATGGAACCGATTCGGGATACGATGCCAAATATGGCAATCCAACGACATCAACGACGCCGGTATACTTTGATCCATCCTTAGCAACTGCCTTGAATTCGTACGCAACACCATGTTCCTTTGACCAAAAGTCAATGAAAGTGAACTTGGAGAATCGCTTTTTTATAGCTTTAGACTGGAGCAGGATGTCTCCAGCCTCGGCCGGGGAGGAAGCAACCGCAGTGAGAAAAATGTCGACGTCACCTGATGCCTCCCGGAGTCTATCTCGCATGCCGGAGAGCTTGAGCGAGCTGTCGTGCTGCTCTTCAATCAACAGGAGGGCATAAAGGTGATCTGCACGGAAGCGTTGCTTTGTCTCCTTATCGTCCACCATCGGGTCACTGAACCCGCCGACGTGGCCGGAGGCGACCCAGGTCTTGGGGTTCTGGATGATCGAGCTGTCGAGCCCGACGATGCTCACCGGCCGGCCGTCGGGGCCGATGGGGGGCGACTCGACGGTCTGCTTCCACCACGAGTCGCGGATGTTGTTCTTGAGCTGCACGCCCAGCGGGCCGTAGTCCCAGAAGCCGTTCAGGCCGCCGTAGATCTCGCTGGCGGGGTAGACGAAGCCGCGCCGCTTGCAGAGCGAGACCAGGGCTTCCATCGAGACTTGAGACGTGGCATCGGACATGGGCCGACACCGTAGGTCGGGCTTCAGCACGACGAGAATGCCGTTCGAGCGTGCAGAAGAGCCGCGGACTGTAAGCCCGCGGCTGAATTCGAACATCGAGGAGTCGAGACCGTGACTAAGCCGCGGCGCGGGCCTTGTTGAGCTTGAGTTGCAGGACGCTTCGGCGGCGGCGGGCGACGTTCTTGTGCAGCGCGGGCGTCGTGGCGACCTTGTCCAAGACGCTGGCGGCTTTGTTCAGCAGTTCCTGGGCCTCGTCGAACTTCTTCGCTTCCAACGCTTCGTCAAAGGCGCGGACGGCGGTCTTGACGCGGTCCTTGCGCCAGCGGTTGCGGGCGTTTCGCTTTTCATTCTGTCGGACGCGCTTCTTGGCGGAGAGGGAGTGGGCCATGGATCTTGCTGCTGAAAAAGGGAGACTCGATCACGCCGACATCCGGTCGGCGGGAAGCCGGCATGGGGCCGGCGGGTGAAGTGGGTCGGCAGTGTAGGCGCGGCCGGCGGTGGAGACGAAGCGTCGCCTCGTGACGCGGCCGGCTCGGGGTCCGGTTATACTGCCGGTGTGAGCGACGCAACTTCCACGGATGGACCGGCCGACACGATGAACGATCCCTTTGCCGATGTGCAGACGCGGCTAGAAAACGTGCGGCGTCGCGTGGCGGCGGCGTGTGAGCAGGCGAATCGGCCGGCGTCGAGTGTGACGACGGTGGCGATCACGAAATACGCGGCACCGGAGCAGGCACGCGCAGCGGTGAAGCTCGGCATCGGCGACTTCGGCGAGAACTACGTCCAAAACCTCGAACAACGGGCGGCAAACCTCGAGGAGTATCACGCTCGTCTTCGCGACGGTGGCGAGCCGGTGGCAGCGAAGCTGCGGTTTCACCTCGTGGGCCACCTTCAGCGGAACAAGGTCAAGGTTGCGCTCAAGCACGCGACGATGCTCCACACGCTCGACTCGTTGCGTCTGGCCGAGGAGCTGGAGCAGCAGGTGCCGCGGGTTCTCGGCGAGGCGGCCCGGCTGCCTTGCCTGATGCAGATCAATTGCAGCCAGGAGGCTCAAAAGAGCGGCGTCGCGGTAGGAGCGGCCCGGCATCTGGCCGAGCAGATGATGGAGCTCAAGCATGTCCGGCTCATGGGCGTCATGACCATGGCAGCCCATGGTGTCGATCAGGACACGGCCCGTCGGACGTTCGCCCGTTGCCGCGAAATCTTCGAAGAAATGAAGAAGTACGGCATTGCCGGCGACGACTTGCGGCACCTGTCGATGGGCATGAGCGACGACTTCGAGCCGGCCATCCTCGAAGGCAGCACCATCATCCGCGTCGGCAGCGCCCTCTTCGGCTCGAAGCCGGAAACGCCGGATTCGGCCGATGCCTAGTGGTCATGATCGTGCCCGATCGTCAGGCCGCCGCCGAGGCCGTGGAGGTCGACGTTGGAGGCACCGAGATCCTTGGCGAGGATGGTGATGTTGTGGTCCATCATGCCGAGGTACGTCGCCTCGTAACCCGTTTCGGCGGGACCATCGAGGAGCAGTTCAGCGGTGTCGACGCTCGTGCCGTCGGGTGAAACGGAAACGGCGTAGGCGGCGACGAGGTCGGCCAGTTCCTCGTTCTGCACCGTACGATTTTCCTCCGGCACGCGATCGAAGAGCTCGCTCGCGTAAGCGTCGAGCTTGGCGAGTTCCGCCGTAAAGGCCTCGGCATTTTGGCGGATGCGGTCTTGCGAATCCGGGAAGGTCTCGACGAGGCGGGTCGTCAGTTGATCGAGATTGCTCGCGAAGGTCTCGAGGTGCAGCGGGTTGCCGAGCATCTCGCGAAAGGTCGCCTGGTTCAACTCGAGCGACGCGTCCGGCTCTGCGGTCGTCTCGACCACCGGCACGCCCGTGCCTTCGAGCAGGACGCTCAGCACGTCCTGGGCGACGGGGTCATCCGACACCACCCGCACCTTGCCGTCCGGCCCGCCGCAGCCGACGACCAGGAGCAGGACCAACGCCAAAGGAATCATCTTGATCATGCGCTCACTCTAAGCTCCTGTCGTGACCTCCTCCTCCACCAGCGACGACCTGAAGATCGCCATCATCGGCGGCAGCGGCCTTGGCGACGCCCTCGGAGCCGCCGACGCGGTCGAGCACTGCCCCGACACGCCCTTCGGCAAGCCATCGGCACCCATCCTCGAGACCACCCTTGACGGCGTCCCGACGCTCCTGCTCCGCCGCCACGGCATCGGTCACGTCCATAACCCGACGAACGTGCCGTACCGCGCAAACCTCTTCGCCCTCAAAAAACTCGGCGCGACCCACATCCTGGCCAGCGGTGCCGTCGGGAGCCTGCGGGAGGAGCTGAAGCCGCGGCACCTCGTCCTGCCCACGAGCGTCATCGACAAGACGAAGCACCGGCCCGACACTTTCTTCGAACACGCCGCCGTTCACGTCGAATTGAGCGAGCCGTTTTGCCCGATCCTCCGCAAGCTCCTCGCCGACGCCGCACCGGCCGACATGGCGATGCACGATCGCGGCACCTACGTCTGCATGGAAGGCCCTGCCTTCAGCACCAGGGCCGAGAGTCACATGCACCGCCTTTGGGGCGGCGACCTCATCGGTATGACCCTGATGCCCGAAGCCCGCCTCGCCCGTGAGGCCGAGCTGCCCTACGCCGCCCTCTGCCTCGTCACCGACTACGACTGCTGGAAAGACAAGCCCGATGGCGAGCCTGAGGCCTTGCTCATGGAAATCCTCGGCCACCTCAAAGCCGCCACCGCCAATGCGATGACCGTCCTCAAGGCCGCCGTGAAACTCGCCGGCGAGCGACGCGACGAACTGGCGACCTGCGGAGCCAAGGATGCGCTGGCTCTGGGCATCTGGTCCGACAAGTCGAAGATCTCCGCCGCCGAGGTCGACAAGCTCCGCCCGCTCTGGGGAAGATATTTCGATCAGCGTTGAGAACGCTGCCGCAACACCTGCACCGTGGGTCGTTATCATCCTCGCGTGCTGTTGCTTCGACTCCATTACGGGCTGCTGGGATTAGTCACCGCGGCGACCGCAGCGGGGCAAGAGATCGTGCTCATCGACGAAGCCCCCGCCAGCGGCAGCACGGCGGCGCAGAACGTCTTCGTCGACGACTCCACCCGCGCCACCGATCAGTTCACCCTCGCCGGCCGGCTCGCCAACCTCCAGGAGTGGGACAAAGCCAGCGACGTCTATCGCGAAACCATCGAAGAGCTCGGCGACCGCCTTGTCGCCGCCCGGTCCAACGACGACGGCCAGGTCGTCCAGTACCAACGCGTCAGCGACGCCGTCCGTGAACGCCTCGCCGCCTGGCCTGCCCAGGGGCAGCAGGTGTATCGCGATCGCTTCGGCGGAGCGGCACAACGCGCCCTCGACGCCGCCCGACGCCTCGGCGTCGCGGACGATGCGGTCAGGCGTGCGGCCCTCTCCACCGTCATCGACGACTTCCCGCTCACCGCCGCCGCGGCTCGGGCGCAGATCGAACTCATCGACGCCGACCTCGTCGCCGGCAACGTCGGCACCGCCCATCGTGCCGCCCGCGCCGCCACCACCGATGCCGCCGCTACCCGACTCGATCTGAACGAGACGGCCACCGACGCTCAAGCCGCCCTGCTTTTTCGTCGCTTCGTCGCCGCCACGCTGCTCGAAGCCGAAGACGCCGCCATCACGCTCGATCGACTGACAACCGAACACGCCGACGCCGAAGGCCTCGTCGCCGGCCAGCGGCAGAACTTCGCTGCTGTCGCTGCCTCGCTGGCCGATTCCCTCGCTCGCCTGCCGATCGAACAACGCGTCCGACTCGACTGGCCGACGCTCGGCGGTGAGGCCGAACGCAACCGCATCGCCGCCCTCTCGCCAGGCGTCCTCAACCCGCAGTACGCCTACCCCGCCCTGCTCCGGTCGCAAGCCGACATCTCGGGCCGGCAACGCTCCTACTACGACCAGGCCCGGCCGACCGGGCAACTCGCGGGCCTCTTCCCGGTCGTCGCCGACAACGTCGCCTACTGGACCGACAACGTCGCCGTCCACGCGCTCGACCTCGCCGCCCGTCAGCCGCCCGACCAGTGGCTCGGCCGCTACCCGGCTGACGAAAACCAGCCCGGCGGCGTCTACGTCTACGCGACCGGCGGTGCCTTGACGCCGCGGGCCTACGCGATGGCTCCGGTCATCGACGGCGACAAGCTCGTCACGGTCCTGGGCCGCAAGGACGTCATGTGGGAAGACGCCACCGGCGGCCGCAACGACGACACGCAGGCCGCCGTCGTCACGCTCGACCGGCTCACCGGCGAGGTCCTGTGGCAAAAGTCGCCCGACGACTTCAACCGCCAACAGATCGAAGAGGCCTCCGGCGTTGCCGATTCGCCCGAAGAGAATCGACCCAACCCCGCCGGACAGGATCCAATCAACGGCTTCCGGCAGGTCGTCTGGACCGGCCCGCCCGTTGTCGCCGGCGACGCCGTCTGGCTCCTGGCCCAGACGAATCCGGCCTTGTCGCGGCCTTTCAACCAGTTCTTCGCCGTCGCGCTCGACCTTGAGACCGGCGACCTCGTTCACGTCCGCTACCTCGCCACCGTCGGACGCGACAACCTGCGGAACCGGGGCCGCGTCTTCACGCCCGAACCCGACGCCATACCGAGTGCGTCGGACGGCGTCGTCTACATGCCGACCGGCGAAGGCATCCTCGCTGCCCTCGACGCCGACAGCGGCCGGATGCTGTGGCTCAACACCTACGAACGCACGCCGCTTTTCGACCGCCTCGACAACGCCGCCCGCCTCCGCAACAACCGCGGCCGCGGCGTCGCGCAACGCTCGACCCCCAGCTTCACGCGACCGCTGCCCTTCCATGCCGCCGCGCCGATCGTCTCGCAGAACAAGCTCTTCTATCGCCCGCCGGACGCGCAAGCCATCCTCATCTACGACGCCGGCACCGGCCGACTCGTCGCTCGACTCCCCGATGTCCCGCCCGAGCGGATGGACAACAGGCGTGGCAGCTTCGACCCGACCGGCAACGACGACGCCGTCCGCTCCGTCGTCGCCGTCGCGGGTGATCGGCTCTTCGGCTTCGGCGCACGCACCGTCTACTGCATCCGCTGGCGCGACGTCGTCAAGGCCATCGAAGAGGAACGGCTCGATGAGATGAGCGACGTCCAGTGGCAGTTCTGGTCGAGCCGCATTCCGCAGCCGGCCTCACGTCGCGGCGGGCGGACCGAGACGATCATGGGTCGGCCCGCGGTGACGAGCGACCACGTCCTCGTGCCGACCGGCGACCAGCTGGCGCTCATCGACATCGCCACCGGCCGACGCAGCGACGAAGTGCTCGGCGGGCTCAACACGTGGCAAAGCCTGCCGCCTGACAACCAGTTCGCCACCGTTCCCGGAGGCAACCCGCCCGAAGATCTCGACGCCACCTATCTGGCAGGCAACGTCGTCGTGCTCGACGAGCGGATCCTCGTTGCCGGCCAGCAGGCGATCGGCGTCTTTGCGGATCGCGCCGCCGTTCGCCGCCGACTGCTCGCCGCCGCCGAAGCCGCACCGAGCGACCCGACCCCGCTGATCGCGCTGGCCCGCGTGGCCTTCTCCAGCGACGACCTGCGGACGGGCATCGAGTTCCTCGACCGCGCCGCCGCCCTGCCGGACGGACAGCAGCCGGCCTTCGACGCCGCCTTGGCCTTGGCATCCGACTCGCGAGGCGCGGCAGTCGGCGTGGCGCTCGACGCGGCCGAACGGCTCGCGACGACGCCGGAGAACCACGTCCGCGTCCGTCTGCGGATCAGCGAGAGCGGCGACATTCCGGGCGGATCGGCGGCGAAGATTGCTGCCGTCCGGGACATTCTGGAGAATTCGGCATGGCGGGATGTCATCATCCGCACCGGCCGCGACGCCGGCTTCACTGCCGCAGTTGCGGCGACGGAGCGGGTTTGGTTCCTGCGTCGCAATTCGATGCCGGGCCTGTACGACCCGATTGCGAGGCTGGCCGAGGACGCGCTGGCCGCAGCCGATTCAACCGAGACGCTGCTCGCCGTCGCCGACGAGTTCCCGACCAGCCGGGCGGCTTTGTCCGCCGTTGAACAGGCCGCCGAGCAGGTCGAAGCTGAGGGCGATCTCGATGCGGCCGCGGTGCTGGCGCGACGTTTGAGCAGGCTGGCTTTGGCCCACGGTGATCCGACCACCGGTCGTGATGCCGAAGCGATGCTCGCCCGAATCGACCTGGCGACGGGCACCGCCGCTTCGTTGGCCGACGCGGCGATGCGGCTGGATCGTCGTGCCCGGCAGACGCCGGTCGACGCGTTCGAGCGTGACGGCAAGGCGATGATGCTCTTCGAACATGCCGCCGCGGCCGTGCAACGTCAGGCCCTGCAAGCCGAAGCCGAGCAGCTGCCGACAGCCGACCTGCCGACGTCGCTCGTCGCCCCTCCCTTCGCCGCCGAGCCTCGCGTCATCGCCGAGCGTGGCGGCGAACTGCTGCCAATCGCCCGCTACTACGGCAATGCGAGTCGCGCCCTCGTCTACACCGGCAACGAGCTGCAAGCCGTCAGCGTCAGCGGCGGCTGGTCGGCCGACACCGACTTTGCCCCCGAAGCCGCGGCATGGTTCGACGGCGACGTGATCGCTTGGGGCCGCACCGGCGTCGCTCGCTTCGCGGGTGAGACCGGCGACGTCCTCTGGTCGCAGTCCGTCTACGACAACGCCACCGCCGCCGCCTTCAACGGCGACGTCCTGCTCTTCGCCGACGGCCAACTCTCCGCCATCGGCCCCGACGGCCAGACGCGGTGGCGAACGGTCACGCTCGTCACGGAAAACGCCCGCGTCACCGCCACACGGGACGTTGTGCTCGTCCGTACGGCCCAGGCCGGCTCGGACGGATCGTGGCACCTCGCCATGCACGACGCCGGCACGGGTAAGCTGCTGGCCCTTCGCAGCCGATCTGCCGGCACGCCCGAGCCGATCGACGCGATGCCCCTGCCCGGTGGCCGAGTCGCCATCGTCTACCCGGCGATGATCGAGCTCGTCTACCCGCTCGACCCGCAACAACGCCTCGACGGCTCGTCGCTCACGATCCGCCCCGTCCCGGGCGAACTGGCGACGTCGCTCGAAGCCGCCGTGATCCCGAAACCGGACGACGCGGCCTTCGTCTGGACCGGCCGACCGACCCGGAGCCGATTCGCCTTCGCCGCCGGATCGCTGGTCGTCGCGGCGGACCTTCGCGCCAACGGCCGACGCGACGGGATCGTGATCGACGCGTTGTCGGGCGAGATCCTGATGGTCGACGACCCGACGGGCGGTCAAGTGCCGGCATTGCTCTTGTCGGGCCCGCCGGAGATCGTCCGCGACTTTGGCGAGTTGCCGCCGGAGATGGCTCGGCGGGCCCGTGAGCTCGCCGAGCAAGAACCTGGAACTGTCTCCCGTGACGAGAGCCTCGTCGGCACGTTTCGCGTGGACGGGCGACGAATCTATTCGTTGGGCGACCGCGGTCTGTACGCGTACGACCTCGATGCGCCCGCCGATGACATCGGCCCCCACTGGAACCGTCCAGATGACGTCTATGCCCGGACCCTGGATCCTGCGACGACTATCGACATCCTGCTGGGACGAGACGTCCTGGTGATGCTCGACCGCCAGCCCGACGGCACCAGCCGACTCGTGCCCTTCGGCCGCCAGCTCGTGCCGGACAAGGGGTATGAAAGCGGCCTACAACGCGAGTCGCTCGTTCTACCTGATTCGACATTCGATCTACAGAATCCGCTGGCGGCCCGCCTCATCAATAATGGCGTCATTGTAGTGGACCGCCTCGGCAGAACTATGGTCCTGCCGAGCGGAACTGGAGATTGAAGCAGATCTTCTAGAGTTCGTCGTACTGACGCACGACCTCCGGGCTACAGCCCCAGCGCCTTGGCCATCGCATCGCCCATCGTCGCAGGCGATTCGGCGACCTCAAAGCCGCCGGCCTTCAACGCCGCGATCTTCGACTCGGCGTCGCCCTCGCCGCCGGAGATGATGG
>CAYMAS010000023.1:0-48027 GCA_964388485.1 uncultured Tepidisphaerales bacterium | reverse complement strand
TCTGGCCGCAGGTCCGCCTCGCGATCGAGGCCGGCTACGCCAGCAGCCGCGACGCCAACCAGATGGGCATCGCGCGTGGCGGCCAGTGGGTCGACCTCGAACCGACACCCGGCTTCGCCATCGCTGACGGGGCACCCACCTTTTCCCAGCAGGCGGCGACAACGTGGGCCACCTTCATGAACAAGCTCGTGGCTCACTGGCAGGCGCTGGCCTTCGTCGGCGTCGTGCTCACGCTTCTTTTCGTGTTCCGCCGGTTCATCATCGACTTGTTCGATGTCGCCCTGTGGCGACTGCGGCCGACCGGTGACGCACGATCGTTCGTCGAGCGAACGCTCGCCTTGCTCGATCGCCGTGCCCGCCGTCGCGGCGAGCCCCGTCCTGTGCATCAATCCCACAGTGCTTGGTTGGGCGAGCGACACCTATCCGCCGTTGCCGACTGGGCGACGTTCGCTCCTGCCGGCGCATCGCCGCCGATGGCGGATGTCGTGACGCCGTTGCGTGATGCCGTTCGCGGGAGACGCCGCTCATGACGCACCCGCCGCCTGATGCCGTCACATCCGACACCGCCACGCAAGTCGGCCGCATCCGCGACCGTCTGACGCGTGCGTTGCTCGGCAAGGAGGATGTCGTCGAGCAGGTGCTGTGCTGCCTGCTGGCACGGGCCCATGTCCTGCTCGAAGACATGCCGGGGCTCGGCAAGACGACGCTTGCCAAAGCCCTCGCCGCGGCCGTCGGCGGGGCGTTTGGGCGACTGCAGTGCACGCCCGACCTGCTGCCGGGCGACGTCACCGGCTTTAGCGTTTTCAACCAGAAGACGCGCGAGTTCGACTTTCTCCAGGGCCCCGTCTTCGCCGACGTGTTGCTCGTCGACGAGATCAACCGCGCCACGCCGCGGACGCAGTCGGCCCTGCTCGAAGCGATGGCCGAAGGTCAGGCGACGGCGGACAACGTGCGACGCGACCTGTCGCCGACGTTCTTCGTCATCGCGACGCAAAACCCCATCGAACATGCCGGCACCTACCCGCTGCCCGAAGCTCAACTCGACCGCTTCGGCATGAAGCTCAGCGTCGGCTACCCGAGCGACGAGCACGCGATGGCCATGCTCGCCGGAGCCGTCGGTGGCGAAAAGACGAAGCTCGAATCGACGCCGATCCTCAGCGACGGCGAGCTCCTCTCGCTCCAGCAGCGGGTCGCCGACGTGCCGAGCGAGGAGCCGGTACGGCGGTATCTCGTCGCACTCGCTGCCGCATCGCGACAGCACCCGCAGGTCACGCTCGGCGTCAGTCCGCGTGGCCTGCTGACGTGGCAGCGACTCGCCCAAGCCAAGGCAACCCTCATCGGCCGCGACTACGTGACGGCCGACGATGTGCAGGCCGTCGCCAAGCCGTGCCTCCTCGTCCGCCTTGGCACCGCCAGCGGCGACGCGCGGCCGGTCATCGATGATCTTCTGACCAGTGTGGCGGTTTAGTTTCAGCGTTAAGCAAAGAGAATGAGCGATCTTCTTCCCGATGAGAACCCGATGCTTTGGATGGGCGGCACGTTCGTCCTGCGACTCGGCGAGGCAGTTATCGCGCTGGTCCCGGACCTGCTGGTCGGCGTGCTCATCGCGGGCCTGCTTCGCCACCTTGTCGGCGACGAGCGACTTCGCGGCTGGTTCGGCTCGCCCTGGAAAACGGCTCTTGCCGCAATCGCGTTGCCGGTCGGGGCGGCGGGCATCCTGCCGGTCGCGGTCGTGCTGCATCGTGCGGGTGCAAGCGTGGCGGCCGTGGTGACGACGTTCCTGGTCGGCGGGGCGATCGGGCCGTTGTCGATGGCTTACCTGCTCGAGCGGGCAACGCCGTCGGCAACGCTGGTGCTGGTCGTGATGCTGATTGCGATGGCTATCACGTTGTACCTGCTTCTGCCGAAGACGGCCGGCGAGCCTGCGGGCGATGATGCACCGGGCATGCTGCCGGCACTGGCGGAGGCGAAGCCGTTGTTGAAGACGGTCACGTTGCCGCTCTTGATCGGCATCGTCGTCTTTGCGGCGACGGCAGCGTTCTTCCCGCCGAGCTTCGTGGGTGAGGCGATGCACAATCCGGCGCCGCTGCACCTCGTCGCGGCCCTCGTCATGCCGATCATCGGCGTCTACCCGCCGACCATCACCAGCCTGTTCAGCGGCGAGGCGGCGGCGGGCGTCTACCCAGGCGCTGCGTGGACCATGCTCACGGGCGGCGGCCTCACGATCGCGAGCTTTGTCCTGCTGTTCAAGCTCGCCGGTGGCAAGACGGCAGCGACCGTCACGGGCCTGCTCCTCGCCGCGATCCTCGTCGGCTTCTTCGCCCTGCACCTCACGCCACGCCTCGTGACACTCGCCGCCGAGGACTCACACGCCTTCGACAGACTTTCGCGGCCGTTCCACCTGCTCGACGGCGACGCCGGCCCGGTCGCCAGTATCCTCAGCAGCTGGGCGGATACTGCGACCGCCGTCTGCATCCTGTCCGGCATCTTCCTGTTGATTCTCGCATTCGCCCCGATGCCACGCGTCGGCCATGAGCGTTCGGCCTTCGCATCAGCTGGTGCCATCATGGCAATTGCCGCCGTCGGCATCGCCGTCTGGGCCATCGGCACGCTGTATGTCTACTTCCCGTCCGCCCCTGTCGTGCTCTCACAGATGCGACACGCCGAAGGCGATCTTTCCGCCGCCCTCGGCACGAATGATGCTGACGCCGCGCATGCAACGCTCGACCACATCAATCGCCTCGCCGCTCGTGGCCGCGTCGGGTCTTACATCCGCTTCGATCCGTCATCTGCGGACGAACTCGACAAGATTTCACAAGCCGTCAACGCCGTCCAACCTGAGATCACCGGCGACCTGACCTACGCCCTCGCCGCCGACGTCTTCCGGGCGGCCAGCGCTGCGCGGTAGGTGTGGAACAAAGAGCGGAGAGGAGAGGATTCGAATCTCCAATCGAGCCGCTCTCGCGCTGCCGCAGCGCTGTGCCGAGCGACCACCCGAATCAGAAGGCGAAGCATCAGGCGAGCTTTCGGGCGTTTTCGATGCATGGCCTCGGCTGGACCGTCCACCGCATCTGGTCCGCCGACTCGTGGCATGACACGGACAGGTGCCTAGCCGGGGTGGAGGCCGCCGTCGACCAAGCCGGGCGTGGCAGTCCGTAAGCTTCGGCGTGAACGCCGTCGAGATCGAACAAGCCGTTTCCCAGCTCGCCGAGCAGCCGTTCGAACCGGCCGAGTTCCCGTTTCAGTTCCTCGAAGCCTTCGGCAACAAGGCCACCACCGTCAAACGCCTCCGGGCCACCGGCAAGAGCACGACCAACAAGTCGGACCTCGCCGACGCCATCCTGCAACGCAACAACATTCACCTCGCCGTCTCTGCACCCGATCAGGTCGCGGAGAAGCTCCAAGCTCTGATTGACTCGCCCGCCACCGCCAAGCACAAGGCCAAGTTCGCCCTCGCCACCGACGGACAAACCGTCCACGCCGCCAACCTGATCGACGACGCCGAGCCGCCGCTCGTCTGCGACTACCAGGATCTCGGCGACCACTTCGGCTACTTCCTCGCCCTGGCCGGCATCTCCACCGTCAAGGCCATCCGCGAGAACGCCTTCGACATCAAAGCCACCGGCCGGCTCAACCGCCTCTACGTCGAACTCCTCAAGCACAACGAAGACTGGGCGACCGCCGAGCGACGCGAAGACCTCAACCACTTCTTCGCCCGCCTCATCTTCTGCTTCTTCGCCGAGGACACCGGCATCTTCCACGGCGACGGCCTCTTCACCCAGACCGTCCAGCAGATGACTCAGTCCGATGGCAGCGACACCAGCTTCGTCCTCGGCATGGTCTTCCGCGCGATGGACGTCCAAGTCGCCGACCGCGGCGCGGCAGACCTCCGCCCGTGGGCCAACGCCTTCCCCTACGTCAACGGCGGCCTCTTCGGAAGCAGTAGGGTGGGCTTCAGCCCACCATCCGACGGCGATACGAACAAGCAACCCGACGACCCGAGGTGGGCTGAAGCCCACCCTACATCGGACGTTCCGCGCTTCACCAAGATCGCACGCTCCTACCTGCTGCACATCGGCAGCCTCGACTGGACCAAGATCAACCCCGACATCTTCGGCTCGATGATCCAGGCCGTCGCCGACGACGCCGAACGCGGCAGCCTCGGCATGCACTACACGAGCGTGCCCAACATCCTCAAGGTCCTCAATCCCCTCTTCCTCGACGACCTGCGGGACAAGCTCGACAAGGCAGGGGATCGCCCGCAGGCCCTGCGCCACCTGCGCCGCCGCCTCGCCCGCATCCGCGTCTTCGACCCCGCCTGCGGCAGCGGTAACTTCCTCGTCATCGCCTACAAGGAGATGCGGAAGATCGAGGCCGAGATCAACGAGCGGCTGGGCGAGCCGGACCGGATGTCGGATATCCCCGAGACGAATTTTCGGGGCATCGAGATCCGGCACTTCGCCGCCGAGATCGCGCGGCTGGCGATCATCATCGCCAAGTACCAGTGCGACGTGCTGCACCGCGGCGAGCGGCTGGCGTTGGCGGAGTTTTTGCCGCTGAACGACCGCAACTGGATCACCTGCGGCAACGCCCTGCGGCTGGACTGGCTCAGCGTCTGCTCCCCGACCGGCCGCGACACCGAGGTCCGCGGGGATGACCTGTTCGAAAAGTCCGAGACGCCGGACATCGACTTCCAGAACGAAGGCGGCGAGACGTACATCTGCGGGAACCCGCCGTACCTGGGCAGTCGAAACCAAGACGACGAGCAGCGGGAAGACCTTCAGGGCATCTTCGAAGGACGCATCAGTAGCTGGCGATCGCTCGACTACGTTGCTGGCTGGTTTATGAAGGCTGCCGATTATGGACGGCAGACGGAAGCGGCTACTGCCTTCGTCTCGACGAATTCAATCTGCCAAGGTCTCCAGGTGCCGCTGCTTTGGGAGCCGATCTTCAAGTTGGGGCAGAAGATCACGTTCGCGCACGCGTCCTTCAGGTGGACCAACTTGGCTAGTCATAACGCCGGTGTAACGGTGGCCGTGATCGGGATGAGCAACCGTCCACAGCCGTTCCGCCGTCTCTTCATCAGGGATGAGAATGACGAAGTCGTCGCTCGGGAGGTGCCACAGATTAACGCATACCTTGTTCCTGCGGCTGACATCTTCATCGAGCCGAGTCGTGAAGCGCCAAAAGGGCGGCCTGAGATGCTTTTCGGCAATATGCCGCGGGACGGAGGTGCCCTCTGCCTTACCCCCGACGAACGCCGGCAAATGGTGGAACGTGACGAGCGAGCAAGGCAGTTCATGAAGCGATACCTTGGCTCCGAAGAGTTGATTCAAGGTAAGGAACGTTCCTGCCTCTGGGTCACGCAGGATAAGGTCGAGGATGCGGAAGCCGTCCCGTTCATTGCGGATCGAATGAAAGCAACAAGCACTTTCCGCGCCAAAAGCAAAGCTGCCGCGACGCGAGGTTGGGCGGATCGAGGTTTCCGCTTCGTGCAGGTTCCGGGATTCGCCCGTGAGACGACGATTGCCGTAGCAGGCGTTTCGTCCGAGCGACGTGAGTACCTGCCGGTCGATCTGCTGAGCGAGAACGCCATCATCAGCAATCTGCTCTACGGAATGTACGACGCCCCGCTGTGGAACCTGGCGTTGATCGCCTCGCGATTGCACCTGGTCTGGGTGGCGACGGTCTGCGGCAAGCTCAAGACGGACTACCGCTACTCCAACACCCTCGGCTGGAACACGTTCCCGGTGCCGGCGCTCTCGGAGCAGAACAAACTCGACCTGACGCGGCGGGCCGAGGAGATCCTGCTGGCCCGCGAGGCCCACTGGCCCGCCACCATCGCCGACCTCTACGACCCCGAGGCTATGGACCGCGACTACCCCGACCTCCGCCGTGCCCACGACGCCAACGACGAAACCCTCGAACGCATCTACCTCGGCCGCCGGTTCAAGAACGACACCGAACGCCTCGAACACCTCTTCGCCCTCTACACGAAGATGACCGCCCAGGAGCAGACTTCCGCCGCATCCCGATGAGCCAGCAACCGACCATTCCGACCGTCAGCGTGGACCTCACCCAAGGTGGAGCCGCCAAACCCGCGTCCGCCAACCCGATGGGCATGCGGCCGATGCAGGAGCGGGTGTGGCAGCGGCGGGGAGAGCCGTACCTGCTCATCAAGTCGCCGCCGGCGTCGGGCAAGAGCCGGGCGCTCATGTTCGTCGCCCTCGACAAACTGCACAACCAGGGGCTCAAGCAGGCGATCGTCGTGGTGCCGGAGAAGACGATCGGGACGAGCTTTAGCGACACGGACCTTACGACTGGCGGCTTCTTCGCCGACTGGCACGTCGAGCCGCGGTGGAACCTGTGCGACTCACCCGTCGGCGAAGGCGGGAAGGTCGAGGCGGTCGGCAAGTTCCTCCAGAGTGACGACCGGACGCTCGTCTGCACGCACGCGACCTTCCGCTTCGCGGCGGAGAAGTTCGGCGGGGAGGCGTTCGACGATCGACTCGTGGCGGTGGACGAGTTTCATCACGTCAGCGTCAGCGACGACAACGTGCTCGGCGACTTCGTCCGGCGGCTGATCGCCCGCGAGAAGTGTCATCTCGTCGCCATGACCGGCAGCTACTTCCGCGGCGATGCGGCGGCGGTGCTGATGCCGGAGGACGAGCAGCGGTTCGAGACCGTCACCTACACCTACTACGAACAGCTCGCCGGCTACGAGCACCTCAAGCGGCTCGACCTCGGCTACTTCTTCTACAGCGGGACGTACAGCAACGACCTCTTGAAGGTGCTCGACCCGACGGAAAAGACGATTCTCCACATTCCGAGCGTCAACAGCCGCGAGAGCACGAAGGACAAGCACAAGGAGGTCGAGCACATCCTGGAAAACCTCGGCGACTGGCAGGGCAGCGACCCGACCACCGGGTTCCAGCTTGTCCAGACGAAGGAAGGCAGAACGCTCAAGGTGGCGGACCTCGTCGATGACGAGCCGGCCAAGCGGGAGAAGGTCGCCGCCGCCCTGCGTGACCCGGCGCAGCGAGGGAACCGCGACCACGTGGACCTCATCATCGCCCTGGGCATGGCCAAGGAGGGCTTCGACTGGATCTGGTGCGAGCACGCCCTGACCGTCGGCTACCGCAGCAGCCTGACCGAGATCGTGCAGATCATCGGCCGGGCGACGCGCGACGCGCCCGGCAAGTCGCGGGCGCGGTTCACCAACCTGATCGCCGAGCCGGACGCGAGCGAGCAGGCGGTGACGGAGGCGGTGAACGACACGCTCAAGGCCATCGCGGCGAGCTTGCTCATGGAGCAGGTGTTGGCCCCGCGCTTCGAGTTCACGCCGAAGCTTTCGACCAGCGAGGGGGGTGGGCCGCAGGAACACCTCGATTATGGTGACGCCGGGTACGAGCCGGACCAGTGCAACGTCGGCGTGGACAAGACGACGGGCACGATCCAGATGGAGATCAAGGGCCTGGCCGAGCCCAAGAGCGAGGAGGCCAAGCGTGTCTGCCGCGACGACCTGAACGAGGTGATCGCCAGCTTCGTGCAGGATCATCGCACGGTGCAGGACGGCCTTTTCAACCACGAGCTGCCGCCGCAAGAGTTGACGCAACAGCGGATGGGCAAGATCGTCCGCGAGAAGTACCCGGACATGCCTGAAGAGGACCAGGAGGCCGTGCGACAGCGGGCGGTGGCGGCGATGAACGTCTTGCAGGAGGCAAAGAAGGCGGCGACGCAGATCGACGCGCAGGCGGACGACGACGACCGCCCGCACAACACCGCCCTCATCGACGGCGTGCGGAAGTTCGTCACCGACGTGACGGAGCTCAACGTGGACCTGATCGATAGCGTCAACCCCTTCAGCGAGGCTTACAGCATTCTCAGCAAGACGATGGACGGCGACCGCCTTCGCGAGGTCGAGGCTGTCATCGCCGCCCGCAAGGTCAAGCTCGATCCGGACGAGGCCAGGATGCTGGCGAAGCGGGCCCGGACGTTCAAGAACCAGCACAGCCGACTGCCGTCGATCACGAGCCCGGACGCTTGGGAGCGTCGCATGGCGGAGGGCGTGGCGTACCTTCAGCGGATGCAGCGGGAGGCGATGAATGGCTAAGTCGAAGACGGACCAGTTTACGGCGGACGATGCCGCTCTCCTCGGCGACCTGGATGCCACCGTCGAGGCGAAGGCGGAGGTCGCCTACACGCCTAAGGAAGAGCGGATCATCGCCGGCTTCGAGGACATCCAGCGGTTCGTCCGCGAGCACGGTCGTTCGCCGCAGCACGGGGAAGATCGCGACATCTTCGAGCGCCTCTACGCCGTCCGGCTCGACCGCATCCGAGCGTCGGCCGAATGTCGCGAGCTGCTGGCCGCCTTCGACAAAGACGGCTTGATCGACACAGAAGCAAGTGATGACGAGCCGGAGACGGACGCCCACCTGCTGGCAGAACTTGGCATGGATGGCACGTCGCGCGAAAGCATCACGTCGCTCAAGCACGTGCGGGCCGCCGATGAACGCTTCGCCCGCAAGTCGCCCGACGAGATCGCCCAGCGTGAGCCGTGCAAGGAGTTCGAGGCGTTCAGCGAGCAGTTCGAGCAGGTGCAGTCGCAGATCGCGATGGGCGAGCGTCGCACCGTCCCGTTCAAGGGCCGCGACAACCAGAAGATCGAGCGGGGCGACTGGTACATCCTCGACGGCCAGAAGGCCCTCGTCGCCGGCGCGAGCGACCCGTTCAAGCAGGAGTACGGCGAGACCGACCGCCGGCTCCGCGTCATCTTCGACAACGGCACCGAGAGCGACATGCTCATGCGGTCGCTCCGCCGCGCTCTCAACAAGGACGAGGCCAGCCGCCGCATCCTGCCGCCCGACGAGCAAGTCGGCCCCCTCTTCGGCGGCACGCTCGAACAGGGCGACGCCGCCTCCGGCACCATCTACATCGCCCGCAGCCTCAGCGAGCACCCGTTCGTCGCCGAGCATCGCGACGTGCTCCACAAGATCGGCGTGACCAGGGGCGACCCGAAGAAACGCGTGGCCGGGGCCAATAAAGACCCCACGTTCCTGCTCGCCGATGCCGAGCTCGTCCACAGCTTCCCGCTCGCCAACTTGGGTGCCGCCAAGCTGGAGAACGTCCTCCACAAGGTCTTCGCCGACGCCCGGCTCGACGTGGACCTCAAGGACCGCTTCGGCGAAGCCGTCGAGCCGCGGGAGTGGTTCCTGGTGCCGCTGCCGACGATCGAGGAGGCTGTCGATCGCATCAGAGACGGCACGATTGGCAGCTACGCCTACGACGTGAAGACGGCGAAGATGCGTCGGGTTTGAAGCCGACGAAGGGCTTCAACCATCCACGTCAGGGAGTTGCTCGAGTCGTTGAAGACCCAGGAGGTCGAGTAGCTTTTCCGTGGTGCCGTACAGCATGGGTCGGCCTGGAAGGTCGGCTCGGCCGCGGACGCGGATCAGCTTTTCGTCGAGGAGTTGCCTCAGCATCTCGCTCGACGCGACGCCGCGGATGGCCTCGATGTCTGCTCGCAGGACAGGTTGGCGGTAGGCGATGATGGCGAGTGTTTCGCGGGCTCCTTGCCCCAACGCCTTGGGCGATGAACGTTCGAGCGTCTGACGGATCACGTCGTCATGCTGCTCGAGCGTCTTCATCCGCCAGCCGCCGGCGACAGCGACGACGCGAAAGACGCGGCCGGTGCGGGCGTAGCTGGTATTGAGTTGAGCCACCGCCTCGTCGACCTGCTGCGTCGTCGCATGAAGGGATTCACCAACCTGTCGCGGCGAAACGGCACGCGGCGCGGCAAAAAGTACCGCCTCCAGCCGCTGCGGCAGGTCATCGAGGTGGGCCGGCGAGTCGATGAATTCACCCGGAAAGACCTCTTGTTCAAGTTGAGACTCAGCCGGCTCCGCCCGCATGGGTGAAGTGTAAGCGACTGCGTTCTTCTTACCAGTTGAGGCCGGATCGACGTCAGGCGTCGCCTTCAACGAGGCTGATCACGTCCTTGCCGCCGCGCTTGGCGCCGAACATCATCGCCTTGTCTGCCTGGTCGACGAGGCCGGAGGCGTCGTTGGCGTCGTACGGGAACACGGCCATGCCGCCGCTGATCGTCAGCCGGCCCAAGCCGCTGGTGCCGAGGGCGTTGAAGTCGCTCGAGCCGATGAGCCGGCGAAACCGTTCGGCGATGAGCCTCGGGCCGTCGGGCACTTGCCCGCTTCGCCGCAGTTCGTCGCCGTCGTTGGACTTTTGTTCGTCACGATCGCGGAAGATGACCGCAAATTCGTCGCCGCCGATGCGAGCCACGAAGTCGCCGTCGCGGACGCATCGTCGGATGAGCGTGCCGGTCTGCTTCAGAATCGCATCGCCGACGGCGTGGCCGTACTGGTCGTTGTACTGCTTGAAATTGTCGATATCGAAGAGAAGCAGCGTCACTGGATAACGCTCGCGTCGGGCGTTTTTGATCGCGTCGTCGAGGGCGATCTGGAACAGGCGACGCGTTGCGCAGCCGGTGAGTTCATCGGTGAGCGCGAGTCGCTTGAGCTTGACGTGCCGCTGATCGAGCTCCGCCATCTTGCCGAGGCGACTAGCTAGCAGGGCAAGCTCATGGCGGATGACGTCGGCTTCGGCATCGTCGCAAGTCGCGGCTGTCCACGCCAAGTGCAGCTTGGTGGATGGGATCGGGACGCTCATCTCGATCGCGTCTGCGGCAAGAACCAACACGCCGCCGCCGAGGCGTCGATCGAGCGACTGTACTGCCGCTTTGACGCTTTTACCGGGATGATGGATCTGTGCATCGAGCAGAACGTCGGCGTCAAGCTCCGGAACCGCCGAGGGCCCATGAGTCTGACGCTCCGCCGGCTTCAGCGCTGCAGCGATGGCTGCGTCGGTGGGCGTGTCGACGAGCACGTGATCGGCCCCATGGCTCAGCAGGCTCGAGCTGCCGCGGGTAAGGATCAGACGGCCGGCGGGTGGACCGGACTCGTCCAGAGCTTCCCGTAACGCGTCGACTTCGTCAGGTTCCTGGGCATCGGCGAGCACCACGTCGAAGGGCTGAGCCCGCGAGGCGAGAATGACCTCCGCTAACGCGTCGAGCGTGGTTTCGACGACTTCCAGATCCGCATCCGGCTCGAGTCGCCGGACCTGCGTCTCTAGGTCGACCGCGTTGGCCCCGGCCAGGAGGAGACGACGCCCCCCGTCGGCCGAAGGCGGCGAGCGGCGGAGCGGCGTGTTAATCGCGGTAGCGGCTGGCATCGTTCTCGTCCCTTTGCCGGACCTTGCTGCGGCAAGAACTCGACGGGCTCCAGTGTGAACCATCTGGCCGCTGCAGGCAAGCTGATCGGCGGGTTCGGGAGCGACCGTGGACTGACGGGTTCTAACCTGTAGGCGGTGTCCGATTCCGCCGAGAAGCCGCCCGTACTTATAGGACTCGACCGATACGTCCTGCGAGTCGTTAATCTGCCCGCGGCGGTCCGGTATTACCGCGACGTGCTGGGGCTCGAGGTGCTTCGCGAGGCCACGGGCTTCGCCACGCTGCGACTGGCGGACGGGCGGGAAATTCTGCTGCACAACGACGACGACCTGCCCGGCGAGGGCGTTTTCCTGCTGGTGGAAAACGTGCAGGACCTTTACGAGCGGCGGGCGGAGCTTCGGCTGACGTTCGTCGCCAGACCGTCGCGGGTGGCACGTGGGTTCAAGGCGACGTGTCGCGACCCGTTCGGCACGCCGCTCTTGCTGATCGACCGCAGTCTCGCTTCGGACCAGAACGCCGCCGAACCCGAATCCGCCGCGGCACCCGGTGCCCTGTTTCCAGGTGTGGCCGAACCATTGTCGCCCAAGCGGGACGTGCTGGTTCGGCTGTACGAGAAGGCAGGGCGGACGGCGGACGATCTGCCCTACACGCCGCAGTTCGAGAGCATTCGCACCGCCTACGCTGCCGAGTTCACCGGTCCGCAGCCGGATCATCGCGAGACATGGCGGCACTTACTGTCGTTGCGAAAGCGGGGCGTTCTGCCGCGACTCGGCGCGGCGCGGGAGTCGGCACCCGTCGACGAGAAGGCGATCGCACTCATCAAGGAACTTGTCATCAGCGAGTTCGACGGCCGACTCGGACGTCGCGACCGGCTGCCTTACAGCGAGGACTTCGAGCGCCTGCGCGACGCATTCAACGCGAGGCGTGT
This sequence comes from uncultured Tepidisphaerales bacterium, assembly GCA_964388485.1. GTDB lineage: Bacteria > Planctomycetota > Phycisphaerae > Tepidisphaerales > Tepidisphaeraceae > JBCDKH01. The sequence goes on along the minus strand of CAYMAS010000023.1, from coordinate 35,857 downwards.
ACAGCGTCGCGAGCAGCCGATGTCGCCGCACGCCCTGTGGCGGCTGGTGGCGAGTGTGGCGAAGTAGTGTCACGTTTCACGTGCGATTCTCCTCGTTCGGGCGCGGTTCGCGAGGACGATCGTCGTGCCGATGATCGCGGTGCCGAGGATGGCGCTGGGCAGGACGAAGACGCGCATGTACCGCTTGCGGCTTTGTGCTAATTCATCGTCCGGCAGGTCCGTCGCCAACTGCGTCGTCGGCGTAGCGGCCAAGAGCAGGCTCAACAGAAGGGCGAACATCGGCTCAACCCTAGCCGACGACGCGGCGTAGAACGGGCGTGGCGACTACCTCTTCTGAGTTCGACCAGCCGACGTTCCCGCCGATGGAGCAGTGGCAAGAGCTGGTGCGGCTGGCGATTCGGGAAGATCTCGGCGAAGCGGGCGTCGAAGGCGATGTCACGTCGCGACTGCTCATTCCAGAGGATCTATACGGCACCGCGTCGCTGGTGCAAAAGGCTCCGGGCGTCACGTGCGGGTTGCCGATGGTGGAGCCGATCTGCCGGATGTTGGACGAGCGGCTGCGGGTCGAGAGTGCGGACGTGCCAACCGGCGAGGCGACTTTTAAGGAGGCGGCATCGCGGCACCCCGAAGAGCTGCTGCGAATCAGCGGCCCGGTTCGGTCGATCCTGGCGGCGGAGCGACTTGTCCTCAATTTTCTGGGCCACCTCGGCGGCATCGCGACGATGACCCGGCAGTTCGTTAAACGGTGCGACGGCACACGGGCCAAGGTGCTCGACACCCGCAAAACCACACCCGGCTACCGGGCGCTGGAGAAATACGCCGTCAGCTGCGGTGGCGGGCACAACCATCGGCTCGGGCTCCACGACATGGTGCTCGTCAAGGACAACCACCTCGCCCTCGCCGGCGTCGCCGAAGGCAAGGCGTTGCTGGAAGCGACACGCAGTCTCGTCGCCCGAAGCAAGGCCGAAGACCCGAAGCGGCTGGTGGAGGTGGAAGTCGACACGTTCGAGCAGTTCGAACGCGTCAGTGAGGTCGAAGGCGTGGACGTCATTCTGCTGGACAACATGGACTGCCCGACGATGGCCCGCTGCGTTGCGGCTCGCGACGCGGCCGGCTCGTCGCTCCTGCTCGAAGCAAGCGGCGGCGTGACGTTGGCGACGATTCGCGACATCGCTCAAACCGGTGTCGACCGGATCAGCGTCGGTGCGATCACCCATTCGGCACCGTCGTTGGATGTGTCGCTCGACGTGAGTGTCTGAGCGATACTGAGTGGACGAGATGCTTCTTCTGCGAAGCCGCGGGATTGCAAACCCGCGGCTTGAGGGGCAGGACGGTGCGAGAGCGTCGTGCGGACGACGAAGTCGCAAGACCCTCTGTCGGTTACTGGACCTGAGGCACTATGTCTTCACCAAACTGCGAAAAGTGCTTTCCTTGACTTGGCAGCAGGTGCAGGTGAATTGGAGATTGGGGTCGACCCGAGGCCGTTGTCGCTTCGGGTCAAGAGGGACCGCGGCCAGGCCGATGCCTGTGCTGGTTGACGAGTGTCGACCACCCTGAAATGGCGCGGATTCCCGAGACGTCGTGCGAGCCCTGCACCGCGACGACTCAGACGAGGAGCAAGGTGCCTGCGAGTCCTTGCCTGCCCGCGTCGCCCACCGCCGCTGCCTCACGTCGAGGCCCGGCACCCGGACCCGAACGGTCCCGAAAGGAACACGGTTATGTACCACACCCCCACGCTTCTCTCCCCCGCCCGCCGCACCCGCCGCGGAATGGCCAAGGGCTTCACGCTCGTTGAAATCCTCATCGTCGTGATCATCCTCGGCATCCTCGCCGCCATCGTCGTGCCGCAGTTCGGCTCCGCTTCGGAAAATGCCCGCAAGAAGAGCGTCACCAGTCAGCTGCAAACCCTTCGCAGCCAAGTCGAGCTCTACAAGCTCGAGCACCGTGACCAGTACCCGACCGACGACGGCCTCGTCGACGGCACCTGGGACATGACGAAGCTGACCGACACCACCGACATCGACGGTGACACCGCCGGCAGCGACTTCGGCCCGTACCTGCAGGCCGAGATGCGTAACAGCCTCAACGGCAACACAGTCGTCTCGACCGCACCGGGTGCCGATGTCGGATTCGTCGTCGACGCCAACGGCAAGCTCTACGCCACCGGCAAGGATGAAGCCAATTACTTCGACGAAGTGACCGGCGACGAGGGCACGACGGCCCCGGCGACGTTCGCCTCGCACTAACCTCGTCTCTCTGCTCCTCTTCCCGGCGGCCGGCCCGACAGCCGACCGCCGGTTTCCCGTGCCACTTCCCGGAGATTTGCCATGCCTGATCAACCTTCGAACACACCAAAGCCGCTTCGCGTCTTGATCGCCCTCCAGAGCCTGACGCTCGTCGCCGTGCTCGCCGGACAGCCAGCGGTGCCTACGGCCGGTGCCGATTTCGGCCGAGCTGATCGCGTCGTGATCCCGACGCTGCCCAATGCCGCAGCGCAGCGGCAGGAAATGATCCGACTGCTGAAAGTGATGGTCGAGAACGATCAAGCCGCCGCCAAGAAGCTCGACTCGCAGATGGAAGTGCTCAACCGCGAAGTCATCGGCCTGGGCGAACGCATCGGCGGCATCGAGCAACGCCTGCCCGAACCGGAGGCGCCGTGAACCGGGCCTTCACGCTCGTCGAGATGCTGGTGGTCGTGGCGATCCTCGGCATCGTCGGCGTGACGAGTTTGGCGTACATCGGCGGACGCGACGACCTCAAAGCCGCCTCCGCCGCACGTCGGCTGGTCTCGACGATCCAATACGCCCAGAACCTCGCCATCGCCAAGGCCGAGCCGCACTACGTCGTGCCGAATCTGGCTGTCAGCGGCAACTCGCTTGATGTCGCGACGCACGACGGGACCGGCTGGGTGCTGGTGGACCATCCCACCGACAGCGGCCACCTCGGCATGGACTTCTCCCGTCTCGATGGCGTTCGGCGGGCTGACACGAAGTTCGGCACGCAGCCGGTGCTCGGCTTCGACCTCACCGGAGCCCCCTTCACCACCAGCCTCGCCGCCTCGCCGCGGAACCACATCGCGACGCCCGTCGATGTTCATGTCGCCAGCGGCACGTTCGACTACCGGATACGCGTAGAGCCTGTTACCGGCGAGCTGCTGATTGAACTGACGGGCGGCTGAGCGGCGAATCGTGCCGTTGCGTGACCTGGACAGGGGAGTTAGGTTGATTGCCGCTGCTTTAGCTGCCGCCACCTGCAACTCGTCGGCCGCCGGTGGATGTCCGTCTTGGACGAGCCGCCCATCGGTTCGCAGACGCTGTACAGGAGCGGGCATGTCGATCGAAACCAGCCAGCGAAACCGTCACTCTCGTGCGACAGGCACGGATCGTGTACTGTCGGCGGCCGCTGCTGCTCAGAGGGTCCGCCGTCCGCGGGTGGATCGACGCAGCACCATCGGCCGACCGCAGCGAGTCATGGCGTCTGATTCTCAAGCAACTTCGCCCGCCGATCGTCCCGAACCGATGCGGCCGTCGTGGGCGGACCCGAATCTGCCGACGATTCGAGCCGACGATCGCGTCACGCCCAAGGGCCCGACCTACTTTGAAAAGGCCGTCGAAGAGCATGGCCGTCGACTGCTCGGTATCGCCCGCGGGATCGTCGGCTACCGCGCCAGTGGCGAGGATGTCGTCCAGCAGGCACTGACCAATCTCTACCGGCACCGCGACCGCTACGACTGGCGGCAGCCGGGTCCGCTGCTCAAACGGGCGACGGTCAATGAAGCCCTGCGACTGCTCCGGCCGCCTCGGATGGCGGCCTTCGCCGATGACTCGGCCGGTCGCGATGCGCGGAACAACCGTGATCGCGGCTCGGCACCGGACGAACCCTTGGAGCGGAGCGAAACAGTCGAACGGGTCCGCCAAGCCATCGACGAGCTTCCGGAACACTTCCGGGCGGCGCTCGTGCTGTGCGAATACGAGGGCATGAGCTACCAGCAGATCAGCGAAACGCTCGGCTGCAGCATTCCGCAGGTCAAGACGTGGCTGCACCGCGCCCGCCGCAAGCTGGCGGGGCAACTCGAAGGGTTCGTCGAAGGTCGACGTGCCGATGAAGAGGACGGATCGACGTGACGATTTGCGTGCTGCCCTGACGACGGTTGCCTGATCGCTTCACCTGAACCCTGAACCACCTTCTTTGGCCGCTGTGCCCACTGATCCGACTGCCATGTCATCACTGTCGAACGACAACCCTCTTGCCCCTTCGGATGAACAGCTTGCGTTCGACTACTACGTCGAGCAACTCGAGCAATACCTGGACGGTGAATTGGAGGCCGATGAGGCCAAGCGGGTACGGACGCGTCTGGCGGAGGAGCCGGCGTACGCGGCATCGCTTGCGCGGCTGCAAGATCAGCGGCGGGTGCGGATCGACTGCCTTTGCGGAGAGCGTGGCGGCGACGACGATGCCGCCGTGGCTCGGCTGGCGATGTGTGCGTCTGACCTGTGCAGCGATGCAACACAAGAAACCCGGAAGTCAGGGTGGTTCATCGGCCCGGCGGTTCGTTCGTGGATGGGTTTGGCCGCGGCGTGCCTGGTGGTCGGATTCGGCATCGGCTCCCTCGGCGGCCTTGATTTCGGCACCCCGCCCGCCGACGCCGTGAGCAATCCCGTTCCCGAGCAGGAAACGACCGGCCTCATCCGCGACAACCCGGACCGTCCCGGCACGCTGCAGAACGCGAACACGCAGCCGTAGAGCAAGTTACTCTATTGCCTCTCGCTTTTGGTTCCGTCATCCCGATCCTGACCAGGAGCCTCGGTTGGCACCGCACGTCCTTGGTCATCGTTCACTGCTCGAAACGGCAGATGGGAACTGCGACCGTCTCGTGGCGTCGCTTCAGATCGGTGCCGCTTCCTCTTCCGGAGCGAGCCCCGCCTTTTCGCGGATGCGCGGCTCGTGCTGGGCGACTTCCTTGGCGAGCTTCGAATTGGGATAGTCGCGGCGGATGATCGTGCCGAGCCGGAGGACTTCGCTGAAGTCGCGGCCGTGCATGGATTGGCTGTACCGCTCCTTGAGCGACAGGAGCTTGTCCCGGAACACTTCGCGAGCCTCCTGCTCGAGCTGCCGGCCTTCTTCGGGTGTCAGGTACGGGTCGAGCCGCTTGAGTAGCTCCGCACCGGCGTCGGCATCGTGTTGCTCGCGAGCCTCGTGGAACATCTTGACCAGCTCGACCTTCAGCTGCTGACGACGCTCCTCGATCCGTGTTCGCAGCAGCTTGACCCGCATGTCGTTGTCGTACTTTGTGATGAGCCGGTCTGATTCCGCGTACGCGTCGGCCCAGCGTTCTTCGTCGCACAGCTGCTCGACCCGACCCGTCGCCTCACCTATCTCATGCCCCCTTGCATCTTCGATTCGGCGACGGATCTCCTCACGGAAGCGATCGGCTTCGAGCTTGTAGCCGAACGCCCCTTCAAATTCGTCCGCCAGTTGTCGGGCCGAGGCGTAATCACCGGTCAGCAGGTCTTCTTCGATGGCTTTGCGAACGGCTTCACGATCCTGCCTGCGGTACGCGACCTGCTTGGCTCGCTCGCTGATGAGGGCGTGCTCGTCGAGATCGCTCAGCTTCTGCGTCGCACGCCGCACGTCGGCTGCGAGCCTTTCCAGGCCGGAGATGGAGCCCGTGGAGCTCTCGGCGAGCGACTTGGCAATGCTGGCGAGCAGCGTTGCCAAACCTGCGGCTGTCAGGGCGATGACGGTCGCGACAAGACCGGCGAGCAGGAAGCCGTAGTCGCCATGATCGCTAGCCCGTTTGCCGCCGTAGGCGAGCAGCACGATGGATCCGAGCAAGGCGAATCCAAGCAATGCCGGGCCGAGGATGCTCGACTTGGAGTGCTTCGAGGGGCCGGCGGTGGAAGCGTCAGCGGCGGGAGCAGGAGCTTGGGGTTCGGTCATAACAGCCTCAGCCGATCATCTTGCCGCAATCCTCAGCATCGCGGACCTGCGCGAGCTTAGCGGGTTCTGCCGATTTTGCCGACGACAGCTCTTTAAGCAACGGCTTCCCGGAGCTTTTCCACGGCCTGCGGCACCCGAACGTATCGCGGCAAGAAGGTCATCGGATCCTCCGCCTCACCGCGAAGCAGCTTGTCGTGACCCAGAACCGCCACATGTTCCACCTTTGGCCAATAGTCGCTCGCGACGTCAAAGGCGGATAATGCTTCTGCGTGGTACGAGACGCCTTCACCGATCAGCGTCGCGTCGGTTGGGACGACTCGCGTCACCTGCACGGCGGGCAACAGTTCGCTGTCGCCGATCGCCGACCAGCGACCGTCACGTGCCGCGTACTGACGAATCCGCACATCTCCACGCCGGGCATCGAAGACGACGCAGGCACGACCTTTTGGATCAAGCCGCTGCACCACCACATCGAAGGTGTCGACGCCGACGAGCTTGGCGTCGACCGCATCGCACAGCATCTTGGCAAGCGTCGCGGCGACTCGGGTGCCGGTGAAACCACCCGGACCCCGAGAGACGTAGACGGCCTCGACATTCGCCGGAAACACGTCGTTTCGATCCAGCAAAGCCGCGGCGGCTGACACAACGTACTCGCTCGAACGTCGGTCGTCCGGCAGTTGCTCGACGTCGATCACCTCCGCGTCCTCGCACCAGGCGATCGCGGCGTGGCGGCTCGTCATCTCAATTGCCAACGCCTTGACCACGCCCAACGGTAGCGACGACCGCGTCGAAGATTCCGGGGCAGCCGCCAACGCGGCAGCGAGTCTAATTCCAGAGCGACGCCCGCTTCACCGACCTAGACAATTCCAGCATCGAGTTCGCCACCCGCTCGGGCGACTCCAGCGGCGACATGTGCCCGCAGCCGGCGAGCATCTCGAGCTGACAATGCGGATGCAATTCGCACAGCCGTCGCGTCTCGTCGCCGCTGACGATCTGGTCTTCCTCACCAGCGACGACGAGTAGCGGGCGACTGAACTGCTCGAAAATGCGGGTGTAGTCCTTGCGATCCCGCATAGCCCGCAAGGCGTGACGGATCGTGGTGGCGGGCGTGTCGAGCATGATCCGCAAGAGCGTCTCCGACTCGACGGGCAGGTTTTGGTACGCATGCGGTGCGAGCATCTTGCTGTGCATCGACGCAACAACGGTCGGCGTGCCGCGACGGCGGGCGGTTTCGGCCATCGCATCTCGACTGGCTCGTGCTTCAGCCGAGTCGGAGGACGTCCGCGAGTTCACCAGAGCAACGGCCAAAAGCTCATCTGCCCACTGATCCATATAGCTCAAGGCCACATAACCGCCCATCGACAGCCCTGCGAGAATGAATTGATCGATCCCCAACCCGCGCAGCAGTACCCGCAGATCACCGGCCAAAGCGTCCATGTCGAAGGGCTCGTCGCTGGTAAACGTGCCGAAGCCACGAAGATTCGGTCGAATCACCCGGTGAAACGGCTTGAGCCGGGCAGCCACGTCGGCCCAGATGCCGTTGTGGAGCGGAAAGCCGTGAAGCAGCACGATCGGCGGTTCACCGTGGCTTTCGTCGATGCTCGGTTCGCCGGCGGCAGGTTGCGCAGTCGAGCGACCAACCGCTTGCTCCGGGGCAGGGGAGCCGACGCTCGAGGGCGATGCTTCTCCAATTGATGCGGAATCCGGGCCTTCGTCAATGAAGGTGAAGGTTTTGCCGTCAACGGCCAGCTTGTTCATAAGGACGCAATCGGGGCCGGAGATGATAGTTCGCTTAGACGCGGCCCGTACGGAAGCAAGCAAATGCAGTGCCGAAAAAGGGTCATCGTCTTCCCGCCGTTCGCCGGAATCCGACGCTGGTTCTACGCTAGGGGCGTGGCTTTAGCTGACGACGATTTGTCGACCCCTTCCGGCGTCTCGGCGACCGCCTCCAATCCGGGGCCAACGCCCGTTGTGCCCTACGCCTCTGCCGCGACAGGCGGCAAAGCGAAAAGCGACGCCACCTGGCCGCGTGTGGTCTGGTCGCTGTGTGTCGCCGCCGCCACAGTCATGATTCTCCGCGGTGGAGCCTCCGGGGGCGGCGTCGTGACGGCGGACGAAGCCGATTTCATTCGAACCCTTTTGGAGGTCAAGGAGCGCGTCCAGACGCAGTACGTTCGCGAGATCGAGAGCGACACGCTCCGCCAGGCCGCGATCACCGGCATGCTGGCGACGACCACCGACCGAAACACCGTCTTCGTTCCACCGGCCGAGACCCAGGCCTTCGAGGAGCGACTTAGCGGCATCTACTACGGTATTGGCGTGCAGATCGAGGCGATCAACGGTGACGACCCTGGCTTCCGCCGCGACCTGCCGGCGGGCGGGTTGATCGTCCAGACGGTTTTCCCCGGCGGCCCGGCACGTGAAGCAGGCCTGCAACGGGGCGACCTCATCCTCGGCGTCAACGACACCAATCTGATCGACCTGACGATCGATGAAGCTCGCGACCTCATCAAGGGCGAGCGGGGCACCACCGTCACGCTCTCGATCCGACGCGATGGCCAACCGCTGGAAGTGGACGTTCGACGCGACAACATCGTTCAGCCGATGCTGTCGGGCATTAGCTTCGGCGAGGCGGACGATCCTCGCTTTTTGATCGAGGCGGACGACCTGCCGGGCGAGTTGGGGGCTGTCGGTTCCGGAGAGTTGCCGCGGATTGCTCTGATTCGTCTCCGCGAGTTCACGCCAACGGTGTCGGACCGGCTGCGGCTGCTGCTCGACTCGCTCAACGCTCGGCAGCCGCTGGACGGCCTGCTGCTGGACTTGCGTGGCAATCCCGGCGGGCGGCTCGATGAAGCGGTCGCCATCGCCGACCTCTTTCTCAATGACGGCCGGCTCATTACCTGGGACGATGGCCAGGCTCGGCAGGTGCAGGCCTACTACGCCACCGCCGCCTCCGCTGATGCCGCCTGGATCGAGTCGTTGCCGATGGTCGTTCTTGTCGACGGTGCCAGTGCCTCGGCGAGCGAGGTCGTCAGCGGCGCGTTGCACCAGCACCGCCGGGCGACGCTTGTCGGCACGCCGACGTTCGGCAAGGGCAGCGTCCAGACCATCGTCCCCATTGGCGGGGGACGGCTCGGCCAGCTCAAGCTCACCGAGGCCTACTACCACCTGCCCGATGGCCGCATCGTCGAGCGAACGGCAGATCGGTCTACCGGCGTCGAGGTGGATGTCGTAGTGCCGGCGACTGCCGAGGATCCCGTTCAGCCTGACGAACTCGGGCCAATCTACCCGCACCAGGTTTGGGCGGCTTACGAGTTGCTTGTTGCCGAGCTGCTTATTGGTGACCTCGCGCGAGAAGACGTGGTGAAACCTGCCGTTGTCGAGGGCAGCGTCTGATGCCGCTCGTCCTCGGCATCGAGAGCACCTGCGACGAAACCGCCGCTGCTGTAGTAAGCGGCACTCGAGTGTTGTCGAATGTCATCGTGTCGCAGATCGAGGATCACGCAGTCTTTGGCGGCGTCGTGCCGGAAATCGCCGGACGGATGCACGTCGAGGCGATCGTGCCGACGGTGCGACAGGCGATTGCCAAAGCGGGCGTTGAGCGAACCGACCTTGATGCGATTGCCGTCGCTAATCGGCCGGGCCTCATCGGCAGTCTGGTCGTCGGCACCACCGCCGCCAAGACGCTCGCCTGGACCCTCGGCAAGCCGCTCGTCGGCGTCGATCACGTCCGTGCCCACCTGCACAGCGTCCTGCTCGACCAAATTAACGAACCCGCACTTCCGGCCGTCGGCCTCGTCGTCAGTGGCGGCCACACGTCGCTCTACGTGGTACGGAGTTGGCACGATATCACCCGCATCGGTCGGACCATCGATGACGCCGTCGGTGAGGCCTACGACAAGGCCGCGGCGATGCTCGGCCTCGGCTATCCGGGCGGCCCGATCATCGACAGGCTCGCGACGCACGGCAACTCGAACGCGCTGGACCTGCCACGCCCGTTGCTCGGCCGCGAATCGCTCGACTTCAGCTTCAGCGGCCTGAAGACGGCGTTGCTCTATGCGGTCTTCGGCGAAAAGGGGCGGGCCCGCTTGGTGGAGGACGTGACGGAGCAAGAGAAGGCCGACGCCTGCGCCAGCTTCCAGGCCGCCTGCATCGCCGTGTTGACGAAGAAGCTCCAGCGGGCGATCGATCAGACGTCCGCCAAGAGCATCCTCATCGGCGGCGGCGTCTCCGCCAACCGCGGCCTCCGCGCCGCGGTCGAGCGACTGCCGGTCCCGACCTTCGTCCCGCACCCGCAGTTCTGCACCGACAACGCCGCCATGATCGCCGGCCTCGGCCACGTCCTGCACGACGCGGGCGAGACGAGCCCGCTTGATCTGCACGCCTACTCCACGGTGAGGGATTAACATCTCCCGGCTAGCCGCGGACCGTGCATCCGCGGCTCGCGGTGGTATCGATCCTCAAGACGCCCTAGGTCAACCGGTTGTCGCTGTTGCCGATGCCTCGGAGGGCGAGATTGAGGGCATCGACGTTCGTCGCCAGACGCTTGGCCTCGCTGACGTCGATGACCTGCTTGTTGAACAGCTCCGTCAGGTGCTGGTCGAAGCTCTGGTTGCCCGCCTCCTTGTTGCCGACGATGCCTTTGAGCTTCTCGTACTCCTTTTCCATGATGTACCGCCTGGCCAGCGGCGTCATGTACATCACCTCGACCACCGGCACCCGGCCCTTGCTGTTGCGCTTCTTCGCCAGACGCTGACAGAACACGCACGCGAGGTTCGTCGCCAGCTGCGTGTTCATCAGGTCGGCCTGCTGCGAATCGAACAGGGCGACGACACGCTCGATCGTCATGCTCGCGTTCGTGGCGTGGACGGTGGAGAAGACGAGGTGGCCAGTATCCGCCGCACGCAACGCAGTCTGCAGGCTGAAGCCGTCGCGAATCTCGCCGACGAGCATGGTGTCCGGGTCCTGCCGCATGGCGGCTCGCAGGGCGTGGTCGTAGCTCTCACTGTCGGTGCCGACTTCGACCTGTGACACGAGCGACTTGTCGTCCTGGTGCTCGAACTCGATTGGGTCTTCGACGGTGATGATGCGTTCGGAGCGGCTGCGGTTGATCTTGCCGATGATGGCGGCGAGCGTGGTCGATTTACCGGAGCCGGTGGTGCCTGAGACGATGACGAGGCCGCGGTAGAGGTCGGCGAGCTTTTCGATCTGCGGCGGCAGGGCGAGGTCGTCGAACTTCGGGATCACCGTGTTGATCTTCCGCAACACGACCGCCGCCTTGGAGCGGCTGTGGAAGCTGGCGACGCGGAAGCGGGCCAACAACTCGTCGCTGCCGTCGGCCTTCTCCTGCGAGCCGCTCTTGTAGAGGGCATAGCTCGTGTCGGCTGAGCCCTTGTTGAGAAACTCCTGCCACTTGTCCTCGTCGCCGGTGAGCTCGCGGACGAACCCCATCATCATCTCGTTGTCCGGCTGGTCGCAGTCGAGGAACCGCAGCTTGCCGTCGACGCGAATGACCGGCGTGGAGTCGGCCTGGAGGTGGAGGTCGGAGCCGCCGACCTGGACGACGCTCTTGAGGAACTGCCGGAGGGTCGGGACGTTGCGCTTCTTTTGCTTGACCGGCTGGGGGACAGGCTCGGGTTCCGCCTTGCCGTTGGACGAGGGAATGGAGAGGGTTTCACCGGGCGCGTGCCGCTCGGCTTCCTGGGCGTGAGCTTCGGGATCATCCAACACGTCTTGCGCGGCTTCGGCCATGCGGGAAGTCTACGGCATGGGGAACTCTGTCGAAACCCGTAGGGTGGGCCCTGGCCCACCTCTTCCGCTGGTCGCTTCCGCTATCAGATGGTGGGCCGGGGCCCACCCTACGGGGTTGCCAGCTCGCCCAGCGGGCGGTCGAAGCGGATGAGGATGAACTCCGTCGCATCCGGCCCCGGCCGCTCCGGGCGGCCGTCGCTGAAGGGGTAGTTGTTGTCGTTGCAGACGATGACGGTGCGCTCGTCCCCACCACCGACGACGGCGACGCTCTCGATCGTGACGTACGGGAAGCGGAAGCGGTTGTTGCCGTCGCCGTCGAGGTCGTCCGGGTCGGCGAGGTCGAGGAGATTCACGCTCGCCTCCTCGTCAAAGAGCAGCCGATCTTCATCGCCTTCGTAACGGTTCGACGTCAGCACCTTGACCTCAGCTTCATCGCCTTGTTCGCCGTCGCGTTGTATGACAAGAACGGGCTGCTCCTCAGGCCATGCACCCTCGGGATTCAGCAATACTGCTTCGCCAACGGCTACTGCACCCCTTCGGTTGGGAAGACGTGCGGCACCTGGATCCCACCACTTTTCAATGGAGCCATAGGCAAGTACTGGGAAAGCAGAATCACCCGCTAGCGGCTTCTCAAGAATCGGCATCAGGTAAACGTCCTCAACCTCATCGATGAGCACGACCATCGCCTCAATGCCGCTACTCCGTCCGATCTTCGCCGTCGTCGGGTCCTTCGTCGGATGGTCCGGCGAGTGCATGCCCTCGCCCGGCAGCCCCACCGGAGGCTCCAGCAACCGCCCTTCGCCGTCGAAGTGAAGCAGGAACGGCCCGAACTCGTCGCCGATCCAGAACGTGCCGTCCGGCAGCAGGACCATCGACTCGACATCAAAATCCGCTCCCGTCAGCAGGCGATTCTCGCGGATGATCGCCGGCACCGGGATGTCGCTGTCGGGATACGTCTCGCCGTCGGCGACCGTCGGCCAGTCGATGACGTCGTCCGGGTCGCTCAGGTGGAACGCCAGCTCCCACGCCACCTCGGTCGTCTCGAAGTCGGGCGTGACCTTGTAGACGCACAGCAGGTAGTCGGCACTGTTGGCCTTGCTGCCGAAGCCGTTGTCGCTGAGGGCGTAGTAGCTGGTGGGGGTGCCGGGCTCGTCGGGGATCGGGACGAGGCTGCTGATGCCCTGGACCGGCTGCTTGTCGACGAACGGGGTGTTGTCGGCGTCGATGAACTGGCCACTCGTCGGGCCGTCGCGGAAGGTCTCGGCGTCGAGGCGGGCGTAGCCGACCAACGTCGGCTCCGCGGCGGCGAAGGAGGCAGTCAGCAGGATCGGCAGAACGTGACGCAGGGGCATCGTCGCAGTGTGCCACGAACCGGCGAGCGTTGCATGAGCACGAGCTAAGAATTGCTCTCCCGCCGTGCCGCGACGACGACTTCGGCACGTTGTCGCACCTCCTCCACCGCCGTTTCCAGCGTCTTGACCACCCGCACCCGACTCGCCACATCGCCGCGGCCGCAGACGCGGGCCTTGGTGACGGCCAGATCGACGTCGCGGTCCCAGATCCCGACGATCGTCTGCGACTCGCTGTTACCGACATCGCTGCAGGCGTCGAGCTTCTTGACCAGATACCTCGCCCGCGACGCCGCCTTGGGTGGTACGGCACTGATGACCACCACCGCCGTGCCGTCGTTGCGAACCGAGTCGAGCTTCTCGCTCGCCAGCGTCTCATCATCGAGCACCCGCGTCGCGTAACCGCGTCGCCGCAGCAAGGCCGAAAGCATCAAGCCAGCCGATTCGTCCGCGACATCGTTAGCAGGCAGGATCGACACCAAAATCGCCTCGTTCGACGCCACGGCCGGCTTCTTCGGCACCGGCAGGTCCGGGTCGTTCAGATCCACGCTGTCCGCCGGCTCGGGCTCCTCCTGATCGGCCAGCTCGTCGACGAACTCGCGAACCGTTTTGGCGATGAAGTCGGCCCGCTCTTGCGTCAGGTTACCGGCTTCGCGATCACGCTCGCTGAGCCGCAGCATCGGTAGCAGCAGGACGTCGAAGGTCTCGGTGAGCGTGTGGTCCTTGCGGAACGCTTCGACCTCCTCCGCGGCGTCATCGGCGTCCATGGCGAGCAGCCGCTGGTAGAGCTTGGAGTGCGGCGACAGCACCGGCTCGTTGCCGAGCAGCGTGTCGATCGGTCTCAACGCCGGCACGTGCTTGCCGAGCACCACCAGGCACGTCGTGATCGGCGTCGCGACGAGCAGGCCGACCGGACCCCAGAGGAACGTCCACACGGTGGCTGCGACGATCACCGCAAAATCGCTCATGCCGACAGCACTGCCGTAAAGCACCGGCTCCATAACGTTGTTGCTGATCAGCTCGACGACGATGAACATCGCCGCGACCGCGAGGAAGACGTTGTAGCCGTCGTAGTGCCCAAGGCTGACGAACAACGGGAACGCCGCAGCGAGCCAGGGGCCGAGGTACGGAATGAACCGCAGGATCGCGCAGAGCGTGGCCCACAGGAAGAGTCCCGGAAACGACTCGCCCGTAAAGCCGTAGCTGATACCAGCCAAGCCCAGGCCGATGGTCAGTCCGTAGGTTCCATTGACCGTCGCCTGCGCTCGCAGGTATCGACTGATCCGTCGTGAAGCATCGTCCAGCGCTTGCGTCGCCAAGTTGATGCGTCGTCCGGCGGCCAACTTGATGATGCGGTCCCTCAGATCGTCACGCTGGAGCAGGATGAAGAGCAGAAACACTGCGACCAGACCTGCCGTACCCGCGGGACCGGCGGCGATGACCAGCAGGTTGCCCGCCCGCTGCAGGGCCGTCTCCTGGCGAGGCGTTTCGATGATGCGTACCGGAGATCGGTCGCTATCGGCCAGCGACCGACGAAAATCGATCAGGAAGTTCTCTAGTCGTTCGGCGGCGGCTCCGATGGCGGTGACGATGGCTTCCTCCCGGGTCTGAAGCGACTGGTCGAAACGATCAGCCACCCGAGCGAGCAAATCGGTGCCGCTGTCGACAGCTTCGGTCGGCTGAGTGGTCGGTTCCTGCCGTTCGTCATCGACTTCTTCGAAGGTTTCTTCGAGAACGGCTTCTTCCGGCTCGTCGTCACCACCGGAAGCGACTTCGCTGACTTTCGAGATCGTCTTGCCGATGTTGCCGATCGCGTCGGTAACGCCAGCTTCGGCATCGTCGCCTGCTTGACTGCCGATGAGGCCGCCGACCTTGTTCTGGAGGCGTTGGCTGTACGCCTCGATCGTTTGCTTCCTGCCGATCTGCTCGACGCCTGACCAGAGGGTGAAGCCGATGCCGCCGAGGACGACGACGACAAGGATCATCACCAGGCCGGTCGCCACGACACGCGGCAGCTTCCGGTGCTCGAGCCATTCGCACAGCGGCGTCAGCAAGAAGGCGAGCAACGCGGCGATCGCCAGCGGCAGCAGAACCGGCTTGCCGTACCACAGCAGGATGCCGATGAGGACGATGCCCAGCAGCTTGAGCGGCCATGCGATGTCGCCTGACGGCATCGGCGGTTGCTCTGTGGGCTCGTCAGGATCCGTCACGGGTGATTCAAACGTACCGCACCGGGTCTGGCAGACCCATGGGCGAAGTTCGCTACAAGTCGCAGCGTCTGCGAGATCCGAGAAGATCAATCAAAATCCCCCACTCACCACTCGACTCACCCCATCGCCTCGACGCCTCCCATGATCTCGGAGAGCTCCGTCGTGATCTGGCTCTGGCGGGCGCGGTTGTACTGGAGCTGAAGCTCCTTGCCCATCTTGTCGGCGTTATCGGTGGCGCTCTTCATGGCGACCATTCGGGCGACGTGCTCGCTGGTGGTGGCGTCGAGGAAGCACTGCAGGAAAGCGCTCTTGACGGTCAGCGGCAGCAGTCCGCCCAACAGCTCCTCAGCCGACGGGCTGAAGTCATATTCGACTTCGCTGGCGGCGTGCTCTTCAACCGTGACGGCGTCATCGCCGCCGGCTGTCGTGTTGAGCATGCCGCTGTCGATCTGCTTGTCCCGCTCCGCGGCCTGTCGGGCGAGATCTTCAGCCAGCTCCTGGATGCCGCTCAACGGCAGCAGGGCGGACACCTCCGCCCGCTGAACGCCCGTGCTGATGAAATTCATGTAAGCGACGTAGACCGCGTCGATGCGACCTTCGGTGAAGTCGCTCATCAGCCGCTCCGCCAGCGGGTTGACCAGGCCGCTCGTAGGCTCATCGCCGACGGTGATCTTGTCCGTCATCTCGCGGCCTTGGAACTTGAAGTAGCTCACACCCTTCTTGCCCGCGACGTGCAGATCGACCTCATTACCGGCGTAGTCCATGCCCTTGAGGAACTTGTCCGCCGCCCTGAGCACCGAGCCGTTGTACGCACCGGCGAGGCCGCGGTCGCTCGTCAGGACGACGAGCGCGATCCGGTTGACACGAGTCTCGGGCGTCACGCGACGCAAGAGCGGATGCTCGACGTTGCCGACGCTGCCGGCGAGTTCTTCGACGAGTTCGCGAATCTTGGCGGTGTACGGCTTGGTCCCGGTCGCCCGCTTGAGCGACTTCTGGAACTTCGCCGTCGCGATCATCTGCATGGTCTTGGTGATCTTGCGGATGTTCTTGACCGCCTTGCGTCGCTTGAGGATCTGCCGTGCCTTGGCCATGGACGGGCACAGTAGCCGCTTCCGGCAGCTTGTCACAAACCGCAGGCGGCGAGGAGACGGTCGAAGTGCTCGGGCGGCAACGATCCGCCGGTGGCCTTGCGATGGCCGTGGGCAAACTCGCCGGTGGCGTCAGGCAGCTTGTCCTTAAGGAACTGCCGCAGGTCGAGATCGTCCGGTCCGCCGCGGCAGGCGAAGTTGGTCATGCCCGGCAGGTAGTCGTCGTTCGCCGCGATCACCACCTTCGGCGACAGGCGACGCAGCCACGTTTGGGCGATGAGCGGGTGGATCTGGTACGGGCTGCTGAAGCGGATGAGGGCAACCTCGTTGCTGACGCGTGGGGCGGTCTTCATCATCACGTCGAACGCCGCCCGGTACTCGTCCTTGCATGCCTGAAGCTCCGCGATTCGCCCGTCCGCCAACGCCGCCTTGGGCGATTCGGCCTCGACCAGCAACGCCAATGCCGTCCGCACCGGCTCGATTCGCGGCGTCCGTCGTGGGGCGTTGACCAGGCTCACCAGCTTCTTGACGTGCGTCTTGACGACCTTGTCCGGTCCGTCGCCGACGCCCTCGGGCTGCTTGAGCCCAGCGTCGCCATAGTCGCCCGCGGCACCGACCGCCGCCAGCCAGGGCGGCGTTTCGGGCACGATCCGACGCATCAGCACGCTCGTCGAAACGCCCTCGTTCTCCCCGTCCCGCGGGCCAACGTACACCTGCGACGCTAACGGCTCGGCTTCGGGGGCATGGTGGTCGACGATCAACATCGGCCGATCGAGGTGGCGAATCCCCTGGTCGAGCACCGCTGAATACCCGTCCGGCAGCACGCCCTCGTGCCACGGATTCGTCCCACGCTCCAGCAGCAACGCATCTTCCGCCGACTCGCCGCGCTCCCGCAGAGCAATCGCGCCCGCCGCCAGTCCGTCGGCGTCAGTATGCGGGCAGACGTGGTCGGCGTTGAGCAGGGCCTGCCTCGCCTGTTGCAGCAGGGCATGGTCCATCAGAACCATCCGTTCAGGAGCGACAGGACGACGATCACGATGACGGACAGGACGAGCGAGATCAGCAGCGATTTTCCGCAGCCGGCCCGGTTGCTGTAGAAGACGAACACGCCGACACGTCTGCACACGACGTGCCATCCGGCTCGCTCTACGGCGAGACGAACTCGATGCTCGGTCCCTTCGGCACGTAACCCTGCTCCGCCCCTTCCGTCAGGAACCGCGTGATCGACTCGCGGCCGCGGTCGCCGTAGTCGAGGGTCCAGTCGTTGACGTACATGCCGACGAACTTGTCCGCCGTCGCGATGTCGAGGTTGCGGCCGTACTTCATGCTGTACCGCACAGCCGCCTCGCGGTGGTCGAGGCTGTACTGGATGCTGTCCTTCAGGACCCGCGTCGCCTCCCGCATGCTGCCGTCGCCGTACAGATCGTCAAGGTCGCGACGGACGCAGTTGCAGCCCAGCGGCAACGGCAGCCCGGTGCGATCCTGCCACCAGATGCCCAGATCGACCACGAGGTGCAAGCCCATCTTGCTGTAGGTCAGCTGGCCTTCGTGGATAAGCAGGCCAACGTCCGCCTTACCGTCGAGTACGGCCTGCGGGATCTCATCGAACATGACGACCTCGTAGTCGAAGGCCTCGCCCGCTTTGCCGAGGCAGAGCTGACAGCTAAGAAAGGCGCTCGTCAGCGTGCCCGGCACCGCGATCTTGAGCTTCCTGCTCTTGAGGTCGTCCAGCGTCATCGGCTCGCGTGCGACGAGCATCGGCCCGTAGCCGTCGCCCATGCTCGCGCCGCAGCTTGTAATCGCGTACTTCTCGGCCACGAGTGGATAGGTCGCAACACTGATCGCAGTGAACTCCAAGTCGCCGGTCTTGGCCCGGTGGCTGAGGGTTTGGATGTCCTGCATGACGTGCTCGAACCGCCACCGGCCCGCGTCGACGAGCGGCGGATCCTGGGCCAACGCGTAGAACATGAAGGCATCGTCCGGATCGGGCGAGTGGCCGAGCTGGAGCGTAATCGGGTCAGTCGGGCTGCTCATCGCGGGCACCGTAGGAACAGGCACCGATCAGTTTGGTCGCTTCTGAAAGCTGGACGTGCGTCATATCTTGCCGCGGCGAGCTTCGGGATTGCAACTTCCCAGCCCCGCCGATGGAATATCTCGAGGTAGAGTGGCGTTGCACTTTCCAGCCCGAGTGTCGTAACAGCTTCGGAGGAACCCATGGCAGAACCTGTCTACGACCGCGACCTGCACCCAAGCCTCGAGCCGTGGATGCCGAGCGACGGTGACGCGTTCGACCGGGTCAAGGCGGGCCACGTCCTGAACCGGGCGGGCTTCGGCGGGACGCCGAGCGAAATCGAGTTGCTGCAAGATCTCGGCGTGGCGGACGGCATCGACCTGTTGCTCGACTTTCCCGACGCCTCTGCGGCCGAAATGTCGCCGAACGACGTGCCGGACGACTCGATGCTGGTCGACGTGCCGCAAACGAATCAGGAGCGACGCGTAGCGATGAGCGCGCTTCGCAACGTCAACGGCGAAGAAGCCAACACCCGCCGCCAACTCCTCAGGCAGACGTGGACCCGCGCCAGCCTTCGCCACATTGCCGCGTGCCAAGCCTGGTGGATCCGCCGCATGACCGACGGGCCGTACCCGCTGCAGGAGAAGCTGACGCTCTTCTGGGCGGGCCTCTTCACATCGTCGATCCGCTCCGACCGTGGCGGGTCGTGGCGATTGTGGAACCAGAACGAAACGCTCCGTCGCCACGCCGCGGGCAACTTCATCGAGCTCGTCCGCCGCATCAGCCGCGACGCAGCGATGCTCCAATACCTCAACAACGACCGCAACGTCAAGCGCAGCCCGAACGAGAACTACGCCCGCGAGCTGATGGAGCTCTTCACCCTCGGCGTCGGCAATTACTCAGAAGACGACATCAAGAACGTCGCCCGCGCCTTCACCGGCTGGAGCCACAACGGCCGCGACTTCCAGTTCAACCCGGACCAGCACGACGACGGCGTCAAGACGGTCTTCGGCCAACAAGGCAACTTCGGCGGTGACGACGTGGTCGCTCTCATCGCCCGACATCCGGCCTGCGCACCCTACATCAGCGGCAGGCTCTACCACTACTTCGTCGGATCCGCCCCCGCCCCCGAGGTCGCCGCGTCGCTGGCTCGCGTGCTCGTCAACAGCAACTTCGAACTGCGGCCGCTTCTGCGGACGATCCTCAGAAGCAAAGCGTTCTTCAGCAGCGACAACATCGGCAACAAAATCAAGAGCCCGGTCCAACTCCTCGCCGGCACCTACCGCCTGTTCGACCTCGACGTGCCGGGTGCCCGACCGATCAGCCGGCAGCTCGAAAAGCTTGGCCAGGTGCCGTTCGCGCCGCCGAATGTGAAGGGCTGGCCCGGCCAGTTCGACGGCCGACTCTGGATCAACACCGCGACGCTCCTGGCCCGGTACAACTTCACCATCGAAGCCGCCGGCCAAGCACGACCGCAGCCGCAAAGCGATTCGCCTGCAGACATCGTTGATACGTGGCTAAACCGGCTGATCCCGCGTTTCGTCGACAGCCTCAAACGCCGCCGCCTCATCGCCACCGTCGGCAGCCCACCCACTGCGGGCGGCACGCTCGACGCCGTCAAGCTCATCGTCTCGATGCCCGAATACCAACTCTGCTGAAGTACCAAATAAGGAGTAGCGAGTACCGGATTTTAGATCGGCCTCCTCTTCGTCACTCGGTACTCGCTACTCATCACTCACTACTTCTGCCATGCCCGCTCCTACGACCCGCCGCGCATTCTTGACTAAAGGGCTGACCATGCTCGCTGCCGGCGGCACGGTGCCGTCGTTCCTGAGCCGAACCGCCTTTGCCGTCGGCGACCCGTTCGACCAGAAGTCGGCCCTGCCGGACACCGGCGTCGACGGCAAGATCCTCGTCGTCGTCCAGCTCTCGGGCGGCAACGACGGGCTCAACACGGTCGTTCCGTGGGCGGACGATGCGTACCACGCGGCGAGGCCGATGATCCGCATGAACGGCGACCAGGTGCTTCGGCTCAACGACTACGTCGGCCTGCACCCGTCGCTCGAGCCGCTCAAGGCCCTCTACGACGACGGCCGCATGAGCGTCGTGCAGGGCGTCGGATACCCGAACCCGAATCGCAGCCACTTCACGTCGATGGACATCTGGCACAGCGCGGCCCCCGGCGACGAAGCCAAGCGGAGCGGCTGGCTCGGGCGGTACTTCGACAGCCAGTGTGCCGGCAGCGGGCCGAACAACCGGCAGGCGGGCATCGAGGACGGACCGGTCGGGGATCCGCAGGTGGGCGTGAGCATGGGCGAGTCGAGCAACCTCGCAATGCAGGGTGAGCAGGTGACGGCCTTGAGCTTCGAGAACCCGGCCGATTACAAGTACAAAGGTCCCGATGCCGACGCGATGGCGGCGTTGCATCTGGGCGATCAGGACACGGGCAAGGCGGGCGACGAGTTGGGCTTCCTAACCCGCACGGCAATGGACGCGCGGGTGTCGAGCGACAAGGTTCTCGACGCCATCGCCGGCCACACGCCGCCCAAGGACTATCCGCGTGGCAAGTTCGGCGACGGCCTGCGGACGACGGCCGCAATGATCCGCGGCAAGCTGCCGACGCGTGTCTACTACGTCAGCC
Organism: uncultured Tepidisphaerales bacterium; assembly: GCA_964388485.1. GTDB lineage: Bacteria > Planctomycetota > Phycisphaerae > Tepidisphaerales > Tepidisphaeraceae > JBCDKH01. The sequence continues at coordinate 14,867 of CAYMAS010000023.1, read as the reverse complement.
TCGGCGGCTTCGACACGCACGCTGCGCAGCTCAACAAGCACAACAACCTCATGGCCCAGTTCGCTACGGGCATCGACGCCTTCCTCGCCGATCTTCGGCAGCAGGGCAACAGCGAGCGTGTCGCGGTCATGACCTTCAGCGAGTTTGGCAGGCGGGTCACTCAGAACGCCAGCGCCGGCACCGATCACGGCGCTGCGGCTCCGATGTTCTTCTTCGGCGATCGCGTCATGCCCGGCGTCCTCGGCCGGCACCCGTCGCTCACGGATCTCGACAACGGCGATCTTCGCTACACCGTCGACTTTCGCCAGTGCTATGCCGCCATCTTGCAGCAGTGGCTCGACACGCCTCCCGAAGTCGCCGCCGCCATCCTGGGCGAGCGGTTCCAGGCTCCGAAGCTGTTGCGGGGATAGGCCCCCAACTCACTATACTTGAACTTGTGGCACCGGAGACGACTCGCGTTCATGTCCGACCCGCACACGATCCGGAGCGGGAGGCGTTGGAGCGGGATCTGGCGGTCGCAGACAAGCTGGCACAGTGGCTCGACAGTAAGTACAGCGTCGGCGGGGTGCGGTTCGGCTTCGACACGATCATCGGGCTTTTGCCGGGCGTCGGTGATGGGGCGACGGCGTTGCTGGCGCTCTATCCGGTTTACCTGGCGGGCCGGCACAACCTCGGCGGCTGGACCGTTTTCCGCATGCTCACAAACGTGCTGCTCGACTTCGTGATCGGGCTTGTGCCGTTGCTGGGCGACGCGGGGGATCTGGTGTTCAAGAGCAACCGTCGCAACTTCGTTTTGTTCAAACGGGCGGCGGAGAAGCGGCTGGCCTGACGCGACTCGAGGCTGCTCTGCCATTAGTTTCCCAACTTTCAACATATGTGGCACACCTGTTGCGATGCATCAGGGCGGGACGCAACTTCGTCCTGCACCTCTCACCAGGCAATGCCACATGACAGAACCTAAAGAAACCGTTGGCGCTTACAAGAACAAGTCGGGCTCGAGCATCCTCCCTTGGATTCTGGGTCTCCTCGCCTTGCTCGTGCTCGCCCTGATCCTCTTCTTCGCCTTTTCCGGCGGAGACGATGACGTCGATCTTGACGCCATCGATCGTGACGACACGCCTGCCACCGACGTCGTCTCGCCTGACGACGATACCGGCCCGGAAGAATTCGATGAGCCCGGCAGCGATATAGATATCGACGACGATGCCGAGGTCGTTCCGTGAGCCACCCGTCGCCAGAACCCGGCGTCACCCTTCGCGGCCAGGACGGCTTGACCGCCGTCGTGGAGCAGGTGGTCGACGACAAGCTCATCGCCCGCCTCCGGGACGGCCGACGCATCCTGGTCCGTCGTGACACCCTCGAGCCGACGGAGGAAGGCTTCTACTTGGAGCTAACCACCCGCGACGTCGACGCGGCTGTGCAGGGGCAGGGACTCGAAGTTACTGACCAGATCGTCATCCCGGTCATCGAGGAGTCGGTTCACGTCGGCACTGAGAAAGTCGACGTCGGGCAGGTCCGCATCGTCAAACGGGTCGAAACTCGGGACGAGGAGATCGAGCACCCGACGACGCGGGAATCCGTCGAGGTCGAACGCGTGGAGGTGAACGAAGTCGTCGCCGACATCGACAATCCGCCGCAGGCCCGGGACGAGGGGGACGTCCTCATCATCCCGGTGCTCGAAGAGGTGGTCGTCGTCGAGAAGCGGCTTGTCCTCAAGGAGGAGGTCCACATCAAGAAACAACGAACCGAACACACCGACCGCCAGACGGTCACGCTCCGTCAGGAGCACGTGCAAGTCGCCCGTGAGGCGGCATCTACCGACGACTGAATGCAGTCGTCACCATCACTTATTCGCCCGCAACCCCCCCCCTCCCCCAGCAACCAACTCATCATGGCTAACCATTCTGATCGCTTCGTCGTCGGCCTCTTCGACGATACGTCTGAGGCCCAGCGGGTCGTCGCCGCACTCCGCGACGCCGGCTTCACGGACAACGACATCGACACCATCGGCAGCTCGCACCGCAGCGGTCTGAAGCACCACCTCGAGAAGCACGGCGTGCCGAACTCGCACTCGAACTTCTACGCCGAAGGCGTTCGCCGCGGCGGCAATCTTGTGACCCTCTTCGCCGACGAGCAGCGTTACGCCGCCGCTGTCGAGCTGATGCGGAACCACGGTGCCGTCGACATCAACAAGCGCGCCAGCTACTACAAGGAAAAGGGCTACTCCAATTACGACGAGTCGGCCGCCAACTACGACGAGACGCAAGCCGCCAACGAGCGTGCCGACTACGACAACTACCAGGGCGGCCAAGAGGGCGTCCTGCAGGAAATCGAAGAAGATGTTCACATCGGCAAGGAGAAGGTCGAGCGGGGCGGCGTCCGCATCTACGCCCGAAAGACCGAAGTCCCTGTCGAGAAGCACGTCACGCTGCGAGACGAGTCGATCCACGTCGCTCGCAAGGACGTCGATCGTCCCGCCACTGAAGCCGACTTGAAGAACTTCAAGGAAGGCGAGGTCACAATCACCGAGACTGACGAGCGTGCCGTTGTTTCCAAGGAAGCCCGCGTCACCGGTGAAGTGCACGTCGACAAGACAGTCGAGGAGAAGGACCAGGTCGTCTCCGAAACCGCACGCAAGACGGAAGTCGACGTCGAAGAGGTCGCCGCCAACCGGTCGAAGTAGCGCCGGCACATTGCGCCGTTGCTGGACGACGATCCAGCTTCAGCCGCAGCCCTGCACCCTTTGGTGCAGGGCCGTTTCTTGTTCCTCCCCAGACTCGGCCACCGCCGGTAGCTGTGCCGCCTGCGTCGCTCGCGGCCCCTAGTGTGTCGCGAGGTGTCTATGCCGTCCAACACTCCTTCCAATCCCACCTGCGAGATCTGCGGCAAGGTCGCGACCATCCACGTCACCGAGATCAAGGGTGGGCAGAAGATCGAGAAACACTTCTGCAAAAACTGCCACGCTTCCGAAGAGAATCTCGGCGGCAAGAACCATCAGCCGATCAACGAGCTGCTGAGCAACTTCGTCATGTCCCACGGCGGCACGCCCGCCAGCAAGACGCAGAAGAAGTGCGAAATCTGCGGCACCACGTGGGCCAACTTCAAGCAAGGCGGCCTCCTCGGGTGTGAGGCGGATTATGCATTGTTCGAAGAGGAGCTGACACCACTCCTCAAGCGGGCTCACGAAGGCTCGACCCACCACACCGGCAAGGTGCCGGCCCGGCGACGATCTGACGGGGCAGTCAAGAAGCGGCCAAGCATCGGTAGGCTTCGCAGGGAACTCGAGCGTGCGGTCGAGTCGGAAGACTATGAAGCCGCCGCACGGCTAAGGGACGAGATCACGGCCACGGAAGCGAAGTAAGGCAACACGATGAAGCTAAACGACCTTACCAGCCAAGCAGGTGAATGGCTCCGCGGCAGCGGACCCATGAGCGAAACTGTCATCTCCAGCCGCATCCGTTTGGCCCGAAACGTCAAGGGCTACGCGTTCCTCTCCGAAGCCTCTCGCGGTAAGCGTCGCGAGCTTGAAGGCCGCATCCGCGAGACCATCCTCGATGCCGAACTTGCCCCGCAGACGCTCTACGTCGACCTTGAGCAGGCGACCGATCAGGATCGCGACATCCTCGTTGAGCGGCACCTGATTTCGAAGCAGCACGCCGGTGCCGAAGGCGCCCGTGGCGTCGCGGTGGGGCAGGACGAGGACCTGTCCATCATGGTCAACGAGGAGGATCACCTGCGGCTCCAGGTGCTCAAGAGTGGCCTGCAACTCGATGAAGCTTGGGAGCAGATCAACGACGTCGATGATCGCCTCGAAAGCGAGCTAGAGTTCAGTTTTCACCCAAGATTCGGCTATCTCACCGCTTGCCCGACCAACGTCGGCACGGGCATCCGCGTGTCGGTCATGCTTCACCTGCCGGCCCTCAAACTCATCGGCGAGATCGAACGCGTCTTCCGTGCCGCCAAAGATATGAAGCTCGCCGTCCGCGGCCTGTATGGCGAAGGCACCGAGGCAACCGGTGACTTTTACCAGGTTTCCAACCAAACGACCCTCGGCAAAGACGAGCAGGAGCTCATCAGCGACTTCAAGCACACGACGATTCCCAAGATTATCGACTACGAGCACCAAGCCCGCCGCACCCTCCGCAGCGAGCGGGCGACGGCTTTAGACGACATCGTCTTTCGTGCTCTTGGTGTTTTGACCAGCGCCCGGCTCATGAGCAGCGACGAAGCGCTCAAGCTGCTGAGCCACTTGCGTTTGGGCATTCACCTCGGCCGCGTCAAGGACATCGACATTGCAGCTGTCAACAGCCTGGTCCTCATGACGCAGCCGGCGCACCTGCAGAAGCTCATGGGCAAGAAGCTCGAAGGCGACGATCGCAAAGCCGCCCGGGCCGAGTTCATCCGCTACAAGCTCAAAGCCGTTTAACCAGACGCTAGCAAAGCGGGGCATAGAACCGCTCACGATGAGCCCGCGCCTCCAGCCTACCGCCGATGAGAAGGGTAAGCCGATCATCCTTGTCCTCTGCACCGGCAACTCCTGCCGAAGCCAGATGGCGGAGGGCTTTCTAAGGAAATATCACGGAAATCGCTTCGCCGTTCGCTCCGGCGGCACCCAGCCCGCCGAGGCTGTTCATCCACGGGCGATTGAGGTCATGAAGGAGGTTGGCATCGACCTGTCCAACGCCGTCCCGCAGCAGTCGGGCGACTTCCTCGGTCACGTGCCGGTCCGGCACCTTGTCATTGTCTGCGACCGGGCCAAGGGCACTTGCCCCCGCGTCTGGCCCGGTGCGGCCACCCGGCACTATCTGCCGTTCGACGACCCCGCCGATGCCACCGGCACGGATGACGAGATCCTCGCTGTCTTCCGTCGGGTCCGCGACGAGATCGACGCAGCGATGAAGTCGTTCGATCCCGGGCAATCCGAAGGCGATCTCAACGCCGCCCGCGCCGCCGAGTTCGCATCATCCTGATCCCACCACCCGCCGCGGCCAGGGGTCATCGGCGTGCAAGGTTTGGTCGGTTAAGGTTGGTAGAACGATCATCGAGGTAACGAAACCAGACGCCGAACAGCACGCGGCGTCATGGTTCTGAACGATCTCGCCGATTCGCGGACTAGGGCCGCTTTTTTGACAAGACCTTGCTCTGGCGGCCTCGGCGACGCACCGCGTCAAGCGCCGGCTGATCTCGCCCGTCGCCGCGTCAGGACGACTGCGAACGCACCCAGCACCGTCGCATGAGCGGGTTCGGGCCAGACGATGAAATCGTCGGAAATGATGAACCCCCGGCCGTCATCTCCGATGCCGATGGCCGAGTAAGAGTAGATCGCGGGCCCCCGGCGGACCAGGTCGTCGGGGAAGATGCTGCCAATGTCGTAGAAACCTGGGCCGACGCTCGCACTGATTGACGCTGCTGCAATGTGGCTGGGTTCCGCCACCAGCACGCCAAGCAGCGTCCCGCCGATGGTCATGACGCCGCTCTCAGCAGAACCATCGAGGTACGGCAGATTCTCCGGCCTGAAATCCTCCCGAGGGCTCATCAACTGGAAACCAGCAAATTGAACGTTGCTGTTAACGAACGCCTCTCCCGTTGCAGGATCTACGACGAACTGGAAGTTGATCGGCTCGAATTGAGCCTGAGCAGCATTAGGCATGCTGGCGATGAAGCCGGATGCGACGGCAATGAGAAAGGAGGGCGAACGCATCATCATATTGGAACATCGTACAGAACGGCAAGCAAGACCGTCAAGAGCTTCACGGTTGCTCGCCTTTCTCCTAGTTCCGAAAGAGCCGCCGCCACTAAGAAGTTCTACCGTTCACGAGCGTCTCCCACGCCACCTCCCGAAGTGGCAACACTGACCCGACGGCCAGCATCGCCGTCTGCAAAGACCCGTGCCACCGAATTCAATATGGATGATGGAACCTCGATGAACTTCGCTACAACGTGCGATCAAGCCGACTTAGTAGAAGAACATGACATAATCGTCGTCCGGGCCGTTCGTACGCCAGCTACGGGGGTTCACAGGTCGATAGATGACGCTGGTATCCAGCCTCAGCACGTTGGCAGAGGGACGGTCGCCGTCAAAACCTTCTACCTCGCGATAAGGGTGCCCGTTGTTGAGCGTGCCGGACGTGACGGTCGTAGGATCGACCGTCCAATCCTCATCACTGTGACCGTTGGAGGTCGTTTTCGCTGTCGTACCGTCGTATTGGAAGCTGGTTCGATCGACCAGGAGCACCGGCGTGTCGTCGTCACCGAGTTCAACAGCCGTCTTGTCGATGAGCTTGGAGACGGAATACTTTGGGTAGTCGTTGATTGGTGCACCTTTGGGAAATCCGCCAAGATAGTAATAGCTGCCCATATCAGCATAAGCGGTGCCGTTGATGTAGCCACCTTTCCACCCGTTACCAGCCGACGAGTCCCCTTCGAAGCTGCGGTTATCTCGCCAGGCGGCTGTAGAACTCGGCTGCATCGTGAGTCGCGCTTCCTTGGGCAGTGCCTGTCCCGCGTAGGGGCCGGTTCCTGTGACACGCTGATCCGCCAATTCCCACTCCCGATCGTATTGATTGTCAAAGTTGAACGTGACCCCGTAGTCCGCGACGCCCGCTCTCACCTCCACCGCAGGGCAATTGAAGATCTCATGCGGCAGCTCGTAGTCCGTGTTCAGCTGGTGATAGTCGGCTAGCTGGATGTAGGACGGGAACCAGGATTCCATCCAAGCTTGTGCATACGGCAGTCGAAAGTCATTGTCGTTGGCGAACAGGTGGGCTCCTGTACCAATTTGCCGCATATTTGATGCGCAATTGGTACGTATGGCCGAGGCTCGAGCCTTCGAAAGCGTCGGCAGCAGAATCGAGACGAGCAACGCGATGATGCCGATGACAACCAGTAGCTCGACGAGCGTGAAGCCACCGGAAGGGCGACGGGCGTTTAAGGATTGTGAAAGCCTCATGGTGTTCCTCCTGAGAACGAACTCGTTGCCGATAGATCGAGCGAACACCGCCCATACCAGCAGCAACATCGCAACGTTGTACCAGAACAGGTCGTACGGATCAAGAGGATTGGGGGAGACGGTAACTTCTTCAGGCTCCAGTCTCCGTCACTGCAGGCGAACGAGAAGGCGCGGCAGGCCGAAGAGCGTTCTGAGAGTCGCATCGAGCTGCTGCGACGTCGATCGAGATGGCGGGTGACGGCGGCAACAGATGTTCTTCGTGCTCCGACGTCGCAACGATCTAAAGATGCACGGCCTAAATGATGTTCTAGCAGGCTTCTAGGATCGTTTGGCCGCAAATGGTGCAGCCGGGCCGATCCGGCACGTTGGCGGAGTCGCTGCCGTCCTCAGCTCCGTTAATGATGTAGGCGTAGCTGACGTCGCCGCTCAAGGGTCAACCAAGACTGCAGGGGCTCCGTGACTACCTCAGGCCAGCATCGCGAGGACGGATCTAACGGGGTCTGATTCCATGATCTCCGCCCGCGCGTCGCGAGCGGGGGGTGCGCTGCAAACGATCGTCCACGACGTTACGCTTTTATAACGTCACTTCCGAGGGTCGAGACAGTGCCTGATGTCCCGCAAGCGCGTCAATCGGCCGGGGCCAGCTTGGGGGCGGCGATGTCGAGAACGAGGGTCTTACGCCCGCCGCGGGCGAAGTCGATGACGATCTTGGCGGTGCGGCCGGGAGATAACTCCGCGACTTTGCCGATGCCCAGCGCAGTGTGGCGAACCTTCATGCCGACGCGGAAGCGGGCGGTGAGGTCGTCGGCCGCTTCGTAGCTGCTTGACGCCGGCAGGCCGGCGAGGCCGGTGCGGTCGACTTCTTCGATGGTGTCGTCCGGCAGTTCCTTTAGAAATGGCGAGGGCACCGTCCGCTCGCGGACGCCGCGCATCGTGCGGTGCTGGGCACGGCTGAGCATCAGCTCTTCCTGTGCCCGCGTAATGCCGACGAAGGCGAGGCGGCGTTCTTCTTCCAACTCCGCGGCCGAGTCGCGGGCGCGGCTGTGGGGCAGACATCCCTCTTCGAGTCCGAGCATCGCGACCAGCGGGAACTCCAAACCCTTCGCGGCGTGCAAGGTCATGAGCGTCACCGCGCCGCCGTTGCCTTCGAAGCGGTCGGTGTCGCTGACGAGGGCGATCTGCTGAAGGAAGTCGCCGAGGTTGGCGGGCTGATCTTCCTCGCGGCGACCCTCCTCGTACTCGGCGGCGGCGTTGACGAGCTCGTTCATGTTCTCGACCTGCGGCTGCTCGTCGTCGCCGGGCTGCGTGTAGAACTTCTCGAGCCCGCTCGTGCGGATGACCTTCGTCACGAGGTCCGCCAGCGTGACATCTTTGCCGTCGTCGCCGGGCGTCGAGTCGACGAACAAGTCATCGCCCATCGGCATGTCCGGCGGCAGCTCACCGGTCGCGGCCTTGGCGGCGTGGCGTTGCCAGATGTGGACCCGCTCGACGAACTGCGAGATCGCCGTCTTGCCGCGGGCGCTGACCTTGTCGATCTCGTCGACGCGTTGCATCGCCTCCCACAGGCCGATGCCATTCATAAGGGCGAAGGCTTCGATGGTCTTGATACTCGTGTCGCCGATGCCGCGGGTGGGGGTGTTGACGATCCGCTTGAGGCTGATCTCGTCGTTGGGGTTGTTGATCGTCCGCAGGTAAGCGATGAGGTCCTTGATCTCCTTGCGGTTGTAGAACTCGGTGCCGCGGGCGATCTGGTAGGGCACCTTCTCGCGACGCAGGGCGGTCTCGATGACACGCGACAGGCTGTTCATGCGGTAGAAGATCGCCATGTCGCTCCATGCCCGGCCGTTCTTGTTGGCGGCGATGAGGCGTTCGGTGACCTCGCGGGCTTCGTCCTGCTCGTCCTGGCAGGCGAGGACCGTGATCTTCTCGCCTTCGCCGGCGTGGGCGATGAGGCCCTTGTCCTTGCGTTCGACGTTGTTCTTGATGAGCTTGTCCGCCGCCTTGAGGATGGTGGCGGTGGAGCGGTAGTTGATCTCCAGCTTGACGATCGTCGCCTTGGGGTAGTCGTTCTCGAAGTCCAGGATGTTCCGCAGGTCCGCCCCGCGCCAGGCGTAGATCGACTGGTCGGGATCGCCGACGACGCAGAGGTTTTGGTGCCGCTCCGCGAGCACGTGGGCGAGGACGTACTGGACGCGGTTCGTGTCCTGATACTCGTCGATGTGGAGGTACGCGAAACGCTCCTGAAGCTCCCGCAGAATCTCGGGCCGATCACGAAGGCCCTGCACGACGCGGAGCAGGAGGTCGTCGAAGTCGAGGGCCTCGTTCTGGCGGAGCAGGTCCTCGTACTTGATGTAGGCCCGGGCGACGGTACGTTGGTAGAAGTCGCTGGCGGCGCTGGCGAACTCCTCGGCCGACGCGAGGGCGTTCTTGGCGTTGGAGATCATCGACAAGACCTTCGCCGGCGGGAAGTTGGTCGACGAGACGTCGAGCTCCTTGAGCGCCTGCTTCATCAGCCGGCCCTGGTCGCCCGAGTCGTAGATATTGAAGTTCTTGGGGACGCCCAGGATGTCGCCGTAGTGGCGGAGGATGCGCAGGCAGAGCGAGTGGAACGTGCAGAGCAGCGGGCCACGCGTTTCGAGTCGGCCGATGTCCCGGCCCATGCGGCATTTGGCTTCGACCAGCGGCCGGACGCGTTCCCGCATCTCGCCCGCGGCCTTGTTCGTGAACGTGATCGCCAGGACGCTCGACGGCTCGACGCCTTGATGCACGAGGTAGGCGACGCGCCGCGTCAGCACCCGCGTCTTGCCCGAACCGGCGGCCGCGAGGATGAGCAGCGGCCCCTCCGTCGTCGTCACCGCCCGGCGTTGCTCGGGGGTGAGTCCTTCCAGCAGTTCGCTCGCTCCGTCGGCCATGGGGAGCAGCGTAGCGCGTGAACAACGCCCGAACCGCGTCAACTTGCTTGGCGCGGCCGGACCGGTTGCTTGAAGCGAGATCTGCTACAACTCTAGTTGTTCCGATTCGCCAGAACGCGTTGTATCCAGCTGCTCCATCCTTCTGCGGAGCAGGTCGACGTCGACGCCGTCGTCCTGCAGCGTCTCCAACGACTCAGGTGTGGGCCACGGGCCGTCGTAGATCAATTTTCCTTCCGAATCGGCGACCATCAGCGACCGGGAACCGTCGGCCATCGTGGCGACCGCCGCTGAACCCTCTTCATCGTGTCGCTCCACGATGCCGCGCAAGCCGGGCTCGTTCTGGAGTCGGTCGAAGAAGGGCAGGCGAGCGTTGTCGATCTCGAACGGCAGCGGCCGGGCCGGATCGAACTTCAGCGGCAGCGGCGGCAGAAGGTCGCGGGAATCGAGGGCCGACAGCGGCATGACCTTGCCGGTGCCAAGCTTCACCTCGACCCGCCGCTCGACGCCATCGCGGACAACGTGCAGGACGATCTCGTCGCCCGGCTCGTAGCTGCGGACGAGTGCGGCGAGCTGCGGGAAGTTGATCAGGTGCTGATCCCACAGCCGCATCAGAACATCACCCTCCTGCAGCCCTGCCATCGCCGCCGGTGAGTCTTCGGCCACTCGAATCAACATGAGCCCGAACCCGTCGACCAAGCCGTGCCGCTCTCGGACCGGTGCCGGTGCGGGTTGTGCCGCGACTCCCAGATAAGTCGCCTCTTCGAGTTGCACCGACATGCGGTTGCTTCGCTGCTCTACGAGAGCGTCCAATGCCCGAAGCCGATTCATCAACCGGTCGACATCTTCCTGCGTCTCAGCCCTGTGCCGGAGCAGATTCTGCTCCAGCGCGTCACGCAGAGCCTCCTGTGCGGCACCCGCAACGTCGGCAGCGTCGACTGGTCGTGTGGTCGGCTCCGCCGCGGCGAAGGAGGTAGCCATCAGGCAGGTCGAAAGGAACGACAAGTGAAGCTTGTTGCACATGGTCGGTTCGTTCAGGTTAAGGTTCCTGCGGCAGAAGCCCCGGTGCTTCGCCGCCTGCATCATGCACCCGCGACGGCGGGCTCGGGTCGCACCGAACGTGAAACGGCTTTGGTTCGACCAGCCGCCTTCGCCCGCTTCGCGGCCCGGCGTTCGCGGAGCCGCTTGGCGAGGTCCATCCGCAGCTCCAGCCGCTCCTGTTCCAGATCCGCGATCTCCTCCCTACGCCGCAGAATTGTCTCATCAATCTTCGCGATCCGCCGCTTGGCCATCGAGCCGCTGACGGTCTCGAGAACGCGCAGCATCAAGATCGCCTGCATCACCTTCAACGCCAAGCCGCGCAGGCGGTAGGTGCTGGCGAGCTTGGTCATCTGCCCCGTCCGCATCAGCTGGCCCAGGCGGACGAGTCGCAGCGTGCGAGCAAAGGCCAGGAACGGCAGCAGGATGATGAACAGGTCCACCCAGTGCCGCGTCGCGTACTCGAGCTTGCGTGGCGTGACGCTCAGTACCACGAGAAACTCGACGGTGAACGCGAGCCAGATCAGCCGAATCGCGATGTCGAGGCTCAGGGCTAGGAGCTGATACTGCTGGACGAGGTCGTCGAACAGCATCTGAATCAAGAGCACCGGCAATATCAGCAGGGCGATCAGCAGCATGGGGCCGCCGAGCTTTCTTTGACAGAACCGCGCCAGCTCCCGCGTCGTCCGCCGCCAGCCCAGGCCCGGCAGCCAGTTCCAGTCGATCATCGTCACCGGGGCCAGCGTCGCCCGCAGCGGCGGGGCCAGAGCGACTGCTATGAGATGGGCTGCTCGACGCCTGGGTGCCCGACTTTGCTTGCCTCGCTCGATCCAGACCAAACGTGCCAACGACTCGATCCAAAAAGGCAGTGCCAGCACGACCAGCGTCAGTCGAGCGACCATCGACAGATCCTGCGACCGCTCCAGCGGGCCTGGCTTGATCTTCGTCAGATCCTCTTCAACGAGTCCGTCCGTCACCTGGTCCGCCACCGCGATAACGCCCGGGCCGTCTTCGATCGTCGTGAAGCTGTGCGGCAGGGCGACGGTCATCACCACGATGAAGGCGATCGACAGCAGCACCATCGGCGCGTGCAACTCGCGGTCGACACGGGTGCGGAAGCACGCCCGCCTCGGCGGCCGCTTAGCCGTGCCGGGGGAAGTTGCGTCCGCTGCAGGCGTCACGAGGCGAGTGTACCCGTTGAACACGAAGACGCCCCGCCGGAAGCCGGCGGGGCGTCTGAGGAATCATCCGACGATCACGCCTCAGGCGCGACGACGACGCAGGGCGGCGAGGCCGCCCATGCCCAGGAGCGCGAGGCTCGTCGGCTCGGGAATGACCACGCCGTTGAGGATCAGGCTGCCACCGTCGGAACCGAAGGCCCCGGGAACCGCCGAGAAGCCGTCGTCGAACTCGGTGTTGAAGCCGCCCACCGCGAGGTAGTAGGTGCCGGCCGCGAAGCCGTCGAGGATCAGCTCGCTCTGAAGCGTGCCGCCCGCATCGTCGTTGTTGGCGACGAGGGCACCGCTGACATCGAACAAGCCGAGTTCGGTGTCGAAGTCGCTGCCGAAGGTGTCGATCGTGCCGGTCGTGCCGTCGAAGACGAACTCGTAGAACAGAATCTCGTCGGCGGCAACGCTCGTGCTGACGCTACCCGCGGCGTCGAGGACGACGTCCGTCGCCGGCGGCGGGGTCGGCGGGATGAACTCGCTGAGGGTCAGGTCGAACGAGAAGGCGCCCTCGCCGTCGACCGTGCCGTCGCCGAGGAAGGAGTCGACCGCAAGGAAGTAGGTGCCGGCTGGAACGAAGCCGAAGTCGCCGCTCGTCTCGATCAGCGGACCGAACTGACCGCCGAACACGTCCTGTGCCTCGCCGGCCACGACCGAGAGCCCGGTCAGAAGGAAAAAGTCGAGGTCGCCCGGTGCGGCATTGTCGTCGTCGCTCGTCAGCGACAGAAGGCCCGAACTCGCAAGATCGAGTTCGTACACCAGATCGCCGCCCCAGATGAGCGCGTCGTTGGCGTTAAGGTAGTTGCTGGCGTCGTTGGTGGCGCCGACGGTCGTGCCGGAGCGGCTAACGGTCGAGCCGAGCGACAGTGTGCCCAGGTCGTCATCGACCATGATCTGAGCGGAAGCGCCACTGGCGGCGACGAGCGACAACGCCGCGGCAGCGGCAGCAAACTTGATCGGATTCATATCTCTAAATCTCCCAGCGTCCAGACGGACGCAGAATGTCGAAGTTCGGCCGACCGTGAAACGCACGACGGCGGCAGAGACTTCAGGTTGTAAAGCAAAATCAGCAGTTCTCTCCAAGGACCCGGTGGTGACGGGCGACGCGGCTTCGCCGGCAGGTTACCGGACACTTCACGCAATGCAAGCACAAAAGCAGATGAACCCCTCGCCAGCCAACCCGCTCCGACGCGCGAGCGTCATCATCAGCCTAGATCGTCTCCAGAGCTCGCGGAGTCCGCATGCCACGGCACGTCCGCCACGCCAGCCTCCGCGTTCGCCAGCCGCGCCCGCGCAAAGAGCCAGTCGCTGAGCCTGTTCAAAAACGTCACCACCTCGTCCGGAACCCCGGCGACCGCGTCATGACGAGCGAGTGCGACACAGGCCCGTTCGGCCCTTCGGCAGACGCACCGTGCCACGTGCAGACGACTCGCCAACTCGCTTCCGCCCGGCAGAATAAACGACGTCAGCGGCGGCAGCTTCTCGTCGAAGCTGTCGATTTCCCGTTCCAGCCGCGACGCGTCCGGCAGCGTCGGTAGCTTGATGTTCTCTGTCCCACCACTCGGCGCCGCCAGGTGACTGCCGATGGCGAAGAGGTCGCTTTGCACCTGCGCGATCAGCGGCAGGTCGCCGCCCGTCGAAGCGGCCAGACCGAGCAGGGCGTTGAGCTCGTCCACCGTGCCGTAAGCGTCGAGTCGGAGGTCGTCCTTGCCGACGCGGTGGCCGCCGATGAGACCGGTGGTGCCGTCATCGCCGGTGCGGGTATACAGCTTCATCGTCCGCAGGTTAGCCTCCGCCGATGCCGTTCAAGCCCGCCGAAACGTTCCGCGTTCCTTACGCCAAGCAGCCGGGCAAGCCTGACAAGTCGTTCAAGCTGAATCTTCCCACCGATGCCAGTGACGCGAAGCTCGACAAGGATGCCGCCAAAGCTGAGACAAGGGAGCACGTCGAAGCGCTTCAGGAGCTCCAGAACAAGTTTTACGCTGACGGGTCCAAGTCGCTGCTCGTCCTCCTGCAGGCCATCGACGCGGGCGGCAAGGACTCGACCGTCCGCCGCTGCTTCGGCGAAATGAACCCAGCGGGCGTGCGCGTCTGGTCATTCAAGAAGCCGACCGAGTTGGAGATGTCCCACGACTTCCTCTGGCGCCACCACCAACGCTGCCCCAGGGGCGGCATGATCTCTGTTCACAACCGCAGCCACTACGAGGCGGTGCTGGTCGAACGCGTCAAGAACATCGTCCCGAAGAAGATTTGGTCGAAGCGGTACGAACAGATCGCGCACTTTGAGTCGATGCTCGCAGCCGAGAACACAATCGTCCTCAAGATCTTTTTGAACCTCTCGCCCGAGGAGCAGGCGGAACGGTTTATCGACCGGCTCGACGATCCCCGCAAGTGGTGGAAGTTCTCCGCCGCGGACCTTGACGAACGCGAACGCTGGCACGACTACCAAGCGGCCTTTCGCGACGCCCTCAGCGCCACGAGTACCAAGGCCGCCCCGTGGTACGCGATCCCGGCCGACCAGAAGTGGTATCGCGACTACCTCGTCACCGGCCTCGTCCGCGACACGCTTAGAGCAGCCAAGAGCGAGTATCCCGCCCCAGCCGACGGCCTTGAGAACGAGGTCGACACCTTCCGCCGTCGCCTCGCCGAGCCGCTGGAACAGTGACTACAGTGGCCTTGCCCACCGCCAACTGGCCCTTGGTGTAACGGTAGCACGACTGGTTCTGGTCCAGTTAGTCGGGGTTC